>DATHAO010000079.1:0-26518 GCA_035296625.1 Acidimicrobiales bacterium | reverse complement strand
TGTGGCAGCTCGGCCTCCTCGAGCTGTGGCTCCAGACCCATCGGATCGCCCCGTGAGCTCCCCGTCATCCCCGGATGGCATGCCGTCCGGCTCCTCCACCCGCGTCAGCGACGGGGTCGGCGACCGCACGCGCCAGGTGGGCGGCTGGGGCCGCGGCGACGCGATCTCCACGACGAGCTGGCAGGAGCCTCCGGAGCACCTGATGGCGGACATGGCTCGCGACGTCGTGCTCGACCTGGGGTGGGGCCGGGTGCTGTTCGGTCAGACGTTCCTGTCTGCCGAACGCCTGGTGGAGGCGCTGGCCGGCGAGGCCGAGGGCCGGCGCGACATCTGCCTCTACGCCCGCGACCCCCACGTGCTCGTGGCGCAGTCGCCCCAGCGGCTCTTCGTCGACCCCTCCTACACCTATCGCCTGTGGCTTCACCAGGCCCCCCGTCCCCGGACCAAGCCGGCCAAGGGGGTGTTCGTGCGTGGCATGTCGACCCCCGACGACGCCGAGGCCATGAACCGCATCTACGTGCGCTGCGGCATGATCCCGGCGCCGGTCGAGGTGCTGTGGACGAACCACCAGGGCCGCCAGGTGACCTACCTGGTGGCCGAGGACGCCAACACCGGTGACGTCATCGGCACGGTCACCGGCGTCGACCACGAGCTGGCCTTCGGCGACCCGGAGAAGGGCACGTCGCTGTGGTGCCTGGCCGTCGATCCGGCGAGCCGCGTCCCTGGGGCGGGCGACGCCCTCGTGCGGGGCCTGATCGACCGCTTCCAGACGCGGGACCGCGCCTACCTCGACCTGTCGGTCATGCACGACAACCGGCCGGCGATCGCGCTCTACGAGAAGCTCGGCTTCGAGCGGGTGCCGGTCTTCGCAGTCAAGCGCAAGAACCCCATCAACGAGCGGCTGTTCGCCGGCCCGCAGGACGAGCTCGACGACCTCAACCCCTACGCCCGGATCATCGCGGACGAGGCCGTGCGCCGCGGGATCGCCGTCGAGGTGCTCGACGTTCCCGCCGGCGAGATGCGCCTCAGCCATGGCGGGCGCTCGCTCGTGACCCGCGAGTCCCTGTCCGAGCTGACCACCGCCGTCGCCATGAGCCGGTGCGACGACAAGCGCCACACCCGGCGCATCCTCGCCGCCGCCGGCCTGCACTTGCCCGCCGGGCGCGACGCCACCTTCGACGATGGCGACCATTCGTTCCTTGCCGAGGTGGGCGACGTCGTGGTCAAGCCCGCCCGTGGCGAGCAGGGCCAGGGCATCACCGTGGGCGTCACCGACGACGACCACCTCGACCGGGCGATTGCGCTCGCCCGAACATTCAGCACCGCCGTGCTGCTCGAGGAGCGTGTGCCCGGCGAGGACCTGCGTGTCGTCGTCATCGACCACGAGGTCGTGGCCGCCGCCGTGCGCCGCCCCGCCACGGTGGTGGGCACCGGACGCCACAGCGTGCGCGACCTGATCGAGGCCCAGAGCCGGCGCCGGGCGGCCGCCACCCACGGCGAGTCGACCATCCCCGTCGACGACGACACCGCTCGCACGGTCGAGGCGGCGGGCTGGTCGCTCGACGACGTGCTCCCGGAGGGGACCACGCTCGCGGTTCGGCGCACCGCGAACCTCCACACTGGTGGCACGATCCATGACGTGACCGCCGACATCCACCCCGATCTCGCCACCGCCGCGGTGAAGGCTCCGAGGTCATCGGCATCCCGGTGACCGGGCTCGACCTGATCGTGACCTCCCCCGACGCCCCCGACGGCGTCTTCATCGAGGCGAACGAGCGGCCGGGCCTCGCCAACCACGAGCCCCAGCCGACCGCCGAGCGCTTCATCGACCTGCTCTTCCCCACGACGAGGGCGCTGCCTTGGGGCTGGCGGCCCGACGTGTCGCCCGGCGAGATGCACCGTGCGTGACGTTGCAGGCCCCCGGATCCCGCCCCACCGCACCAACGACCACCTCACGCCCGTCCCCGTCGCCGGTGGATTGCCCGAGGTCGACATCGAGTGGACGGTCGACCTGCTGATGCAGATGTTGCGGACCCCGAGCCCGTCGGGACGCACGGACGCGGTCATGCAGCTGCTCGGCGATGCGCTCGTCGACCTGCCCCTCGAGCTGGCGGTCACCCGCCGGGGCTCGCTGCTGGCCACGCTGCCGGGCCGGCTGAGCGAGGGCAGCCGTGCGATCGTGGCGCACGCCGACACGATCGGCTGCATGGTCCGGGCGCTCAAGCCGAACGGGCGCCTCGCCGTCGTGCCGGTCGGCACCCACAGCGCCCGTTTCGCCGAGGGGTGCCGGGTGACGATCCTCACCGACGACCCGGACCGCATCTACGTGGGCACGATCCTGCCGCTGCTGGCGAGCGGGCACGCCTTCGGCGACGAGGTCGACGAGCAGCCCGCGGGGTGGGAGCACGTCGAGGTGCGGGTCGACGAGCGCTGCCGCGACGCGAACGACCTGGCGGCGCTGGGCATCCGCGTCGGCGACTTCGTGGCGCTCGACTCCCTGCCGATCGTCACCGAGAGCGGCTACATCGTGGGCCGCCACCTCGACGGCAAGGCGGGCGTCGCGGCGGCCCTTGGCGCGATCCACGCGCTGACGCAGGCCGGTGCCGAGCTGCCCCACCCGGTGCACCTGCTCATCACGATTGCCGAAGAGATCGGCCAGGGGGCGAGCCACGGGCTCCGCGAGGACGTGGCCGAGATGGTCTCGATCGACAACGCCGTGTGCGCGCCGGGCAACCACTCGATCGAGGACGGCGTCACCATCCCGATGGCCGACATGACCGGCCCGTTCGACTACCACCTCACCCGCAACCTGTGCGCGCTGTGCGAGACGCACGGCATCCCCTACGCCCGCGACATCTTCAGGTTCTACCGGTCGGACGTGGCGGCCGCCCTCGAGGCCGGTGCCGAGACCCGAGCGGCACTCGTCGCCTTCGGGCTCGATGCCAGCCACGGCGCCGAGCGGACCCACGTCGAGTCGCTGGCGGCGGTGGCCAATCTCATGTGCGCCTACCTGATGTCGCCGCTCACCTTCGCCCGGTGGGATCGCGAGCCCCAGGGCGACCTACGCGACTTCCCGAGCGACAGCCAGCCGGCCCCGACCGAGCGGTTCGGCGAGCTGCCGGTCGACTAGCGACGCTCGGCCGCGTCCTGGGTGTGCATGGCCTCCGGCATGCACCGCTGGCGCAGGCGCACCGCCGAGGCGTCGGCCGGCGGGTCGCCCGTAGAGCGTGGCCACGTCGCGCTCGGCTGGCGGCCAGCGCCCTCGGCCTCGTCGCGGCCCTGCGGTGACATGGCGCCCAGCGCTTGGTGAGGGCGCTGCCGCCGTCGGCGCCGAACGGGAGGCCCGGCTGGGCAGCGAGGGCGACGGCGATCGCCGTGGCCTCGCCCGGGGTGAACGTCAGTGGGAGCAGCGTGTGGGCGGCGTCGATGGCGTAGCCGCCGCCGGGGCCGCCGGTGGCCCAGATGGCACGCCGGCCTGCTGGAAGGACGACACGTCGCGCTTGACCGTGCGCGTCGACACCTCCAAGCGCAGGGCTAGCCACGCCGCGGCGAGGGCGCCGGGCCCGGCGGTGCTCAGCTCCTCGACGATGCGTACAGGCGGTCGGTACGGTTCATCGCTCTTTTCCCGGTCCTCGAAATCACATCGATGTAGTTCGTCACACCCCCTCGGGACGATGGGGTCCGTGGATCTGGGGCGAGCGCTCTCGGCGAGGAGACCTGGTGTGATGGACGTGGCGGTGCGTGACGAGCTGGTGGAGATCATGGGCCGTCTGGCCGACGGTGACGAGACGGCGGCCTTCAGCCTGTACGAGATGTTCGGCGATCGCATCGCCGGGACGGTGCGGGCGGTGCTGCGGGCCCGAGGGTTGGTGCTCGTGCGCGACGACGTCGACGGGCTGGTGCTCGAGGCCTGCTTCGCCATCGCCGCGGTCGCGGGGGCGTGGTCGCCCGACGGGGGAGCGCTCCCCTGGGTGTACGCCCGGCGGCGCATCGAGAACTGCGTCGACCGGGTCGTGGGCCAGCGCACCGTGCCCCTCGACGACGCGCTCGTCGCATCGCTCGAGGCCGTCCCGGCGATGGCGTCGCCCTCCGGGTGGTCGCCGCGGGCATCCGGGGCGTCGGCTTCGTCGGCGACCTGGGTCGATGGCGGTGCCGGTCCCGGTGCCGTTGCGCGTGCCGGCGAGCGTGTCACCGTCGACGGCTATACCGGTGCCGGCGGTGATGGCGGTCCGGACGGCAGCGTCGGCGCGGCCGGTCGTGCCAGTGCGAGCGGCGGCGGTCGTGCGGCTCTCGGTCGTCGAGCCGGAGACGGTGGGGCCCGCTGGTCCGGCGGCCGTGGGGCCGGCGGGACCGGTGGGGCCGGCGACGAGGCGGTGCTGTCCGAGGCCTTCGCCCGCTTGGCGGCGGTCGACGAGCGGTGCCGGCTGCTGTCCGACGCGCTCGACCGGGCGGCGGTCAGCGCCACCGACCGCGAGATGTGCTTCCAGTACGCCCTCGAGCGTGGCCGGGGCAACCGGTCGCCGGCCACGACGGTCGGTGCCGTGTTCGACCTGGCCGATGCGACCGTGCGCCAGCGGGTGCACCGCAGCAAGCGCCGCCTCCGTGCCGTGGCCGCCACCGACGACCGCTTCGCGCCGCTGGCCGACCTCCCCCTGCTCGCATGACCTCCGTCTCGCCGCGAGGCCGCCCCGACCGCAGGGGGAACGGATCTGGTGACGGAATCGGTCGCTCTCCGACCGGTCCTGTCACCGGAGCCGGTCGGCCTCGGGCCGGAGGACCGCGCCGTCAGGGGTTCTGGTAGATGCGGTTGGGCGTAACGAGGACCGCCGCCCGGCGCTCGGCCAACATGACGCGGTCGAACTCGGCATAGTCCTCGTGCTCGCCGCCGGCGGCCTCGTAGATCTGGCGCAGCAGCAGACGCCGGGTCTCATCGTCGACGCCCTTGAGCGGGTCGTCGGGGCCGCAGAGCTCGGCGGTGCCCTCGACGGTGACCCAGGCCCAGCCGGCCCGCCACACCAGCGTCACGACCGGGCGGTCCCGCAGGTGCGCCAGCTTGCGCGTGCCGCCCCGGACGACGAACGCGACCACGTCGTCGCCGGTGCCCGGGTGGGTCGTGACGCCCGCGTTCACGACCGTCGACTGCAGCGTGCCGTTTCGGCGCAGGGTGGTGACGGTCGCGAGGGCATGGTCGAGGCTGACCAGGCGGCGCACGTCGTCGATCGAGGCCACTGTGGACAGGGTACGCCTCGCGCCGTGGCCGCACCCCTCCGGCCGGCGCCACGCCCGTGTCGTCGCTCCTCGGCTCACCTCCTCACCTGGCGGCTAGGGCGGGGGCGGGCGGTCGGCGTCGGCGTTGGCGTCGGCGTCGGCGTCGGCGTCGGCGTCCGGTGGGGAGGACACCGGTGCCGCCGCGGGCGACACCGGTGGGGTAGGGGCGTGCCAGAGGTCGACGGGAGTGCGGTCGCGCGGCCCGGTGAACGGGAGGGGCTCGGGCGAGCCGGTGGCGGCCGAGGCGTAGGCGGCGCAGATCACCTCCAGCACGGTCCGGCCGAAGGCCATGCTCGACCGGGGCGACCGCCCGGCGGCAGCGTCGCCCGACAGGGCGGCCAGCTGGCCGACATAGCCGAGCTGCTCCAGCTGCGGCGACGCCAGCTCGCCGCCGGGCTCGGGCAGGCGCACGCCCACGCCGTTCAGCTCGACGCCCGGTCGGGGCACGAGCTCGAGCCGCATGGCCCCCGTGGCGCTCGCCGTCTGGGCGTCCCAGGCCGGGGCGGCCGCCCGCCACGTGGCCCGTACCTGCGCCCGCAGTCCGGTGTCGAAGCGCAGAGACACGGTGGCGTCGTCGTCGACGGCCAGGCCGTCGCTCGCCGTCAGCTCGGCCCGCTCCACCTCGACCAGCCGGGCGGGGGCGGCGAGCAGCAGGGCCAGGCCCACGGCGTGGGCCCCGAGGTCGAACAGCGCACCGCCGCCCCACGAGCGGGCGAGGTGGTTGCTCCGGTCCGGGCGCCCCTGGGCGAGGCGCACCTCGAGGTGCGTCAGCCCCCCGGTTCGTCGGGCGGCGCGGAGGGCCTCGGCCACGGGCGGGGCGTGCACGAGGTTCTCGCCGTAGGCGAGCACCGCACCTTTCTCGGCCAGCGCCACCAGCTCGTCGGCGTCGGCCAAGGTGGCGGCGAGCGGGGCCTCCACCAGGGCGGCGGCCCCGCCCTCGACGGCCCGGCGGGCCTCGCGCAGGTGCAGCGCCGGCGGCGTGGCCACGACGACCGCATCGGCGCCGCCCGGGAGGTCGTCGTAGTCGCAGACGACCGCGCCGGTCTGCTCCGCCCGCCGCCGCGCCGAGCGGTGGCTGCGCGACGCCACGTGCACGATGCTGAGTTCGGGCACGCCGGCGGCGGCCAGTCCGTGCACCGCAGTCACCCATCCGGCGCCGGCGAAGGCGATCGAGGTCACGTGCCGGCCAGGCGGGCCACGACGGGAGCCGCCGCCAGCATGGCCTCGACGCCCTGGACGACGAGGTACGACGTGTCCCAGCGGTCGCGACGCGCCAACAGGTCGTCGCCGATCTGCTCGGTCGTGCCGATCCACGCGTGGGGGAACGCGCCGACCTCGTCGGGCGCCAACCCGAACAGCGGGCCCATCATCTCGAGCGTGCCCGCCCGGTCATCGGTGACCACGCAGGCGAGCACCAGCATGTTCAGCTCGATGTCGGAGTACCGGCCGCCGGCGGCGGCCCTCACCCATTCCAGCTTGCGGTCGGTGGTGGCGGCCACGCCGTCGCGGGCCGCCTCGGCGTCGACCCGCCCCGAGCGCAGCGCCGGGTTGATCCCCACGATGTCCGCCTCGCGCCCGGCGAGCGCCAACACCCGGGGCCCGCCACCGCCGACGATCAGCGGAGGGTGGGGGCTCTGCACGGGCGACGGCTGCCCGTCGAGCTCACGCACCTGGTAGTGCGTGCCGTCGTAGCTGAACGGTCCGGGCGCGAACAAACCCTTGAGCACGTCGATGCCCTCGGCCAACCGGTCGACCCGCACGCCGGCAGGATCGAGCGGGATGCCCGACTGGTCGTAGTCGCTGGCCATCCACCCGGCGCCGATGCCCAACTCGAGGCGGCCGTCGCTCAGCACGTCGATCGTGGCCGCCTCCTTGGCCGTCACGACCGGGTGCTTGTAGTCGTTGTCGAGCACCAGCGTGCCGACCCGAAGGTCGGTCGTGGCGTCCGCCGCCGCGGCCAGCGCGGGCATGGGCGCGAACTGGCCGCCGAAGTGGTCGGGGATCAGCAGCGACGAGTAGCCGAGGTCCTCGGCCCGACGGGCCAGCTCGGCCCAGTCGGCGGCGGTGGCGGCGTGGGTGAGCTGGACGCCGAAGCGGAAGCGGCGGGGGTGGGCCATCGGCGGCCACCCTAGGTCCCGGACGCCTCGGCCCCGGGGCGCAGGCCACGCGCTGACCGGCCGTCGGCCGGGTGGCCCGGCGCCGACTCGCTACTGTCGCGAGCGGCCCCTGCCGGAGATCACCGTGCGCATCCTCCCCAAGTTCCTCGCCGTCATCGTCGCTTCGGGCGTCGTCATCGCGCTCGCGGTGACGCTGCTCGCCGTCCCCATCGCCTCGCTCGGCGACGCGGGCTCCGGCGAGCCCCAGGCCGTGCAGCTCGGTGGCCTGGCCCAGCGCTCCTACGTCTACGCCGCCGACGGCACGGTCCTCGCCACGCTCCACGGCGAGGAGAACCGCCAGCCGGTAGCCCTGGCCGACGTGCCGACGCTCGTGATCGACGCCATCCTCGCCGTCGAGGATTCGGGCTTCTGGGTGCACGACGGCGTCGACGCCCGCGGCGTGCTGCGGGCGTTCATGGCCAACGTCGGCGCCGGCGGCATCTCCCAGGGCGGCTCGACGATCACCCAGCAGCTCGTGAAGCTCGACCTGCTCACCTCCGAGCAGACGCTCGACCGCAAGGTGCAGGAGCTGGTCCTCGCGCAGCGGCTCGAGCGCGAGCTTTCGAAGGAGGAGATCCTCCGCCGCTACCTCAACACCGTGTATTTCGGCAACCACGCCTACGGCGTGCAGGCGGCGGCCGAGACCTACTTCGGCGTGTCGGTCAAGGATTTGAAGGTCGACCACGCGGCCATGCTCGCCGGCCTGATCCGCAACCCGATCTCCTACAACCCGATCCGCTTCCCCGAGCGGGCGAAGGCGCGGCGCGAGGTGGCGCTCGGCCGCATGGTCGACGTGGGCGCCATCACCGAGGACGAGGCCACGGTCTACGCCACAACCCCGCTGCCCACCGAGGTCCACCAGGTGCTGCCCCAGCCCGACGACTACTTCGTCGAAGAGGTGAAATCGGCCCTGCTCACCGACCCGAGCTACGGCCTCGGCGATACCTACGAGGAGCGCGAGCAGGCGGTCTTCCAGGGCGGGCTGAAGGTCTACACGACCTTCAGCCCGCAGGCGCAGTCCCAGGCGATCGCCGCCCGCGACGCCCGGCTGCCGCTCACCAACGGCGTGTTCCCCGCCGGCACGAACCCGGACGGCTCCCCTCGCAGCGGCTCGGCGGCGATCGTGTCCGTCGAGCCCGCCAACGGCGCCATCCGCACGATGGTGGGCGGTCCCGGCTTCGGCACCTACCGCTACAACCTCGTCACGCAGAACGAGCGCCAGCCCGGGTCGTCGTTCAAGACCTTCGTGCTCACCACGCTCATGGAGCAGGGCCGGTCGCCCGAGGACGTGATCGACGGGACGGGCAGCCCCTGCGTGTTCAGCCTGCCCGCCGGCCAGGAGCCCTACGAGGTCACGAACTTCGACAACTCACCCGGGCAGATGGGCACCGTGCGCCAGCAGACGTTGAGGTCGTCGAACTGCGCGTACGTGCGGCTCGGCTACGTCGCCGGCCAGCAGAACGTGGTCGACATCGCCCACAAAATGGGCGTGCGGGCCGACATCCAGCCGTACCCCTCGATCGCGCTGGGCACGCCGGGCATCACCCCGCTCGAGATGGCCTCCGCCTACGCCACGCTCGCCAACGACGGCGTCTACAACGCTCCGTACATGATCGAGAAGGTCGACGGACCGAGCGGGCGAAACGTCTACACCCATACGCCGGCGCCGAGCCGGGCCGTCTCGCCCCAGACCGCTCGCCTGGTCACCTCCGTCCTGCAGGACAACATCCGCTCGGGCACCGGGCGGGCCGCCGCCATCCGCGTCGGCAATCCGGCGGCCGGCAAGACCGGCACGGCGCAGGGCTCGGGCGACGGCTGGTTCGTCGGCTACACCATGGACCTCGCCACCGCCGTGTGGATCGGCGGCCTCGGCGGGCGGTGGCCGATCGTGCTCGGCGGCCGGGGCATCACCGGTGGCAGCTACCCAGCCCAGATCTGGGGCGACTACATGACCGCGTACCACACCGGCATCCCGGCCCGGGCCTTCTCACCGCCGGATCCCCGGCCGGGTGGGACCGTGCTCACGGCGGGACCCGCCGACATCACGCCTCGCCCGCCGGCGCCCCCACCCGGGCCACCCGCCCCAGCCCCGGCGGCGCCCGCCCCGCCGGTCACGGTCGCCCCGCCGGTCGCCACCCAGCCGGGCGGGCCGCCTGGCGGGCCCGGCGGCCCCCCGGCCCCGGGCTGAGGTCGGGCGCGATCCGCTCCCGGGGGCGGCGCGGACGCACCGGATCGGCCTCGCGGCCGGGTAGGGTCGCAGACCGATGAGCCGCTGGGAGTCGTTGCTGGCCGTACAGGAACACGACACGCACGCGGACCAGCTCGCGCACCGTGCCCAGGCGCTACCGGAGCGGGTTCAGCTCGCCCGCAACGCGGCAGATGTCAAGGCCGTCGACGACCGACTGGCCGAGGTCGACGCCCGCCGCGGCGAGCTGTCCCGCAGCCAGGCCCGCCTCGAGGACGAGGTCTCGTCCCTCACCGAGCGGGCCGCCCAGGCCGAGAAGAAGCTGTACTCGGGCACGGTCACGAATCCCCGCGAGCTGCAGGCCCTGCAGGACGACGTGGCCTCGATCCGCCGCCGCATCGGCCAGGTCGAGGACGAGGAGCTCGACATCATGGAGCTGTCCGAGCCGGTCGACGCCGAGCGCGGCGAGCTGATGGCCGAGCGGGACCGGCTGGAGGCGGACGGCCGCAGCCTGCAGGCGTCGCTCGATGCCGCCGAGGCCGACATCGCCGCCGAACTGGCCACCGTGCAGGCCGAGCGCGCCCGGCTGGCCGCCGGCGTGCCGGACGAGGCCTGGCCCGAGTACGACCGCCTGCGCAAGGCGCTCGGCGGTGTGGCCATCGCCCGCCTCGTCGGCGCCACCTGCCAGGGCTGCCACCTGGGCCTGTCCTCGGTCGAGCTCGACCGCATCCGCCGCCTCCCGCCCGACGAGCCGGTGCACTGCGAGGAGTGCGGCCGCCTCCTCGTGCGCGACTGAGCCTTGCTGCTGTGGTTCGCCGGCGGGGCGGTCATCCTCGTCTGGGTGGTGTTCCGCAGTCCGGCCATCGACTACCGCCTCGTGCTCGCCGGAGCGGTGCTCCCCCTGGTCGAGCTGCCCTTCGGTGAGCCCCGGGTGCTGCACAGCCTGACCGGCAGCGTGGCGCTTCTCGGGCTCGCCATGCTGGCCACCCCCCGGCGCCGCCTCGTGCAGCGGCGCCTCGTGGCCGTGCCCATCGGCACGTTCCTCCACCTCGGCCTCGACGGCATCTGGACCGATACGCGGGCGTTCTGGTGGCCGTTCGCCGGCAGGGCGTTCAGCGACGCCCGGCTGCCCGAGTTGGCCCGCGGACCATTCACGCTGGTCCTCGAGCTCGCCGGCGCCGCGGCGCTGTGGTGGTGCTACCGCCGGTTCCGCCTCGACGAGCCGGAGCGGCGCGCCCGGTTCGTGCGCACGGGCCAGATCGACCGCGACGTGATGGAGCCCGGCGGGGGCGGCGAGGTGCGGCGGCGGTGATCCTGCTCGTCCGCCACGGGCGCACCGAGGCGAACGCCCGGGGCCTCCTGCTCGGCCGGATGGACCCGCAGCTCGACGCCGAGGGCCGCCGCCAGGCCGCCTGCCTGGGCGCCGAGCTGGCCGGCCTGGACGTAACCCGGATCGTGACCAGCCCGCTGGCCCGCACGCGGGCCACGGCCGAGGTCGTGGCCGACGTGCTGCGGGGCGAAGGCCCCGCGGTCGACGTCGAGGTCGACGAGCGCTGGATCGAGCTCGACTACGGGGTGCTCGACGGCACGCCCCTCGCCGCCGTGGGCGCCGACCGGTGGTCGGCCTGGCGGAGCGACGTGAGCTGGGCACCCGAGGGCGGCGAGTCGCTCGCCGGCCTGGGGGAGCGGGTGCGCGGCGCCTGCCAGGAGCTGGCCGCCGAGGTCGGCGAACGCGATGTCGTGGTCGTCACCCACGTGTCGCCGATCAAGGCCGCAGTGGCCTGGGCGCTCGGCGTGGGCGACGAGGTGGCGTGGCGCATGTGGGTGGCGCCGGCGTCGGTCACCCGCATCGGCCACGGTGCCGGCGGGGTCCCGTCGCTGCGGTCCTTCAACGAGATCGCCCACCTGGCCTGACAGCCCTACCGTCATCGACATGACCCAGGTGATCACCGTGGTGGACTCGTTCACCGACACCCCGTTCACAGGCAACCCGGCCGGCGTCTGCGTGCTCGCGGCCCCCACGACCGAGGCGTGGATGGCCTCCGTGGCGTCCGAGCTGAACCTCGCCGAGACGGCGTTCGTGGTGCCCCGCCCAGACGGCGAGCACGACCTGCGCTGGTTCACCCCGACGGTCGAGGTCGAGCTGTGCGGCCACGCCACGCTGGCCGCCGCGCACGTGCTTGGCGGCAGCGGGCGGTTCCACACCCGGGTCAGCGGCGTGCTCACATGCCGGCCGGGCGCCGAGCCCGGCGCCGTCGAGATGGACTTCCCCGCCGTGCCCACGGCCCCGGTCGTCGACCCGCCCGACTGGGCGGCGGCACTCGGCCTGGTCCGCGACCGGGTGGCGTCCGTGCGGGCCGGTGACGGTTGGGTCCTGGTCGAGGCGGTGTCGCCAGCCGACGTGCGCACGGCGGTGCCCGATCTCGCCGCCGTGCGTGAGCTGAACGACGTGGTGGCACTTTCCGCCCTGTCCGGCGACCGGCCGGGCGTCGACTGCGTGACGCGCGTGTTCGCTCCCGGCGTGGGCATCGACGAGGACCAGGTCACCGGCTCGGCCCACTGCATGCTGGCCCCGGTGCTGGCCGAACGGACCGGTCGTACGGCCTTCACCGGCGAGCAGGCGTCGCGCCGGGGCGGAACGGTGGGCATGCGCCTCGAGGGTGAGCGGGTGGCGCTCGTCGGCCGGGCGGTGACCGTCTGGGACGGCGTCCTCCATGCCGACCCGCCGACCACCTGAGCCGGGGCGGGCTGGGGATCACCGGCCGGGAGGCGGCCCGGTCCTAGCCTGAGGCGCCGTGTTCCTGGTGCTCACCCTCGCCGCCAGCGCGGTGGGGCTGTGGCTTCTGACCCGGCGCCCGAGCGCCCCGAAGCCGGCCAAGATCGACCGCCGGCCCGCGGCGGTCCGGGCCGCCCGGTGGGGCCGGGGCGTGCGCCTGGTCGCAATCGGCCTGGCGATCATGTTCGTGCTCGGCGCCACGTCCGATGGGTGCGAGCGGGCGGGGGAGCGCGAGCCCCTTACCCCGCCCGGATCGGCTCCGCCCGGATCGGCTCGGCCCGGATCGGCCCCGCCGTGCACCGCCTTCCACGTCGAGGACTGCGGGCCGTGACGGCAGCCAGGGTCGGCCGTTGGCCGGCTTCAGTGATGCGGCGGCCGGTGTCCAGCCCGGTCCAGCGAGTACGTCAGCGTGCCGTTGGCCGCCGCCGCCACGATGCGCTCGGCCACGTGCTCCGGCCCGTCGGGCGGGTCGACCAACATGTGACGCTGGTCGAGGCCGGCGGTCGCGAACTGCCGGTGCATGTGCCGGGTGGCGGCCTCGTCGGTGAACGCGTGGTCCGCCCGCGTTCGCACGCGTTCCACGCAGCGGTCCGGCGACGGCAGCAGCACGACGTAGTCGAGCTGGGTCAGGCCCGTCGCGGCGAGGAAGTCGGTGAGGAACCAGGGGCCGATGACGCCGTCATACACGGTGTGGAACCCGCCGGCGGCGTAGGTGCCCGTCGCGGCGGCCGCCGCCCGGACGACCACGGTGTTCTGCTCCTGCGACTCCGGCAACCACGGCGGGATCGCGCCACGGGAGAGGAACCCGAAGAAGGCATCGCCGTCCACCAGCACGCTCGGATCCAGCCTTTCGGCGACGAGGCCGGCCACCGTCGACTTCCCCGCCCCCGGCGGCCCCGACACGACCAGCAGCGACCCCACCGCCCGAGTCTCACCGACCGCCCGGCCCCTGTCGTGCGAGTAAGAGGGCGCACGGCGGAGGTCGGAGCGGCATGAGCTACCGCCTGCTGCTGCTGTCCGGCAGCCTTCGTGCCGGCTCGACGAACTCGGCGGTGCTGCGAACCGCAGCGGAGGTGGCCCCGGCGGGAACGACAGCTGTCATCTTCGACGGTCTTGCTCGGCTGCCGCACTTCAACCCCGACGACGACACCGACCCGCTCGACCCGGCGGTGATGCAGCTGCGCTCCGCGATCGGCGCTGCGGATGCGCTGTTGATTTCCACACCCGAGTACGCGGGAGCGTTGCCCGGCTCGTTCAAGAACCTCCTGGACTGGGTCGTCGGCGGGGTCGAGATCTCCCACAAGCCGACCGCGTGGATCAACGTGTCGTCGTCCTCGACCCGGGCGGCCGGCGCACACGCAGAGCTGCGGACCGTCCTCGGCTACGTCGACGCCGACGTCGTCGAGGCCGCCTGCGCGCACATCCCCGTCGGGCACGGCGTCGTCGGGCCCGACGGATCCATCACCGACCCGGCAATCGGCGTCCAGGTCGCCGCCACCGTCCGTGCGCTCGTCGACCACCTGGGTGCCGTCGATGAGGGCGACCCGGCCGATCGATGAGGAACGGGTGGAGGCCACCTCGATCGCCAGCTCTCGCGAACCGCCCGGGCATCGGCTCCGTACTGCCCGGCGGATAGCCAGAACCTGCAGGGAGGAGCAGCCATGAAGCGAGCTTTCGTGGTGTTGGTCGTGGCGACGCTGACGTCACTCGGACTCGTGTCGACGGCATCCGCCGAGAACCAGCCCAGTCAGGGAGAGCACTCCACAGGGCGGAACGACGCCGGCTTCGGCGGAGGGCCGCACTGCCACGTGCTGGTGGTCGACAGCGCTCAAAGCCAGTTCGACTTCATCAGCGTGTTTCCGTCGCACACCGCGCACGTCCACACCGGCCTGGCCGAGGGCGTGTTCGTGGCGGACGCCAACTGCGACGGCGTGCCGTAGCCGAGGGTCGGCGCCGCACACCGGGCGGTGACCCGGACGGCGTCGCCCGGCCGCCGGCCGGGAGGCGCCCGACCACCATCGTTGGCAGCGGCGTCGGTTGGACCCGCGAGAGCCCTCCCGAGTCGGGGAACGCCTGTTCACCCGGATCGGGAGGGCTTCTCGTGTCTCCAGGGCCTCCGGCGCTGCGGCCGGGAACGCCGGCGCTGCTGCGGGACGCCCCTGGGAAGATGGCCCGGTGCCGCTGGTGCTACCCCGGAACCTGATCGACGCCGCGGATCGGTTCGGGCTCCCCAAAAGCTGGGTGGCGAACCTGTCCGCGACGGTGGCGGAGGTCGGGCGGCGGTGGTCTCTCACGCTCGGCGAGCCGTTCCAGCCCGGCGGCCAGACCGCCTGGGTGGCCCCGGTTCGCGACGAGGCGGGGCGGGATCTCGTGGTGAAGGTGGCCTGGCGGCACCCGGAGGCCGCCCAGGAGGCGGACGGGCTGCGGGTCTGGGAGGGTCGCGGGACGGTCATGCTGCACGCCGTGACCGAGGTCGACGACGAGACCACGGCGTTGTTGCTGGAGCGGTGCTCGCCCGGCACGCCGCTGGCCACCCGGCCCGAGCCCGAGCAGGACACGGTGATCGCCGGTTTGCTCCACCGCCTGTGGCTCGAGCCTCCGGCCGGTCACCGGTTCCGGCCGCTTCAGGCTCTGTGCGACGCGTGGGCCGATGAGTTCCACACGAAGTGGGCGGCTGGCGCCGTCGCCCTCGATCCCGGCGTGGCGCGCGACGGCATTGCGTTGTTCCGCTCGCTCCCGGCGACTGGCGACCGGGCCGTGCTGTTGTGCACGGACCTCCACGCCGGGAACGTGTTGGCCGCCCGGCGGGAACCGTGGCTCGTCGTCGATCCCAAGCCCTATGTCGGCGATCCCACCTACGACGTGTTGCAACACCTGCTGAACTGCGACGAGCGGCTGCAGGCCGACCCTCGCGGCCTGGTCGAGCGCATGGCCGACCTGCTGTGCCTCGACCGCGAGCGCCTGGGCCTGTGGCTGTTCGCCCGCTGTGTGCAGGAGGCACCCGGTTGGCCGCTCGCCGCCGAGGTCGCCCGCCGGCTGGCACCGGCGTAGCGACCGCTCCCGGCGGCCTCCCGTGGGGCGCGGCGGCCGAGCGGTCGCGGCCGAGCGGCCCCAGCGACGACCGAAACGGGTGCTCCTGCCGTGGCCGTGGAGACGACGGGGTTGGCCTGACGACGCCGGAGGGCGCAGACTGGAGCCAAAGAGGCCGACGACCCGTTTGGGGGCGTCTCATGTTCGGTCATAGTGCTCAGGTGCCCGAGTTGGTCCCGCAGCTGTCTCGTGGCAAGCATCGGAGTCCGCGCAAAGGCGCCTGCTTCATGGAGATGGCGTCGTATCTCGCCGGGGAGCGATGGAGCGACCGTCCGGCGTGCACCCATCCCCTGCTCGGTGCCCTGGCCCGGCTCGTCAACGACCACACTTCCGATGCCGGTCGGAGTGACCTGGTCGAGCTGGTCCCGTCGGTGATCGGGTTGACCAGCGACGACCCGCACGTGGACGTGCAGATCATGCTCCGGGCGGCGACGACTGCGCTGCCCGTCGTGTCGGCTGACCGGCAACGGGTGCTGGCGGTCGCCGTGTTGGCCGGCGAGCGGGCTCTGGACGGCCTCGACGGCCGACCGGCGGGCGAGCTCGAAGAGCGGAGCAGGCAGGCGCTGGCGCACGTTCCCGAGGCCACACAATGGGCGCGTCGCTTCACCCGGGAGATGGGGATGAACCCGAAGGGCGTCCAGAGGCACGCCGCGCCCGGCACCGTCCGTCACGCCGTGGTGGGCATCGCCGGGGCGTGCATCCCGGACCCGGATCCGCTGCTGCGTGACCTGCTCGCTGGGGCCATCGCGGACTGCGAACGCTGGGCCGACCGGGATCCGCATCGCCGGGCATCCACCGTCTCCGCGCCCCGGCACCCATCGATCGCCCGATAGACGCCAACCGGCCCCTGCCGGCTAGCGAGCACATCCGCCTCTGCGAGGGGACGGGCCGCGGGATCACTCCCGGCCGTCTGCGGTCGCATGCCGCCGGACGACCTGCCGAACCCTTGATCGGGGTCGAGTAGGACGGCTGCCGGTCAGGCCGGAAGCGGGTGGAGCTGGAACACCGGGTGACGCGGCGCCTCGGTAGCGAAGGCGTCGTCCGAGGACTCCGGCGTGACGTCGAAGTACGCCTGCACGTACTTTCCGGACGGCTTCATGGCGAGGTACTCGCGCAGGACAGAGACGGCTTCTCGGGGGGCCGCCTCCGTGACGGCCAGCGTCTCCGAGGTCCGGCCACGGCGCAGTGTCACCCGACCGGCCGCACGCGCGTTGCGGACCCAGCCCACCTCCCCGAAGGGGGCGACGAGCCAGCGCCCCCGATCGTTCTCCACGGGCACGACCGGGGTGCTCCGGAGCGTTCCGGTCCTGCGTCCGGCGATGCTCAGGAGACGCATGAACTTCGGCCCCAGACCCACGCGGAGCAGGAATCCGAGCACCGCGTTCGCGAGCCTGCCCCCGCCCGTGAGGCGATACGTCTTGGCCATGGCCACCACCTCTCTCCTCGCCTCGGGCGACCTGTGCGATCAGCCGCCCACCCTCCGATTCTGCACGAGACCTCTGGTCCGGTGGAGGCGGCTGTCGGCCGTGCCGCCGGGCTATGTCCGGTGGTCTCGGCTGCGCGGCAGGGCCGAGGCCGTGACCCCGAGGCAGGGGTGCCGGTACGGTCGCGCCGGTGGCGAAGGCTCCGGCGAAGGAAGTGCAGGCGGGCGGGCGCACGGTCCGGATCTCCAACCCCGATCGCGTGTACTTCCCCGCCACGGGAGCGACCAAGCTCGACCTGGTCGAGTACTACCTCGCGGTGGGACCGGGAATCGTCAACGCCTTGCGGGAGCGGCCCTGCATGATGCACCGCTTCCCGACCGGCGTCAGCGACGAGAAGGTTCACCAGAAACGCGTGCCGGCCGGGGCCCCGCCATGGCTGGAGACCGTGCGGGTCCACTTTCCGCGCTACGGGCTGCACGCCGACGAGCTGTGCGTGACCGAGCTGGCCCATGTGATCTGGGCGGTGCAGATGTCGACGGTCGAGTTCCACCCGTGGAACTCGCGGCGCGCGCATGTCGAGAAGCCGGATGAGTGGCGGATCGACCTCGACCCCATGCCGGAGTGCCCGCCCGAGAGGATCCGCCGGGTCGCCCATGTCGTTCACGAGGTGCTGGACGAGGTGGGCGCGGTCGGCTGGCCCAAGACCTCCGGGGGCAGGGGGATGCATGTGTACGTCCGCATCGAGCCGTCGTTCGGGTTCGTCGACGTACGTCGTGCCGCGCTGGCCTTCGCCCGTGAGGTGGAGCGTCGCGCCCCGGATGCGGTGACGACCACGTGGTGGCGCAAGGACCGTGAACCCACGGCGGTCTTCGTGGACTACAACCAGAACGCCCGCGACCACACGATGGCCGCGGCGTACTCGGTGCGTGGTCTGCCCGAGGCCACGGTCTCGACGCCGATCACGTGGGACGAGGTCGATGTCGTCGCGCCGAAGGACTGCACCATGGAGACCGTGCCCCGGCGCTTCGCCGAGCTCGGTGATCTCCACGCGGGCATCGACCACGCCGTCTTCGCCATCGACGAGCTGCTCGAGTGGGCCGACCGTGACGAGCGCGCCGGTGCCGTCGACGCGGGCGTGCCAGACGAGCCGGAGTGAGGCTCCGGGATGCCGACGGTAGTGTCCTGACGATGTCGCAGCCCGTCCCCAGCCACGGCGAACCGGATACCGGCCACAACGACCCGGCGGCGGTCGTGCGGGAGTTCCTGAGGGCGCTCGGGGACCTCGATGTGGACCGGGTGCTCACCCTCGTTGCCCCCGAGATCCTGTACCACAACAAGGGCCTGCCTCCCGCCCGCGGCCTCGCCGCTTTCGAACGCCAGATGCGAGGACTGGCCCGGTACGCGACGGGCTTCGAAGCCCATGTCCACAACCTCGCCGCCGAGGGCCCGATCGTTCTGACCGAGCGCACCGACGTCATCGAGATCCACCGCTTCCGTTCGGAGTTCTGGGTGTGTGGCACCTTCGAGGTGCGCGATGGGCGGATCGTGGTGTGGCGCGACTACTTCGACTTCGTGAACCTGAGCTTGGCGAGCGCGCGTGGGATGGCACGCGCCGTGTTCGGCAAGCGCTCTGCCTCTGCGCGCTAGGCGTGCTGCCGTGCCTCGGCCACCCGTGGGCGAGGGCGAGGGGATCCGATCGCCGGCGTCGTCCGCAGGCGATCGATGCCACGCAGGATGGGGCCGCCCCCGGGTGCCTCAGACGAAGTTCCTGGTATCTCGGCGCCTGCCCGTGGCTCTGTAGTGGTCGGTGGTCCGCGCGGCTGCCGACCGGGACCCACGAGGCAGCGCTTCGGCGCGGAAACAAGGCGGAGACACGATGGGAAACATGACCGGCGACGGCATCCACGCATCCGGCGCGGAGGCGACGGGCGAGGCGAGCGAAGAGGCGACGAGCGGCTGCGACTGCAAGGAGGACGCCGGCGCGTTCTACGTCTTCGACGAGCAGGGGAACCTGGTCGACACCGGTGCGCCGGCGCCGCCGCTGCCCGTGCCGTCGTTCGGGCCCATGCTCCCGGTCCCGCCCCCCGTCCTTTCTCCTCCGTTCCCGCCCCCGATCACGGCCAGGGCCTGCCCCATCTCCACCCTCGACGGCTCGTGGCTGGTCGAGTTCGCACCGCAGGGTGGGCCGGCGTCTCCGGTCTTCCCGCTGACCCACATCCGCGGGCCGATGCGCATCGAGGTCGGGGCCGCGTCGCTGCGGATCTCCGGCGACATCTACGCACGGCGGATGCCCTTCGCACCGAACGGGCCGGTCGCGCCGGGCCCGCCGCGGGCGATGCCGTGGTATCCGCAACTCCCGATGACGCAGTACGTCTGGTACTTCCGGAGCACCGGGTGCACGTACGCGGCCGGCCAGCTCCAGTTCACCTTCGAGCGCCGCCTGTGGGACCGTGCGGCGCGCACCTTCACCGCCACCGATGCCGGCCGCATGACGCTCACCTGCCGGCGCCCCCTCGGCCTGGGCCCCCGGATCACTCGCCTGCGGCCGATGACCGGCAGCGCCACGATCGGTGGCCGCACCTACCACGTCACCGCGACCAAGACGTCCACTATGTACCGCGGCTGCGCCGTCGAGGTCGACGCCATGACGAACCGCCAGTGGCCCGCGACCGCCAGCATGTGCACCGGCGCGGCGGTCGGCTTCCGGTCGGTCTACGCCACGGCCGGCTGGGAGGTGCAGGTCACCGTCGACGACACCGCGCTGCCGGAGGACCCGCAGCTCTCGGTTCCCGAGCTGCAGACCCTGATCGCCGGCCACGAGACGCCGGCCACCGACCCGAGCCAGTGGCGCATGTGGCTGCTCGTCGGCTCGGCGCAGGGCACCCTGTTCGGGCTGATGTTCGACGACGATGCCGCCCCGCGCGAGGGCGCGGTGGGCTTCGCCGACCCGCAGTTCGGCAACGACCCCACGATCGCGCCGTTCGCGCGCAACCAGCCCTTGGGCGCCGTGCCGTTGGCCTTCCTGCGCACGCTGGTGCACGAGGCGGGGCACGCGCTCAACCTGTTCCATCCCAAGCACGACGTCCACGCCCCGCCCATCGGCACGTCGATCATGAACCAGACCGGCGACGTCATGGGGTTCGCGACGACCGCGAACCCGTACCCGTGCAATGCAACCCTCGAGTTCGACGACCACAGCCGCACATCGCTCATCCACGCGCCCGACCCACAGGTGCGGCCGGGCTGGCTCAACTTCGGGTGGGGCCACGGCAGCCTGTCGTCGGGCCTGCCGGAGCCGGTCGACGCCGACGGCCTCAGGAACATCGAAGAGGCCGCCGACCTGCGGCTCGATCTGGTGCTGCCGGCGTCGATAGTCGTGGGTGAGTACGTCATCGCCGAGGTCACGCTCACCAACGCGGGCGACGCCCCGCGCGAGGTGACCACGCTGCTCAACCTGTCCGAGGGCGACCTCCAGCTGCGACGCCAGACCCCCGACGGCCGGCTGGACCAGGTGCGCGACATCGTCGTCGGGTGCGGGCCCCGCCCCCTCGTCACCTTGGCGCCCGGCGAGTCGCTGACGGGGCGGGCCCAGGTCTTCTACACCAGCGTCGGCCACACGTTCACGGCTCCGGGCCAGCACCTCGTCGAGGCGGAGCTCGACGGCGGCGACGGCCTCACCGTCGTGCGCAGCGGCCCGGTTCGGGTGCAGGTGCGCATGCCGGTCAGCGAGGCCGAGCAGGCGATCGCGGACGCCACGCTCGACCGCGGCGTCGGGCGGGCGCTCGCCCTGGGCGACTTCGTCGTCGACGAGGCGGCCCAGGAGAAGCTCACCGCCGTGGCCGAGGGACACGCCGACAGCGACACGGGCGCCGCCTGCGCCCTGGTGCTGGCCAACAGCCTGGCCCGGCCCCTGTCCGGCCGCGAGGAGGAGGCGGCGCGGCCTGCCCAACCCGAGGCCGCCCGTCGCTACCTCGACCTCGCGGTGCAGGGCCGGTCCGCGCAGCGGGTCGCCGAGCTGGCGACGACGGTGGCCTCCTCCGTCGACAAAGATGCCCCCGTCGTCGAACAGGCGCTGACCCGTATGCGGCGGGCCCGCAAGGGCGCGGCCGACATGGAGCGCGCAGAGGCCGTCGTCGCGGACTTCTCGCGGGCGGGGTCCCGGCGGGCGTGACCCTCCGGCTCGAGCTCGCGGCCCCGGACCGCGTGGGACTCGACGAGCCGCTCGTCGCCACCGCACGCCTGCGCAACGACGGTCCCGACCCTGTCGTGACGAGCGCTCGGCTGAACCTGCACGAGGGTGACCTGCTGCTCAACGTCACGCGGCCGGACGCCACGACCGGCCAGGTCGTCTGGGCCTGGCCGATCGACAGCGCGCTGCGCCGCATCGAGCTCGGGCCGGGCGCGGTGCTCGAGAGCGGCGTGCTCGTGCACTGGGCGGTGGGGGGCCTCGTGATGCCGGTCGCCGACCGCTATCGGTTGGCGGCGTCGCTCACCGCCGCGCCCGACGTCCTCGTCGAGGCGGCGCCGATCGACGTGCTGCGCACCGATGCCGCCGACGAGGACGGGCTCGCCGCCCAGCGGCTCCTGCTCGAGCCGGACGTGGCTCGCAGCGTGGCGGCGGCCGCCCCGATGGGAACGGCGGCACCGGTGCTCGCCGACCTGGCCCGACGCGGTCCGCCGACCACTCGCCTGCTCGCCGCGCTCGCGCTCGCCGACGCCGACGCGGTTCGGGAGGCCGCCACGGACCTGGCCGCGCCCGACACCCCGGTGGCGCCGGCGCTTGTGGCCACCGCGGTGGTTCCCCCCGGGCTGTACCCGGGTGACGAGCGCGTGAGCTGGGTTGTCGAGGGGCTGTCCGCCGGCCCGGAGGCCGACGCCGTCGACGTGGACCGCGCCCGCGCGGTGCTCTCGGGGTCGCCGCACCCGTCGCGGTGACGGTGAGTCGGCCTGTAGCCGAACTGGCACGACCTAGGGCTGCACTTGGTCAGCCGGCCACCGCGGCCGGGCCGGTCGCGTAGCGTCGTGGCACCATGGACTCCCACGGAGCGGCTGGATGACGCGCGTGCTGGTGGTCGACGACGAGGCGCCGATCCGGCGCGCCCTCCATACCAACCTGCGGGCCCGCGGCTACGACGTCGACCTCGCCGGCACCGGACAGGAGGCCCTCGATCTCGCCGCGCGTCACCACCCCGACGTCGTCGTGTTGGACCTCGGGCTCCCGGGGATCGACGGCATCGACGTCGTGCGGGGTCTGCGGGGCTGGACCAACATCCCCATCGTGATCCTCTCGGCTCGGGGTGCCGAGCCCGACAAGATCGAAGCCCTGGACGCCGGCGCGGACGACTACGTGGCCAAGCCCTTCGGCATGGGCGAGCTGATGGCTCGCCTCCGGGCTGCGCTACGCCGGGCCACGCCGGCGGACGAGATGCCGGTGGTCGAGACCGAGCACTTCCGGATCGATCTCGCCGCCAAGCAGGCCACGACCCCCGACGGCGAGCCCATCCGCCTGACCCCGACCGAGTGGCAGATCGTCGAGGTCCTCGCCCGGAACGCGGGCAAGCTGGTGGCGCCGCGCCAGCTCCTCCAGGAGGTGTGGGGACCGGCCTACGGCGAGGAGAGCAACTACCTTCGAGTGCACATGGCGCACGTGCGCCGCAAGCTCGAACCCGTCCCCGGACGGCCTCGCTACATCCTCACCGAACCGGGCATGGGCTACCGCTTCGCCGCCCCGACGCCCGACTGACGCGCTGCGCCTGTTCCCTGAGCCGCCCGGGGAGCAGGCTACGGGGGTGACGCCCAGGCACGAACGCACGAGGTGACCGACCCGAGGAGCACCGGCGGGTCCGGCGGGCCCCGGCCCCATCGGGGGACGCTGCGCGTCTACCTCGGTGCCGCGCCCGGGGTGGGCAAGACCTACGCCATGATCGGCGAGGGTCGCCGGCGGCGGGAGCGGGGCACCGACTTGGTGGTCGGGTTCGTGGAGCCGCACGGCCGGGCCCGCACCGCGGAGCAGATCGGCGACCTGGAGGTCGTCCCCCGGCGGCAGCTGGCCTATCGGGGCGCCAACTACGAGGAGATGGACGTCGACGCCGTGCTGGCCCGACGGCCCCAGGTGGCCCTCGTCGACGAGCTCGCCCACACCAACGTGCCGGGATCCCGCAACGAGAAGCGCTGGCAGGACGTGGCCGAGCTGCTGGACGCCGGCATCGACGTGGTCTCCACGCTGAACATCCAGCATCTGGAGTCGATCAACGACGTGGTGGAGCGGATCACCGGCGTCGCCCGGCGGGAGACCATCCCGGACGAGATCGTGCGATCGGCCGAGCAGGTCGAGCTGATCGACATGACCCCCGAGGCGCTGCGGCGGCGCATGGCGCACGGCAACATCTACGCGCCGGAGAAGGTCGACGCGGCGCTCGCCAACTACTTCCGGGCGGGAAACCTCACAGCGCTGCGCGAGTTGGCCCTGCTATGGGTGGCCGACCAGGTCGACGTCGGGCTCGAGGAGTACCGGCGCCGCCACGGCATCACCGCCGCCTGGGAGACCCGGGAGCGTGTGGTCGTGGCCCTCACCGCCGCCCCGGCCGGCGATGCCCTCATCCGCCGCGCCGCCCGCATCGCCCAGCGGGCCCATGGCGAGCTGCTCGGCGTCCACGTGCGCAGCGACGAGGGCCTGGCCGGGCCGCCGTCCGACCTGCTCGACAAGCACCGCACGCTTCTCGAGGACATGGGCGGGGAGTTCCACGAGGTCGCCGGGTCCGATGTCGCCGCCGCCCTCGTGGAGTTCGCCCACGCCGAGAGCGCCACCCAGCTGATCCTCGGCTCCAGCGAGCGGTCCCGCTGGGACGAGCTGGTGCGCGGCTCGGTCATCAACCGCGTGAACCGGCTGTCGGGACCCATCGACGTGCACGTCATCTCGCATGACGGCGGGGACGGGACCCAGCCCGGCCGGGCGCGTGCTCGGCGGAGGCGGCACGTCATCTCGCCGGTGACGCCCCGGCGGCTCGTTGCCGGTTGGCTCCTCGCCCTGGCCGGTGTCCCGCTGCTTACTCTGGGCCTGGTCCAGGTGCGCGACCACGTCGGCCTCCCCTCGGTCCTGCTCGTGTTCGTCGCGCTCGTGGTGCTCGTCGCCACGGTCGGCGGCACGCTCCCCGCTGTCCTGACCGCGGTGGCCGGTTTCCTGGCCGCCAACTGGTACTTCACGCCGCCCTACCATCACTGGACGATCGCCGAGGGAGAGAACGTCATCGCTCTCGTCGTGTTCCTGGGCGTCGCGCTGGTCGTCAGCGGCTACGTCGACACCGCTGCCCGCCGGGCAGCCGAGGCGGCCCGGGCGCGGGACCAGGCCCGCGCCTTGGCGCGCCTGGCCGCGACCATGGGCGAGCAGGATCCCCTCCCGGCGCTGCTCGACCACGTCCGTTCGGTCTTCGGGCTGGCGGCTGCTGCCGTGCTCCGCAACATCGACGGCGACTGGCAGGTCGACGCCAGCGCCGGCGCACCGATCCCCCGGGGCCCCGAGGAGGCCAAGATCATTGAGGAGCTGGCGCCCGACGTGGTCCTGGCGCTGGACGGCCCCAGCATCCGGGCCGAGGACCAGTTGGTCCTCAACGCCTTCGCCGCCCAGCTCGCCACCGTCATCGAGCACGGCCGCCTGCGTGTGGAGGCCGACCGGGCCAGCGTGCTCGCGGAGGCCAACGCCCTGCGGAGCGCGCTCCTCCAGGCCGTATCCCACGACCTGCGCACCCCGCTCGCCGCCATCAAGGCCTCCGCCAGCAGCCTCGCGGAAGGCGACATCCAGTGGTCCCCAGAGGACACCGCCGAGTTCGTCCGCACCATCAACGAGCAGACCGACCGGCTCACGGCTCTGGTCGGGAACCTGCTCGACATGAGCCGCATCCAGGCCGGCGCCCTCACGGCCACCCTGCGACCGGTAGGGCTCGAGGAGGTCGTGCCCGCCGCCGCAGCCGGCCTCGCGGCCCGGGACGAGGCGGTCGAGATCGACCTGCCCGACACCACCCCGCCCGTCCTGGCCGACGCCGCGCTCCTGGAACGAGCGCTCGCCAACATCATCGACAACGCGATCCGCTACTCGCCCCCCGACCACCCCGTCCGCGTCGAAATGGGTACTTTCGCCGACCACCTCGACATCCGCATCATCGACCGCGGCCCCGGCATCCCAACCCAGGACCGGGAACGTGTCTTCCAGCCCTTCCAGCGCCTCGGTGACCACCCCGCCGGCATCGGTGTGGGACTTGGCCTCGCTGTCGCCCACGGGTTCCTCACCGCCATCGGCGCCACCATCGAGATCGACGACACCCCCGGTGGCGGCACCACCATCGTCGTCACCATCCCCGTCGCCTCCTGAGCGGCGCGGCGGCCGCAATCAGGGGCGCCGGTAGCGGAGCAGCGCCATGCCCAGCTGATCCACGAACGCCACGGCCCCGTGCTTGGCATCGACTGAGGCCCCGACGCCGAACGACGGCGTCGGGAACGCCAGCAACGCCACACCAACCCGAACGAGCAACCCGCGGCGGGCAACCGTCGACGGCCTCGTCATAGGTCCCGGACGGAGCGCACCCTGCGGCCCGGGCCGCCACAGAGGCGGCCTTCACCTCTTCTTAGCGCGTTCCGGCCGCTTCTTAGCAGCGCCTTAGCGCCCGGCATGCGTTCAGTGGAAGGGGCACCGAACACCGCCAACCAGGAGATCGCGCCCGCTCGATGTCCATCACCGCCGACCGCCCCGCCGACGCCGTCTCATCGCCGGCCCCGCCAGCGCCTTCGCCGGTCGAGCCCGGGATCGAGGTCCCGTCCGAGCCTGTCGGATACCGGCTCAAGCGCCGCCTGCTCGGCCCGCCACTGCACAACGAGGAGCTCGAGGACGAGCGCCTCGGCAAGCCCACCGCCCTCGCGGTGTTCGCCTCGGACAACCTGTCGTCCTCGGCCTACGCGACCGAGGAGATCCTCCGCGTCCTC
The DNA here is from genome assembly GCA_035296625.1 of Acidimicrobiales bacterium. Classification (GTDB taxonomy): domain Bacteria; phylum Actinomycetota; class Acidimicrobiia; order Acidimicrobiales; family VFJN01; genus DATCLS01. Next base: position 646 of record DATHAO010000079.1, on the reverse strand, counting down.
GTCCCAGCGGTCGGAGTGGCGGCGTTCTCGCTAGTCGTCCCGATCACCGTGGCCATGCTCGCGGTGCTGGCGGTGCTGATCCTGTCCTACCGTCAGACCATCAGGGCCTACCCGACGGCGGGCGGGGCCTACATGGTCACCCGCGACAACTTCGGGATCATGCCTGCCCAGGTCGCCGGGGTGGCGCTGCTGACCGACTACGTGCTGACCGTCGCCGTGTCGGTCGCCGCCGGCGTCGCTGCCCTCGTCTCCGCGTTCTCTGCGCTGACCCCCTACACCGTGCCGCTGTCGGTCGCCTTCATCGTCCTCATCGCCTTCGGCAACCTGCGCGGGGTGAAGGAGTCCGGCCGGGTCTTCGCCGTGCCCACCTACTTCTTCATCGTCAACATGATCGTCCTCATCGGGCTGGGGCTGACCCGCCTGGCCAAGGGCGACCTCCCGCTGGCCGACCACGACGCCGAGGGCCTTCAGCACTTCGGAACCGGGGGCGGCGGCCTTCTCGTGGGCGCCTCGCTGTTCGTCGTGCTCCACGCCTTCGCCTCGGGCGGCGCCGCCGTCACCGGCGTCGAGGCCATCTCCAACGGCGTGCCCGCCTTCCGGCAACCGGCCTGGCGCAACGCCCGCAGCACCCTCGTCATCATGGGCA
>DATHAO010000078.1:0-7825 GCA_035296625.1 Acidimicrobiales bacterium | reverse complement strand
CGGACCGCCCTGGCGGCCGTAGAACAGCGGCACGACCTGGCGCTCCAGCAGCTCGAACAGGGCGTTCGCCTCGAGCTCGTCGCGGCGGGCCAGGTCCTCGACGTCCTCGAAGCTCGAGATCGCCCAGCCGTTGTCGCCGTCGAACATCTCCGCCCACCACCCGTCGAGGATCGACAGGTTCAGCCCGCCGTTCAGCGCCGACTTCATGCCCGAGGTGCCGCACGCCTCCTGCGGCCGGCGCGGGTTGTTCAGCCACACGTCTGCGCCCTGGTAGAAGGCGCGGGCCACCGCGATGTCGTAGTCGTCGACGAAGACGAACCGGTGGCGGATCGCCGGATCGGAGCTGAACGCCACGATCTTGCGGATCATCTCCTTGCCTTGCTCGTCGGCCGGATGGGCCTTGCCGGCGAACACGAGCTGCAGCGGCCGCTCGTCGTCGAGCAGCAGGCGCCGCAGCCGGTCGGGCTGCGAGAGCAGCAACGTGGCCCGCTTGTACGTGGCGAACCGGCGGGCGAAGCCGACCGTGAGAATCCGCGGGTCGAGCACCTCGTCGGACCAGGCCGTGTCGGAGCCCGAGAAGCCCCGGGCCTGCGTCCCCTCGCGCAGACGGCGGCGGACGAACATGACCAGCCGCTCGCGGCCCTGCTCGCGGGCCCGCCACAGCTCGTCGTCGGGGGCACCGGCGATGCGGGCCCACCGCTCGGGCCCGGCCTCGTGCCACTCGGGCAGCACGTAGCGGGTGAGCAGGTCCGAGATCTCGGGCGAGGCCCAGGTGTGCGCGTGGACGCCGTTCGTGATCGACCCGATCGGTACCTCGTCCTCGGGCACGCCGGGCCACAGGTCGCCGAACATCTCGCGGCTGACCGCGCCGTGCAGCTTCGCCACGCCGTTCGAGCGGCCGGCGAGGCGCAGACCCATGACCGCCATGTTGAACGGCTGGTCGGCGTCGTCACGGGGGCGGTGCCCGAGGGCGAGGAGGTCGTCGACCGTCACGCCCACCTCGGTGCACCACGTGCTGAAGTACTTGTCCATCAGCTCGCGGGGGAACCGGTCGATGCCGGCCGGCACCGGCGTGTGGGTCGTGAAGATGCAGCCGGCCCGCACGGCCTCGATGGCCTCGGGGTAGGCCAACCCGTGCCCGGCGACGGCCTGGCGGATGCGCTCGAGACCGAGGAACCCGGCGTGGCCCTCGTTCGTGTGGAAGACCTGGGCATCGACGCCCACGGCGTGCAGGGCCCGCACGCCGCCGATGCCGAGCAGGATCTCCTGGCGCAGCCGGTGCTCGGTGTCGCCACCGTAGAGCCGGTCGGTGACCTCGCGGCCCGCCTCGGAGTTCTCGTCGAGGTCGGCGTCGAGGAAGTAGAGCGGGACCCGGCCGACGTCGCCCTTCCACAGCTGGGCCACGAGCGGCTCGCCGGCCAGGTCGACGGTGATCTTGACCCCGTCGCAGCAGGTGAGCGCCATGACGTGCGGATCGAGCACCGGGTAGCGCTCCTGCTGCCAGCCGGCGGTGTCGAGGCTCTGGCGGAAGTAGCCGTGGCGGTACAGCAGGCCCACGCCGACTAGTGGCACGCCCAGGTCGCTCGACGACTTGAGGTGGTCGCCGGCGAGCACGCCGAGGCCGCCCGAGTACTGGGGGACCGCCTCGGCGATGCCGAACTCGGGGGAGAAGTAGGCGACCTTGCGCAGCGGGCTGCCGCCCCGGGCCTGGAACCAGCGGTCGCCCTCCAGGTAGCGGCGCAGCTCCTCGCGCACCTCGACGAGGAAGCGCTTGAAGCCAGGGTCGGCGGAGAGGGCCTCGAGGTGGTGATCGCGACCCACCAGGCCGAGCATCCGCACCGGGTCGTGGACGCTGGCGTCCCACAGGTCGGGATCGACCCAGCGGAACAGGTCCCGGGTCTGGTCGTCCCACGACCACCGGAGGTTGAACGCCAGTTCCTCGAGGGCGGATAGCCCGGTGGGGAGCGACGGTCGGACGGTGAAGCTGCGCAGCGCCTTCATCAGGCGCGCACGGTAGCGGTCCGCCGATGGACGATCCGGAACCGGACCATCTGTCGACGGTCGCGTCGCGGTCCGGCCGACGCACCGGGGCGCCGGGCGGGGTCCCCTACCCTGGACGGGTGCTCGGCCGCATCACCATCGACTCGATCCGCCCCGCCACGCTGACCCGCCAGTTCCCCGCAAAGGCTGTCGTGGGCGAGTCCGTGCGGGTGGCCGCGACCATCTTCCAGGACGGGCACGACCTGATCGGCGCCCGGGTGCGCTGGCGCCGCGCCGGCAAGCGGACCTGGCACGTGGCGCCGCTGCGCGACCTGGCCACCGGGCGCGACGACTGGGCCGGAGAGCTCCGGCCGGCCGTCGTCGGCGCGCACGAGTTCGTCATCGACGCCTGGAAGGACCGGTTCGCCACCTGGCGCCACGACGTCGAGATCAAGGCGGCGGTGGGCGACGACATCGAGCTCGAGCTCGAGGAGGGCGCCCGCATCCTCGAGTCCCTGGCGGACAACCTCGGCTCGCGCAGCCGCCGGCACGTCCTCGACGCCACCGTCGGGCTGCGCCGCACCACCTCCACCCTGCAGGAGCGCCTGAACGCCGGACTCGATGACCGCGTGGCCGAGGTGGTGGCCGGCGTGCCGGACGCCGACGTCACGTCCAGCGAGCCGCTGGCGCTGTGGGTCGACCGGCCCCGGGGCGGCTTCGGCGCCTGGTACGAGATGTTCCCCCGCAGCGAGGGAGGCTTCGCGGGGGCGGCCAAGCGGCTACCCGCCATCGCCGAGATGGGGTTCGACATCGTCTACCTGCCGCCGATCCACCCGATCGGTGTGTCGTACCGCAAGGGCCCGAACAACACGCTGGTACCCGGTCCTGGCGACCCCGGCAGCCCGTGGGCGATCGGCGGCCCCGAGGGTGGCCACACCGCCATCCACCCCGACCTGGGCACGCTCGACGAGTTCCGCCGGTTCTGCGGCGACGCCGCCGACCTGGGCATGGAGGTGGCGCTCGACTACGCCCTCCAGTGCTCGCCCGACCACCCCTGGGTCACCGAGCACCCGGAGTGGTTCTGGCGGCGGCCTGACGGCTCGGTCCGCTACGCGGAGAACCCGCCGAAGAAGTACCAGGACATCTACCCGATCAACTTCTGGCCCGAGCGGGACGCCGATCGCCAGGCCCTGTGGAAGGCGTGCCGCGACGTCCTGCGGTACTGGATCGCTCAAGGGGTGCGCGTGTTCCGGGTCGACAACCCCCACACCAAGCCGGTCGCGTTCTGGGCATGGCTCATCGAGCGCATCCAACGTGACAACCCCGACGTGGTGTTCCTAGCGGAGGCGTTCACCCGGCCCGGCGTGATGGCCAAGCTGGCCGAGGTCGGCTTCACGCAGAGCTACAGCTACTTCACCTGGCGCACCGAGCCCCACGAGCTGCGCGAGTACGTCGAGGAGCTGGCCTGCGGGCCGACCGCCGACTACCTGCGGCCGAACTTCTGGCCCAACACGCCCGACATCCTCTCGGGGGTGCTCCGCAACGGCCCGCCCGCCGCGTTCCTCGTGCGCTACGTGCTGGCCGCCACGCTCGTGCCGTCCTACGGGCTCTACAGCGGCTACGAGCTTTTCGAGAACGAGCCGGCGAGCGACGCCAACGAGGAGTACCTGAACTCGGAGAAATACGAGCTGCGCCGGCGCGACTGGAACAGGCCCGACTCGATGGCACCGACGATCGCCCGGGTCAACGACATCCGGCGCCGGCACACGGCGTTCCGGTGGCTGCGCAACATCCGGTTCCACCACGCGGCCAACGAGCGGTTCCTGGCCTTCACGAAGGGCAGCCTGGCCGACGGCGACCTCGTGCTCGTGGTCGTCAACACCGACGTCCACGGGGCCCAGGAGACCACGCTGTGGCTCGACCTCGAGGCCGTCGGCCTGCCCTGGCTGGGCGGCTTCGACGCCCGGGACGAGCTCACCGGCGTCACCTACCGGTGGGAGGGTCGCGAGCCGTATGTGCGCCTCGACCCCACCGAGGGCCAGGTCGCCCACATCTTCCACCTCACCGCGTAGCGCCCCCGCGCCGTCAGGGCCGGGGCGTTGCGCCGCAGGGCCGCCGTGCTCACGGCCGCCGGGGTGTCGGTCGGTCTCGGTCGCTCGACGTCAACCAGGTCCGCCGCCTGGTTCGACCCCATGTGCTCATCCTCGCCGATGCGGGTGGGGGAGCCGGTCCGGGGCCAGGACGACCCCGGTCTGCGAGTATGGCGCAGCGGGCCGACGGAACGACGCAGGGGTTGCCATGGGTGAAGGCGCGGTGCTGACGACGGGGGCGAATTCGGGTATCGGCCTCGCCACGGTGCTCGAGGTGGCGCGCCGGGGCTTCCGGTCGATCGGCTCGGTGCGCAGCGAGGCCAAGGCGGCGGTCGTGGCCGAGGCGGCCGCGGACGCCGGCGTCGAGGTCGAGACCGTGCTGTTGGACGTGTGCGACGCCGACGCATGCGAGCGAATCGTCCCGGCCCTGGAGCTGCACGGCCTCGTGAACAACGCCGGGTACGCGGGCAACGGCGCGATCGAGGACGTGGGCGACGAGCAGGTCCGCCACCAGCTCGAGACGATGCTCGTCGCGCCCATGCGCCTCGCCCGCCTGGCGCTGCCGGCGATGCGGGCGGCCGGCCGGGGCCGCATCGTGAACGTGTCGTCGATCTACGGGCGGACCACGACGCCGCTCACCGGCTGGTACCAGGCGGCCAAGCACGGCCTGGAGGCGGCGAGCGACGCGCTGCGCCTGGAGGTGGCGGGCGATGGGATCAAGGTCGTGCTGATCGAACCGGGCGGGGTCCGCACCGGCATCTGGGACGACATGGCCGGGACCATCGCCGAGCACGACGACTCGCGCTTCGCCGCCAGCTACCGGCGGTCGCTCGACATCACGCGGTGGACCCAGCCGATCCTCGCCGAGCCCGGCCACTGCGCCCGGGTGATCGCCGACGCGATGGAGGCCCGCGGCCCCCGGGCCCGCTACCTGGTGGGCTCCGACGCTCAGGCGCTCGCCCTGATCGACCAGTTCACGCCCACGGTGGTGAAGGACCGGGTGACCCGCTGGGTCCTCCGCCTCTGACCCGCCCGGCGAACCGGCCCGGAACTTTTCTTCACGGGAATCTCGCGGCGTGTAACACCAGGCGCCGTGGCGCGTTCTACACGGTGAAGCAGGTGGGCAGACCGGGAGGACGGGACCGGTCGCACCTACATGGCGATGCGCCACCCCGGGCGGGGGACAGCGTGAGCCACTGCGGAGGAGGAGCGTTCCCGGCAGTGAGAGACGGGCGGTCCGGGACGCTCCTCCCCCTGCCGGCCCGACCTCGGCGCCTTCCCCCAAGGTGTCGAGGTCGTCGGCGCGCCCGGGCTCAGGCGCCGCTGGTGCGGACCCGGCGGCGCAGGCGCTGGGTCTCGTCCGAGGCGTCGACACCCAGGTCGGCGAGGGCGGCCATGCAGCGGTCGAGCGCCTGGCGGGCGCCGGAGCGGTCGCCGCGGGCCAGCGCCGTGCCGACGAGCACGGCGTACGCATCCTCGGCCCACGGGTCGACGGCGATCGCCCGGTGGGCCACGGCGTCGGCCTCGTCCGTGTCGCCCCGGGCGGCCAGGAGCTGGCCCGCTCGGGTGGCGGCCGCCACGAAGCGGGTCCGGTAGCGGTCGCGATCGAGCACGTTCCACTCGGCCTCGGCCACGTCCGCGTGCAGCTCGGCGCGGTAGAGGGCGACGGCGGCCAGGTTGTGGTCGAGCGCGAGCGACGGCGTGCCGTCGGCCTCGGCCCGGGCGGCCGCCGCGATCTCCTCGTCGAACTCGTCGAGATCGACGCGCAGCCACTGCCCGGTGACGAGCTCGACGCGCTGTCCTCCGGTGCGCACGTGGAACGAGGACTCACCGGCCGTGCGCCACGGTTCGAGCAGGCGCAGCAGGTAGGTGAGGGTGACCCGCAGGTTGTTGCCGGCGGCGCGCTCGTCGAGGTCGGGCCACAGCGCGGCCATGATGGCGGCCCGGGTCGTCTCGCGCCGGCTGACCAGGAACGCGAGTAGGGCCCGCAGCCGCTCCCGGCGCAGCGCCGGGTCGATGATCTGCTCGCCGTCGCGGCGCAGCGTCAGCGGGCCGAGCACGCCGAGCTGGGTGACCGTCGGTGGCGGGGCCGGCACGGCGGCCAGCAGGGCCTTGGCCGGACGGGTGCGCTTGGTGCCGCCCGAGGCGGCCAGCTCGCGCACCGCGGCCCGCCCCACCGGGCCGATCGCCTCCAGCAGCTGGCCGCTCCCGGCGTGTCCGGCGGCCTCCAAGCCGACGGCAAGCTCGGCCGCGAAGCGGTGGTGCAGCGCGGCGCGCACGATCCCGGGCTCGGGCAGGGCGAGGTCGCGCAGCGCCTTGTCGTCGGCGCCGGACCGCACCGCCACCACGGCGGTCGCCAGGCGGCGGCTGACGTCGTGGAAGCTGCGCAACTCGCTGCCGTCCCAGTAGGACCGCGAGTCGGGGAGCAGCACGTAGGGCAGCGCGAGGCCGAGCCGCCAGGCGCGCCGGTCGGCGCCGTCGAGGCCGTGCTCGGCGACGGCCGCGGCCACCACGGCGGCGGCGCGCTCGTCGTCCCCCTCGGCGACGTGCAGTGAGGCCCACGCGAGGGCCGCGCCCACCGTGGCCCCGTCCAGCTCGGCCGCCCAGAGCCCTGCGAGCTCGTCGAGATGGGCCCGTGCCCCGTTGACGTCGCCGACGTGGGACAGCAGCCGGCTGACGACCGGCAGGACGATGGCGAAGTTGTGGTGCAGGCCGCTCGCCCGCACCCGGCCGACATAGGTCTCGGCCTCCTTCACGACCTGGTCGACGTGGCCCAACATCCATTGCACGGTGAGCCGCAGCCCGGCGATCGTGAGGATGAAGTTGGGGTCGGTGGTGGGGCCGATGCCCTCGAGCGCGGCGAAGGCGGCCTCGGCGTCGCCGGTGCCGGCCACGACGTTCGCGCCCATCCACCGTGCGACGGCGTCCCACGCCGGGTCGAGCGCCCCCGGCTCGACGGCGTCGAGGTTGGCGAGCACGCCGGCGTCGTCGCCTTCGAGGTCCGCGAAGATGGCGCGGCCGACCGTCATCATCGCCCGGCCGAACGGGTGCTCCCCGGCCGACAGCTCGTTGACGCGGGGGATCAGCTCTCGCAGAGCATCCATGTCGGCGTGCCACCAGCCCACCCGGCCAAGGTTCGCGATCGCCACCATCTCGCCGTCGAGGTCGCCGTCGTCGCGCAGCAGCTTGGCGGCGTCGCGCAGGGGCTGGATGGACTGGGTCGGCGCGACGAGCGTGGCCCGGAGCGCCTCGGCCAGGCGGCCGGCCGGCGAGGCGCGGACCTCGCGGGGAGACAGGGCGAGCCAGCGGTCGAGCTGAGCGACCGTGGGCCGGGCGCCGGCGACGCACGCCGCGCGCAGGACGGCCGGCAGGAGGTCGGGCAGGTCGGCCTCGTGGGCCAGCGTGACCGCCTCGTCGTAGCGGCGCAGCCGGGTCATGTGGGCCACGGCCCGCCGGCGGATCTCGGTCCGCTCGTCGCGGAGGCCGAGCGCCCGGGCCGAGCGCCACAGGGCGTGCGGGGCCCGCCAGCCGCCCGCACCGACGGCTACGAGTGGCACGCCCGCCAACTCCTCGGCCAGGTCGACGCGGCGGCCCAGTGCCGCGGAGGCCAGGGCGTCGTCGGCCCCGCCGAGGTCGACGACCGCGGCGAGCACGTGCCGGCGCTCCGGCCCGAGCGGGCGCACCACCTCCTCCCACAAGTACTCGCCGGCTAGGTCGGTCTCCACGGTGGCGGTCAGCTCGGCCATGGCCGGCCA
>DATHAO010000077.1:0-28217 GCA_035296625.1 Acidimicrobiales bacterium | reverse complement strand
CCGGGGGGTCCTGGGCGGCGGCGGGGCCAGCCCCCACCACCACGGCTCCGGTACCCGCCAGCATGGCGGCGAATGCCACTGAACGCGTGAGCGTCCGTGTCGACATGTATCCCTCCAGCCTTCCCGTCGCGCCGGCGCGTCGCTGCGATCAGCCGCACGCCCGTGATCGCCGCCGACCCCCCGAAGGGGTACGTCTGGAGCGTGGTGCCGGTCGTCAGGCATTCTTCTGAAGGATGTGCAGGTGGGGGCGTACCTCTGCGGCGAACATCGGCGATGACAGCCGCGAGATGGCATCCACGTGGTTGATCGACGACGACACGAGCGAGGCGATCACCCGGGGCGACGACGTCGACCTGGGTCTCGCCTCCATCGCCGCCGTGGCGCGTCGCATCGAGGCCGAGGGTGACCGTCCGCCGCCGTCGCCGTCACCGGAGCTCCAGGCGTTGTTCGTCGCTCGTGGGCACCCGAGGCCGGGTGCGGTCAGACCGCACCGCCGCGGGCGTGTCGCAGGCCGAGCCGGTGATGTCGCCGGCCGCAGCCTCGTCGCGAGGGCCGCGATCGGGGCTTCGGTGGCGGCGACGGTCGTCGCCGCCGTGTCGGGGGCGGCCGCCGCCGGCGTCCTCCCCGAGCCGGTGAGGGAGGTCGTCGAGTTCGTGTCGCCCGTCAACCCGCCGTCGCCGCCCGCTGGCGACCGCCACGAGGACGACGGGGCGTCCACACCGGCCACGCCCGGCGGGCGAGGCGCAGCCACTCCGGGCGGGGCGGCGGCCGACGACTCCGGATCCGGCACGGTCACACCCGCCCCGGCGCCCGCCGCGACCGAGGGACTCGACCGGGCGGCGGAGACGCCTGCGTCCTCGCATCTGCCCACCACCACGTCGACGACCGCGCCACCCGGTCCGCCCAGCACCACGCCGGCGCCGACGGACGTGCCGGGCTACGTCCCGACGACGCCCACCATGCCCACGACGCCGACGACGCCCACCACGGCCGTGACGCCGGCGTCCGACGGGACCAGCCGCACCTCCTGACCTCCCCACCCGCGGACCGGGGTACCCCCGGCGGGCGCACCGGCGATAGCGGCGGCGTGGTGCGACCCGCGTCGAGTCCCCCCGACCTCCCCCCGGCGGGCGCATCGCCCCCGGCGCCGTCGGCGCAACCGCGGGCGCCGGACCCCACGCCCGCGCCCGACACCACGCCCGCCCCCGACGCCACGCCCGCGCCGGCGGTGCGGGCGACCGGGGTCGGGCGCTGATGCTCGTCACCCTCCTCGTCGTGGCCGGGCTCGCCACCGCGGCGGCGCTCGTCGTCCTGCTGCCGCTCGGGCGCCGGTGGCCGCAGGACGGGGTGCTGCGCGCCCTCGTCCTCGCCACGCCGGCCACCGTGGTCACCGGCGAGCTGGCGGCCCGCGGGCTCGGCCTACCGTCCGACCAGGTCGTGGCGGCGGAGGCGGTGCTGGTGGCCGCCGCGGCCGCCGTGGCCGGCGCCCGGCGACGGTGGAACCCGCCCGGAGTCTGGTTCCTCGCCTGCCTGCTCGTGGCCGAGGGCGCCTACCTCGCCTACGCGGCCCAGGTGACGGTCGCGGGCGGGCTGGAGCCGGGCGCCGTCGTCGTGTCCGCCGCGCTGTGGCTCCTCGAGGCGGCGGGCCTCGTCCTGGCGGCCAGCTTCGCGTTCGAGACCTGCGACGTGGTGTGCCGCACCGGGTGGGACCGGCCGACCGAGCCGCCCGCCACCGGCTACCTGCCGTTCGTGTCCATCCACGTGGCCGCCTACAACGAGCCGCCCGACATGCTGATCGAGACGATCCGCTCGCTCGAGGCCCTCGACTACCCCGACCTCGAGATCGTCGTCGTCGACAACAACACCGACGACGCGGAGGTGTGGAAGCCCGTCGAGGAGTACTGCGGCGACCGGCCCTGGATCCGCTTCGTCCACGTCGCCCCGTGGCCCGGCTACAAGGCCGGTGCCCTCAACCTGGCGCTCGACGAGCACACCGATCACCGGGCCGAGGTCGTGGCGATCGTCGACGCCGACTACCTCGTCGACCGCGAATGGCTGCGCGACCTCGTGGGGTGGTTCGCCAACCCGCGGGTCGGGTTCGTCCAGGGCCCGCAGGACTACGACGAGTGGGCGGGCGACGCCTACCTCACGGCCTGCCACGACGCCTACGCCTACTTCTTCGCGGCCTCGATGCGGTCCCGCAACGAGCGCAACTCGGCGATCTTCGGCGGGACGATGGGCCTGATCCGCCGGTCGGCCCTTGACGAGATCGGCGGGTGGGACGAGTGGTGCATCACCGAGGACGCCGAGGCGTCCCTGCGCCTGTACGCCGCCGGCTACGCGGGCGTCTACGTCCACCGGTCCTACGGCCGGGGGATCATGCCACTGACCTTCGACGCCCTGAAGCGCCAGCGCTTCCGCTGGTGTTTCGGCGGCATCCAGATCTTGCGGCGCCACGCCCGCCTGCTGCTGCCCTGGCCACGCCACCGCGACGACTACCTGACGCCCGTCCAGCGCCTCGACTTCCTCATGGGTGGCCTGCAGTGGGGCACCGACCTCGTCGCCCTGGGCTACACCGGCGTGCTCGCCGCCTCGGTCGCCACGCTGCTGACCGGCGGCGAGCTCGGCTTCAGGCCACTCGGCGGTCCGGCGATCGTGCTGCCGATGGCCTTGGCCCTCGCCGGCACGGTCCGGGCCGTGTGGGCCTTACGCGTGCTCCAGGGCATCTCGCTGCGCCGCGCCGCGCTGGCGTTCGCCAACTGGCTCTCGCTGTCGCTCACCGTCGCCAAGGCCGTGATCCGGGGGCTCGTGCAGCGGGACGGGGTGTTCCTGCGCACGCCGAAGTGGCGCCACGACGGCGGCCTCATCGAGGCCCTCCGGGCGGCGCGCACCGAGAGCGTGCTCGCCGCCGGGCTCGTGGTGGGCGCGGTCGTGGCGGGGGTCCAGGGCCGGGTGGCCCTCGCCGTCCTGGCTCTGTGGCAGAGCTGCACGTACGCGGCGGCGCCGGCCATGGCCTGGCTGAACCTCCACACGGAGCTGTCGGCCCGCCTGCAGCGGCGCCACCGCGGCGAGGACCGCCGCGAGCGGCTCGCGTCCTACGAGGCCCGCCTGGCCCGCGCGGCCACGGCCGCCGTCGTGGTGGCATGCGTGGCGTTCGCCGCGCTGGTCGCCCGCTACCCCGGCGACGGGACCCCGGTCCACCTGCCGCGACGGGGCTCACACGACGCCGGGCCCCTCGGCAACGTCGGGATCCTGGCGGACGACGAAGACCCGGTCGGCGCCCGCACGACCACTGCGGCGCCGACGTCGACCTCCGGACCGGCGCCGGTGACCCCTGCAGGCCCAGACGACCCGACCGGCCCGCACGGCGGAGACGGCGCCGCGACGCCGACCAGCCGTCCCGCGATCACGACGACCGCGGTGCCCGCCGCGCCCACCACGACGCTGTCGCCCGCCGTCACGAGTCCGGGCGTGGGCACGCGTCCGACGACTCCGACGCCACCAGGCGGCGGTCCGCCCACCTCTCACCCCATCGGCGGTCCCTGACCCCGGCCACGCCCGAGGGCGACTGCCAGGTCGTACGGCCGGCCGGGCGGCACGACGAGGCCGCCGTTCGCCGGCGCCGCCCGGTCAGCACGTCGGTGACGTCCACCGGTCGGGTCGCCGGCGTCGAGGAAGGGGAGCTCGGCGACGGCGACCCGACGGTGGTGGTGGCTCAACGGTCCCGACGAAGGGCGTCGTCGTCGGTCTCGATGCGCTCCTTGCGCACCTCTTCGGAGACCTGGCGCTCGTCGGTGACGGTGTCCTTGTCGAGCCGGACCCGCTCCTTGGGGACGGCTTCCTTGCTCACGACCGGCCGCTCCTCGTGGAGCACCACCTCGTGCTCCTCCTCGGAGATGGCCGGCCCGTCCATGGCGGCGTCGACGTTCGCGTCGGTGATCGGCTCGCGCTCGACGCGGACCTCTTCCCGGCTGACCGGCACCGTGCGGGTCTCGTTCTCGGTGACGACGTACTTCCGCAGTCGGACCCGGCCGGCCTCCTGGCGCTCGGTGCCGACCCGCAGCTCCTCCTCGGAGCGGGTCATGGCGTCGTCGGTCGTGGGACCGCTGGTGTCGTAGCCGGTGGTGTCCCACTTGCGGCGCGAGGTGTCGGTGTCGTCGTAGCCGGCTTGGGTTCCGCCCTGGGGTAGGCCGCTGTCGGACCGGGCGTCGCTGTAGTCCATGCCGTAGTGCCTGTAGAGCCGGGACTCCTCCTCCTGGCTCAACTGCCCGTCGGCCTTGGCGTTCGGGGCGTCGCTCACGTGCTTGCCCGGGAAGGGGACCTGCAGGTCGTCGCCGCGGGCGACCGCCCCGGCGAGCGGGACGAAGCTGATGTTGGTACCGAAGCGGCCCGTGTTCACGGCGATCCACTCGGGCTGGCCGGTGGCCTCGTCCGCGTAGATGTCGACGATCTTGCCGATCTTGTCGCCGTTCTCGTCCACGAGCGTGTGGCCGATCCAGGCGGTCAGTTCATTCGGGTTCGTCGTCATGTGCGTCCTCCTGTGGACGGTTGGTGGGTCTGGTGGAGGGGATCAGGCGGCCGCGTAGGTGAGGGGCTCGGTAGCGATGGCCGGAGCGCTGTCTTCGACGACCTCGGGCAGCGTGCCGAGCGTGGCCGACAGCAGCTCGCGGGCGTCGGCGGCGATGGCCGACGCGATGACCACGATCAGGATGGCGGCGAACACCTTCGGCAGGTACGCGATGACTCCCTCGAGCAGGTCGCTGACCGGGTTCGGGCCGAAGATGCCGAATGCCATGTGCAGGACGACCAAGATGAGGGCGTAGAAGACGAGCTTGCTCAGGATGTCGCTGGCGTCGTACGTCGACCGCGCGAGCGCCGCCTTGATGCCGCCCCGCTCGACGAGGGCGTCGAATCCGACGCGCTCGAGGACCGAATCGAGGACCTTGGCGATGGCCTTGGCCACGAAGTAGCCGATGAGGACGACGAGGAAGGCGAGGAGCTGCGGGTCGAAGGTCGCGACCTTCGACCACGCATCTTCGACGCCGCCGCCGAAGTCCATCCTGGCGAACATGGTCAGGTTCCTCCCGAGCGAGATGTCACAGCCGCCCCGCTTCCCCACCACTCACCGTGAAATCTGCTCGTTGCATAGAATCAAGATGAGCACGCCCCCGGCATGACCGAGTCCTCTCCGTCCCGCTACCGCATCGGTGACCTGGCCCGTGTGGCCGGACCGGCCGTCTCGACCCTGCGCTCGTGGCAGGAGCGCTACCCCGGCCTGCTGCGCCCCGCCCGCACCACCGGGGGTCACCGCGTCTTCGACGACGCGGACGTGGCGGCCGTCCGGTCGATGCAGCGCCTCGTGGCCGCCGGCAGCACGGTCTCGGCCGCGGCGGCGCAGGTGATCGGCCAGCGGGACGGGCACCCGCCGGGTTCGCCCGACGATCCGGATGGGTTCGCCGCCGACCTGGGCGCCGCACCCATCGAGCGCGGGACGCGCACGTGGTGGGCGTCGACGGCGGCCGAGGAGCTCGACGCGCTCCGCGCCCTGCACAGCGCGACGCGGGCGTTCCTGCGGGCCACGACGCCCGTGGACGTCGCTGCGGCCGTCGCCCGCTTCGTCGAGGAGATCGGCGGCACGGTGCATCCCGCCGAGCTGGGCGGCCGGACCGCGCTGCCCCTCGACCTGTCCCTGGGCGCCACGCCCCCCGCCCTCGCCCACGCCCCCGCGGGCTCGCCGGCCCGCCAGCGCCTCGAGGCGCTGCTGCCGGTCGTCGTCGAGGACGCCCGGCTCGCCGCCTCCCGCCTGCGCGCGGATCGGGCGCGGCGGGGGACAGGTCGTTCCGGCGGAGCCCAGCCGGGTAGCGGACCGGGGTGGGGGACCGCGGGCTGACGAACGAGGACCGGGACAGGTACCTGCACCTGGTGGGTGCCGCCCGTGTCGACGAGGCGGTCGAGCTCTGCCTGGACCTGCTCGACGCCGGCGTCTCCCCGCAGGACATCACGCTGCGCATTCTTCGACCGGTGCAGTGCGAGGTCGGCCGGCGATGGGCGCTCGGGCGGTGGTCCGTCGCGCAGGAGCACGCCGCCACCGCCGTGACCGACGCGGCCCTGGCCGCCCTCGGGACGGCGGCGCCGGGCCGACCGCGGGGCGAGCCCGTGCTCGTCGCCTGCCCCGAGGGCGAGTGGCACTGCCTCGCCTCCCGCATGGTCGCCCAGCTGCTGCGCTGGCGGGGGGTGGCCGCCGACCACGTCGGCACGGTGGCGTCCGCCGCGGCGCTCGACCACCTGCTCGACGACCGCCGGCCGCGGGCATTGGCGCTGAGCTGTTCGACCATGGCCGCACTGCCGGGCGTGGCACGGGCGGTCGAGAACGCCGCCCGGTGGGGGATGCCGCTGCTCGCCGGGGGATCGGGCTTCGGCGCCCACGGCCGCTACGCCCGGGCCGTCGGGATCATGGCATGGGACCATCACGTCACCGACGCCGTTCGGCGGCTCGCCCGGTGGGAGGCGGCCGGCGCCCCCCGCCCCGGACCGCCGCCGCCGGAGACCATCGCCTACCGCCACCTCCTCCGCAGGCGCCCGGGCCTGGTCGAGGAGATCGCCGAGCGCCTCCGGGCGGGGCGGGACGACATGGACCGCGGCCCGGGGGCCGAGATCGCCCACGACAGCGCCGACCAGGTCACCTCGCTGGCCCTGGCCGCCGCCCGGACCTGCCACACGGACATCCTGGGCGACGGGCTAGCCGCCATCATGGCGGCTCTCGTCGGGCAGGCCGACCCGGCGCCCGCCGTCGCCGCTCGCCTCCCGGAGGCCACGCGCGCCGCCCTGGGTCACGGCGTCCTCGAGCCGCACGGCGCCGGAAGCGCCGCGCGCGCCTCCCGCCGCTGAGGCGCCGGGAGCAGCGCCCGCGCTTCCCGCGCCGAGGCCGGGCGACTCGGGCCCCGACCGTCGCACCGGGGGCGCGGCGCCCGCCGGGGGCGGCCCGTCCGGCCCGGACAACAGAAGGTCCTGGCCACCTTGGGTGACCAAGACCTTCTGCCTGGGCTCGTCCCGCCACGAGCCCGGGCGGCCGGAGGATCCGCCCGATCCCTCCAGCTGCTCCGCCGGACCCGTTACCGCCGCTCCGGGGGCGGCGCTGGTCCGGCCGTCGGAGCGAGACGGTACGCGCGGGCCCGCGGCGGCGGATCCGTAGCACCTACGTATTCCGGCGGACCTGCGCAGCGGCCGGCCGCCCGGGGCTGGGTAGCATCCGCTTCGTGCTGGGCCACTGGCCGCTGGTCGGGCGGGACGGGGAGCTCGCGAACCTGCTGGAGTTGGTGGCATCGGGGCGCGGGCCGAGGGGGGTGGCGGTCTTCGGCGAGCCCGGGGTCGGCAAGACCCGCCTCGTCGCCGAGGCGGTGCAGGCCGCGCGCGACCGCGGGGTCGCCGTCGAGTGGGTGCGGGCCACCGAGGCGGCGAGGGAGATCCCGCTCGGGTCGTTTGCCCACCTGCTCGCCCCGGGCGACGCGGCACACCAGCGCGACGACCTGCTGTACCTGGCGCTCGCCCGGCTGCACGAGCGGGCGGGTGGCGGCGGCTTCCTGCTTGCGGTCGACGACGCCCACCTCCTCGACGAGGTGTCGGTGGCCCTGCTGCACCTGGCGGTGACGCAGTCGCCGATCCGGGTGCTCGTGAGCGTCCGGACGGGCGAGCCGTTGCCCCACGGCCTCGTCGGGTTGTGGAAGGACGAGCTGCTCGCCCGTCTCGACGTGGCGCCGTTGACCCGCGACGCCACCGAGGAGCTCGTGTTGGCCGTGCTCGGCGACGAGGTACCGGCCTCCTTGCTCGATCGGATCTGGCGGCTGAGCCGGGGCAACGCCCTCTTCGTCCGCGAGCTCGTCACGGCGGCCGTCGAACGTCGGCAGGGCGGGGGCGGCGGCCCGATCGTCCTCCCCGACGCCGGACCCCGCGAGAGGCTACGCGAGCTCGTCGAGGAGCGGCTCCGGCTGCTCGAGCCCGGATGGCGCGCGGCGCTCGAGATCGTGGCCGTCGGCGACCAGGTGCCGCTCGAGGCGGCCGAGCGCCTCGCGGACCCGGCCGACATCGAGGCCCTGGAGCAGCGCGCGCTCGTCGAGGTGGTGGACGTCGGCCCGGCGGGCACGGTGCAGGTGGCCCACCCGCTCTACGGGGAGGTCCTGTCGGCGGCCCTGCCGCGCCTGCGCCGCCGGGCGTTGCTGCGCGACCTCGTCGGCGCGGTCGAGGGCCTCGAGCACTTCGACCGGCTGCGCCTCGCCACCTGGCGGCTGGAAGGCGGCGTGCCTGGCGATCCCGGCCAGCTCCTGCTGCTCGCCCGCGAGGCCATCGGGCGCCTCGATCACCGCCTGGCCGAGCGCCTGGCGCTGGCCGCCGGAGGCGCGAGCCGGGCCGACGCGGGGCTCGTCCTCGGCGAGGCCCTCTCCGGGCAGGGGCGGATCGAGGAGGCCGACGCGGTCCTCGCCCGCCTAAGCCCCGCCGACCCCGAGCAGGTGGCCCGCGTCGCCGTGGCGCGCGCCAGCGAGCTGTTCCTGCACCTCGACCGGTCGGGCGAGGCGTTCGACGTGCTCCGGGCGGCGGACGACGACCTGGCCGGCCACCCGGACTGGCAGGCCGAGTGCCGCTCGGTGCTTGCCCAGATGTTCATGTTCTCACTGCGGCTGGCCGAGGCCGGGGCCATGGCCGACGAGCTGCTCGCCACTCCGGACGTGCCCGAGCCGGCCCGGGTCCGGGCCGCCACCGTGGCCGTCACCGCGTGGGGGGCCCGGGGCCGGCTGGACGACGGGCTGGCCCTGCTCGACGACGACCTGCACGCGTCGGCGCGCCGGCACCGGCGCGACGTTCCCTACGGCGACCTCCAGCTGCGCATGGCCCGGTTCCAGATGCTCTACTGGGCGGGGCGCGTGCACGAGCTCGACCGCTACACCGCCGCGGATCTCGGCCTCGGCCTCGAGCACCCGCCGCCCTCGCTGGGCGGGATCCTCGCCGGCTTCCGGGGTGGGGCCCTGATCGTCCGGGGCCGGGCGCACGCCGCCCTCGTCGAACTGCAGCGGGCCTCGCGCACGCTGGCGGAGTCCGACTGGTTCGGGCAGCGCCCGCTGGCCGAGGCCATGCGGGCCCGGGCGGCGGTCTTCGCCGGTGACCTCGCCGTCGCCGAGGAGGCCATCGCGGCGGCCGACGCGGCGTTCGCCACCGACCCGGTGCGCGGCGCCCGGACGCTGCCCTACATCGAGCTGTCCCGCGCCTGGATCGTCGCCGCCCGGGGCGCGATCGCCGGCGCCGCGCAGCAGTGCCTGGCGCTCGGGGCGGCGATGGAGCACGTCGCGGCCCCGCTGGCGGTCGAGGTGCTGCACGCCGCCGTGCGCCTGGGCCGTGCCGCGGACGCCGTCGACGGGTTGGAGCGCCTCTCGGCCGTCGTCGACGGCCCCTTCGCCGGCCTGGCCGCCCGCCACGCCCGGGCCCGCGCGGCCTCCGACGCCGACGGGCTCGCCGCCGTGGCGGGCGACCTGGAGGAGCTCGGCGCCGACCTGCTGGCGGCCGAGGCCCACCGGTCGGCGGCGAACGCGTACCGGCGCGCGGGGCGGGGGGCCTCGTCGTCCGCCGCCGACCGCCGGGTCGACGAGCTGTTGCGGCGCTGCGAGGCACCCACGTCGCCGGCGCTGGAGCCGGTGGCGGCGATGGGCGAGGAGCTCACCGGGCGTGAGCGCCAGGTCGCCACGCTCGCCGCCGCCGGCCGGACGAGCCCCGAGATCGCCGAGGCGCTCTACCTCTCGGTGCGGACCGTCGACACCCACCTCCACCGGGTCTACCGGAAGCTGATGATCGAGGGACGACACCAGCTGGGCGAGGCCCTCGGGGGCGGGGCGGGCACCCCGGCGGACCGTCCTACGTAGCTACTACGGATGCTCTCGACGCCGGAGCTGCGTACCTTGCCGCGGTGCGCCAGCGTGACGAGGGCCGCCACCTCGCCCCCGGGGCCGGTGCCCCCGCCGACCCCGATCCCGACGACGAGCCCGGTCGCAACGACGGCGACCGGGCCGAAGCGCCCGGCCCGCGCGGGGCGCCGGTCGCGGACCGGCGGTCGCTCTCGCAGGGCGACGTCCTCCGGGCCGTCGCTGACTTCGTCGACGACCTCGTCGAGGACCGCGACGAGGTCCCGCCCGATCGCGACTGATCCCGGGCTTTGCCCCCGGGCCCGACGCTCCGTCGTGCCTTCCGGACCAGCACGGAGCGGCCGCTCCGCCGAACTTCGTCGTCACCCCCGTGGCGCGTCGTGGTCGTCCAGTCGCCGCAGGCCACGCACCTCACCTGGCGGTTCCGGCCACCGGCGGGTGACCCGGTGCTGCTTCCAGCGCGGATCGGTCCCACCGGCCGAGGGTGGCGGCGGCCTCATAGGTGCTCTGCAGGAACGCGAGCAGCACGGCGTCGGGATCTTCGGCGGTGCGGACGGCCCGGTACGGCAGCACGAATTCGCCGAGCGCCGCGTCGTAGCGGCCGGGTGCGGGCACCGGCCAGTCCGGGAAGCCGTCGGGCTCGGGGTAGGCGTAGCTGTAGAACGACCCCTCCTCGCTGCCGCCCGGCCAGTACCCGCAGCTGCTCACCTCGTGGCTGTAGGCCTCCTGCATCACCCAGTCGGCGCAGTTGGGGGCCCCGCCCGGGTGAGGCGGCGCCGGCCGCCCGGAGAAGCGGGTGACCGCCATGTCCAGCCCGCCCCAGAACACGTGGACCGGGCTGGCCTTGCCGACGAACCGGGCCCGGAACCTCCGCAGCACGCGGTCGGCCTCGACGAGCCCGAGCCAGAACCGGCGGGCGGCGTCGGGGTCGTACGCGTGGTGGACGGAGTCCTCGGCGAACGGGATGGCCGGGTCGACCTCCACCGGCCGGGCGAGGATCTCGACGTGGACGCCCAGGACGTCGAGCTGGCCCATCACCTCGGCGTGGAAGGCGGCCACGGTACGGGGCTCGAGCGCGACGCTGCGACGCTCGCCGTCGGTCGTCCGCAGCACCAGGACGTGGTCGACGACGTCGAATTCGATCTCGAGGCTCCGGTGGGCGGCGTGCATGAGCGACGTGGTCAGCCCGCGGGCGGAGACGTACAGCGGCACCTGCCACCAGTGGTTCACCGCGGGCTCGAGAGCGAGGCGAACCTTGCCCACCACCTGGGTCCACATGTGGAGGGTGTCGCGGGTGTCGGCCCATGTCGCGAGCGTCAACTCGGGCCAGGGCCTCGGCGCTCCGGGGCGCCCGGGTTCCTCGTGCACGCGGTCCCTCCGGCGCTCGACGATGGGCCGGGACCCTACAGGCGGCTCGGACCGGTGGCGACCGGCGCCGGCCGCGGGCCACGCCATCGCTCGCCCCACACGGCCGGCGCGCTCGTCACCCTGCAGCGACGGCGTTGACCTCCAGAGGCCAGAGGCCAGAGGCCAGAGGCCAGAGGGCGGAGCGCCGGAGGCCGGGGCGCCGGCTCAGCGGCGGACGGCGCGGATGGCGTCGCGGGCGCGGTCGACCACGGCCACCATTGGGCCGACGGCCAGGTTGCCGAGGGCGCTCTCGGGGCCGTGCGGGTGCGGGTGGGTCGGGGCCAGGGCTTCGGCGGCGCGGGCGGCGACACCCATCCCGGCCAACTGCCTTTCGTCCTGGGTCCGCTCGAGCAGCGGCAGGACCGTGGTCTCCTCGTTGTGGGCGTGCTCCAACACGGCCACCCGCAGGTCGTCGAACCGGCTCGGGAAGTCCTCGTGGTCGGGTCCGAGGCGCTCGAGCTCGGCGAGCAGCGACTTGGCGTCGCTCTCCTCGGCGGTGCGGGCGTCGACGATCTCGTCACCGGTGGGGTCCGCGTGGCGGACCACGGGATAGACGACCTCCTCCTCGGCCGTCTCGTGCACGGCGAGCAGGCGCACGAGGCACTCGAACGCCTCGCGCCGGGCATCGCCCGTCCCGCCCTGGACGTTGGTGAACAGCCGCTCGATCTCGACGTGCTGGCCGCGGATCAGGTCGGTGATGGACGTCTGGTCGGGACCTGTCGTCTCGTTCATGGTGTGCCTCGCTGGGGGTCGCTGGACGTTCCCGACGCCTACCCTCGGCCGCGTGTCCGAAACGCCGGCGCCCCGACCCTCGCTGCGGCTGCATGCCGGTTCACCGTCCCGGTTCGGGGGTAGGACGCGGGTCATCGCCCACCGCATCGAGCTGCCTGCCCTCCCCGAGAGCGTCGCCCGAGCTCGGGCGTTCGTCCGGGACGTGCTGGAGCGCGGGCGCTACTCCGGCGATCTGGCGGCGGTGCAGCTGCTGACCAGCGAGCTCGTGTCGAACGCGATCCTGCACGTCGGCGCGCCCTTCGAGATGACGGTCGACACGTCGGGCGGGTCCGTGCGCGTCGACGTGATCGACGCCCGCGGCGAGGACTTCCCCCGGCTGCGGGACCCGGAGCCGCAGGAGCTCGCAGGTCGGGGGCTGAGGATGGTCGACCGGTTGGCCACGCACTGGGGCGTCGTCGAGGGGCCAGAGGATCGGCGGACGGTCTGGTTCTCGTTCGAGGACATCGGCTCGTGACAGCCCCGCCGGTCGTCGTCGTCGGGGCGTCCGCGGGGGGCGTCGGTGCGCTCGAGAAGCTCGCGTCCCACCTGCCCCGAGACCTCGAGGCCGCCGTGCTCGTGGTGCTGCACGTCTCGCCTGCCGGCACGAGCGTGCTGCCCCAGATCCTGCAGCGGGCCGGACCCCTGTCGGCGGCCCACGCCGTGGACCGCGAGCCCCTGGTGCCCACTCGCATCTACGTCGCGCCGCCTGACCAGCACCTGCTTGTCGACGGCGGTGTCGTCCGCGTGGCGCGCGGCGCCCCCGAGAACGGCCACCGACCCGCGGTCGATCCCCTGTTCCGCTCTGCGGCCCGTTCGCACGGTCGCTCGGTCGTCGCCGTCGTCCTGTCCGGCTCCCTCGACGACGGCAGCACCGGGCTGTGCGACGTCAAGGAGGCGGGTGGCGTCTGCGTGGTGCAGCAGCCCTCCGAGGCGCTCTACCCCGGTATGCCCGAGGCGGCCATCCGCAGTGGGTGCGTCGACCACATCTTGCCCATCGCGGACATCGCCAAGCTGGTGACCTCCTCGGGCCTCCCGCCGATCTCCCCGGGCGCCCCGACGACCGACGAACTCGGCGCCATGCTCGGCGACGCCGACCCGCACGACTTCGGCGATCCGTCGCCGTTCTCGTGCCCCGAGTGTGGGGGCGTGCTGCGCGTGCGGGAGATGGCGGGGCCGGACCGGTTCCGTTGTCGCGTGGGCCACCAGTTCTCCGTGGAGAGCCTGGTCGACCGCCAGCAGGACATGCTCGACGAAGCGCTGTGGGCCGGCTACCGGGCGTTGCAGGAGCAGGCGGACCTGTGCCGCCGGGTCGCTGAGCGCCTGCGGTCGATCGGCAACCAGCGCTCCGCCGAGTACGCATCACGGGCCGAGGAGGCGAACCGCCGCGCCGTGGTCCTGCGTCAGGTCCTCATGGCGTGAGCGGCCTCTGAGCCCATCCGGGCAGCACGGCGGGTATCAGGAGGACGGGGGGTCCAGGCGGAACGCGGGATGGCGGGGGGCGATGGCCGCGAGCTCCTCGTCGCTCGAGTCGGCGCTCACGCCGTCGAAGAAGACGCCGACCTCGGCCTTCCATCGCCGGAGGTAGGCGCGCAGCACCGCGACCTTCTCGTGGTCCGCCAGCTCGTGGGCGACGCGGTGCTCGCGGCGCCGGCCGAGCAGCAGGTCGAGCTCGCCGTCGGCGGCCCGCACGTTGCGCACCCACTGGGTTTCCCCCCGGGGGGAGACGAGGTAGTCGGTGCCGTCGACCGTCAGCTGGTTGACCGGCGTCCGGCGGGGCTGGCCGCTCGTGCGTCCCCTGACCTCGAGGACCCGGCTGCCCAGAACGCTGACCCCTCGCCGGGTGAGCATGGACACGGCCCGGTTGAACACGTTGCGTGTGAACCACCCCGGCTGGCGGTAGTGCGGTGCATCGGCGTCCGGCATGGGAGTTCCCCCCGGTTCGTGGTCCCGCTCGACGACGGGCTGCCGCCCCGGCGTAGCACGATCCGGGCCGCCGGAGGCACGTGCGCAGGTCCCGTCGTTTGCGTCGCCGCTGGCAGGGAAGGCCGCGAGCTCAAGCCAGAGACCCCGCAGGGAGGGACTCCATGACGTACCAAGACCGGCTCACGTCGGCCGGACCCGCACGCGACGATCCCGAGTTCGGCGATCCGCTCCAGCCGCGCGATCGGTCGACCGGTGGCAAGGACCAGGCACAGCAGGTGGCGGGCACCGCCGCGGAGAACGCGCGCAACGTCGCCTCGACGGCGACCGGCGAGGCCCGCGACGTGGCGCGCACCGCGCAGAGCCAGGCCCGCCGCTTGGCGGGTGAGGCGCGCAGCGAGCTGCGGACCCAGGCGAGCAGCCAGGTGAACCGCCTGGCCGACGGCATCGACCAGTTGGCCCGCCAGCTCCGGTCCATGAGCCAGACCACCGAGCCCGGCCCCGCCGCCGACCTCGCCGGCGAGGCCGCCGAGCGCAGCCAGCAGGTCGCCGAGCGCCTCCGCGAGGGCGGTCTCGACGACGCCATCGCCCAGGTGCGCAACTTCGGCCGCAACCGACCGGGCCTCTTCCTGCTCGGTGCATTCGGCGTCGGCATCGCCGCCGGCCGCCTCGTGCGCAACGTGGCCCAGGATCCCGACGAGGGCAGCGGCCAGCGCCAGCTGCCCGCGGGCTACGCGTTCGAGACGCCGTCGCCCGCCCCGCTCGGGACGACCGCCTACGAGCCGGCGTACGGCGAGCCGACCGAGTCCTCGGCGCACACGGCCTACGGCGCGCCGACGACCCCCGTGCCGCCCGCTCCCGGCGTGGCCCCCGTGGGCGACGAGCGCTGGAGCAGCTGACGGTGACCACCCAGCCGAACGACGTCGGCCTGCCGGCCGATCGCTACCCGGCGGACCCGACGCAGCCCATCGAGGCCGACGCCTCGTTGGGCGAGCTGTTCGGGCGACTGTCCCGTGACTTCTCCAGCCTCGTGACCACCCAGATCGAGCTGGCCAAGGTCGAGGTCAAGGAGGAGATGGCCACGGCGGGCAAGGCCGCCGGCATCCTGGGAGCAGGGGCGTTCTGCGCCTACCTCGCGGTCGTGCTGCTGTCCTTCGCCGCCGCCTGGGGCCTGTCCGAGATCGTCCCCGAGGGCGTCGCGTTCCTCATCGTGGGCCTCGTCTATGCCATCGCCGCAGCGGTCCTGCTCCCCAAGGGCAAGGACAAGCTGTCGTCGGTTCAAGTTCCCGAGAAGACCGCCGAAAGTGTCAAGGAGGACGTGCAGTGGGCACGCGATCAGATGAGTTGAAGTCCGACCTCGAGCGCCAGCGCGCTGCGCTGGGCTACGACCTCGAGGCCGTCGGCGACCGCGTGAGCCCCGGCCGCATGGTCAGCCGGCGTCGGGCCGCCATGGGCCAGACGTTCGCCCGGGCCCGTGACCGCGTCATGGGAACGGCCGACAGGGCCCGCTACGGCTTGGGCAGCACGGCGGGCGGCGCCCGCGAGTCGGTCGGCGGCGTCGCCGGATCGGCCCGTGAGTCGGTGTCGAGCGCAGCCAGCACGGCCTCGGACGTCGCGGGCTCGGCCCGTGACACGGCGGTCGACACCGCCGCCGCGGCCCGCGACAAGGTCGCTCAGGCGCCTCAGGCCATGACCCAGGCGACCGAGGGGAACCCCCTCGCCGCCGGCGTCATCGCCTTCGGTGCCGGTCTGCTGGTCGCCGGCCTGATGCCGGCGACGCGCAAGGAGCACCAGATGGCCGAGCAGCTCCGCCCGGCGATCGACGGCGCTCGCGACGAGGCCAAGGCGATCGCCCAGGAGGCGGCCGACAACCTGAAGCCCGCCGCCGAGGACGCCGCCTCTCAGGTCAAGGAGCACGCGCAGGGCGCGGCCCAGCACGTGCAGGACGAGGCGAGCAGCGCCAAGGAAGACGTCCGGTCCAAGGCCTCGACGGCCGCCGACGAGGTCCGCTCCACCACCCAGAGCTCCAGCACGCCGAGCTCCACCACGCCGAGCTCCACCACGCCGAGCTCCACCACGCAGACCTGACTGGTCGGGCCGTGTCCCGATCCCCCGGCAGCGGCCCCGGCCGCCGTCGCCTTCCTGAGGCGGTCGGCGGACCGGGGCCTCTGTGTGCTCAGCCGTCGACGCTGCGGTGGCGGGCGTGCACCGGCTTCGACTCGGGTGAGCCCTGCTGGCGCAGGAAGATCGTCAGCACGACGAGCGCCCCGACGGCCAGGAACTCGGACTGCCAGTTCTGCAGCGACTGGAACCAGAACTCGGAGCGGGTGAGGAACCCGAAGCCCGACACGGTCTGCTCGCCGTGGGCCAGCTGCTCGTTGTTGAACTCGCGGGCGCCGGTCGCGGCGTGGAGCACGAAGGACATCGCGAAGAGGGCGAAGAACGCGATGCTCAGCGAGTTGCTGTAGAGCTTGAGGACGAGCCCACCCCGGCGCACGGGCCAAGGGGCGTCGGGGTCGTCGCGGTGCTTCTCGGGGTCCTCGTCGACGGCGTCGTCGCTGCCCGGGGCCTTCGACTCGGCGGAGCCCTTCTGCGTGAGGTGCACGGTCAGCACCACGTACGCGCCCATCTGCAGGAACTCGGACTCCCAGTTCTCGAACGTCGCCTCGCCGAAGTGGGCGGTCGTCAGGTAGTCCGCGAAGCTGATCGTGCGCTCGCCGTGGCTGCGTTGCTCCTCGTTGTAGGCGCGATGCCCGGCCCAGGTCTGGCCGCCCAGCCAGATGACGAGGAACGTGCCCAGCGTGGCGATGGCGAGCCCGTTGTCCCGGAGGAAGCGCTTCACGGCCCACAACACTTGCACCGGGGCGCGCCCGGCGGGGTGATGTCCGGCTGCGCCGTTGACGCGGGCGCCGCGCCTCCCGACCTCGTCGGTGCTACCCGGGGGCGGCGAGGTAGGCGGCGGTGAGCCAGTCGCATACCTCGTCGTCGACGTCGTCGGGGCCGCGCAGCCGGGTGACGCACCCGGTGCGGCCACCGCCGACCGGCGTCCGGCCGGTCAGCCGAGGGCTGGTGGCGTGCCGGGCAGGCTGATGCCGCCAGCGGGCGGAGCGGAGCACGCCCGAGCCCTCGTGGCGTCGTAGCGCCACCAATCGGACAGGGTCCGGCCGGCGGACCTGTCCGGCGCCACATCCGTGTCCGAGATCCGTTGCCTGGCGACGGATCCGGGACCCGAACGACCCCGGTGGGGCCCGTCGGCTCAGTCCACCGGTGCCATCACCACTCGGCGGGCGGTCACCCGGTAGCCCGCCCGGAGGAATGCCTCGGCCATCGGCCCGTTACCCGTGTCGGTGTCGGCCCGGATCGCCGGCGCGCCCCGGGCGGTCAGGAACGCCGTGGCCTCGGCCAGCAGGTCGGCGGCGTAGCCCCGTCCGCGCTGCTCGGGGACCACGCCGACGTAGCCGACGATCCACGAGTCGTAGTTGCGGGTCGGTGCCACGACGCCGACCAGCGCGCCGTCCGAGTCGTGGGCGAGGCGCCACCAGGTGCGCGGCGCCGGCATCCACGCCAGGTCCTCGAGTTGGGTGCGGGCGGCGGCGGCCGGCCCCTCGCGGGCGACGTCGCGCCGGGTGTAGGCGTCGAGCGTGTCCAGGTTGACCCGCTCCAGCACGTCGAGCAGGACGGCGTCGTCGTCGGCGGGGGAGAAGCGCAGCCGCCCCGACGCTGGGCGGACGGGCGTCGGCGGTGCCCACTCGACGCGCAGGCGCTCGACGAACACGTCGAGGCCGGCGCCGCCGGCCGCGGCGATGCGGTCCTCGGCGGCGCCCCGCACATCCACCCGGTCCCGCCAGTCGGGGGGCAGGAACAGGTGGTACTCACACGGCCTACCCGACCCGTCGCGCACCTCTTCGTGCGCGGCGCGCAGCAGCGCCGTGCCCACCGCGACCCGTGCGTGGTCCGGGTGCGGGCCGGGCCCCAGGTCGAACCAGTCGAGCGCGATGGGGTGGTCGTCCTCGGGCGCGCCCCACCAAGCGGCCCGGGCCACGACGGCGCCGTCGCGCTCGGCCACCCACGTCCACTCGGGGCGGTAGTGGTGCTCGGCCGCGGTGGTCAGGAAGTCGCGCCCCGGCGGGCCCAGCGACGGGCCCGCCAGCGACGGGAACAGGCCGAGCTCGTCCGGCCCGAGCGGGCGGACGGTGACCGCGGCGTCGGCCACGCCGTTAACCGACGCGCAGCCCGCCGGGGGCCGGGCGCTCGGGGGACAGGGCCGTGAACTGCATCACGGCGATCAGCGTGCCCCGCCCGACGGTGATGTGCACGTCGTCCTCGTCGACCGGCTGCCGAGCCGGAGGCAGGCGCCCCTAGGCTCACCCGGTGCCCACACCCGCCGCCGTGCTCTGGGACCTCGACGGCACGCTCGTCGACACCGAGCCCTACTGGATCGCTGCCGAGCAGGACCTGGCCCGCGCCCACGGCGTGACCTGGACCCACGACGACGCGCTCACGCTCGTGGGCCTGGCGCTGCTCGACTCGGGCCACGTGCTGCGCACCGCCGGGGTCGACCTGCCGGAGCGCGAGATCGTCGACGTCCTGGTGGCCCGTGTGGTCGAGCGGA
The DNA here is from genome assembly GCA_035296625.1 of Acidimicrobiales bacterium. Taxonomy (GTDB): domain Bacteria; phylum Actinomycetota; class Acidimicrobiia; order Acidimicrobiales; family VFJN01; genus DATCLS01. The sequence goes on along the minus strand of DATHAO010000077.1, from coordinate 9,602 downwards.
TCGACGAGGAGATCCCCTGGCGGCCCGGCGCCCGCACGCTGCTGGCCGAGCTGGCGGCCGTCGGGGTGCCGTCCGCGGTCGTCACCATGTCGTACCGGTCGATCGCGGACCGGGTGGCCGCCGGGCTGCCGGCCGGCACGTTCGGGGCGCTCGTCACCGGCGACACCGTCCGGCACGGCAAACCGCACCCCGAGCCGTACCTCGTCGCCGCCCAGCGGCTGGGCGTCGACGTGACCCGCTGTGTCGCCATCGAGGACTCGCGCACCGGGCTGGCGTCGGCCGAAGCCGCCGGCGCCCGGTCGGTGGCGGTGCCGCTGCTCGTCGACCTGCCGCCGGCCCCCGGCCGTAGCCGGGTGGCCAGCCTCGTGGACCTCACGGTCGACGACCTCGGGCGCATCGCCGCCGGCGCGGTCATCGACCGCCTCGCCGAGCCGGTGGCCTGACCCGCGCCGCCCGCCGGGCCGGCGCGCCGGCGGGCGGGCGCAGCGCAGGTGAGTGGCGCGAGTGGGATCAGTAGCCGTCGTCGTCGCTCGACCCCGAGTCGCTGTCGTCGGCGGGCGGGGCGGTCGTGGCCGCCGCGGCATCCGCGCGGTTCAGGTCGCCCTCGGGCGTGACGACCCACCAGACCCCGCCCGAGCCCTGGCCGTTCGTCTCGCCGGGGCCTGTGTCGGCGGAGTAGGTGTAGAGCGGCGCCCCGTTGGCGGCCAGCTGGTAGACCTCGCCGGACCGCTCGATCACGCTGAACAGATCGGCGTCGAGCCCGTCCGGCAGCTCGCTGCCCTCGACGGTCACGGGCGGCCACGTCTCGGCGCACGCCCCCTCGCAGGTCGACATGCCCTCGCTGTCCTTCGTGAGGGCGTAGATCGTGTTGCCCTCGGCGTCGGTCAGCACCGGGCCGAGGGACGTGTCCCCGGTTCCGACCAGGGCTGCACCCACGGCCTCGCCGGCCGTGCCCGAGTCCTGTTCGGTGGTGGCGGCGGACGTGGTGTCGTCGTCATCATCGCCACCGCAGGCCGCGAGAACGAGGGCCGACGCGAGCAGGCAGGTCACGATCTTCGTGCGCACGGGAGTACTCCTGGTGGGTGGTGTGTAGGTCGGTGTCAGGGAGCACTACGGCGTGGGCCGCCCGGGCGGTTCGCGGTCCCGTGGTCCACGGCTGCGCTCGGCGCGCCAAGATGTGACCCGCATGTCCCTGCCCGTTGACGCCGACCTCGTGGTGCGCTTCGCCGCGGGTGACGAGCACGCCGTGCGGGAGGTGTACGAGACCTACGCCCGCCCTGTGCTCACCGTCGCCATGAGCGCCCTCGGCCGCCGCGACCTCGCCGAGGAGGCGTTGCAGACCACGATGCTGCAGGCGTGGCGGGCGGCCGGCACGTTCGACGTGTCCCGCGAGCTGGCGCCGTGGCTGTACGCCATCGCCCGGCGGGTAGCGATCGACATACACCGCCGCGAGGCACGGGCCCCTCTGCCCGCCGAGCTGGCCGACGACGACATCACGGTCGAGCCCGTGTCGTTCCAGAGCACGTGGGAGGCCTGGCAGGTCCGCGTCGCGCTCGACCAGCTGCCGGCGGACGAGCGCGAGGTCGTGCGCCTGTCCCATCTCATCGGCCTCACCCACCGCGAGGTCGCCGAGCGGCTCGGTGTGCCGATCGGGACGGTCAAGTCGCGCTCGTCGCGCGCCCACCGGCGCCTCGCCTCGCTCCTCGGGCACCTCGTGACGGTGGACGGATGAGGGCGACCGCGGCCGGCCCGAGCGGCCCGAACCGCCCGAACGGCGCGGCCGGCGGGAACGGCGGGAACGGCGCGAACCGCGGGCCGGCGACCGGCGTACAGGTAACCGGAGAGGACCGCCGACCCACGGGTACACGTGTGACGTGAACGAAGACGAGCTCGCCGAGTGGCTGGAGATCGGTCGCCGCCCCGACGGCGACCCGGGCGGGGACGACCCCCGCCGTGGTGCCGCGCTCGGTCCCGCCGGCGGCGTGCGGGACCTGCTGGGTGACGAGGCCTCATGGGCCGAGCCGCCGCCCGGTGGCGCCGAAGACCTCCTCGCAGCCATCCGCGCCGAGCGGCCCGCCGGTCCTGCCACCAGTCCGGGCGAGGCCGCCGGTGCCGAGCGGCCGGCCGCCGGTGCGAGGCGGCCGGTCGCGGACCCCGGGGCAGCGGGCGACGACGTGGCCACCGTGGCCGGGTTGGCCGGGTGGCGCCGGGGCGCTCGTCCCGAGCGCTTGCGGGCCGGGCGGCGGCGGCTGGTCGTGGTCGCCGGCGGGCTGGCGGCCGGGCTGCTCGTGCTCGCGGGGATCGCCGGGGCGCTGCTGAGCGAGGACTCCGGCACCGGCGACGAGGTGGCCGGCGGTGAGCGCTTCACGATCGCCGCCACCGAGCGGGCCCCCGGCGCGGAGGCGGTCGCCCTCGTGCAGGACCTGCCGGCCGGCGTCGCGATCCGGCTCCACGTCACGGGCCTGGCCGGGGCCCCCGAGGGGGCGTACTACCAGGGCTGGATCAACGGCCCGGACGGCGCCGTCACGGTCGGCACGTTCCACATGCGCGGCGGCGACGGGTGGGTCGACCTGTGGTCGGGCGTCGACCCGGCCAGCTACCCCGAGCTCACCGTCACGCTCGAGCGCGAGGGCGACGGGCCCGGGTCCTCCGGCGACGTGGTGCTCACCGGGCCGGTCGCCGACGAGCCCTGACCGGCGTGCTCACGACGCGGTGGCCCTCGCCAGGTACGTGAAGCCGACCTCGACGGCGGCGTCGAGGACGATCTCGTCGGGCGTCACGTCGATCACGTCGGCGTCCGCGACCTCGGCCGACGCCGTCACGGCGAAGCGGGCGGCCGGTCCGACGTGGTCCCCGGGCGTGCCGGGGCGCAGGCCGGGCTCGGCCACCCAGGCGACGCCGCCAACGCGCAGGCCCAGCGCCACGGCGTAGGCCTCCGCCCGCTGGCGCGCGTCGGCGGCGGCCAGACGGCGGACCTCGGCGTGCGCCGGGTTCTCCGGGTCGACCTGCCACGACGGGCCCTCGACGGCGCCGCCGGCCGCCGCCAGCTCGGCGAACAGGTCGCCGAGCACGACCAGGTCGGTGACCTCGAGCACGGAGGTCCTGCTGGCCCGCCACCCGGTCCGGATCGTCTCGCCGCGCCGCCAGCGGGTCTTGGGCTGCACGGCCAGGGCCGCCGTGGTGGTGCGCTCGACACCCGGCCCGTGGGCCGCGACGACCTCGTCGACGCGGCCCGCGAGCGGGGCGGCCTCGGCGTAGGCCTCGTCGCGGGTCGATCCCTCGCCGTCGACGATCACCCGCAGGACGGCCCGGTCCGGCAGCACCCACACCTGGCCCGTGCCTCGCACGACGATCTCGGAATCCATCCCGGCACGGTATGCCCCTCGCGCGGCGCGCACGTGCCTCCCGGGTCCCCGTGCGATCGACGGCCGAGCCGCCGAACCGTCACTCCCCGTAACGTCCGGCGGGCGGGGTCGTGAGGGACGCCCGCACCTGGTCGAGGCCCGTGGTCGTGTCGGCCCCCGAGGTCGCCCGGGTGCGCTGGGGGCAGTGGCGGCCAGCGCCACGGCACCGTGGCGATCGCCTACGACGAGGGCGTGCCGGCCCGGCTCGGCCCACCGCGGCGCCCTGATCCGGGCGAGGCGCGAAGCTGCGGGCCATGAACGCGCGCCACCCCGAGGTCCCCGTCCCGGCCGCCCCCGCCGGCGATCCATGTCCGGACGCCGTGGCTCCGGGTGCGGCGGCGCTCCACGAGATCGCCGACGGCGTGTTCGCCTGGGTGCAGCCCGACGGCTCGTGGTGGATCAACAATGCCGGCGCCGTCAGCGCCGGCGACGGCACGATCGTCGTCGACACGTGCGCCACCGAGGCCCGCACCCGGCGCTTCCTCGCCGCCCTCGCTGCAGCCACCGGCGACCGGCCGCTGCGGCTCGCCGTCAACACCCACCAGCACGGGGACCACACCTACGGCAACAGCCTGCTGCCCGACACCACTGTGATCGTCGGCCACGAGCGCATGCGCGAGGCGCTGCTCGCCGACCCGCTGATCGAGGGCTGCCCGCCGATCTGGGAGCCGGTGCCCGACTGGGGCCGGGTCACTCGGCGGGTACCGACCGTGGCGCTGCGTTCGGACCTGACGCTGTACGCCGGCGACCGCCGCGTCGAGCTGCGCCACCCGGGCGAGCCGGCCCACACGCCGGGCGACGTCGTGGCCTGGGTACCCGACGCCCGCGTGCTGTTCGCCGGCGACCTCGTCTTCCACGGCATCACGCCGCTCGTGTTCATGGGATCCCTGGACGGGGCGCTGAGGTCGCTCGACTGGCTCGCGGCCTTCGGGGCCGACCGCGTCGTGCCCGGTCATGGACCGCTGGTCGCCGGCGCGGACCTGCCGGCGGTGCTCGCCGACCACGAGCGTTACTACCGCGTCGTCCTGGCGGCGGCCGAGGCGGGGACGCGCGACGGGCTGACGCCGCTGCAGGCCGCCCAACGCTGCGACCTGGGCGACATGGCGGACTGGCCCGACGGCGAGCGGCTCGTCGCCAACCTCCACCGGGCCTACGCCGACCGGGCGGGCGTCGCGCTCGACGTGGGCCAGACGTTCGCCGACGTGCTCGCCTACCACGGCGGCCCGATGCGCTGCTGCGCGTGACGGGCCCGGTGGCGCGGCGCTCCGGAGGTCAGCCCACGTCCGCCGTGGCGGTCGCGGCCGCCCGGCGTCGGACCGGCGGCAGCGTGGGCGGCGGCTGGCGCCGCTCGGGCAGCTCGTCGAGCAGCTCGGCGGTGATGGCCGTGATCTTCGCCACCGCCCGTTCGAACGCCTCCTCGGTGCGGGCCGAGGGCGACTGCACCCCGCTGATCTTGCGGACGTACTGGCGGGCGGCCGCCTCGACCTCTTGAGGCGTGGCCTGGGGATCGAGCCCCCGCAGCGTCGTGATGTTGCGGCACATGCGTCCACCTTCCCATCCGGCGGCCACAGTCCGCAGCTCGCGCCGTACCTCCCGCGCCGGCTACCAGGTCGACGTGCCCGGGCTGCCCTTGAACGGGCCGACGACGGCCGAGGTGATCCAGCCGCCGTAGAACGTGCCGTCGTTCGGCTCGACGCGCTCGCCGTCGACGAAGCAGGCGTCGACCCGCTGCGGATAGAACGCAACATGGTCGCGGATGGCGGCGAACGGGGCGGCTGGCGTCGGGTAGGTCCAGGCGGCGTCCGGGGCGACCGCGTGGCCGACCACCACGTCGAGGTATGAGGCTGAGCCCTTCCACTCGCAGAGCGTGCGGCGGGCGGTCGGCCGCAGCAGCTCGAGGGCGACGTCGTCGGGCGGCAGGTAGAAGCCGGGCGGCTGGCTTGTCTCGAGCACCCGGTAGGCCCGGGTGGTCTCGCCCACGACGGCCCCGGCGTGCTCGACCCGCACGACGCTGTCGGTGCGCTCGAGGCGGGGCGGGCGTGGGTAGTCCCACACCGACTCCTGGCCGGGACCGGGCTCGATGCGGCGGGGGCGGCGCGTCACCCGATCAGGACGCCGGGCGCCTCAGCCGTAGGGACGCCAGGAGCCCATCGACATCAGCGTCTCGTTCATGACCCACCAGAACGACAGGATCGCGGCGAGCAGCGACACCGCGACGAGGGCGGCGAGCGGCGCCACCTGCCGGGCCTCGCAACAGGCCACCCGTACCCGCCAGCGCACCTGGCGCTGCAGCGGGGCGATGACCTGGGCGAAGACGTCGCCCTCGGGCAGATCCGCGTTCGGCACCATGGTCGGCCCCCTGGAGGTTCGGGTGCCATCTAAGCACCACTCTGTGACAGTCGTCACTACCAGGGGCGGATTCGCACCACATTCGACCGAGAAATATGGCGAACGGCCTATGGTATGACGACTGGTCTAGTTATATTGGGCTCATGATCCTGCACACACGCTCACGCACCGGTCCGTCGCTGCTGGCGGGCGTCGCCCCCTTCGACGCCTGGCCCCCCGGCGAGCTGCGGCCCCTCGTCGCCCACACCGACCGCATGCGGGTTCGCTCCGGCACCGTCCTGGCCCAGCATGGCCGGCAGGTCCGCGAGGCCGTGGCGGTGGTCGCCGGCGAGGTCGTCGCGCAGGGAGGCGCCCTCGACGGGCGCCGCTACGGTCCCGGCACCTGGCTCGGCGGCGCCGAGCTGCTGGCGGGCGAGCCGTACCCGGCGACGCTCGTCGCCGACACCGACCTCGAGGTCGTGGTGGTCAACGGGCCGGCGTTCCGCTGGGCGGCCCAGACGCACCCCGGCCTGGTGGCGGGCGTCGCCGCCTGACCGCCCGCCGTCCCGCCGGACGAGCGGTCGGCGGAACCGGCCGCGCTGCGGGAGACTGGAGCGCAGACCGGAGGTGACCATGCCCTACTACCGCAGGGTCGGCGAGGTCCCGCCCAAGCGCCACACCCAGTTTCGGGCGCCCGACGGTGCGCTCTACGCCGAGGAGCTGATGGGAACCGAGGGATTCTCCTCGGCGTCGTCGCTGCTCTACCACCGCCACCCGCCCACGGCCCTCGTGGCCGCTGAGCCGGTCCCCGACGACGGGGAGGGCGGCGAGGGAGCCGGCGGCCCCGACCACGACGGCCTTGCGCCGAACGAGCCGCTGCTGCCCCGCCACCTGCGGACGGCCGGGTTCCCGGTGGCGGGCGACCTCGTCACCGGCCGCGTCGGTCTGGTCGCCAACGAGGACGTGCGCATCGGCGTGGCGCACGTGTCCGAGCCCAGCGGCCTCTACCGCAACGCCGCGGGCGACGAGCTGATCCACCTGCGGACCGGTGCGGCCCGGCTCGAGTCGAGCTTCGGGATGCTCGATTGCGTGGCCGGCGATCACGTCGTCGTCCCCACCGGGACCACGCACCGCTGGGTGCCCGTCGGTGACCAGCCGGTCGAGGCGCTCGTCGTCGAGGCGCGGGGCCACATCGCCCCGCCCGCCCGCTACCTGTCCGAGACCGGCCAGCACCTGGAGCACAGCCCCTACTGCGAGCGCGACATCCACGGGCCCGAGGAGCCGCTCGTGGTCGACGACGGCGAGGCGGACGTCCTCGTCCGCACCCGGGGTGGCCTGACCCGCTACCGCTACGCCCACCACCCGTTCGACGTGGTGGGCTGGGACGGCTGCCTCTACCCGCACCGGCTCTCGATCCACGACTTCGAGCCGATCACCGGGCGCATCCACCAGCCGCCGCCCGTGCACCAGACCTTCGCGGGGCCGCGGTTCGTCGTGTGCAGCTTCGTGCCGCGGCGCCTCGACGACCACCCGCTGGCCGTGCCCGTGCCGTACAACCACGCGAACGTCGACTCCGACGAGGTCCTCTACTACTGCGGTGGCGACTTCACGAGCCGCCGCGGCGCGGGCATCGAGGCCGGCTCGCTGACGCTGCACCCGGCCGGGTTCGTGCACGGTCCCCAGCCCGGCAGCGTGGAGGCCGGGCTGGGCCGGCCCTCGACCGACGAGCTGGCCGTGATGATCGACACGTTCCGTCCCCTGGGCCTCACCGCAGCCGCCCGGGGCTGCGACGATGGGACCTACCCATGGTCGTGGGCCTCGGCGGCCGGGCGGCCTGACGTGCCGTAACTTCGGACGTCCTCGGGCGAGGCGGCGCGCGCGATGAGGCCAACCCGCTGACGCATTTCGCGTCGTGTTCCCGTTGCTGGGCAACGGATCGGGCACGCGGAACGGGTTGGGTTGTCGTACGGGATCGTCTCGGCAGCTGCGCCCGCCGGGGGCTGCGGGCCTATGGCCGGTGCTGCGCCGGGGCGACCCCGATGCGCCGCTCAGGCCAGCAGGTCCTGCACCTCGGCGTAGGACACAGGCGCCGGGGCCGGAGTCCGCTCGCTGGGGCTCGGGTCGAGGCGGGGCACGGCGGCGACCACGGCGGCCAGCGCCTGACGGTAGAGGGCGGAGCCCGTGCTGACGCGGGCGGCGCCGGCGGCGGCCAGGGCCCGGATGTCGGTGCCGGGCTGCCACAGCACGTTGAGGGGAAGCGGGACGGCGTCCGCGATCGCCGCGACCAGGCCGAGGTCGGTTACGAACGGGACGAACACGCCGTGCGCCCCCGCCCGCCGGTAGGCGTCGAGCCGCCCGATCGTCTCGTCGAGCCGGTCCCCGGCGCCAGCCGGCGAACCCCCGGTGCTGGGCGGGGCGCCTGCCCGGCCGCTCGCCGGCGGTCCACCCGGGGCGGACGGCGCCAGCCAGTACGTGTCGGTGCGGGCGTTCACGAACAGCCCGGGGGCCGCCTCGACGGCGGCGGCCACCACCTCGGCGTGATGGGCGGGGGAGCGAAGCCACCCACCCGGCTGCCCGTCCTCGAGGTTGACGCCCGCCACACCGCCCCCGGCCAGCGTGGCGACGAGGCGGCCGACCTCGGCGGGTTCGTCGCTGTAGCCGCCCTCGAGGTCGACGGTCAGCGGCACCGCCAGGCGGGGGACGAGCCGCTCGGCCAGGGCGGTCGTCAGCTCGCGGCCGGCCCCGGCGCCGTCGGGCAGCCCGGCCGCGGCCGTGACGCCCAGACTGGTGGTGCCGATGGCCGGGTGCCCGGCCCGGGCGAGTAGCAGGGCCGAGGTGACGTCCCAGGCGTTGGGCAGCACGAGCGGGGCACCCCGGCGGTGCAGGGCCCCGAACGCGCCGTCGGCGGCGTTCACGCCGGCTCCCGCCGGAGGATGGCGGGCAGCCGCCGGTGCCCGATGGAGAGAGCGAGCGGCCGGGAGCTGCGGGACGGGGAGGCGGGCACGGGGACGACCGTACGGCGGCGACGTTTCGGCCCGCGCCGAAGCGTGCCGGCGTACGGTCCACCGCATGACCGGACACCCGATGGCGACAGTCGGTGCCCTGGTGGGCGACCCGACCCGCGCCGAGATCCTCGCCACTCTGCTCGACGGCCGGGCCCACACCGTGGGAGAGCTGGCCCGCCACGCCGGCGTGGCGGTTTCGACCGCCAGCGAGCACCTCGGCCGACTCCTCGACGGCGGCCTCGTGGCGGTCGAGGCCCAGGGGCGCCACCGCTACCATCGCCTCGCCGGCCCCGAGGTCGCCGCGCTGATCGAGTCCATCCAGGGCCTCGCCGTCGCCTCGTCACCGGTCGCCGTCACCGCCCCGGCGGCGCTCACGTTCGCCCGATCGTGCTACGACCATCTGGCCGGCACGGTGGCCGTGGCGGTCTACGACGGTCTGGTCGCCGACGGGTGGCTCGGGGTCGACGACGCCCGCCCCGTCCTCACGCCCGCCGGGGACCGGCGGTTCGGCGCCCTTGGTATCGACGTGGCTGTCCTGGCGCGCCGGCCGCGCCCGGTGGTCCGGTCCTGCCTGGACTGGACCGAGCGACGCCACCACCTCGCCGGTGCCCTCGGCGCCGCGCTGCTCGGCGTGCTCGTCGACCGGCGCTGGGTCGTGCGCCGCCCGTCGTCACGCGGCCTCGACGTCACCGACGCCGGCCTCGTCGCGCTGGCGGATGAGTTCGGTGTCGACCTGCTCCGCCGGCGGGGGGCCGCGACCCGTCGCTAGCGTCGCCGGATGATCGTCCGCGACGCCGGCGAGGCAGACCGTATTGGGTGCCGGGTGCCGGGTGCCGGGTGCCGCGTGTCGGGTGCCGCGTGTCGG
>DATHAO010000076.1:0-41914 GCA_035296625.1 Acidimicrobiales bacterium | reverse complement strand
GTGCTGCTGCGCTACGTGCCCATGACCGTGTCGCGGGTGACCGGCATCGTGAGCCGCGGCGGGTCGATCCTCGCCGCCTGGTGCCTCGCGCACCACCGCGAGAACTTCCTGTACACGCAGTTCGAGGAGCTGTGCGAGATCTTCGCCGCCTACGACGTGGCGTTCTCGCTCGGCGACGGGCTGCGGCCCGGCTCGATCGCCGACGCCAACGACGAGGCGCAGCTGGCCGAGCTCGCCACCCTCGGCGAGCTGACGCAGGTCGCCTGGGGCCACGACGTGCAGGTGATGATCGAGGGTCCCGGCCACGTGCCGATGCACAAGATCAAGGAGAACGTCGAGCTGCAGATGGAGCTGTGCGCCGAGGCGCCCTTCTACACGCTCGGCCCGCTCACGACCGACGTCGCACCCGGCTACGACCACATCACCTCGGCGATCGGCGCGGCGATGATCGGGTGGTTCGGCACGGCGATGCTTTGCTACGTCACGCCCAAGGAGCACCTCGGCCTGCCCGACCGCGACGACGTCAAACAGGGCGTGATCGCCTACAAGATCGCCGCCCACGCCGCCGATCTGGCCAAGGGCCACCCGCAGGCCCAGGCGTGGGACGACGCCCTGTCGAAGGCGCGCTTCGAGTTCCGCTGGCAGGACCAGTTCGACCTGGCGCTCGACCCCGACACCGCCCGGGCGTACCACGACGAGACCCTGCCGGCCGAGCCGGCCAAGACCGCGCACTTCTGCTCGATGTGCGGGCCGAAGTTCTGCTCGATGGCCATCACCGAGCAGGTCCGGGAGTACGCCGCCTCGCTCGGGCCCGACGGTGGGCCTGCCGTGGACCCGGCCGAGGCGATCGAGCGCGGCATGGCCGAGAAGTCGGCCGAGTTCGTGGCGGCGGGCGGCGACGTCTACGTCGAGTCCCCGACCCTGCGGCGGGGTCCGGCGTGACCACCACGCCCGCCGGCCCACCGTCGCTCGGGTCGCCGTCCCGGGACGGGTCGACGGGCCTGGGCGGGCCGGTGCCGCTCGGGCGGCTGCACGTGCTCGTCGACACGGTCGAGCTGGCGGCTGCGGCCCTCGACGGGGGTGCGCCGACGCTGCAGGTCCGGCTCAAGGCCGGGACCGACGCGGCCCGATTCCGGCTGGCCGCGGCGATCGCCGAGCGCTGCCGGGCGGTCGGCGCGCTGTGCCTGGTCAACGACCGCGCCGACATCGCCGTGGCCGTGGGCGCGGACGGCCTGCACGTGGGTGCCGACGATGTGCCCGTGGCCGCCGTGCGGCGCGTGGTGGGCTCGGTCGCCGTCGTGGGCGGCACGGCCCGCACGCCCGCCGTGGCCCGCCGTCTCGTGGCCGAGGGGGCGTCGTACGTGGGCGTGGGGCCGGCATACGCGACCGCGTCGAAGGACGGGCTGCCCGACCCGATCGGCCTCGCCGGCGTGCGCGCCGTGGTTGAGGCGGTCGACGTGCCGGTCGTGGCGATCGCGGGCATAACCGCCGCCCGGGTACCCGAGGTGCTGGCGACCGGGGCGTGGGGGGTCGCCGTGATCGGCGCCGTGGCCGGCGCCGACGACCCGCGGTCCGCGACCCGAGAGCTGGCCCAGGCGGTCGATCGCGCCGTCGGGGCCCTGGCCGGTGCGGATGCTGCCAGCGGCGCCCGTGCCGCCGCCGCTGGTGCCGCCGCTGTCCGTGCCGCCGCCGGTGCCGCCCGTGCTGGTCCCGGTGCCGGTGCTGGTGCCGGTGTGGTGCCGGAGCCGTCGTGACGGCGGTGTTCCCTCGACCGGCCTGCGCTTCCGGGGAGCGGATCGGTTGCCGGGCAACCCCTCTTCTCCCCGGAACGGGGGCGCGGCGCGACTGTGTCCTCGATCCGTTGCCAGGCAACGGATGTGGGACACAGAACGCGGGCCGGGCGCGGCGCGGGCGGGTGCGGGCGTGAGCGCCCGGGGGGCGGACGTGATCGTGGTCGGCGGCGGGGCCATCGGCCTCGCCGCTGCGTGGCGCCTGGCCCAGCGGGGCGCGGCGGTGACCGTGGTCGATCCCACGCCCGGTGGCGGGGCGTCGACCGTGGCCGCCGGCATGCTCGCGCCGGTCACCGAGGCCCGCCCCGGCGACGACGACCTGCTGGCCCTCGCCATGGCGTCGTGGGGCGGCTGGCCGGTTTTCGCCGCCGAGGTGGAGGCCGCGTCCGGCCGGCCGATCGGCTACCGGGCCGATGGCACGCTCGTCGCGGCTCTCGACGCCGACGACCGGGCCGCGCTCGACGAGCTGGTCGCCCGCCAGCGGGCGCTCGGGCTCGAAGTGACGCCGCTGCGCGGCCGCGAGGCGCGGGCCCTGGAGCCCGGGTTGGCCCCGGGGGTGCGGGCCGGAGCGCTGGCGGCGGGGGAGCGGTCGGTCGACCCGGAGGCTCTCCACGCCGCCCTGGTCGTGGCCGCCGAGCGGGCGGGGGTCGGGCTCGTGGCGTCGCGCGTCGACCGCATCCTCACGACCGGCGCCGCGCCGGGGGAGGACACGCCCTCCGGCGCCGGCACGGAGGGCTCGCGCGGCGTTGGCGCGGGCGGGTCGCCCGGCGGGGAGGGGATGTGGGTCGTCGGGGTGGCGCTCGCCGGGGGCGACGTGGTCCAGGCGCCGAGCGTGGTCCTGGCTGCGGGGTGCTGGTCGGCGACCGTCGAGGGCCTGCCTGACACCGCCCGTCCGCCGGTGCGGCCGGTCAAGGGCCAGATCGTCACGCTCCGCCAGCCCTCGGGCGAGCCGCTGCTGACCCGCACGGTGCGCGGGCTGGTCCACGGCTTCTCGATCTACCTCGTGCCCCGCGACGACGGCCGGATCGTGTGCGGCGCCACGGTCGAGGAGCGGGGCTACGACACGACCGTGACCGCCGGCGGGGCCTACGAGCTGCTGCGCGACGTGCTGGCGCTGGTCCCCGGCCTCGACGACGCCGAGCTCGTCGCTGTGCGCGCCGGGCTGCGGCCGGGCTCGCCCGACGACCTGCCGATGGTCGGGCCGAGCACGGTCCGCGGCCTCGTGGTGGCCACCGGCCATCACCGCAACGGGATCCTGCTCACGCCGATCACCGCGGAGGCCGTGGCCGCCGCGGTGGCCGGCCAGCCGGTCGCGCCCCAGGTGGTGGCGTGCGACCCCCGCCGCTTCGCCGCTGCGCCCACCGCCGCCAGGGTGAGCGCGTCGTGAGCGTGGGCGCCCCCGTGCGCATCACGGTCAACGGCGAGGAGACGACCGTGCCGCCGGGAACCACCGTGGCCCTTCTGCTCGACGCGCTCGGCACCGAGCGCCGCGGCATCGCCGTGGCCGTCGACGGCGAGGTGGTGATCCGGCGGACTTGGTCCGAGCGGTCGCTTGCGCCGGGCGAGGCCGTCGAGATCCTGTCGATCGCGCAAGGAGGCTGACCCGTTGGTCCTCACCGACCCGACCGCCGCGACCAGTGACGACGCCGCCGGTGACGACCCACTCGTCATCGCCGGGCACCGCTTCGGGTCACGGCTGATCCTGGGCACGGGCGGTGCCCCGAACCTCGACGAGCTGGAGCGGGCGCTCATCGCCTCGGGCACCGAGATGACCACGGTCGCGCTGCGACGCGTCGACCCCACCGCGCCGGGGTCGCTGTTCGCGGTGCTGGAGCGCACCGGCATCCGGGCGCTGCCCAACACTGCCGGCTGCTTCACCGCCCGCGACGCCGTGCGGACGGCCCGGCTCGGTCGGGAGGCGCTCGACACGCCGTGGGTCAAGCTCGAGGTCGTCGCGGACGAGCGGACGCTGCTGCCCGACCCCCACGAGCTCCTCGACGCCGCCGAGCAGCTTGTCGACGACGGCTTCGTCGTGCTCGCGTACACGAACGACGACCCGGTGCTCGCCCGCCGGCTCGAGGACGCCGGCGTGGCCGCCGTCATGCCCCTCGGCGCCCCGATCGGCAGCGGCATGGGCATCAACAACGCGTACAACCTGGCCATGATCGTCGAGCAGGCGTCCGTGCCGGTCGTGCTGGACGCCGGGGTGGGGACGGCGTCCGACGCGGCGCTGGCCATGGAGATCGGATGCGACGCCGTGCTGCTCGCGACCGCCGTCACCCGGGCGCGCGAGCCCGTGCTGATGGCCAGGGCCATGCGCCACGCCGTCGAGGCCGGCCGCCTGGCACGCCGGGCTGGCCGCATCCCCCGCCGCCGCTTTGCCCAGGCGTCGAGCCCGTCGGAGGGCCTCGCCGACCTCGGCCCCTCGCCGGCGCCCGGCGCGGCTTCGCCCGACGCCGTTTCGCCGTGGCCCACCTCATCCGGTGGGCCGCCGGGGGCCGCGTTGTCTGGGCCGCCGCCGGGGATTGCGTCGTCCTGTGGGCCGCCGGGCGCCGCCTTGCCGGACGCCGTTCCGCCCGGCGGCGCCTCGGCCGGCGGGCCGCCGGGGGCCGGCGCGTCGTCGTGACCTCGGCGTGGGCGCCCTCCGGGCTGGTCGTCGTGACCGACCGCCGCCAGGCCGCGCGCGCCGGTCACGAGCTGGTCGACGTGGTGGCGGCAGCCGTCGCCGCCGGCGCCCGGACGGTGCTGCTGCGCGAGAAGGACCTGCCCGCCACCGAGCGCCGCGCCCTGGCCCGCACCGTGGCCGACGTGGCGGGGGCGAGCGGGGCGGCGCTCGTCGTCGCCGGCGACTGCGACCTTGCCGGCGCCGTCGGGGCCGCCGCGGTGCACCTGGCCTCCACCGACCCGTGGCCGTCGCCGGGCGAGGACCGCCGGGCGCTGGGGCGGTCGTGCCACTCGATCGACGACCTGCGCGATGCCCGCCTCCACGCCGCCACGTACGCCACGCTGTCGCCCGTTTTCGCCACGGGGTCGAAACCGGGCTACGGCCCCGCCCTCGGCCCGGAGGGCATCGCCGCCGCCCGCTCCGCCGTGCCCGGCCTGCGGATCGTCGCACTGGGCGGCGTCGTTCCGGGTGCGGCCGGCGCGTGCCTGCGGTCCGGGGCCGACGCGGTGGCCGTCATGGGTGCGATCATGCGGGCGGCCGACCCGGGCGCCGTCACCCGGGAGCTGCTCGCCGAGCTCGGCGCGGCCCGTGTCGCCGACGTGCCGGCCGGACCGCGCCCGCGGCGGGCGCCCGGGCCGGCGGCCGCCGATTCGCACGAGCCCACCGTCCGCCTCACAGCCGGGGGAACCGATCGATGAACCTCGACACCGCATACGACACCGAGCCGGCCGGGCCGGATCCAGGCGCCGGTCGCGCCGGCTCGACCCCGGCGGTGGCGCTCACCGTGGCCGGATCCGACTCTGGGGGCGGCGCCGGCATCCAGACCGACCTCGTCACCTTCGCTGCCCTCGGCGTTCACGGCGCCAGCGTCATCACCGCGCTGACCGCCCAGAACACCCGGGGCGTCGCAGGTGTGCACGTCCCGCCGGTCGAGTTCCTGCGGGCGCAGCTCGACGCCGTGCTCGCCGATCTGCCGGTGGCCGCCGCGAAGACCGGCATGCTCGCCACCGAGGCCGTCGTCGTCGCCGTGGCCGAGGAGGCGGCGAAAGGGCGGCTGCCCCAGCTCGTCGTCGACCCTGTCCTCGTGTCGTCGACCGGCGCGCGGCTGCTCGACGACGGCGCCGAGTCCGCGTACGTCGAGCTGCTCCTGCCCCACGCCCTCGTGAGCACGCCCAACACCCGCGAAGCGGCGGCGCTGCTCGGGCGCCCCGTCGAGACCGTCGACGACGCCCGCACGGCCGCCCGGGACATCGCCCGCCTCGGACCCCGCTGGGTCGTCGTGAAGGGCGGACACCTCGCCGCGACCGGTGACCTGGGCGAGGAGGTGGCGGTCGACGTCGTGCACGACGCGGCCACCGGCAAGACCACGGAGCTGCGCCTGCCCCGGATCGCCACGCGCAACGACCATGGGACCGGCTGCACGTTCGCCGCCGCCACCGTCGCCCTTCTCGCCCGTGGCGTCGCCGTACCCGAGGCGCTGGCCGGGGCGAAGGCGTTCGTCCACGGGGGACTGCTCACCTCGTCGACGTGGGAGCTCGGCGGGGGCCATGGCCCGGTCGGCAAGCTGCCGGCCTGGACGCCGGCCCTCTGAACAGGGCGCGGCGTCGGCCGCCACCCGTGCGCGCCCGGCGGGCACCGTGGGGCCGGTGCCGTGGACCCGTGCCCTGGACCCCGTGCCGTGGACCCCGTGCCGTGGACCCCGTGCCGTGGACCCGTGCCGTGGACCCCGTGCCGTGGACCCCGTGCCGTGGGCCGGTGCCGTGGACCCGTGCCCTGGGCCGGTGCCGTGGACCCGTGCCGTGAGCCGTGGCCGGTGTCGTCGGACCGGTGTCCCGCCTATGCGGTGAGCCGTGTCGTGGGCTGTGCTGTCCGGTGGGCGCGGACGGTCAGAGGACGGGAAGGCCGCCTCGCCACCGGCCCGGGCCGGCGAGCCAGCTGCGGCCGGGGCCACATTCGGCGAGCACGTCGCAGTGGCGGCAAGTCGGCGAGGGCGTGGCGTCGGCCCGATCGTGGCCCCGCTCGGTCGCCACGACGCGCTGGTGCACGACGGCGACCACGAGGTCGGCGCCAGCATCGAGCAGCGCCGTGTCGACCGGGACCCGCACCCGCTCTCCCGTGTCACCGGCCGTGACCAGCACCGAGGCCGGGACGACACCGATCGCCAGGGTTGCCGCGGTCGCTTCGAACGCCGCCCGGTCGTGCAGCCGCCCGTCGTCGCCGCCGGTGGGGCGGTGGATGACCACGGCGAAGTCACCGGAGCCGACGACCTTGCCCACGCGGGCGTCGGCGCCCGACGCCACCGTGACAGGCGACGGGCGCGGCGGTCGCCACTGCAGCGGCCGGCCGCCCTCGGTCCCGCCGGCGCCGAGCACCAGCAGGTGGGGCGGCAGGGGCCAGCCGAGCACGCGCACGAATCCGGCGAGCCAGCGGGTCGCCCCGGCGGCGACGGCGGCGATCGTGGCGTCGTCGCGCTCGTCCATCCGCTCGGCGACCCAGCGCCCGGCGCCTCCCTCCGGGGCGGTGCGGACCATCTTCATCCACGCCCGGACGGCGGCCAGCGGGTCGGGCAGCGAGGGCGGGGCGCCGAGTGGCTCGCCGCCGGTCAGGTGGACGGCGAGCGCCGCCCGTCCGGCGGCGGCCGCGGCCAGGGGGGCCGACCAGCCCGGGAAGCCCCAGCCGCTCTCGCCCCCGGCCCGGAACCGCGGCGGGCACGCCCGGGCGTCGAGAGCGGCGAACCAGCCGACGTAGACCTCGCCCACCGGGGCAGCGTCGTCGCCGTCCCCCAGGATCTCTGTGCAGCGCTCGCCGACGCGCCGCCGCAGGGCCGCCGCCTCGCCCACCGGGTCGCCGACCCGCCCCACCCCGTGCCGCCGCCCGGGCTGCGGACGGCCGGTCCTCCCGCCCGCCGCCATCCCGGCGCCTCCGGACCCACCTGCGGGCCCAAGATCCCCGGGTCCGGTCCCGGTCGACTGGCTCGTGCCTTCTCCGACGACGGGCCCGCACGCCGAGCTGGGCGCCGGCAACGCGGCGGGCGACGGGACTGCGGGCGGTGCGGCGACGGGAGCCGGGGGCGCCGGCGGACTCATGGCCGGCGGACTCATGGGGTGACTGCCGGTTCGGTGGCGGGTGCGCCGGACGGCTTGGACCCCGGCGCGGTCGGGCGGGACTTGGGCGTGGGCGGGCCGGACTCCGGAACACGGCGACCCGACGTGCGGGCCGGCTGGGGACCGGGCCCGCCGGACGCGCCGTCTGGCTCGGACGCGGGTGCGGGACGTTCGGCGATCCACACGGTGCCGGCGGGGCAGTCGGGACGCACGGGGCAGTGGGCGCAGTGGGAGCCCGCCCGCGCCTCGGGTACCTCGCCGGCCGCCAGCCCGGCCGCGGTGCGTAGCGCCTGCTCCAGCCGCTCGCCCGCGTGGCGCACGAAGCCCGCCCGGATCGGCTCGACCTGGGTCGTGCCGTCGGCCACGAGCGTGACCACCGCCGCCGGTGCCACGCCGTCCCGCAGGCCGACGAGCAGCGCGTAGAGGTGGGCATCGGCCCGCATGCCGTCGTACCACCGCCCGCCCTTGACCTCGACGACGACGCCGGGCCGGCCCGAAGGCGGGCCGCCGAGCAGCACGTCGAGCCGACCGGTCACCGTGACGGCCCCGTCGGCCAGGCGCACACGGGCCGGTTCCTCCACCCGGGGCCACCAGCCCGGCTCGACCGCCGGCCACGCGTGGGTCACCCTGGCCACCCGCGATGCGGCCTCGGTCAGGAAGGCGTCGACCGCCGGACCGTCGAGGCCCGCGAGGTGGTCGGCGGCGGCCGTGTCGCCGCAGGCCTCGGCGTAGGCCAGCGCCCCGGCGGTGGTGAGCGGCCGACGGGCACCGAGGGCCGCGAGCTTGGCGGCGGCGTCGACCACGATGCCGAGGACGACGTCGTCGCTCACGCCTCGCTCGTCGCGCGCCTCGTCGGGAGCGACCGCCCGTCGAGGACAGCGCAGCAGCCACGTCACCGAGCCCTTGGCCAGCCGCAACGGCTCGGACTCGGTCCACCCGCCCGCAGCCCCGACCTCGGCGGCCGTCGCCTCGAGATGGGCGCGCACCTCCTCGAGCACCTCGGGCCCCACGGCGGCGTCGAGGCGCCCCGGGTCGTCGAGCACGTCGGCCAGCACGCCTGCGATGGTACGGATGCCCTGTGACACCCTGGGGGACCCCGACGTCGTTGAACGATCAGGGGGCACGGGTGCCGGCACGACGCGTGCACAGACGTCGCGAGTCGCCCGACGGCGGGGCGGCCCGATCCGACGCAGGCCTCGACGACCACTCGGAGTAGGCGTTCTCGACGGCACGACGAGATCTCCGCCAGGTGTAGCGGTCGTCGGAGGCATGGCATGAACTGTGGCCGACGCGTCCACTTGGCCACTTCGCTCGACCGCTGACGGTCCGCTGCGATATCACGCAGAGCGTTTTCTCGAGCCTGCGAGCGGGCGGCCTGGCCCCCTTACCGTTCGCGTTCGACAGGCGATGGTGGGTGCTGCGTGAGACGTTATCAGACCGGCTCTGAGCAGCGGAAAGGTGTATGACAGATCCCCGACAGCGGCGACCTGCCGTTCGCTATCGCGATCATGTGTTAGCACGCTGTGAAGTCGCCACGAGGCATGCTTCGAACGCTGAGGACACCTCGCGTTCTCGTTCGCTTCACATAACCACTCTCTGGGGTTGTCTACGCCGTCATCGATGGGTAGCGTGCCGCCACGGACAGGGAGCCACGGGTCGCGATCTGTGGCGGACGGCGGGTCCAACGGAGGTTGGCGGGCATGAGCGCGGTGAGTGACAACGGTGCTGTGGGCAACGGCCACGGCATCCGGACGATCGACGTCCACGAGCGGAATGAAGGGACCGGATTGGTGCCGGCGACGGGGTTGAGCCCCGTCAGTGCGGTGCCGGAGCCGACACCGATCGCCGGCGGGGGCCGCGTGAGCGTCGTCGTCCCGGCGAAGAACGAGGCGAAAAACCTCGCGTGGGTTCTCCTGCGGATGCCGGACTTCGTCCACGAGGTG
This sequence comes from Acidimicrobiales bacterium, assembly GCA_035296625.1. Lineage (GTDB taxonomy): Bacteria > Actinomycetota > Acidimicrobiia > Acidimicrobiales > VFJN01 > DATCLS01. The sequence continues at coordinate 32,412 of DATHAO010000076.1, read as the reverse complement.
ATCCTCGTGGACGGCAACTCCACCGACGGGACCGTCGAGATCGCGATAGCGGCGCGACCCGACATCAGGATGGTGCCTGACCCGGGTGGAGGCAAAGGCGCGGCCCTGAGGGCGGGGTTCGCCGCCGCGACCGGCGACAGCATCGTGATGCTCGACGCCGACGGAAGCATGGATCCCGCCGAGATGACGCGTTACCTCGCGCTCCTCGAGTCCGGGTTCGAACTGGTCAAGGGCTCTCGGTTCATGGCCGGCGGCGACTCGACCGACATCACGGGCTTGAGGCGCCTCGGCAACCGCGTCCTCCGCTCGACCGTCAACATCCTGTACCGGACGAAGTTCTCGGACCTCTGCTACGGGTACTGCGCCTTCCGCCGCAGCGCCCTTCCTGCGCTCGCGCTGACGGCCAGCGGCTTCGAGATCGAGACCGAGATCGTGGTGCGCGCCGTCGCCGCCGGGCTCCGGGTCTGCGAGGTGCCCTCCTTCGAGTCACCACGCGGACACGGGACGACGAACCTGCGCACCTTCCGCGACGGCCAGCGGGTTCTGCGCACCCTCGTGTGCGAGAGGCTGACACCGGCACGGCGGGACGGAGCGCGCTCGCTGCGCAACCCGGAGCGCGCGGCGACCCTGCCGTTCGCGACGGCCCCGTCCTGAGCGGGCTGGAAGAGCCGTGACCCGCTCGACCTCCACCGCCCAGCCCATGTCGCCCTCGAGTGTCCCTGCCGGCGAGCGGGTCGAGGCGCCGACGGTGTCGGTGGTCGTGTGCGCCTACACCGAGCAACGGTGGGACGACCTCTCTGCGGCGATCGCATCCGTGCGGGCCCAGACCCGTCCGGCGCACGAGCTCATCGTCGTCGTGGACCACAACGACCGGCTGCTCGCGCGCGTGCGGCGCGCCTTCCCGGACGTGTCGGCGGTCGAGAACGGCGAGCGCCGGGGCCTCTCGGGAGCGCGCAACACCGGCACCGCGCTCGCGACCGGCGACGTCGTGGCCTTCCTCGACGACGACGCCGCCGCCGAGCCGGACTGGCTGGACCGATTGCTCGCGCCCTATTCCGACGAACGCGTGATCGGCGTCGGCGGCACGGTGGAACCGGTGTGGTCAGGGCCGCGCCCGCGGTCGTTCCCGGACGAGTTCATGTGGGTCGTCGGCTGCTCGTACCGCGGGTTGCCGGTGGACACGAGCCCCGTGCGGAACCTCATCGGGGCCAACATGTCGTATCGGCGGCGAGCGCTGGAGGAGCTCGGTGGGTTCCACGGGGCTCTCGGCCGCGTCGGCACGACGCCGATGGGATGCGAGGAGACGGAGCTCTGTGTCCGCGCCGCCCATCGCTGGCCGGACTCGGTCGTCGTGTACGAACCGCGGGCGATGGTGCGCCATCGCGTGCCCCGGTCGCGCGCGCGGTGGTCGTACTTCCGCGCCCGGTGCTACGGAGAAGGCCTGTCGAAGGCGGAGGTCGTGCGCCTCGCCGGCTCCGTCCTCGGACTGGCGTCGGAGCGCTCCTACACGTTTCGCACCCTTCCGAGGGGCGTCGTGCGGGAGGTGACCGGCGCGGTGACGGCACGGGACCCCGCCGGCGTGTTGCGCGCGACCGGCATCGCTCTCGGCCTGCTCTACACCAGCGCGGGCTATGTCGCAGGCGGCGGGCTCCGCCGGGGCGGAGCCGGCGTCGGATCGGTGTCCACGGGGGCTGGCGACGTGAGGGTCGACACGTTGCCGACCGCCGCCGCGGCCGAGTGGGAGTCGGGGATCCGTCATGTCGGCTAGACAGCCAGCACGCGCAGCGACGGCCCGCCACGAGAGCCGCCCCGGACGGCCGGCGCTCGTCTTCGCCGGTCGCGTGCTCGCGGCGTGCCTCGTCCTCGTGAGCGCCGTGGCGAGCGGTCTGCCGGCTCGATCTGCCGCCGGTGCCGCCACGGCCGAGCACCGCCGCGAGATCGTGAGCGGCGCGAGCGCAGTGGCGGGTTCCTCCTTCTCGCTGACCGTCCCCGCGGGTGTGACGACCGTCGCAGGACGGCACCTCGTCGTCTCGTACCTCTTCTCCGACAACACGGCTCGCGTGACGTCGATCGTCGATACGGGTGGCAACTCGTACAACGTCGACGTCACGGTCGCGAACGGCGGGTCGTCAGGCCTCAAGATGGCCGTGGCGTCCACGAAGATCGCGGTCCCGCTGACGGAGGGCGATCGCATCACCGTCACGCAGAGCACGTCGACCACGTTCCACGCCATGCAGGTGCACGAGTTCGACAACTTCGCCCCGGAGTCGTGGGCCGACCGAACGGCGACCGGCAACAGCACGAAGGCGAGCACCAGCGTGACGACGGCGGCGACCGCGCCGACGTCTCAGGCGGGCGAGACGGCCGTGGCCTTCGTCGGCTTCGGCGACGCGTCGGCGACCTTGACGTCGACCAACGGGTTCGAGGACGTGGGCCAGGTCAGCGTGGCGCAGAACGCCAAGCGCAAGACGGTGGCCATGGCGACGAGGGGGCCCGCCTCCGGGGAAGCGGTCACCTACGCCGGCGCGCTCTCGACCGGGATGCAGTCGGTCGCCGCCGTGGTGACCTACCGAACGCTCGAGCCGTCCGTTGCCCCCACCGCCGGCTTCACGGCGACGCCCACGTCGGGGACCGCGCCGTTGGGCGTGCAGTTCACGGACACCTCGAGCGGCACGCCGACGCAGTGGCTGTGGGACTTCGGCGACGGCGCGACGTCGACGGAGCGCAACCCGGGTCACACCTATACGGCGGCGGGCACGTACAGCGTCGCGTTGACGGTGGCCAACGCCGCCGGGTCCGACAGCGTGACCAGCGGAGACCTGGTGACGGTCGCGGCGCCGTCGCTCGCGCCGACGGCAAGCTTCACGGCGGCGCCCACCTCGGGATCCGCGCCACTGGCGGTGCAGTTCACGGACACCTCCAGCGGCACGCCGACGCAGTGGCTGTGGGACTTCGGCGACGGCGCGACATCGACGGAGCGCAACCCGGGTCACACCTATACGGCGGCGGGCACGTACAGCGTCGCGTTGACGGCGGCCAACGCCGCCGGGTCCGACACGCAGACCCAGACAGGGTCGATCACCGTGTCGCCGGGGTCGATCGGTTTCCGGGGTCCGGCCACCAACGGCGCAGGCAGTGCCCCGACGGGTGAGAAGCCCGAGAGCAAGCTGTGGTGGAACGACGGATCGTGGTGGGGAGTCCTGTTCGACACCGTGAGCCGGACCCATCACATCTTCCGCCTCGATCGGGCCAGTCAGACGTGGATCGACACGACGACGCTGGTCGACGGCCGGGCGAGCTCGCGAGCGGACGTGCTGTGGGACGGCCACGCCCTGTACGTCGCGTCTCACGTGTTCGCCTCGTCGAACACGGCGGCGACCGCGGGCCAGCCGGCGCGGCTCTCGCGCTACAGCTACAACAGCGCGACCAGGACGTACTCGCTGGACGCCGGCTTCCCCGTCGCCATCAGCGACTACTCCAGCGAGACGCTGACCATCGACAAGGACTCGACCGGAACGCTCTGGGCCAGCTGGGCCCAGGCCAATCGGGTGTACGTCAACCGCAGCGTCGGCGGCGACGCCACCTGGGGGACTCCGTTCCCGTTGGCGGTCAACGGTGCCGACACCCTGGAGAGCGACGACATCTCCGCCGTCGTGGCCTTCGGCGGCGGCCGCATCGGCGTGATGTGGAGCAACCAGGCGGCATCCGCGATGTTCTTCGCGGAGCATGTCGACGACGATCCGGCCACGACATGGCAGGCGAGCCGGACCGCCGTGCAGGGCCCGAGGACGGCCGACGACCACATCAACCTCAAGGCGCTGCAGGGCGATCCCCAGGGTCACATCTTCGCGGCGGTCAAGACGAGCCTGGACGACAGCCCCTCTGCACCGGGGATCCTCATCCTCTCCCGGGACCCCGGGTCCGGTGACTGGACGAGCGCACCGTTCGGCCGGGTCAGCGACTGCCACACCCGTCCGATCCTCATGCTGGATTCGCAGCGGCAGGTCCTCCACGTGTTCGCCACCGCGCCCGACAGCGGGTGCCCGTTCTCGGGCTCGGCCGGAACCATCTTCGAGAAGACGGCACCGATGTCGAACATCTCCTTCCCGCTGGGACGGGGCACGCCGGTCATCCGGGACATCGCGTCCCCCAACATGAACAACCCAACATCGAGCAAGCAGAGCGTCTCCGACGCGACGGGGCTGGTCGTCCTCGCCAGCGACGACGTCGCCCGGCGGTATTGGCACGCGGACGTCCCCCTTTGACCATCGCAGCGCCGATGAAGGACCACGCGTCCGGTCTGCTCCCCGCCGCGCTGGACGCTCTCGACTCGGCGGGTCTCACGTGGGCGTTGCTCCGTGAGCCCGTCCCGGGTGAGGCGGCCGACGGCGATGTGGACGTGCTCGTCGAGGACGCTCGGAGTGCCGAGCTGGACGCACTCCTCGGGCGGGCCGGCTACCAGCGGCTGCCCGGCGCGGGGCAGGGATCGCACCGCTTCTACCTCGGCTACGACGCGCCGCGCGACGAGTGGCTGACCCTCGATGTCGTGACGGAGGTTGCCTTCGGGCGGCGGCTGGAGTTCCCGACCACGGTCGCCGCCGACGTGCTGGCCCGCAGACGCCGCGTCGGTGGCGTCGCGGCGCTCCATCCCGACGATGCGTTCTGGCACCGGCTGCTGCACTACCTGCTCGACAAGCGGGCCGTGCCCCCGCACGGGCACGCCGCGCTGACGGAGCTCGCCGCGGGGGCGGATGCGGTCGGTCCACTCGCACGACTGATCGACGACCTGCAACCGGGAGGGCGGTCCGCGCCTGCGGTGCTCGAACTGGTGCGGACCGCAGACCTCGCGGCCCTCGGCGCGCTGGCGGCCGACGTCCGGCGAGCGTGGCGCCGACGCGACCGCCGGCGGGTCTGGACGCGGGTCCTGCGAAGCCGGCTGGCCCGAGCGCACCTCGCCGAACCGGCTCCGACGGACTCGACCGGTCGGGCCACGCCGGCGTGGTCTCCCGGACACCGGGCCAGCGGTGTCGTCGCGCAGGACCCGGGCCGTCGCCTTGCGCAGGGCCGCACGGTCGCGATCCTGGGGCCCGACGGGGCGGGGAAGACGACCCTCGCGGAAGCGCTCACCCGTTCGCTGCCGCTGCCGACGCGGCTGGTGTACATGGGAGTGTGGAGGGATTACCCGTGGGACCGGTGGCTCCGGCTCGTTCCCGGGGCCCGGCTGGCTGCCCGGTGGGCGCGGCTGACAGCCCGATCACTGGAGTCGAGCTACCACCGGCGACGTGGACGTGTCGTCCTGCTCGACAGGTTCACCTACGACGCCGCTCTGCCGTCTGACGACCTCGACTGGCGCGGGAAGGTGACCGTCGCGGTCACCCGCCGGCTCGCGCGCTCGCCCGACGCCGTCCTGCTCCTCGACGCCCCCGCCGAGGTGATGTACGCCCGCAAGGGTGAGCAGGGCCTCACCGTGCTGGAGCGCGACCGGGCAGCGTATCTGCGGCTCGTCGCGGACCACGCGCGGGCGACGGTCATCGACGCAACGCTCCCCGCCGACCGGGTCCGTGCTCACGCCCATCAGGCGCTGTGGACGTCGTTGAACGCAGGGGAGCCGTGACGATCCAGGCGGAGGCGTCGGCGACGCAAAGTCCCGCGCCTCCGGATCGCGAGGCGGACAGGACGACATCGACGGTCGTCACGGCCGCCAACGTCCGCGGGTCCGTCATGATGCTGGCCGGGCAGGTCGCGGCGATGGGCGTCAGCTTCGCGTCGCAGCTGCTCGTCGTGCGCCACCTGACCAAGGCGGAGTACGGCGCCTTCGCATGGGCGCTGTCCGGCGTCCTCCTGCTCCAGTCGGTCATCGCACTCGGCCTCGATCGTGCCGACACGCGATTCATGGCGCACTTCGACGAGCGACGCCAGTACGGCCGGCTCCGGGGTCTCCTCGTGATCGAGGCATCCACCGTCGTGCTCTTCGGCCTCGGGGTGCTCGGGGCCGCGTTCGCGCTGCGTGGCCCCATCCAGGACGGGGTGGCACCGAGCGGCACCGCGACGACCCTCCTGCTCATCCTGCTCGCCCTCGCTCCACTACAGGCTCTGGACATCCTGGTGGTGAACGTCTTCGCCGTCTTCGCCACCCCGAAGTCGGTCTTCTTCCGCCGCTACGTCCTGGAGCCGGGCCTGCGACTGCTCGTCGTTGTGGCACTCGTCGTGACCGACGGCTCGGCTCGCTACCTCGCGGCCGGCTACCTGCTCGCCGGAGCCGTCGGCCTCGGGACCTACCTGGTGCTCCTCGTGCGGCTGCTCGACAGGACGGGGCTCGCCGGCCGCTTCGCCTCAGCGGCTCGCGAGCTCCCCGTCAGGCAGGTCTTCGCCTTCAGCCTGCCGATGCTGCTGACCAACCTCGTCGCCGTCGCCACGACCGAGCTCGCGGCCGTGGTCCTGGGACGGTACCGGGGCGCCGCGGAGGTGGCCGCGTTCCGGGCGGTGCAGCCGTTCGCGGCGCTGAACCTCGTCGTGCTGTTCAGCTTCATGACCCTCTTCACACCCGTGGCCGCCAGGGCGATCGCGCGGGACGACATCGGGACGTTGCGCGACCTCTATTGGCGGACGTGCGGCTGGATCACCGTGGTTACCGCACCCGTGTTCATCCTGACCACCGTGTTCGCACGCCCCGTCGTCGTCACCGCCCTCGGCCCCGAGTACGCGAGCTCCTGGCCGTACCTCGCAACGCTGTCGCTGGGGTACTTCGTCAACGCCGCCCTGGGCTTCAACGGTCTGGTCGTCCAGATGCTCGGCCGGGTTCGGTACGTGCTCGCGACCAACGTCGCCGTGTTGGTCTTCATGGCCGCGGCCGACTTCCTGCTCATCCCGGCGTTCGGTGCAGGTGGCGCCGCGATCGCCGTGCTCACGACACTCCTCGTGCACAACCTGTGGAAGCAGGGCGGCCTCATCGGAGGCGTGGGGGCATGGGACGGGGGCCATGCCCGCACGGCCGTCGGGGTCGCCGTCGCGGTCGGTGTGCTCGGCGCGATCGAGGCGATCGCGCATCCGCCGCTGGTCGTGGCGCTCGCCCTGTGCGGCCTGGCCGGCGTGACGCTCCTGCGCACGAATCGCCTCCGGCTGCGCGTGGCCGACACGTTCCCGGAGGCCACGCGCGTCCGCGTGCTGGCCCGGGTGCTCCAGTGAGGCCGCGCACCGGCGCGATCGGCCCGGTCGATGCACCGGACTGACCGTCCGGGTCCCGAGGTGGCGCCGACGAGCGTCGACCTGGCCGCGTGGCGTGAGCTCGACTGGCGCTTCGCTCTTCCGGCCGGGGAGCTGCGCACCGTCGCGTTCGTGGGCCCGGCCTCGGCCGGCGAGGTCGACGCCCTCCGCGCGCTCGGCTCGAACGTCGTCGTGATCGGTGACGACGCGACCGAGCGGGCCCCCGCGACCGGAGGGACGGCCGACGTGGCGATCGTGACGACCGCCACGACGGGCGCGCTCGACGGCGCCGCTCGGGCGGTCCGGCCGGGCGGGTGGGTCCTCGTGCGTGTGACGGCGGTCCTCCGTCCACGACGCGGCGTGCAGGTCGACACCGTGCCGCGGTGGGAGAGACGACTGCGGGCGACGGGCCTGGGCGACGTGACCACGTTCTGGCACGCTCCGAGCCGGGCGACCTGCTCGTACATCGTCTCGACCGACGACCACGACGGCCTCAGATTCGTCCTGAAGCGCTGGCGCGGCACTCGCTTCGGGCTCGCCAAGTCGCTCGTCGCCCGGGCCCTGCTGCGCGCCGGGCTGTTCCCGTACGCGACCCGCGACGTGACCGTGGCCGGTCGGGCGGCCGGCGGCGAGGGGACGGGACCGAGTCGCCCGCTGGCGACCGCGCAGGCGAGCGCGGCCGGCGCCGATTCCGTCGTGCTGCTCACGCCGTGGTTCGAGGCCTCCCGCCACGTCGTGGCCATCGTCCTTCGCCGCGGGACGCCGGCCTGCGTTGTCAAGATCCCGCGGCGGCCCGGCGACGACTCGGGCATCCGGCGGGAGACCGAATCGCTGCGACGACTGCCCGCCCTGTCACCGGCGGCGGCCGACCGGGCTCCACGTGTGCTCGCCGCCGCGGACGCCGCCGCCCCGGACGCGGCCGCAGACCCTCACGCCGCCGACGGGTGCCCGGCTCTCGTCGAGGAGGCGCTCGCCGGCGAGGCGTTGGGACCCGAGCGGGTGAGAGCGAGCCCGGCGCGGGCGCTGCGCGTGGGGATGGCCCTCGTCGACGTCATGCCCGTGACCGGCAACACCCTCGCGGACGCCGGGTGGTACCACCGGCTGTTCGAGGCGCCTCTGGAGCGATTCCGCCGGGACGCGCCAGCGGAGATCCGGCCCGGCGAGCTCGTCGCCCGCACCCACGAACGTCTCCGCCCGCTGCGCGGCGCCCTGATCCCCCTCGTGTTCGAGCACGGTGACCTCGGGCACCCCAACCTCGTCCTGCGACCGGGCGGGCGGCTCGCTGCGCTCGACTGGGAGCGGTCCGAGGAGCGTGGACTCCCCGGGCACGACGCCGTGTTCCTGCTGACCTACCTGGCCGAGGCCCGTCGCGGGGCGTTCGCCATCGACGACCGCCTGCGCTCGTTCGATGCCGCCTTCCTCGGGACCGCCGCGTGGGCTCGTGACGCCCTCGCGGGTCACCTCGCTCGCCGGCAGGTGGACGAGGCGCTCCTCCCCCCGCTGCTCCTGGCCTGCTGGGCCCGGTCCGCCTGCGGGCTGCTCGACCGCCTCGCCGGCTCGGGCTCGGGGTCCGATGACGGTGCGGTGGCGGTCGACGCCGAGGTCGTGCTCCAGGACCGCGACGTCACGCTCTGGCGCCACGTCGACGAGGTGTACGGGCGGCTGCTGTGACACCGCCGGGTGCTGCCCGGCGCGGGCGGGCGCTCGGTCGCCGAGCTTCGCGGCCCCTCGCGTGCTCCGGCCGTCCTGGAACCCTCAGCCCCTCGCGCCGTCGCCGGTGACGGACAAGAGCATCCCGGGGCCCCTCAGGCCCGGTCCGGCCAAACCTTCGGCCAGGTTGTGCCGGGCGATGCCGACGATCTGGCAGTCGCGCGACTCGTCGCCGACATAGAAGCCGTGCCGTTGGCTGGCGTCGCCGCTCTCGCGCCGGTCGTACGCCTGACAACCGACGAGTTGCACCGCTTCGGTGAACGGCAGGTGGAAGCCGTCGAACTCCCCTGGCGAGCCGCTCGCGGCCTCGGGGCGGCTGTTCGAGTCGGCGTGGCATCCGACGAGGGAGTTCGGCCCGGCCATCACGATGTACCCGTGCCGGGCGTTGTCCTGGGACTCGCACGCGGCAAGCTGGTTGCGCACGCCGTCGATGTAGAACCCGTTGCGCTGCGAGTACCAGCTCTTGCACGAGGTGAGCCTGTTGTTCGCCCCGACGACGCGGATGCCGTCGCCCGAGGCCGCCCCGGAGTCGCACTGGGCGAACCAGCTGTCGTAGCAATCGAGGAGGAATCCCTCGGCCTGGACGCCCCGTCCCGCCCGGAACACCCGCACGCCCGTCACCACGTTCGCCCGGTTCGAGCCGCCGCTGAGCTGCACGCCGACGGAACCGGTGTTCACCACGTGCACGTCGTCGATGACGTGGACGGGATCGGGCCCGTCGAGACCTTCCGTCGGGTACGCGTCGACGTTGTAGAAGACGCCCTTGCAGTCAGCCTGCTCCTTGTTCCCGTCGATCGTCAGGTGGCGCAACGCCGTCCGATGCGTCGCCCCGTCGAGGAGCGCGACGACGCTCCCGGGGCCGCTTCGGTCCGGACCGGCCCACGTGCCCGAGGCCTGGAGCACGGTGGATCTGCCCGCGCCCTGGAGCGTCACCGTGCTGTGGAGGCGCACCGCTCCGGAAACGACGAACGTGCCCGGCGAGAGGAGGACGACCCCTCCCGAAGGGCTGCATGCGGCGATCGCGTCGTTGATGCGGCGCTCGTCGTGCGCGCCGGAGCAGACCACGTCGGCGTGCCCGTGGATGTCGTCGGAGGCGTCTGCCGCGGCGACGAGGACCGTCTGTGCTCGGGCCGGCGCGCCGCCGGCGATGACCCGGGCGCCCTCGGCGCTCGCCCAGGCGACACCACCCCCGAGCCCCGTGGCCGAGGCGGCGAGAGCGACGAAGACGTCGCGGCGGCTGATGCGACCGCCGGCAGGTGCCGGGGCCGCGTGTCTCTGGGATCTCCTCACGTCCGACTGCGCTCGGTCCGCTCGTGGGCCTCTGGCGAGCGTCGCCCGTCCCACCAGGCGCGGGCGCGGCTTCTCGCGTACGCCGCCGGGCCGTACAGGTACCCCGCCCTCTCCAACCACCGGAGCTGCGGCGGGTAGTCGCCGCAGCCGGCATCGGCGTCACCGCGGTGCGCCCGGAACAGCGCGGCGGGAAGCAGCCGGGGAACGCGCTCCGCCAGCTCGATCGCGATCTTGCGATCGCTGACGGCCCACTTGGTGAGCAGCGCCGTGAACCCCGCCGAATAGGTGAACACCTGCCAGTACAGGTCGGCGTAGTCGCGCCGATGCTCGTGGCGGACCATGGCCCCCGGCTCGTACAGGATCCGGTGGCCGTCGAGGATCAAGGCCAGGAACACATCGAGATCCTCGGCGCCGAACGTGGGTGTCGCCGGGCCGAGCGTCTCGTCGAAGCCCCCTCTGTCGAGGAACTCTCGCCGGCGGAACGCGACGTTGTTCGACGCGCCGAAGATGCCGGCCGTGTACGGGTACAGCAGCGTGTCCCCGCGGTTCTCCTCCAGGTCGTAGACCCGTGCCTCGAAACCGAGCCCCATACCGCCGTACGTCTCGAACGCCTGTTGGGCAGCCGTCTCGAGCGCGCTCGGAAGGGTGAGGCCGGACACGCCTGCCACGCGCGGATCGTCGCGGAAGCCGGCGACGAGTGCGGCGAGCCACAGTCGATCCACGACGGCGTCGTCATCCGTGAAGGCGACGATCTCGCCTCGGCCCGCCGCCGCCCCGATGTTGCGGGCCCGTGATGCCCCGGGCCGCTCCTCCGCGATGTAGCGCACGCGAGGGTCGTGCCGGAACAGCTCGTCCACGGTGTGCTCGGTCGAGCGGTCGGACGGCGCGTTGTCGACGACGACCACTTCGAGGGACGGGTAGCTCACGTCGAGGATCGAGCCGAGGCAGGCGACCAGCTGCTCGTGCCGATCGCGGGTCGCGACGACGACACTGACGAGGGGCGGGCGGCCCGGAGGGTCGAGGTCGCGGAGACAGCGGTGCGCCGCGTGCTCCCCCGGAGGCTCTTGGCGCAGGTCCGCGAGGTCGTCATGGCGGCGATGCGCCCGCAGCTGCTCGCCGAGCTCCCGCTCCACGGCCCGCATGAGCGCGGCCGGCGCGACGGACCCGTCCGTCAGGCTCACCTCCACGGTTCCCAGGGGTCGGCCGTGCAGTTTGACGAGGACCAGCGCGCTCGCCCACCCATCAGCCGCCAGGGCGGTCAAGGGCTCCGAGAGCTCCACGTCGATGATCCGGATGGAGGCCGCCGTCTGGTGCGCCGGTTCCGGCACACGGTTCACCAGCCGCCGCAACGGCGGCTCCGACCCGTTCTCCCGACTCCGCATGCTTGCCCGCCTTCGCCCGCTCGTGCTCCCGCCGCCCGGCCGACACACTACCCGGCGGGCGGCGCCGTCCCGTCACTAAGAGCGGGACCGTAACGCGGACAGCGGTCGCCATCCAATGCGGTCGCTCTCACCGGTCGCAGAATCCGGCGCGGCCCACCCACCGCAAGCGGCCGATCGGTCCCGTAGAGTGGGGACGAAGGTCGGGGCGGGATGGGCGGGACCCACGATGCCGCGAGTCCTCATGGCAGAAGGCTCAGAGGACCGAAGTCGGTCCGCGGAATCGGAGGGTGTAGGCGGTTGAAGGTCGACGTGGTCAGACCGGGAGAGCTCGGTCCTCAGGAGCTCGCACGGTGGGCGGCGATACAAGCAGCGGACGAGGCGCTCGCGAGCCCGTTCCTCAGCCCACAGTTCGCGACCGCGGTCGGTCGGGCGCGGGCCAGCACACGCGTGGCGGTCCTCTCCGACGGGGAGGGGGTGGTGGGCTTCCTCCCGTTCGAGGTGCGGCGCCTGGGGTTCGGCGCCGCTCTGGCCAAGGGCCTCTCTGACGTGCAAGGCCTCATCGTGTCGCAAGAGGCCGACATCGACCTCCAGCGGCTCGTTCGGGAGTGCGGGCTGCGGTCGTTCGACTTCGACCACCTTCTCGCCTCCCACGAACGGTGGCTGAGCGGGACCTCGCGGTTCGTCCACGAGCGCTCCCCGGCCCTCGACCTCAGCGGTGGTTACGACGCCTACGTCCGCCAGCAGCGGGACGGGTCGCGATCGCTGTTCCAGTCGACCGGCAGGAAGCGCCGCAAGCTCGAGCGCGACCACGGACCCGTCCGCCTGGTGTTTGACGACGCCGACCCTGGGCTGCTCGATCAGGTCCTGCGGTGGAAGTCCGACCAGTACCGTCGCACCGGACGCGTGGATCGCTTCGCGAACCCCACCACGCGAGCTCTCGTCCACGACCTCCTGAAGGTCCGGGAAGGGTCCTTCGGTGCGCCGCTCACCGCGCTCCTCGCCGGCGACAAGGTCGTCGCGGGCCACCTCGGCCTGCGCTCGAGGACGACGCTCGCGTGGTGGTTCCCCGTCTACGACACGGCGTATGCGGCGTACTCGCCGGGACTCGTGCTGTGTGTCGAGCTCGCTCGGGCCATGACCGAGGAGGGGCTCACGCTGCTCGACCTCGGCAAGGGGGACGAGCTGTACAAGGAGCGACTCAGCAACACCGAGATCGCGCTGCTGCAGGGGTCCGTGGCGCGGGATCGGCTGACGGCGAGCCTCGACCGGGCTCGGCGGTGGCCACGCGAGCAGGTCATGAGGGTCGTGCTGGAGTCGCCGGGGCTACGAAGCCGGGCGCGGGCGACCCTCGCCGGCGTCGGCGCCCTCCGCGAGCACGCCACGCGCCGGCGCACCGGGCCCACCGGCGACGGGCGGGTGGGCCGACGCCGGCGCCATGGCGAGTAGGCGGCCTCTCGCGCCGGCGGACGGGCGCGTCGCACGCGTCCCTGTTCGCCGGCCGGCCCATCTGGCGGCCCCTGTGGCCGAGGTGATCACGGCCGGCGCCCGTGTGGCGGACCGAGCCGTCGCCGACGAGTCGCACGAGCCCGCCCATCTGCGGATGGTCGGCCTGCCCTACCCCGTGATGGCTCTCTGCGCGGCCGCCGTCGCGCTGTGGGTCAGCGCCCTCGATCAGATCGACGTCGACGCGATCGGCGATACCGGGCTCGTCTCCGTGCTGCCGTTGCGGTTCTTCGCCGCGCTCGCGTTGCTCACGGTGAGCTTCACCATCTCGGTCCACCGTGATCTCCGCCCGCGCTGGCATGCGCTCCACGTGGCGATCCTCGTCCTGATCATCCACGGGACCCTGCCGCTGATCTACGACGCGCCGAGATTCGCGTACGTCTACAAGCACCTCGGTGTCGTCGATCTCGTCAGTCGCTACGGGACGATCGACCGGACGATCGACGCGTACAACAACTGGCCGGGATTCTTCCTCCTCAACGCCTACTTCCGTGAGGCGGCGGGCCTCCGGGACTCGATCGGGTACACGCCCTGGGCCCCCGTGTTCTTCAACCTCGGCTTCGTGATGCTGCTGTTGTTCGTCCACCGGTCGCTGGTCGACGACACGCGCGTCCGATGGTGCGCGGTCTGGCTGTTCGTCCTGGGGAACTGGGTCGGCCAGGACTACCTCGCTCCTCAGGCGTTCGCCTACCTCCTCTATCTCGCGATCGTGGGGGTGGCGCTCGCCTGGTTGCCCAGTCGGCGGCCGTGGCGTTGGTGGGGCCGTGCCCGCTCGCGGGCCGTCGCTCTCGCGGCGCGGTGGAACGCGAGGGCCCGCTGGGACGCGCTGAAGGCGGCGTACCGGTCGCCCGAGGCGCCCGAGGCGCCCGCGACGCCCGAGCGCCCGTGGGGTGGCGGGGGCGCCGCCATCGCGCTCGTGCTCGTGCTGTTCACGGCGGTCGTCGCGAGCCACCAGCTCTCGCCGCTGATGATCACCGCAGTGATCACCGCCCTCATCGTCGTGGGGCGCCGGGGCCCATGGTGGCTCCCGCTCGTCATGGCGGCCATGACGGTCGCATGGTTCTGGCTGGTGGCCGGCGAGTTCCTCTCGGCTCACAGCTATCTGGTCGGCGACGTGGGGCAGCGACCGGACTCGGCGGTCAACGAGGAGCTCGCCGATCTCACGAGCTCGCCCGGCCAGGTGTTCGTCGCCTTGACCTCTCGCGTGCTCAGCGCGTCGCTGGCGGTGCTCGCCGCTGTGGGGCTCTTTCTTCGGTGGCGACGCGGGCGCCCGAGCGCGACGGTCGTCGCCCTCGCGGCGGCGCCCCTGCCCCTGCTGGGTGCGGTCACCTACGGCGGCGAGATGTTGTTCCGGGTCTACCTTTTCTCCCTTCCCTGGGTGGCGTTCCTGGCCGCGTGGGGTCTCGTCCGCCTGTGCTGGGGGGAGTGGGCGCTGCCGTGGCGCTCGGCCGTGGCGCCGATCGTCGCGACGGCCGGCTTGTTCGGTCTCGTCGTGGCGCTGTGCGTCGCCGCGTACGGGCAGGAGAAGAGCAACCACATCCGCCTCGGGGAGGTGGAGGCGTCCGCATGGTTCTATGAACATGCCCCGGACGCGTCGCTGATGATGCTCGTGAACGGCAGTTTCCCGTCCCGTCTGGAGGGCAACTACGGCCGCTTCGAAGTGGGGAACTTCCTCCAGGAGCCGCGGTACCGCAACCACCGGTTCCAGCCCGGTGACGTCGCCCGTCTCGTGAGAATCCTCGAGGCCGACACGCTCGCGTCGATGGACGCACGGGACGTGGAGGAGGCGAACGCGTACGTCGTGGTGAGCAAGAGCCAGATCGCCTACGCCGACCTCTACCGGCTCGCCACGCCGGACCAGATCGCGTCGCTGGAAGCGATCCTGGCGTCCTCCCCGCTCTTCGAGGTCGTGTACACGAACGAGGACGCACGCGTCTATCAGCTGGTCCGGGCGGTGCGAGAGTGATGAACCGAGACGCCCGGTCGTCGGTGTGGCAGAGCCAACGCTCATGGCTGGTCGCCGCCGTGCTCGCCCTCTCCATCCTGGTCATGGAGATGGTGGCCGCGGATGCCGACCTTCCGTTCCGCCCACTCGTCGTCTTCGCGTTCCTGGTGCTCGGACCCGGGCTGGCCGTGACGGGATTCCTCCGTCTCGCCGATCCCGGGACGGAGCTCGCCGTGGCCGTACCGCTCAGCCTGGCGCTCGACGCCGTCGTCGCCGGGGTCATGAGCCTCATCGACGCTTGGCAGCCGACCACGGGCCTCGTGCTGTCGGCGGTGTGCACGTCGGTGGCGCTCGCCCTGCAGCTGCTTCAGCGGATGGTGATCGGAGTCGGGCGTTGATCGGACAGGCCTTCCCGCCGCGCCGGCCTGCGTCCTTCGGGGGCCGCGACGACGACCAACGACGCGATCAGCATCCGGTGGTCGCTGCCCGGGCAGAGCGCCGTCCTCGCGGCGGCGGCCGCGAGGCCATCCGACACCACGACGTGATCGAGCGGGAGGAGGGACGGGACCAGGCGACGTCCCGCGGGCCACGTCGGGAGCCACCGTCCCCGCTCGACGACGGCGTCCTTGCGCCCGCCGCCGAGGAGTCGCCGGAACGGCAGGTGGTCGACGGTCGCGTTGAAATCGCCCGCGGCGATGACCGGTCCCCCGCCCCGCTCGTCGAGCAGCCTCCGAAGGGCCTCGAGCTGGTCGCGCCACCGGCGCACGGCGGATCGGGAGACCGGTGCCTCGATGTGCACGTCGTGCAGGCGGAGGACGACCCCGGCCACGGCGACGTCGACCTGGAGGAGTGGCTGCCCGGCGATCGCGAGGTCTCGATGACCGACGACCGGGACGCGGGACAGCACGGCGAGGCCGGTCGACCCCCATGCGGCCTTCACGACCGTCCATCGGTAGCCGGCTGCTGCGGCACGCGGTGCCAGCGCCGCGGCGAAGTCCGGCGTCACCTCCTGCAGCGCCACGATGGCGGCGCGTGTCGATGTGACCGCGTCGACGGCACCGGCGACGTCGTCTCCCCGGAAGTGGACGTTGGCGGTCACGACGGTGAGAGGCTCACCGGCCGGCGCGCCGTCCTGTCCGACGGTGAACCGCGGAACCACCACGGCGGCCGTCGCGAGGAGGCACACGGCACCGCTGACCGCGGCCAGGCGTCGGCGCATGACGATGGCGAGCACGGTCGTGATCGCCGCGACGACGACCGCGACGGGAACGAACCCGGTCGCGGCCACGAGGATCGGCAGATCGACGGTCGTCCAGCGACCGAGGACGCACAACGCGGTGCCGAGCGGCACGGCGAACAGGGCGACATCGAGCACTGCCCGCCACGTCGGGAGAGCTCGCGCCGCGGCCGCGAGGACGTTGCGCACCTGCGGCATCCTCGCACGGGGCCGGTGGCCGCGTTGGGTCGACGCGGTGATCTGACGCCCGTGTCTGGGCGGAGACCGTGGGGCGAGGCTGGTGGGCGTCGTGGTGCGTGCCCCTCGTTCGGGGCCCCGTGACCGCGGGCGCACTTCTCCAGGGGGCGTCCGGTACGGAGTGGCAGCCCGTCCAGCTCGTCGAGATCGAGCTGTCGTCGCCGCTGCGCGTCCACGCCTGCCGCGAGCCCGACCGCTTCGGGAGCGCCCAGGCGCTGGTTCGCCTCCACGGACGTCCTCTCGGCCTCGTGACCCTCCCGGTCGAGGCCTCGCCCGAGGAGCAGGCGCAGGCGGTTTCGAGTGCGCTCGGCTCGCGCATCGCCGACCACCTCGCCGGTGACGGCCTCGACGTCGTGCACCGGGTGCCCGCCGACGGCCTCCGACACGAAGGGGCCCCGCCGTGCGTCGAGCGCCGCCGAGCGCTGCTTCGAAACCCGCCGACCGTCACCGTGCTGGTCGCGACCCGTGACCGGACGCCCGAGCTGGGCGCCTGCCTCGAGTCGCTGCTCACCCAGGACTACCCGGGTCCGTACGACGTCGTGGTGACGGACAGCGCCCCGAGCTCCGAGGCCACGCGTGACTACGTCCACGCTCGCTTCGACGGGGATCGACGCGTTCGCTACGTCCGCGCCGACCGCCCTGGCCTGGCCGTCGCCCACAACCACGGCCTCGGGGCCGCGACCGGCGACATCATCGCGATCACCGACGACGACGTCGTGGTGGACGCCCAATGGCTGTCGGCCGTCATCGAGGCGTTCCGGGCGTTCCCCGGCACGGCATGCGTGACGGGACTCATCCTTCCGTTCGAGCTCGAGACACGCCCGCAGGCTCTCCTCGAGCAGTACGGCGGTTTCTCCCGAGGCTTCGACCGCCGGGCGTACTCGCTCGGCTCCGACCGCCCGGACGACCCGCTGTTCCCCTACACCGCCGGCCGCCTCGGCTCGGGCGCCAACATGGCTTTCGAGGCCCGTGCCCTGGAGGCGCTCGGCGGGTTCGACCCTGCGCTCGGCGCCGGCACCCCGGCCCGCGGTGGTGACGACCTCGCCGCGTTCGTGCAGGTGCTCCTCGCGGGCCACCGACTGGTGTACCAGCCGGAGGCCATCGTGAGGCACCGCCACCGCCGCGACTTCGACGGTCTCCGGGCGATGGCCGACGGGTACGGCGTGGGCCTCGGCGCCTATCTGGCGAGCACGGTCGCGACGCGACCGTCGGTGCTCCTCGACGTCATGCGCAAGGCGCGGGGGGTGCCCTCGTACCTGCTCCGGTCCGATTCGCCGAAGAACCGGGGCAAGGGGCGGGGGTATCCCCGCGAGCTGGATCGTGTCGAGCGGCTCGGGATGATCAGGGGGCCGGCCGCCTACGCCCGCAGCCGGCGGAGATCGCGATGAGCGGATCGGAGGGGAGGGATCGGTCCCGACTCGTCGAGCCCGGGGTGCGACGCCCCGTGCCCATCCTCCTGTACCACAGCGTGACATCCGATGACTTCGGGCTCATGCAGCGCTACACGATGGCTCCGGCCCTCTTTCGCGCCCACATGGCGTGGATCGCCGACCGCGGGTTCTCCACCATGACGGTCTCCGAGTACGCCGCGGCGCGGCGCGGCGAGACGGCGCTCCCGGATCGGCCATTGCTCGTGACGTTCGACGACGGCTACGCCGACTTCCTCGACGGGGCCGCGCCGGCGCTGGTCGAGCACGGCATCCGGGCGACGCTGTACGTCTCGACCGCGCCCATGGGCGAGAGGCGGCGGGGGACGATCGCGGGGCGTCCCATGCTGACCTGGAGCGAACTGCGCCGGGTCGCCGATCTCGGTGTGGAGGTCGGCGGACACAGCCACGACCACGCCCAACTGGATGTGTTGCCGGGCCGCGAGGTGATGCGCCAGGTGACGACCTGCAAGCGGCTCATCGAGGACCACGTGCAGATCGACGTGGGATCCTTCGCCTACCCTCACGGGCACAACAGCGCGCGGACGCGGCGGATCGTCCGTGCCGCCGGGTACTCGTCGGCGTGCGCCGTGAAGAACGCCCGGAGCCACGACTGCGACGACCTGTGGGCGCTCGGGCGCGTGATGTTCGAGCACGACGATGACGTGGACCACCTGCGCGAGGCGTGCGAGGGCGAGCGCTATCCGCTCTCGAGCCCGCGCGAGAGTGCTCGCACGTGGGGATGGCGAGCCGCACGGCGCGTCGGCGTGCGCATGCGCCCGGGCACGCTGACGCCGCCGACCACACCGGGGGACTGACCGGGTTGCGCCGGGTCAGGGGCCGGGTCAGGGATCGCTCGACGAGCGCCGGCGCAACCAGAGGGCCTCGGCCCGGCCGAGGTCGGTCGACGGCGGTCCGTCGACCCACGGCCACAGCTCGTTCGCGATCCGCCGGAAGTTCGCGGTGGCGCGCAGGTCGCCGAGGATGGCGAACAGCCCCAGGTTGATGCGCTGGATGATGGCGAAGCTCGGCGGCACGTTGGCCGCCTTCATGATCTCGCCGTGCGGCCCGCTCATGTCGAAGAACCGGGCCACCGTCGCCGCCGACCACTCGGGCGTGATCGTGACCACGGCGTCGTCCATGACGTAGCCGTAGAAGTGCCCGAAGTACTCCTGGATCTGCACGTCGGTGAACGGCTTGCCGGGCTCCAGCAGGCCCACCGACTCGACGATGCTCCGGAACCGGGCCATGTCGTGCTCGTCCACCATCGCCCGGATCATGTCGCCGAACACGTCGATCTCGGGTTGGGTGAAGTGCTTGACCAGGCCGAAGTCGAGGAACGTGACCTGCCCTCCGGGCCGGAACAGGTAGTTGCCCGGGTGCGGGTCGCCGTTGAACGCCTGGAGCCGGTAGAGGCTGCGGAACACGAAGCGGTAGATGGCCTCCGCGGCGAGGTCACGCTCGTCCTGGCTCCACGTGGCCATCCCGGCGAAGCGCACGCCCTCGGCCAACTCGGTCGTGAGCACCCCGCGGCTCGACAGCTCGTAGAGCACCTCGGGCACGTGGATGAACGGGTGGCCGCGGAACCAGTCGACGAAGAGCTGCTGGTTGCGGGCCTCGTTCTCGTAGTCGAGCTCCTCCACGATGCGCTGGCGGAGCTCGTCCACCAGCGGTCCCGGGTCGAGCCCGGGGAACGCCATGGCGAGCGCCCCGAACACCAACCCGGCGTTGTCGAGGTCGGCGGTGATCGCCCGGTCGACACCCGGGTACTGCGCCTTGACGGCGACCGCCCGGGCGTCGTGTGTGATGGCCCGGTGCACCTGGCCGATCGAGGCCGACGCGATCGGGGCCGGGTCCCACTCCAGGAACAGCTTCTCGGGCGGGGCACCGAGCTCCCGCTCCACCACCTCGGCGGCGAGCGCGGCGGACATCGGCGGCGCGTCCTGTTGCAGGCTGCTCAGCGCCTCGCGCACGTGTGGCGGCAGCCCGGCGTCGATGTAGGACACCATCTGCCCGAGCTTCATCAGCGCGCCCTTCATGTCGCCGAGGGCAGTCGCGATCTGGTCGGCGGTCTGCAGCTCGAACGCCTGGTCGAGCTGGGCCTGGCGCTCGACCGAGGCGAACGCCCGGCGGGCCCGGTGGAGGGCGAACGAGGCTCCGGCCCGGCCACCGACGCGGGCCACGCGGAGCGTGCGGTCGGCTCGCGAGTGGGCACCGACGGGGCCGCTCGCGGTGCCGGACGGACCGGCCCGGCGCCGCGCGTGCACCACCCGGGCCACGGCTGCGCCGCCCAGCGCGATCCCTGCGGCGGCGAGGGCCCTGCGCACCGTGGCACCCGGAGCTGGCACGGGCGCAGCCTACCGACAGCTCGTGACCGCGTTCACCAGCCCAGGTAGGAGGGGGTACGACGCTCGACGAAGGCGGCCACGCCCTCGTTGGCGTCGCGCGTGCCCATGTTGAGCTCCTGGGCCAGGGCCTCGTCCTGGAACGCCGTGGCCCGGTCGCTCTCGAGCGACCGGTTGAGCAGCGCCTTGGTCAGCGCCAGGGCGCGGGTGGGCCCGTCGGCCAGCCGGGCGGCCCAGCCGCCGGCCGTGGCGGCCAGGTCCTCCGGGGGCACGACGGCGTTGACGAGCCCGAGGCGCTGCGCCTCGGTGGCCGGCACGTCGTCGCCGAAGAACATCAGCTCCTTGGCCTTCGCAAGCCCGACGAGCCGGGGAAGCAACCAGGCCCCGCCGCCGTCGGGCACCAGCCCGCGCCGGACGAAGATCTCGATGAAGCGGGCCCCCTCGGCGGCGATCACCAGGTCGCAGGCCAGCGCCAGGTGGGCGCCGATGCCTGCGGCCGTGCCGTTGACGGCGGCGATGACCGGCTTCTCGCAGTCGAGGACCGCCGAGATCAGGCGCTGGGCCCCGCCCCGCACCAGGCGGCCGATGTCGCCGGTGACCCGTTCCGGGACGCCCTCGGGGCGCGGCGCCGGTGCCGGCGAGGCCCGGAGGTCCGCACCGGTGCAGAAGTGGCGCCCGGTGGCGGTGAGCACCACGGCCCGGGTCTCGAACCGCTCGCTCGCCGCCACCAGCAGGTCGACGAGCCGGTCCCGCTGGTCGGGCGTGATGGCGTTCGCGGCCTCGGGCCGGTCGAGCGTCAGCCACAGCACGCCGGCCTCCTCACGGGCGGCGAGCTGCGCGTCGAGCGGGCGTTCGTCGGCCATGGCCGGGGACGGTACCGCACGACCTGACGCACCGTCAGATGAGGCCGCCGCGCACCGCCCGATCGCCGCCGGGGACCGCTAGGGTTCCGGCGCCGCATCGTTCCCGAGGAGCGTTCCCGCCGCCATGGACACCCTGCCCACCACGGACGAGCTGAACCTGGGCCTGCTGATCCTGCGCCTGGTCGTCGGCCCGGTCTTCGCCTTCCACGGCTACGCCAAGATCACGCGCGGCGGGCGCCTCGCCGGCACGGCGGGCTGGTTCGACTCCATGGGCATGCGCCCCGGCCACCTCCACGCTCGCTTCGCCGCGTTCGGTGAGCTCCTCACCGGCACCTGCCTGGCACTCGGATTCCTGACCAGCTTCGCCGGCCTGGGCCTCGTCGCCCTCATGTCGGTCGCCGTCTGGACCGTGCACCGGGGCAACGGCCTGCTCGTCATGAAGGACGGCTGGGAGTACAACCTCGTGCTCGGCGCCATCGGCGTCACCCTGGCCACGATGGGCCCCGGCGAGTGGAGCCTCGACGAGGCGCTCGGTCTCGACCTCAACGGTGCGACCGGCCTGGTGATCAGCCTGGTGGGGGGACTGGCCGCAGCGACCGCGCTGCTGGCCACGTGCTACCGCCCGCCCGCGCCGACCCCCGCCGACAGCGGGTCGTAGCCCTCCGCTCGTCCCGCCCGGCTCGCGCCGAGTCCCGCCGACAGCGGGTCGTAGCCCCCGCTCGGCCCGCCCCGGCTCGCGCCGTCAGGCTCGCGGCGGGACCGAGGGGTCGTCGGGCCCGGTGGTCAGGGCGCCGTCGGCGTCGGCCAGCAGCTGACTGACCTGGCCGGCGACGGCCGCCAGCCGACCCTTGCTCTCGAGCGCGTCGGCGATGTAGCCGGACACGCTCGTGGCCTGACCCGCGGCGACGGCCCGCTCGGCCTGGGCGACGAGCTCGGCGGGCAGCTCGACGGGCGTGGCGCCGGTCGGCGGACCGCCGGTCGGCGGGCCGCTGGTCGGCGGGCCGCTGACGAGCCGCTCCAGCTCGTCGACGATGTCGGGGAGCAGCGCCGGCTGGACGAGACGCCGGAGCGTCGTCGCCAGGCTCTCGGCGATGGCGGAGGTGACGGTCGCCGCCACCTGCAGCTCGAGCTCGCTGCCGCCGGAGCGCCGGGACCCGCGCCGCTCGCCGGGACCGCCGCCCGGGCCGGCCTCGGCCGGCACCGGGCCGGGCTGACCGCCCGGCGACGTCGCACCGGTGGGGCCACCGTCACCGGCCGCGCCGCCACCGGAGCCCTCGACCCCCGGGGCGGCGCGCTCGGACGACCCCGGGACGGATGCACCGGCCGGAACGGCATGCCCGGACGCCCCGGCCCCGGACACAGTGGGCGCACCCGTCGGCGCCGCGGGCCGGGGCCCGCCCCACGTGGCGGTCACCGGGCCGTCGTCGTCGCCAAGCTCGGCGAGCAGATCCTCACCGGTCTCGTGGGGCCCGTCGCTGCCAGAGCCCGGCCCGCCGCCGGCGCCCGGCGCGGCGCCGGTGCCATCGACGCCCGAGCCGGACCCGATCGGGGAGTCGACCACGCCCACCTCCACGACCGGGATGGCGCGGCGCATCCCGTTGCCACCGTTCGACCCGCCGGCCGCACCCGCGCCGGCGGCGATCGTGCCCGGCGTCCGGCGCCCGAGGCCGAGGACCTCGGGCAGCGGCACGTCGTGAACGATCGCAAGGCGCCGGGTGCACCGGGTGAGCGCCACGAACAGGGCGCGCATGCCGTTCTCGCCGTGCTCTTCGATGATGCCGGACGGGTTCACGACCACGACGTTGTCGAACTCGAGGCCCTTCGCCCGTTCGGCCGTCATGACCACGATCGGCGCCGACGCGACCTGCAGCTCGGGCGCCCAGAAGAGGCCCTCGGCGTCGAGCGCGGCGGTCAGGCCGTCGATGGCCGCATCGGGGGCGATCACGCCGATGAGCCCGGTGCCGAGCAGCGTCCGGACGCGTGCCACCATGGCCTTGGTCAGATCGTCGCTGTCGACCTGGTCGACGAGCACGTCCTCGCCCGACGGGCGGATGGACTCGGGTGTGGCGAGGCCGGGCGCGATCTGGCGCAGCAGCCGCATCGCCACCTCGTGCACCTCGGTGGGCAACCGGTAGCCGAGGCGCAGCTCGGCCAGGTTCGCGGGCACGCTCGGCCGGTACAGGTGGTCGGCCACCTCGTTCCACGACCCGAGCGCGCACGGGCTCGTGGCCTGGGCCAGGTCGCCGAGCACGGTCATCCAGCCGTTGCGCGACCGGCGGGCGATCGACAGCAGCTGCATGGGCGAGAGGTCCTGCGCCTCGTCGAGCACGATGTACTCGTACATGCGCTGGGGGCCGTTGAGCAGGAAGTCGGCGGCGTCGAGCAGCGGGATGTCGTCGAGCGACCACTCGTAGGATCCGACCTTGGCGTCGCGGGGCACCGACAGCAGCGCGATCTCGTGCTCGTCGAGGATGCCCTCGGCCGCCGCCTCGAGCTGCGTCCGGGTGGCGAACAGCTCGAGCAGGAAGGCTTGGGGGGTGAGGTTCGGCCACACCCGGTCGAGGTAGTTGTCGATCTCGCGTGCGGACGCGCCCCGCGTCGTGGCCTCGAGGGCGGTCGAGTCGAGGACGCCGCGGCGCCCGAGGTACGACTGCACCTCCTGGATCACGAACTCGCGCAGGCCCTTGTGGGCCTCGTTGTGAGGGCGCCGATCGAGCTGGGAGGCTCGCCCGGCGATGATGCCGGGGTCGAGCGTGACGCGGCGGTTGTCGACCGTCAGCTCGACGGGGTCGGTGCCGACCCTCTGGCGGTTCCGCAGGCCGCGCACGATCAGCTCGATCATGCGCCGGTCGCCCTTGAGCCGGCGGATCACCGGCGACTCGACCCTGCCGCTGCGCACGCGAGGGCCCAGCTCGGTGACCGAGCGCTGCACGACGGCCTCGTCGCCCAGGCGCGGCAGCACGGCGCGGATGTAGCGCACGAACGCCGGGTTCGGCCCGACGACCAGCACGTCCTCGGACTGCAGGCGGTCGCTCAGGTTGTAGAGAAGCCACGAGGCCCGGTGGAGGCCGACGACGGTCTTGCCCGTGCCGGGACCTCCCTGCACGACGAGCAGCTGTTCGACCGGCCGGCTGACCACGTCGTACTGCGCGGCCTGGATCGTGGCCACGATGTCGGCCAGCTCGCCCGACCTGTTGCGGCTCAAGCTCTCGAGCAGCGCGTCGTCGAGGACCGGCTGGCCGTTCGCCTTGCTCGTCACCGCCTCCGCCAGGCCCTGGAAGACCAACTCGTCGATGTCGAGGACCTGGTTCGACTCGCACCGGAATGTGCGCCGGGCGTCGAGGCCCTGGGGCTCGCGGGGCGTCGCCGTGTAGAAGGGGCTCGCAGCCGGCGCCTGCCAGTTCACGACGAGAAGGTCGTTGTCGTCGTCCCAGATGGCGTTCTTGCCGATGTAGATGCGTTCGCCGCGACGGTCGATCCGGCCGAAGGCCACCCCCTCGTCGGGGTCGGCGAGGCCCACGGCCCCGATGCGCTTGCGCAGCTCGGCGGCGGCGCTGGGGTCGCTGGACAGGTCGGGGGCCCGATCGAGCTGCGCGCGAGCGCGCTCGCGCTGTTCGAGCGCACGGTCGAAGTAGGCCTGCTCTTCGCTGACGTCCGGATGCATCCCTTCTCCCCGAAGTGGCCCGAGACGGCGGGTGTCGTGTGGCGTTTGCCGCAGCGGTCCCCCAGAAGGTGCGGGTGGGCGTGACCGAAGCCCGTCCCTCGGCCCGGGAGGCTAGGCGATCCGAGGCTAGGCGGCATCCGCGTCACGTGCAGATCGCGTTGCGAACGGGGCCGGAGCCGCACCGCCGGTCGCTGTAGGCGGGGGTTCGCGCGCTCCTCGCGTCGGAACGGCCGTGCGCCTAGCCGATCGCACCGTCGACGCGCAGTGTGTCGAGCTCGTCGGCCGAGAGGCCCAGCTCGTCCGCCAGCACGGCGTCGGTGTGCTCGCCGAGCCACGGCACGCGGGTCTCGGGTCCCTCGGCCACGCCGGCGATCTTCACCGGGTTGCCCGGGACGAGCACCGGCTCCTTCACGTCGTCGGTGCGGGGCACCTCGACGATCATCGCCCGGGCCGCCTGGTGGGGGTCGTCGATGACCTCCGGCGGTCGCAGGCAGGGCCCGGCTGCCAGGCCGGCCCGACCCAGGGCGTCGGCCGCCTGGGCCCGGGTCCGGCTGGCGGCCCACGCCTCGATCGCCGGGCGGACCACGGCGTCGAACCGGTCCACCCACGCGCCCTGGTCGGCGAAGCCCGGGTCGTCGAGCCATTCGGGGTGGCCCACGACCTCGGCCACAGTGCGGAAGTGGTGGAGGCGCCCGAGCTGCAGCACGAAGAACCCGTCGGCGGCCGGGAACGTGTCGATGACCGACTCGATCTCGGTCTCGATCGGGCCGTGCACGCCCATCGACCAGAGGTTCGTCACGATGTCCGTCATGGCGACGAGGGCGTCGAGCATGGCCACGTCGACCCGCTGGGCGCGGCCCGTGCGGTCGCGCTGGCGGAGGGCGGCGAGCAGGCCGATCGTGCCGAACAGCGCCGAGCTGATGTCGCCGAACGCCCCGACCGGGTTGGCCCGGGGCCGGGCCCCCGGCTCGCGCCGGTACTCGTAGATCCCCGACATCGCCTCGACGATGGCGGCGTAGGCGGGCCAGCCGGCGTAGGGCGACTCGCCCAGGTCCCCGATGCGGTTGCCGAAGCCCGAGATCGACAGCGTCACGACCGTGGGGTGCCGGGACGCCAGCTGGTCGTGGCCCAGGCCGAGCCGGTCCATCGTGCCGGACCTGAAGTTGTCGCACACGACGTCGAATCGGGGAACGAGCGCCAGGAACAGCTCGCGGCCCCGGGGATGCTTGAGGTCGAGGCCGACGCTGCGCTTGCCCAGGTTGTTGCGCAGGAACGTCGCGCCGACCCGCCGGCCGGCCGGGTCGACCATGGCCGGGTGCGCCCCGCGGCCCGTCTCGCCGTGCGTGGGGTGCTCGACCTTCACCACGTCGGCGCCGAGGCGGGCGAGCAGTTGGGTGGCGAACGGGAGCGCCTGCATCTGCTCGGCCGCCAGCACCCGGACCCCCTCGAGCGGCTTGCCGTCGCCGGACCCGTCCGCACCGATCACGTCGCCGAGCTGCATGGCCCCCATCGTAAAGAGAATGTGACGACCCGTCAGATCCCGCCGTAGCCTGGGATGCATGGGTCGACGGGGGATCGTGAGCCACGGGGTGCACCTGCCGTACCGGCGGCTCGACCGCAGCGAGATCCGTCCGGTGGCGGGCACGGGCGGCGGCACGGGCACCCGCACGGTGGCCTCCTACGACGAGGACACGACCACGATGGGGGTCGAGGCCGGTCGCCAGGCCCTGCGCGACGCCCCGGCGGGCATGGTCCCCGCGGCCTTGTGGTTCGCCACCACCACGCCCGCCTACGCCGACAAGACGAACGCCACCGCGATCCATGCCGCGCTGCGGCTCGACGGCTCGGTGCCGGCGTTCGACGCCAACGGGTCGGTCCGCTCGGCGCTCGGGGCGCTGCGGGCGGCGCTGGACGGAACGGCGCCGGCTCTCGTCGTGGCCGCGGACGTGCGCACCGGCCTGCCCGGCGGCGCGGACGAGGCCACCGGCGGCGACGGCGCCGCCGCCCTGGTCGCGGGCCCCGTCGGGGACGACGCCGGCGACCTGCTCGCCGAGGTCGTCGGCTGGGGCAGCGCCACCGAGGAGTTCCTCGACCGCTGGCGGGCGCCCGGCGACGCCCACGCCCGGCGGTGGGAGGGGCGCTTCGGCGAGGGCCGGTACCTGGCGCTCGGCCAGCGGGCCTGGGACGACGCCCTCAAGGACGCCGGGCTCGTCGCCGACCAGGTCGACCGCGTCCTCGTCGTCGGCGCCCACGGCCGGGCCGTCGCCGGCGTCGCCAAGGCTCTGGGCGTGGCGGCCAAGGTGCCCGAGGCCGTGGCCGGGCTCGACGGCGCCGTCGGCTTCACCGGGGCGGCCCACCCGGCCCTCGCGCTGGCCGCCGCGCTCGACACGGCCGCTCCCGGCGAGGTGCTCGCCCTCGTGGTGCTCGCCGACGGTGCCGACGTCGTCGTGTGGCGCACCACCGACGCCGTGGCGGACCGCGCCCGCCGGTCGACCCGCCCGGTGGCCGCCCAGCTGGCGGCGGGCGGTCCAGTGCCCTACGGCAAGGCGCTGGCATGGCGGGGGTTCCTGCCGGTCGCGCCGCCGAACCGGCCGGAGCCGGCCCGGCCGTCGGCCCCTGCCGCGGCCCGCTCGTCGGACTGGAAGTTCGGCTTCGTCGGTTCGCAGGGTGCCGACGGCACGGTCCACCTGCCGCCAGTCCCGACCGACGACCACGCCCGGCCCATGGCGGACGCCACCGGCACGATCGTGACGTTCACCGTCGACCGGCTCGCCTACTCGCCCTCGCCGCCCGTGGTGTTCGCAGTCGTCGATTTCGACGGCGGCGGCCGGCTGCCGGTAGAGCTGACCGACGTCGACGCCGCCGACGTCGCCATCGGCGGCCGGGTCGAGATGACGTTCCGCAGGCTGTTCACCGCGGACGGCATCCACAACTACTTCTGGAAGGCTCGGCCGCTCCGGCCGGCGGGGGAGGGCTGAACCATGGGCTCGCACGGCATCCGCGACCGGGTCGCCATCGTCGCCATGGGCTGCACCCGCTTCGCCGAGCACTGGGACAAGGGCGTCGAGGACCTGCTCCTCGACGCCACCGGCGAGGCGTTCGCGTCGGCCGGCGCCACCAAGGACGAGGTCGACGCGTACTGGCTGGGCACGGCCCAGTCCGGCATGAGCGGCATGGTGCTGGCCAAGCCCCTGCAGCTCGAGGGCAAGCCCGTGACACGGGTGGAGAACCTGTGCGCCACGGGCTCCGAGGCACTGCGCCAGGCCGCCTACGCAGTGGCGTCGGGGGCCTACGACGTGGCCATGGCCGTCGGCGTCGAGAAGGTCAAGGACGGCGGCCACCAGGGTCTCAACGCGTTCCCGATCCCCACCGACGGCACGAATCGCACGCTGACGGCCGCGGCGATGTTCTCGATGGCGGCGCCCGCCTACGCCCGGCGCTACGGCGTCGACTCGGACGAGCTGCGCACCGTGCTCGCCCGCATCGCCTCGAAGAACCACTTCAACGGGGCCCGCAACCCCCGGGCGCAGTTCCGCCGCGAGATGTCGGTCGAGCGGTTGTGCGCCATGCCGGCGGTCGCCGGCGGGCTGTCGGTGTTCGACTGCGCGGGGGTGGCCGACGGCGCTGCGGCGGCGATCGTCGTGCGGGCCGAGGA
Organism: Acidimicrobiales bacterium; assembly: GCA_035296625.1. Lineage (GTDB taxonomy): Bacteria > Actinomycetota > Acidimicrobiia > Acidimicrobiales > VFJN01 > DATCLS01. The sequence goes on along the minus strand of DATHAO010000076.1, from coordinate 3,951 downwards.
CGCGCATCGGTACACCGACCACCCGCTCTACATCAAGGCGCTGTCGTTCGTGGCCGGCAACGGCAGCGGGCTCACGGACCCGGGCTACGACTACACGACGTTCCCCGAGGTCGTGCGGACCGCCGCCGACGCCTATGCCCAGGCGGGGGTCACCGACCCCCGGGCCGAGCTGGCGATGGCGGAGGTGCACGACTGCTTCACGCCCACCGAGCTCGTCCTCATGGAGGACCTGGGTTTCGCCGCCCGGGGCACGGCCTGGAAGGAGGTGCTGGCCGGCACCTACGACCTGGGTGGTGACCTGCCCGTCAACCCCGACGGCGGCCTGAAGTCGTTCGGGCACCCCGTCGGGGCGAGTGGGCTGCGCATGACGTTCGAGGCCTGGCTGCAGCTGCGCGGCGAGGCACCGCCGGAGCGGCGGATCGCCACGGTGGGCGACCGCACGCTGGCCCTCACCCACAACCTGGGCGGCTACCCGGGCGAGATGGTCAGCTTCGTGTCGATCGTGGGCACCGAACCGTCCGCCTGACAGCCCGCGCCGGGCTACGGCGCCGCGCACCGCGACGTGCGGGAACGGGACATGGTGGCGCCACCGCCGTAACCTGCGGGCCGGGGCCGTCGGGCCTGGGCCACACCGAGGGGGTTCCATGGCGAACGACCTGCACACCACGGCACGGCGGCTGGGGAGGCTCGTCGAGCCGCTCGCCGCGGCGATCTACTTCTCGCCCGAGGCGCAGGAGCGCTACGACGCCTTCGGCCTCAACTACGTCGAGGGCTACTTCTGCAGCCGCAGCGCCAGCCTGGGCAAGGCCCCGTGGCGCCTCGTCACGGCCGTGTTCGGGGCCTTCAAGCCGGAGGTCGTCGAGCGGGCCGTCGAGGGCGGCTGGGCCAAGACCGATCCGGACGCCATGCTCGACGCCCGCCTGGCCGGGGCCCGGGACCAGGCCCGCCGCCTGATCGGCGAGCAGCCGGTCGCCGACCTGCTCCGCGCTGCGGAGCTGCTGCTCGACGCAACCGACGGGGTCGACCCGTCGGGCCGCGCGCTGTTCTCCGGCCTCCTCGGCCTGGAGGTGCCCGGTGAGGACGACCCGTACGGCCGCCTGTGGCGCGCCGCCGACCGGGTCCGGGAACACCGCGGCGACGGCCACATCGCGGCGTGGGTGCCCCACGTCGACTCGACCGAGATCACGTTGCTGTCCGAGCTGTGGTGGGGGATGACGCCCGGCAGCTACGTGTGGACCCGGGGCTACGACGCCGACGACGTGGCGGCCGCGCGGGGCCGCCTGGCCGCCCGCCACCTGATCTCCGGTGACGGCGAGGATGCGGCGCTGACTCCCGAGGGCCTGCAGCTGCGCCAGGACATCGAGGTCGCCACCGACCTCGCGGCCCGCGAGCCGATCCGGCGCCTCGGCGACCGCGTCGACGAGCTGCTCGTCCTGCTCGAGCCCTGGTCCGCCGCCATGGTCGGAAAGGGCGGCTACCCGGCCAGCGCCTCGGAGATGTTCGCCTGAACCGCCGGCGGCGGCCGTCGCCGGGTGATCACTCGGGGGGCGTGACGCCGGGACCTTCGGCGGCGGCCGCCGCCTCGCGGGCGACGAGCGCCCGACGGTCGACCTTTTGCATCGGCGTGAGCGGCAGGCGGTCGACCAACCGGAGGGCCTCGGGCCGCTTGTAGGCAGCCAGCCGGTCGGCCAGCCAGGCCCGCAGGTCGTCGAGCGACGGCGCCGGCGCCCCGGGCCGCACGGCCACCACGGCGACGCCGACCTCTCCCATCACGGCGTCGGGCCGGGGCACGACCGCCACCTCGGCGACGGCCGGGTGGCCGGCCAGCTGGGCCTCGACCTCGGCCGGGTACACGTTGTAGCCGCCCCGGACGAACATCTCCCTGCGCCGCCCGGCGAGCCGGAGCAGACCCCGGTCGTCGAGCAGCGCCAGATCGCCGGTGCGCAGCCACCCGTCGAGCACGGCCTCGGCGGTCGCCGCCGGGTCTCGCCAGTAGCCGACCATCTGCGTCGGCGACCGGAGCCACAGCTCGCCCATCTCGCCGGGCCGCAGGTCGGACCCGTCGTCCGCGCGCACGGCGACCTGGATGCCGGGCCGCGGCCTCCCGACCGTGAACAGGGCCTCCTCGTCGTCGGCGTCGAACGCCGTGGCCGTGCCGCACCCGCCCGACTCGGTCGACGAGTAGCGGATCGAGTACGCCGCCCCGAACCGGCGCCGCGCCTCGTCCACGAGCGCCGGCGGCGAGGCGGCCCCGCCGAACACGAGAGTGTGGACGTGGTCCCAGTCGTGCCGCTCCATCTCGCGGGAGCGCAGCATGAGCGCCATCTGGGGGGCGACGCCGCCGATGGAGGGCACCCGCTGCTCGGCGATCAGGGCCAGCACCTCGTCGGCCCGCCACCGCCGCACCACGTGGGTGCGCATCGCCGAGCGGAGGTACCACGGCAGCTTCGTGGTGATGCCGACGTGGGCGAACTGGGTCGACGCCACCATCGCGGGTCCGGGCCCGGTGGACCAGGCACCGCCGCTGTCGGCCACGGCCACCGCCGCCAGTTGGCGCTCGGCGAACACGGCTCCCTTCGGCAGGCCGGTCGTCCCGGACGTGAACACGATCGCCACGGGCCGCTCCGGGTCGGGGGCCAGCCGGTCCGGCGCCGTCACGCCGGCGCCCTCCAGGGATGCCAGGTCATCGGGCGTGGCGAGGACGATCGCCGGGTCGGCGAGCGCCACCACGGCGTCCTGCTCGGGCGGCGCGAGGAGCGGATTGACGCCCGCGGTGATCGCCCCGAGCTTGGCGGCCGCAGCGTAGGCCACGACGTAACCCGAGTCCGAGGGGAGGCGCAGCACCACCCGGTCGCCCGGGCGCACGCCGCGGCGGGCGAGCCCCGCGGCGACCCCGTCGGAGCGCCGGTCGAGCTCGGCGAAGCCCACCCGGGTGCCGTCGGGGTCGACGAACGCCGGGAGATCGCCGAACCGCCGGGCGGCCTCGCGCACGGTGTCGGCGAGCACGAGGCGACGGTAGCCGGGGCTCGAGGATGCGCGGATGGGTCACGGTTGCTTCTCGGCCGCTGGGCGGCCGAGAGGTCGAACGACGCGGCATCTCCGATCTGGCCCTTCGGCGCCGGGCCGCTGGGCCACGGCTGCGCCTACGGCGCAGCCTCTCGGTCGAGGTCGAGGTGGAGCATGCGGGCGGCGTTCGTGCGCATGACCTTGTCGACCACGTCCTGGGGGACGCCGGCCATCAGCTCCTCGGCCACCTTCTTCGTGTCCGGCCAGGTGGAGTCGGTGTGGGGGTAGTCCGTCTCGAACGTGATGTTGTCGACGCCCACCTTGTCGATGGAGTCGATGCCGTGCTGGTCGCGGAAGAAGCAGCCGAAGATCTGGCGGTAGTAGTACGTCGAGGGCGGCTCGGGCACGATGTCGGCCACCCCGACCCACGCCCGGTGCTCGTCCCACACGGTGTCGGCCCGCTCCAGGATGTAGGGGATCCAGCCGATCTGGCCCTCGCTGTAGGCCAGCTTCAGCCTGGGGAACTGCACGAGCTTGCCCGAGAACAGCCAGTCGCTCATCGACGCCATGGCGTTGTTGAAGCTCAGCGTGGCGGCGACGGCGTTCGGCGCGTCGGCCGAGGTGGCGGGCATGCGCGACGACGAGCCGATGTGCATGTTGATGACGCTCTCGGTCTCCTGGCAGGCGTCGAAGAAGGCGTCCCACTCGCCCGAGTGGATCGACGGCAGCCCGAGGTGGGGCGGGATCTCGCTGAAGCAGACGGCGTGCACGCCGCGGTCGGCGTTCCGGCGCACCTCCTCGGCGGCCAGCTCGGCGTCCCACAGCGGGATGATGATGAGCGGGATCAGCGCGCCGCCCGAGTCGCCGCACCACTCCTCGACCATCCAGTCGTTGTAGGCCTTGATGCAGGCGAGACCCAGGTCGCGGTCCTTCGCCTCGGTGAAG
>DATHAO010000075.1:0-37108 GCA_035296625.1 Acidimicrobiales bacterium | reverse complement strand
CTCGGCCAGCAGCTCAGCGACGGCCTCGGTCACCGACAACCGGATCGGCGCCAGGTGCGCGATGTCGACGCTGGGCACCGGCTTGGGCGTCATGGCCCGGATGTACGCCTGGCGTAGGTCCTCGGCGGTGACGCCAAGCAGCAGGTCGGGGACGAGCCCGACGAAGCGCTCGTCGACGCCGACCACCCGGGGCGAGGACCGCCCGGCCAGGCCGGCCATGGCCTGCAGCGTCAGGGCGGCCTCCTTGAACGTCTTGCACTCGACGAGGCGGTGGAGGAGCAGATCGCGCTCTTCCCACAGCGCAAGCTCCTCGTCGAGGTCGACGTCGTCACTTGACGGCAGCAGGCGCCGGCTCTTCAGCTCGACGAGTGTGGCGGCGATCAGAAGGAACTCCGTGGTCATCTCGAGGTCGAGCTCGGCCATGCGCTCGAGCTCGACGAGGTAGGCGTCGACGATCGACGACAGGTTCACCTCGTAGAGATCGACCTGCTCGCTGAGGATGAGGTGCAGCAGCAGGTCGAAGGGTCCCTCGAACACGGGGATCTGGACCGCGTAGGGCATCGTCACGAGGCTACTTCCCCTGCGGCGGGCCCCCGCGGCACCGCCTCACAGCTCGCCGCGGCGCTCCATCCAGTGGAACGCGACCCAGCCGGGCAGCGTCGGCACCCAGTACGTCGCCAGGCGGAACGTGAGGACCGCCGAGACGGCGGCGCCGTCGTCCATGCCGAAGCCCGACAGGCCCGCGATCAGGCCCGCCTCCAGGGCGCCCAGGCCGCCGGGGGTGGGCGAGGCGGTGGCCAGCGCGGCGGCACCGAGGTAGGCGGCTCCGATCTGGGGGAACGACACGCCGCCGCCGAAGCCCTGGATCGAGGCGGTCAGCGACGCGATGTAGGCGAGCGTGACGCCGGCGGACCCCAGCGTCAGCTGCGTGACCCGCAGCGGGCTGGTCGCCACCGCCCCCACCGCGCCGGCCGCCGATCCGAGCGACCTGAGCGCCGGCACCAGCAGGCGCTCGCGGAGCGGCCGGGCCACGAGGATCGCGCCGCCGACCGACAGCACGATCGCCACGGCGCCGAAGATCAGGTTCGTGTCGGGCAGCGAGAAACCGCCGATGCCGCTCGTGCCGGTCCAGGCGAAGAAACCGACCATCATCGTCAGGTGGATTGCGAGCCCGGCGAGGGCGTTGAGCCCCACCGAGGCGGTCGCCGCGCCGGGGTCGTCGCCAGAGCGCTGCAGGTAGCGGATGCCGACGGCCAGACCGCCCGTGCTGCCGGGGGTGATGCGGCCCACGAACGCCGAGGCGATCTGAGCCCGCAGCGTGGGCCAGAACCTGAGGGGGGACGGCACAGAACCCATGAACGACACGGCGGCGAACACGAACGTCAGCGCCGCCGAGCCCACGACCGCCGGCAGCCAGCCCCAGTGGGCGCTGCGGAAGGCGTCGGCCGTGCGCTCGAGGTCGGCGAGCTGGGGCAGGAGCACATAGAACGCCAGGCCGACGGCCCCGAGCGTGACGAGCGTGCGCGTGCGGACGCGGTCGAGCCGCTCGAGCTCGGCCTCGGGAGTGGCGGTCATCTCGCCGGCCCGCACGCGGGTCTCGGTCAGCACGTCCCGGTTGCGCCGGGCGTCGGTGCGGGTGCTGGCCGGCAGGGCGAGCGGCTGCAGGTACGGCAGCGCGCTGCGGACCGCATCGGGCCCGATCGACCGGTAGGCGCTGTGTACGGCGCGGTCGGGCCCGACGGCGAGCGCGCTGTCCACGAGGAGCTGGGCGACGTCGAGGGCCAGGTCACGGTCGCTGGCGGCCGCGGCCGCCCGGTCGAGGCCCACGAGCCAGATCCGCCCGTCGGCGTCGAGCTCGAAGTGTTCGAGGTCGAGGTCGCGGTGCGCGATGCGGCGCCAGTGGAGCAGCGACAGCTGCTTCCAGGCCCGGTCGAGCACGTCGTCGTCGAGGTCGGAGCCGAACTCGCTGAGCGGCCGGGCGCCCGTGTCCTCGAGGGCGAGACCCACCGAGCCCGAGGCGTCGGCGACCACGCCCTCCAGCGCCGGGACCCGCACGCCGCCGGCGCGGGCGACGGCGGCCGCCAGGGCCTCGCGCTCGATGCGGCGCTTCATCGAGCCGAGCGGACCGTCGCCGGTGGGGCGCTTGTAGCGGACCCGCCGCCACAGCCGTTCGAGCAGGTCGGCCGACCGGTCGTGCGGCGTGCGCAGGCGGAGCACGAGCGTCGGCAGGTCCCGGCGCCACACCCGGTACGCGAGCTGGCCGCCGATCGGCCGGATCTGCACGATGCGGACGGGCTCGATGCCGCCCCTGCGCAGCATGCGCACGAGCGCCGGGCCGTCCGGGTCGAAGCTCGGGGCGCCGACGGCGACGAGAGCCAGGGCGCCGACGGCCATGCCGACGCCGATGGCGATGATCACGTCGAGCGGCGGGGCGCTGGCGCCGATGATGCGCACGACGACGAGCAGGAAAATGGCCGCCCAGCAGGCCCGGCGCCACCGCACCGGCAGGCGCGGCGAAACCATGACCACGATGGCGACGGTCGAGGCGATGAGTGGGGACGTGGCGAAGCCCGGGTCGCCCAGGTCGACGTCGGTGGCGCTCGGCGTGGAGGCCGCCTGGGCGATGACGCCCCGGTCGGCGAGCACCCGTTCGAGGGCGTCCATGACGACGCTGGCCACGATGGCCGCGAGGGCCAGCGAGGCGGTGAGCAGGTAGCGCTTGCGCAGGAGCAGGACGACGCTGGCCACGATCGGGAGGGCCACCGAGATGATGAGGGCCAGGCCGACGAGCGCCTCCTCGAATCGGTCGGGGAGCCGGGCGAACCCGCTGTTCACATCCCGCTCGATGCCGCCGACCGTGTTGGGGGCCCAGATGGCGACGGACAGGCCGAGGGCGACCAAGGCGAGCCCGCCGAGCAGCCGGAGCACGTCGCTCGCCGCCCGCACGCGCCGCCGGCGCTCGACGTGCGTCTCGATCTGCTCGGGCTCCGGGGCCAGCCGCGCGAGCGTGATCTCCTCCGTGGCGTCGGCGGGGGCGGAGTCCTGCCGTGGGCTCACGGCGCCCGCCGCCGGGGCCCCGTCGACCTCGGGGCGCACGCCCGCACCCGCGCCGGGCCCAGCTCGGCCGACCTCGGCGGCGCTTCCCGCCGACGTCATGCGCCGATCGGCGGTTCCACCCGCGTCGCCTGGCGTCCCCGCCGGCGTGACGGACTCGGGGTCGGCGGGGCCGGGCTCGGCTGTGGTTGCCGCCGGCGTCCCCCGCCCCGGACCGGTTCCGCCGGCGTCGGCCGCGGCTCCGGCGGGGCTGACGGAGCCGGGTGCAGCTCGGCCGGTGTCGGCTGCGCCGCCCTGAGGAGGACCGGGCACTGGGCGACGCGCGCCGTTCGCCGGTCCGCCGGCGGCGGCGGTCGGGACGCCGGGGCCGCCGCTCCGCCGAACCGCCCCGGCGTGCGGGGGCGGGGCCCAGCCGCCGGCGGCGGTGTGCGCTGCGGAGATCGACGAGGCGCCGACGCCGGCGGCCGGGTCGTCGCCCGGTCGAGGATCACCGGTGCGGGCGCCCGGACCGGGCGGGTCCGACGGTGTGTCGGCGCGGCGCGGCTGTGCGGCGCCGGCACGTCGGCGATCGCGGGCGGCGCGCAGGCGCCCCCGCACGGAGCGGTCCTCGCCCATGAGGCCGTCCAGTGTGTCGGGTGACGGGCCGGTGGCCTCCGATCGGTCCCGGTGGGAGCCTCCGTCGGCCGGACGCCGGTCGCTCGACGGGTCGGCTGCGCCGGCCCCGGCCGCATCGGCCCACGGGTCGCGGACCGAGGTGCCCGTCGTCCCCGCCCCGACGACGTCCGCCCGATCGTCCCCCGGGACCCCGGCGCACGGGCGGTGCGGAGCCTCGCCGGTCCCGGCCTCCCGAGCGGAGGACGGCCCGGAGCCCGGGGGCACCGGGCGCCGCTCGGCCCCACCGCCGGCGTCGGCGGCGTCGGCGGCGTCGACGCCGGATGCGACCGGCGCGCCGTCGCGACCCCCGGGTGGGTCACCACTCGAAACCTGGTCGAGCTGGGGGCCGACGCCGGCCAGGTAGTCGAGCAGGCCGGTCCGGTCGGCCCCGGTCGTGGAGGCGGCGTCCGGATCGCCGGCGAGGGCGTCGTCGGGGTCGCCCGGCCGCAGGCCCCGCGGCCCGCCCGCCGCGGCATCAGGGTCGTCGGAAGTCCGCTGTCCGGGCTCGCCGGCACCACTCGCGGGCGGAGGCACAGGATCCGAGCCGGTCACCGGATCGGGCTCACCGTCGAGCAGCACCGCGAGCGCGTCGCACGGTCAGTCGTCGTCGGCGGCCTTGAGGGCGGCGCCGATCGGGGCGGGGACGGTCCACCGGTCATCGGGAAGGTGGTGCTCGCGAGCCCACGCCACGGTCAGCGGGTCGCTGGACGCCTCGGAGAGGAGCTGAGCGCCGATCTCATCGTGGCACAGGTAGCGACCGGCGCGACCGACCGCCCCCGGCCGCTGCCTCCAGAGCCGCGCCGCCGCGTGCCCGGCGGCGAGCGCGGCGAGGGTCACCACCGCCCGGCGCACAGGTCCCAGCGACGACTCGACCTTGCCGACGTCGTGCAGCAGGGCCGCGGCCCGTACCGGCGGCGTGGCCGCCGCACCGAGCGCTGCCTCGACCTCGCGGGCGACCCCGACGGCGTGGCGCCGGTCGGCCCCGCTCATGCGTTGCCACAGCGCCCGCTCCCCCGGCCCGAGCCCCGCCAGCGCCCACGCCTCATCGGCGGGTGCCGGCCCTCCGGGCCGCAGCGATCCGACGAACCGGCGGACCAGGTGCCCCCAGGACGCCACGATCAGGGACGTCGCCGGCCGACTTGCGGGGGCGTCGGGTCCGGGGGCGGCGAGGGAACGGGGTGCGGCGCCAAGGCGGGGAAGGCTACGGCCCGACGCGGCTTCGCCTCGATTCCCGGACTCGTGGCGCAGGCGCGGGCCCGGCGGCGGTCCGAGGGAACCCCCTCCGCACCTCGGGCGTCGGCGCGAGCGGCCGGAGCGCTCACGGGCGAGCGCGGCGCCGGCCCTCAGGCGTGCTCGATGCAGAACCGGGTCGCGGGCATCGCCTCGAGCCGGGGCTCGCTGATCGGCGCGCCGCACCGCTCGCACACGCCGTAGGTGCCGTCGTCGAGCTTGGCCAGCGCGTGGTCCACCTCGCCGAGCTGCTCGGTCAGCTGGCCGAACAGGGCCCGGTTCTCGCCCTGCCCGGCGGCCACCTGCCCCGAGTCGGCAAAGCCCTCGTCGTAGGACAGGGCCCCCTCACCGCTCTGCAGCGTCGTGATCTGTGCGTGCAGCCGGGCGCGCTCGTCCTCGAGCTGGCCGCGGACCGTGGAGAGCAGCGTTCGGTGGGCCACGTGGCGAGGGTAGCGAACCGGGGGGTGCTCCGTTCCGGGAACTGGAAGCCCCCTGGTTCGGGTCTGTCGGGATTCCGTGCGTTCAGCCCCCCGAGCGCGGGTGGGCGGCCCGGTACGCCTCCCACAGGCGCTCGGTCGACACCCGTGTGTACACCTGTGTCGTGCTTATCGAGGCGTGGCCGAGCAGCTCCTGCACCGAGCGGATGTCGGCCCCGTGGTCGAGCATGTGGGTCGCGCACGAGTGACGCAGGGCATGGGGCGTCAGACGGTCGCCGAGGCCGGCGGCGTCGCCGTGGCGCCGGATCACCAGCCACGCCCCTTGGCGGGTGAGCCGCCCGCCCCGCCGGTTCAGGAACACGGCCTCGGCGTCGCCCCGGCGCGCCCACCGGGCGGGTTCGAGAGCAGCCCGGCCCCCGGTGGCGAGCCAGTCGTCGAGCGCCCGCACGGCGTGGCGGCCGAGCGGCACGACCCGCTCCTTCGCGCCCTTGCCGAAAGCCCGCAGCAGGGCGGACTCGAGGTCGACGTCACCCAGCCGCAACCCGACCAGCTCCGAGATGCGCAGACCGGTGCCGTAGAGCACCTCGATGATCGCCCGGTCCCGGCGGGCCACGGGGTCGTCGCCGACCACGGCGGCGAGCAGGGCCCCCACCTCGTCCTCCGTGAGTGCCTTGGGCAATCCGGCCGGAACCCGGGGCGCCTCGACGCGGGCGCCGGGGTCGGCGGGCGCCCGTCCCTCCTCGGCGAGGAAGCGGTGCAGCGACCGCACGGCCACGAGCGCCCGGGCCACGGTGGCCGGCGCCAGGCGACGGCCGCGCAGCTCGCCGACATAGGACTCGACGTCCGCCTCGGTCACCTCGCTGAGCTGGTGGCGGCCCTGGCGGCGCAGCCACGCCCACCAGCCCCGGGCGTCCCGCCGGTAGGCGGCGAGCGTCGAGGCCGCCCGGCCCCGCTCGGTGGCGAGCCACGACAGCCACTCCTCGACGTCGAGGGGCAGCACGTCGTCGCCGGATGCGACCTCGGCGGGGTCGCCGCTTCCCGGGACCGGGTCGCCGCCGGTCACCGCCGGCGCATCGCTCACGTGGCGCACGGTAGGGCGCCCCGACCACGCCGCCGCGGATCCGCCCCGGGGTCCACACCCGCCGGCGCGGTACCGTGGCGCCTGGATCCACCAGGGACACGAGTGAGGAGCGACGGTGCCGCTGTACGACTACCGCTGCCGGATCTGTGACGCGACGTTCGAGGTCCGCCGCTCGATGAGCGAGAGCGACGCCCCGGCACCGTGCCCGTCCGGCCACGTCGACACCGTCAAGCGCGTGCCCGTCGTCGCCCTCGGCGGCCGGGCCACCGCCGGCCCCGGCGCGGCCGCCCCGGCGCCCGCGATGGGCGGGGGGTGCTGCGGCGGCGCGTGCGGCTGCGGCTGACGCCGGCGCTCAGCCCGCCCGGCGCGCGGTGAGCAGCAGGCCGATCACGGTCTTGGCGTCGGTGATCCGGCCGTCGTCGACCATGGCCAGCGCTTCGGCGAGCGCCACGCGGCTGACCACCATGTTCTCCTCCTCGACGCCCTGGCGGTCGTCGGGCACGGCCGTGAGGCCGGTGGCGAGGAAGACCTCGACAGCCTCGTCGGAGAACCCCGGCGAGTTGTGGAACGTCGTCAGGTGCTCGACGTGATCGGCGGCCAGGCCGGCCTCCTCGACCAGCTCGCGTCGGGCGGTCTCGGCCGTGGGCTCGTCCTCGACGTCGCGCAGGCCGGCGGGTACCTCCCACACCTCGGCGTCGAGCGCGGCGCGGTACTGGCGGAGGAGCGTGACCGTGCCGTCGTCGTGCAGCGGCACGACCCCGACCGCGCCCGGGTGGTGCACGATCTCGCGCTCGAGCACGGAGCCGTCGGGGGCCGTGACCTTCAGCACGGCGACGCCGATGCGCCGCCCCGACCACGCCGGCTCGTCGGCGACGACCCGGAACCCCGAATCGCTTCCCGAACCCGTCACGGTGCCGCCTGGACGGCGGCGGCCGCCGGGGAGACGGCGGCCGCGGGGGCGGTGTCGGGGTCGTCGAGCCGGAACAGGTGGGGCCGGCGCCCCTCGGCCCGGTCCAGCGCCGCGGCGACGAAGGCCCGGAACAGCGGGGCGGGCCGGTCGGGCCGGCTCTTGAACTCGGGGTGGGCCTGGGTGCCGACCCAGAACGGGTGGTCGGCCAGCTCGATGAACTCGACGAGCCGGCCGTCGGGCGACTCGCCCGAGCACACGAACCCCGTGCCGTCGAACTTGCCGCGGTAGCGGGGGTTGAACTCGTAGCGGTGCCGGTGACGCTCGGAGACCACCGTCTTCCCGTACGCCCGCGCCACGGCCGAGCCCTCGGCCAGCTCGGCGATGTAGGCGCCGAGGCGCATGGTGCCGCCCTTGTCGGTCACGTCGCGCTGGGTCTCCATCAGGTCGATGACCGGGTGCGGCGTGGCGGGGTCGAACTCGGTCGAGTTGGCGTTGGCCAGGCCGAGCACGTTGCGGGCGAACTCGATCGTCATCATCTGCAGGCCGAGGCAGAGGCCCAGGCACGGGATGAGCTGCTCGCGGGCGTGGCCGGCGGCCAGCATTTTCCCCTCGGTGCCGCGCTCGCCGAAACCGCCGGGGATCACGATGCCGTCGAGCTCACGCAGGCGGCCGTCGGACAGCAGGCCCTCGACCTCCTCGGCCTGGATCCACTCGATGTCCACCCGGGCGCCGTGGTGGTAGCCGCCGTGCTTCAGCGCCTCGACGACCGACAGGTAGGCGTCGGGCAGGCTGACGTACTTGCCGATGATGCCGACGCGCACCGACCGGGGGGTGACCTCGACGCGCTCGACGAGCGCCGCCCACTTGGCCAGGTCGGCCGGGGGCGTCTCGATGCCGAGCAGCGAGCACACGTAGTCGTCGAAGCCCTCCTCGTGGAGGGTGAGTGGGACCTCGTAGAGGTTGGCGGCGTCCGCGGCGTTGACGACCCCCTGGGGCGGGACGTCGCACAGGCGCGAGATCTTCTGCTTGAGCGCGTCTCCGATCGGGTGCTCGCTGCGGCAGACGATCACGTCGGGCTGGATGCCCCGGGCCCGCAGCTCGGTGACCGAGTGCTGGGTGGGCTTCGTCTTCTGCTCACCGGACGGCCCGATGAACGGGACGAGCGCCACGTGCACGTAGGCGACGTTGGTGCGGCCGACGTCGAGGCGGAACTGCCGGATGGCCTCGAGGAACGGCAGGATCTCGATGTCGCCGACCGTCCCGCCGATCTCGGTGATCACGACGTCGACCTCGTCACCGGCCAGCAGCGTGATGCGCCGCTTGATCTCGTCGGTGATGTGGGGGATGACCTGGACGGTCTTGCCGAGGTAGTCGCCCCGGCGCTCCGCCGCGAGGACGGACGAGTAGATCGAGCCGGTGGTGGCGTTGCTCGACCGGGACAGCGGCTCGTCGATGAAGCGCTCGTAGTGGCCGAGATCGAGATCGGTCTCGCCGCCGTCGTCGGTGACGAAGACCTCGCCGTGCTCGAACGGGTTCATCGTGCCGGGATCGACGTTGATGTAGGGGTCGAGCTTCTGCATCGTCACGCGGAGGCCGCGTGATTTGAGCAAGCGACCGAGGGACGAAGCGGTGATGCCCTTGCCGAGGGAGCTGGCGACACCGCCCGTGACGAATATGTGCCGAGTCACGGGCTCTCAGCGTACCGCGCCCCCCGGCCACCCCCGCGCATCCCCACAAGGTCCCAGGTCACCCCCTATGGGCGCGAGCCGCGGCGCCACCGGCGGCTTGCCGACCGCCCGGACGGCCGTGCGAGCGCCACCACTTTTCGTGTTCGGCGGCGATCAGGCGACGGTCACGGCCGTGCGGATGCCGCGCCGCTGGCGGAGGTTGTCGACGGCTTCCGCGATGTCGTCGAGGGCGTAGCGGTCGGTCACCATGCGGCCGAGCTCGAGCCGGCCGGACCGGGCCAGCGCCAGCAGCCGGGGGATGTCGCGGTGGGCGTGCATCGAGCCGAGCAGGCTGCCGATCAGCCGCTTCTCCCCGAAGACGAACCCCACGGCCATCGGGATCCTGATGCCCTGGTCCGCCGGCGGCGCCCCCACGCAGACGGTGGTGCCGCCCGGCCGGGTGATGGCGAGGCCCTGCTCGACGAGTGCCGCCACGCCAGCGGCCTCGAACGCGTAGTCGACGCCGATGCCGGTGAGGTCGAGGCAGGCCGAAGCCACGTCGGTGTCGGTGGGGTCGACGGCGTGGGTGGCGCCGAACGACAGCGCCGCCTCCCGGCGCTCCGCCACCGGATCGACGGCCACGATCGTGGCGGCCCCGGCGATGCGAGCGCCCTGCACGCAGGCGATGCCGATGCCGCCGGCCCCGAGCACGGCCACCGTCGCCCCCGGCTCGACGCGGGCCGTGTTGATCACGGCACCCACGCCGGTCTGGACCGCGCAGCCGATCACGCACGCCTCTGCGAGGTCGACGTCGTCGCCGACCTTCACGGCGGCGATGGCGGGGACGACCACGTGCTCGGACCACCCGCCGACGCCCAGTCCCCGCAGGACGGGCGCACCGTCGCGGGCCAGCGGCGTCGTGCCGTCGGGCCGCGTGGCCGTGGCGAGGCTGGACGAGTGGACGAGGCAGAGCGTGGGGTTGCCCCGCACGCACAGGGCGCAGCGCCCGCAACTCGGCAGCGGCGTGATCACGACCTGATCGCCGGCCCGCACGGCGGTGACGCCGGGGCCCACCGCCTCGATCACGCCTGCCGCCTCGTGGCCGAGCACGATCGGCCGCCCGGTGGGCAGGTCGCCCTCGATAAGGCTGAGGTCGGAGTGGCAGACCCCACAGTCCATGACCCGCACGAGGACCTCGCGGTCGCGGGGCTCCTCCACGTCGATCCGACTGACGGCCAGCGCGCCGTCGTCCTCCAGCACAGCGGCGCGCACGGATCCCATGGCTGGAACCTAACGGAGCGTCAGAGATCCGGCGAGGCGGCGATGTCAATTTCAACTTGACATGGCGAGGATGTCAATCCATGGTTGACGCATGGACCTGCAGCAGCTGATCGACGAGGTCGACGCCCGCGCCGAGGGCCCCGAGCCGCTCGCCCGCCTCCGGGCCGCCGTGGCGCTCAACAGCGAGGTGGTCGAGCTGGGCGACCAGCTGCTCGACCTGTTCGTCGACGAGGCTCGCATGGCCGGGGCCTCGTGGGCCGAGGTGGGCGAGGTGCTCGGCGTTACACGCCAGGCCGCCCAGCAGCGCCAGGGCGGCTGGCTCGGCCGCCTCCTCGGCGCCGGGCGCCGGGAGGAGAAGCGCCGACTGCTCTCCGGCCGCTTCACCCGCGACGCCCGAGCTGCGGTCGTCGAAGCCCAGAAGGCCGCCCGGGCCCTCGAGCACGACCACATCGGCACCGAGCATCTGCTGCTCGGCGTGCTGGACGTGCCGGCGTCGCCCGGCGCCCGGGCGCTCGCCGGGTGGCAGGTCGAGCGGCCGGTGGTCGAGGCCCGCATCCTCGAGATCGAGGGGCGGGGGCCGCGGCCCGGCGGCCGGCCCGGAGGCCACCTACGCTTCACGCCGCGGGCCCGGAAGGTGCTCGAGCTGGCGTTGCGCGAGGCGATGCGACGCGACCACCGCCACATCGGGACCGAGCACATCCTCCTGGCCCTGCTCCGCGAGGGCGGGGGTGTGGGCGCCAAGGTTCTCACCGAGCAGAGGGTCACCTACGACGCCGCGGAGACGTGGGTGAGCGAGCTGCAGGCACAAGAGGACGAGCAGCCCGACGACCCGGGAAGCTGAGACCGCGGCCCGCCGGACGGGCGAGGGTCGGCGACGCCCGTTCCGTCAGGGCTGGCGGCCGAGCCGGTCGAAGGCCCGCAGCGGCGGCGTGGCGTTGATGACCTTCGTGAACGAGATGCGCTCGCTGGCCAGGTTGAGCAGCGCCACCACCACGAGCACGCCGGTGCGCACGGCGGGCGAGCAGGCCAGCACCACGCCGAGGCCCAGGGCGGCGCCCAGCGCGTTGGCACCCGCGTCGCCCAGCATGAGGTGCTCGCGCAGGTCGGGCACGATCAGCCCGGCCCCCGCCCCCACGACCAGCGCCACACCGGCCAGCTCGGGCTCGGCCCCGGCCGCCACCACCAGCACGGCGAACGCCACGAGCGCCACCTTGGTCGTGCGGGCGGGCGCCCGGTCGAACAGGTTGCCGAGGTTGGCGGCCAGCGCCACCAGGGCGGCGTCCGCCAGCAGCCGGCCGAGGTCGTCGGGCTCGACCGAGGCAACGACCACGACCGCCACGGCGGCCCCGCCGAACAGCTTGATGGCGCCGGTCGTGAGGCGCCCGCCGGCCAGGGCGCGGAGGTGGCCGGCGAAGCCGCCGCTCTCCCCCGCCCCACCCAGGTCGTCGAGCAGGCCGAGCAGGCCGAAGCCCACCGCCGCCAGCGTCACGAGCCGAAGGCCGGGGACGAGTCCCTCGGCGGGATCGGCCCCGCCCGCCACGGCGAGCGCGACCACGGCGTCGCCGACCACGGCCACGAGGGCGGTGACGATGCCGGCGGCCGTGGGGAGCTTGCGGCCCCGGAAGTTCTCACGGGCGAAGACGTCGTGGGCGAACGCCCGGGCCGAGAGGGCCCACAACAGCGCCCCGCCGGCCATGCCGGCCACGAAGGCGGCGACGACGAGCACCTCAGCGCACGCCCGCGGAGCGGTCTGTCGGCCCAGCGGTGTCGCCCGCCCTGCCTTCGGAGTCGGACCCGCCGCGCGGCCCGGCCTCCGCCCCGGACCCGGCCTCGGCGTCGGAGCCGGCGCGCCGCCCGGCCTCCGCCCCGCACCCGGCCTCGGCGTCGGAGCCGGCGCGCCGCCCGGCCTCTGCCTCGGACCGGGCGTCGGCGGCGGGCCCGACGGCGGCGCCGGGTCCGCTGTCGGTGGGTTCGGATGCCCGAGCACACCCGCCGGTCGTGGCAGACGCCCCGGCGTTCGTGGCAGACGCTTCGGCCGTCGTGACGGACGCCCCGGCGTTCGCCGCAGACGCCCCGGCGGTGGTGGCGGACGCCCCGGCGGTGGCCGGCGCGGCATCTGCACTCGGTACCGGTGTCGCCGGACCTGCAGCGCGGTCCGTCGAGTCGGTGGCGCCGCCCCGATCACCCGGGCCGCCGAGATCGCCGGGGCCGGCCGGTCCCATCCGGGCCGGGGCCGAGGCCGTCCGCAGCACCAGGTAGGTCAGGTACGGCAGGGCGACGCCGAACATCATCGCGGGGATGGCGACGCCCGAGTCGTTGACCGCCAGGCCGAGCGTGGCGACGATCAGACCACCCACCATGAACGCCTGCACGCCGGGGATGCGGTCCTGCAGGCGCTGGAGGAACTCGCGGCTGCGCCACGCGAGGAACAGCAGGAACGCAAGGCCGACGGGGATCAGCAGCGTCCACACCGACGACGTGAGGATCGACACGTTCGAGCCGACCTTACGGCTGAGGATCGTGCCGCCGCCGCCGCTGCCGATCGACTCGACGAACCGTCCGAGGTGGGTGCGCTCCTCGGCCGGGCGGAGCAGGTCGAGCGTGGCGAAGCCTGCGAGCACCGCCAGCGTGGCGACGCCGATGACGACCAGCCGGCGCAGGCTGATACGGACGTCCGCGAGCAGCATGACCACGATCGCGAAGGCGGGCGCCGAGGCGAGCACGCCGCCGACGTCCGAGCCGAGCGACGGCAGGCCGTCCGACACGATCGTGACGGCCAGCACCACGATCGCGGCCCACAGCGGCCACCCCCTCCGGCTCGTCCGCTCCACGACGACACCCTTACGCCCCTGCATGCGTGGCCACGCCCAGAGCGCCGTGGCCACGGTGATGGCCGCCATGGCGAGGAGCGCGAACGACAGGTTGCCGTAGCCGGCGAAGCGCCCGGCCACGATCGGCGAGTAGCCGAGCACGGTGTTGATCTGTAGGTGGCCGCCGGTGGCCACGTCGCCGATCATGACGGCGAGACTGAGCCCGATCAGAGCCAGCGGCGGGCCGAGCAGGTG
This sequence comes from Acidimicrobiales bacterium, assembly GCA_035296625.1. Taxonomy (GTDB): domain Bacteria; phylum Actinomycetota; class Acidimicrobiia; order Acidimicrobiales; family VFJN01; genus DATCLS01. The sequence goes on along the minus strand of DATHAO010000075.1, from coordinate 23,729 downwards.
GCGTGAGGTGACGCGCCACACCAGTCCGGCCAGCACCGTGGCCGCCGCCACCAGCACGATCGTGTAGCCGGCCACGCTGAGGCGGTCGTAGCGCACGAGGCCCGACAGGAACGCGAGCGGCGGGATGGCGAGGATGACGAGGCTGCCGCCGAGGGCCACCCTGCCGAGCCGGCGCCGTGGCCGCAGCAGGGCGAGCACGGCGGCGCCGTACACGAGAACCTGCAGCACGATGTAGACGACGCTGACCGGCCCGACGGCCCGGTCGCGGAACGTGGCGACGTCGTTGTCGTCGACCAATCCCTGAAGGTCGTCGCGGCTGGGGGCCCCGCCGCCGGCCGAGGTGATGGCCGTGCCGTTCATGGAGTCGGGCAGGTCGATGCCGAGGTGGTCGAGCACCGTGGGGGCCACGTCGGGCAGGGTGACGTAGCCCGGCCGGCGGGTCGTGCCGCTGCGGGCCAGGCCCGGCTCGACGCTCGGACCCGACAGGGCGAACACCGTGAGCTGCTCCTGGTCACCAGGCTGGACCTGGGCGGGGGCGTTCGGCGCCACGAGCATCAGCAAGTCGCGGGCCGGGTCGAGCTGCTCGACGATGCGGCCCACCAGCTCGTCCCCGGCGGCGAGCGTGCGCTCCCGGGCCTGGGCCTCGGCCTCGTCGGTCATCCACGGCCGGTACGCGTCGGCCCGGACCAGGTCGCTGGCCTCGACGAGCAGGAGGCTGCTGTCGGTGAGCGCCCGGGAGGCCGCCTCGGCCGTGACCCGAGGGGCGAGCCGCGTGCCGAAGGGGCTGGCGGCGTCGAAGTCGAGCAGGTCGACGCCGACCGTGCCCGCCCCCACACGGCCGGCGTGGTCGACGACGGCGAGCGCCGCGTCGCGCCGCTCCTCGTCGGGCAGGTCGGCGTTGGCGACGACGGCCGTGGTCAGGCCGGCGTCCTCGATGGCCTCGCCGAGCGAACCGGGCTCGGCGCCGTAGTCCATCGCGTGGGCCAGCCGCTCGATCTCAGCCATGCCCAGGTGGACGACGCCCGCTCCGTCGACCGCCTGGCCGGAGCGGCGGGCGAACACCTCGCCGGCCGTGCCCCGTTCGAGCGGGAACGACGGCTCGTACGCCAGGCCCGACACCTCGACCGGGGCTGAGGCCCGGTTGCCGGCGCCGATCGTCGTGTACGCCTCGCCGAGGTCGGTGGTGGGACCGATCGTCCGCACGCTCATCGACGCCACGGCCGAGCGGCCGACCACGTCGAGGATGTGGGCGGGCTCCTCGGCGACGATGTCCTCCCAGCGCACCGTGGGCAGGCTCACGATCACGACCCGGCCCCGGTCCCCGCCGCCCTCCCCTGCCGGAGCCGCGCCGCCCTGCTGGGCCGGAGCCGCGCCGCCCGCCTGGGCCGAAGCCGCACCGCCCCCCTGGGCCGGAGCCGCCCCGGCCGGCGCCGGGGCTGCCACCAGCACGACGGCCAGCCCTGTCAGCGCGGCGGCCGGCCACCGGCGAAGCCGGGAGGACCGGTCGTGCGCCCTGGTCGACCGGTTGCGGGCCCGGGCGGCCCGGTCGCGCGCCCGGGCGGGCCCCCAGCCCGGTGCGGGCCATCGGATCATCTGCTCGTCACCTCGTCGTAGACGTGCGCCACGTCGCCAACCAGCCGGTCGGCGCCCAGGACGCCTTGGACCGAGGCCCGGCCGGCGGCCGCCATGCGAGCGGCGGTGGCACGGTCGTCGGCCAGCGCGTCGCCCAACGCCCGGGCCAGGCCGAAGGCGTCACCCACCGGCACGAGGCGTCCGCTCACCCCGTCCTCGATCAGCTCGGGCACGAAGCCCACGGGCGTCGCCACCACCGGGCGGCCGAGCGCCAAGGCCTCGGCCACGACCAGTGGTCCGGACTCCCAGAGCGAGCACATGGCGACCACGTCGGCGGCCGCCAGCTCGTCGGCGGCGTCGTCGCTCGCGCCGGCCAGCAGCACGGTGTCCTCCAGGCTGAGCTCGGCGATGAGGTCGGTGAGCGGCGCCCTGTCGGGCCCCTCGCCGACCACGACCACCCGAACCCCCGGCACCCGCTCGCGCAGCCGCGCCGCCGCGCGCACGAGCGTCGGCAGGTCCTTCTGGGGGTGGAGGCGGGCGACGGCCACCACGAGCGGCGTGTCGGGGGCGACGCCGAGGTCCACCCGCACCTTCTCGGCCGGACGGCGGGGCACGGGCGGCGGCCCGACCGGGCGGACGACCCGCACCCGCTCGGCGCCCCGCACGCCGGCGAAGCGGTCGCCGATGCCGGGCGACACGGCCACGACGGCGGCGGCCCGGCCGGGCAGGCGGCCCTCGAGCACCCGGAGCACGCCGGCGCTGCGGCCGGCTGCCTCGTCGAGCACCAGGTTGTGCACGGTGACCACGAGCGGGACGTCGAGGCCCGACAGCGTGGCGAGCCAGCCCGCCTTGAGCCCGTGGGCGTGCACGACGTCCACCCCGACGGCCGCGGCTCGCAGGGCCCGGCGTCCGTTCAGCAGCGCCCGCGATGGCCCGGAGGGGACGGGCACGACGTGGTCGAGCAGGCCGGCATCGCCGAGCACTCCGGCGGACCCGGCGATGGTCGCGGTCCAGCCGTGCTCGGGCAGGCGACGGGCCAGCTCGACGACGTGGCGGCGGATGCCGCCGGTCGACGGGCCGAGCAGCTGCAGCACCCGGCGGTCAACCATCGCCGTTCCTCCCGTCCCGCTCGTCGGCCCGCGTGGGCCCCAGGCGGAGGAGGCTGCGGGGGTCGGCGATACCGACGAGGCGCAGGCCCACGAGGTAGACGGTGAGGCCGCCCACGCCTCCGGCGACGACCTCGGCCGCGGCGCCGGCCCGGCCGACATCACCCGGCACCAGCAGGCGGGCCGTCACCATCACCGCGCCGGCAACGGCGGCGGCCAGGGCCGCGCCCCCGACGATCCGCCACCGGACCAGCGAGCCCGCCCCGGAGCCCACGGCCCGGTGCAGGTCGCGGCCGAGCACGAGCGCCGCCACCACGTAGGCCACGGAGTGGGCGCCGGCCAGACCGGCGATCCGCGCGTCGCCGTGCAGCATGGCCGTGGCGAGAGCCATGCCCGCGATGCCCACGCCGGCCGCCCACAGGTGCACGACCGTGGGCCGGCGGGCGTCGCCCCGGGCGTAGGTCGCCCGGGTCAGCAGCAGGAACAGGCCGTACGGCGCGAGGCCGGGGGCGAACGCCGCCATCGTGGCGGCCACGGCGTCGATCGCCGAGGCGCTCTTGCCGAACAGGGTGAGCCGGGCGATCGGCTCGGCCAGGGCGACGAGCGCGACCACGGCCGGCAGTACGAACACCCACGTGGCATGCAGGCCGCCCCGCACGAGCACCCGGTAGCTGGCGTCGTCACCGCCCTGCACGGCCCGGCTGAGACTCGGGTAGAGGGCGGTGAGCAGGGGCACGGCCACGAGGGCGTGGGGCAGCAGGAAGTACGTGAAGCCGAGCTGGTAGATCGTGCCGCCGCCCTCGATCGTGTTGCCGAGCACGAGGGCCACGACCAACAGGACCTGGATCAGCCCGAGGAACGCCCCGGCCCAGGCCCCGGTGTGGGCGAGGCGGCGCACGTCGGGATCGCGTCGGGCGAACACCGGCCGGTGCAACAGCCCGGCGCGCACGGCCGCCACGATCGGCGCCGAGGTAAACGCCACCACGCCAAGCGTCGTCCCGCCGGCCAGCACGGCGACCTCGGCGACCGACAGGTCCAGCGTGGGAGGGGCGCCGTCGCGCAGCCGCCAGAACGCCAGGTAGGCGGCGATGACGACGAGGTTGTTGAGCACAGGCGCGAACGCCGGCACGGCGAAGCGGTCGTCGGCGTTCAGGACGGCGGTGGCGACCATGCCGCCCGCGTAGAACAGCACCTGGGGCAGGAAGATCCAGAGCAGCACGGTGCCGAGCCACACCTGGTCGGCCGCCACGGCCGGCGCGGCGCCGGCGAAGAGGAGGCGGGCCACGAGCGGCGCCACCACGACACCCACGACCACGGCGAGGCCGAACACGACGAGCAGCCCGCCGAGCACGAGGCCCGCCACTCGCTGGCCCTCGGCGCGGCCCCGGCGGGCCACGACGTCGATCAGCTCGGGCACCAGCACGGCCTGCAGCGCCCCGGCCGCGAACAGCTCGAAGACCAGGTTCGGCACGCTGTTGGCCGTCTGGTACGTGTTGCCGAGGTAGGTGGGCCCGATCACGGCGGCGAGCACGAAGATGCGGGCGAAGCCGGTCATGCGAGACATCAGCGTCAGCGCCGAGATCGTCGCCGTGCTCCTCGCCAGGCGGTCGCCGTCGGCGGCGGGGCCGAACGCCCCACCAGGCGCTCCAGGTGCGCCCGGCGCCGCAGCCTCCACGGCGCTCACCCGTCCTCCTCGGGCGGCTCTGGGAGCAGGCGGGCACCGTCCCCCAGGCCGTAGTGGCCGATGCGGGGCTCGGCGGGGTCGGCGTCCCCCAGGGCCAGCACGGTGGCGGCCAGGCCGGACGCCCGGTCGACGTCGTCGACGGTCGAGACCCGTTGGGCGAGGTCGGAGTCCTCACGCACGTCGACCACGAGGCTCTCGGGCGGCTCATCGTCGCCGCCCCCCGACGGCGTGATCGTCGGCTCCACGGCCACGGCCGGGACCGGGCCGCCGTCGGACAGGTCGATCAGCAGGGGCACCACGAGCTGGCCGGGCGGCACGCTGGCGTCGCTGTCGGACACGATCACGATGCGGGTTCCGGAAGGCGGCAACAGCACGACGTCGCGGTCCACGCCCTCGGGCACGTCGTAGTCGACGAAGCCACCGTCGCGCAGACGGGCCACGAGCGGGGGTTCGGCGGGCTGGGCCGCCGGGGCGCCGGCTCCCGCCTCCGCCTGGGCCTCCGCCTGGGCCGACGGCGAGTCGCTCGCGGCGAAGAGCACGTCGCCGAGCTGGCTCGACAGATTCGCCCGCAACCGCTCGGCGTCGTCGGTGCTCAGCTCGAGCGCGTCGCCGAGGTCGGAGACCTCGTCGTCGTCGTCCAGGCGCAGCCGCGCGCTGAGCCACCATGTGCCGAGCAGGTTCGCGTCGGCCTCGGTGATGGCGTCGGTGATGCGCTCGACCCGTCCCTCGTCGATGCCCTCGGTGGCGATGACGAGCACCGGGACGTTGGTGAGCTGGCCCGGGAACAGGCGCTCGCCGATCTGCTCGTCGAAAGCCGCCTGTTCCCGCCGGAAGGAGTCGACCTGCTGATTGAGCTGGTCGTTCTCCTGCCGGACATCCGCGAGGCGGCCCTCCAGCCCCTCGATCTGGGTGCGCAGGTAGTCGACCGTGGCGGTGTCGAGAAAGGTGGTGCCCAACATGAGGCCGATGCCGAGGGCGAGCAGCACGGCGGTCAGCGAGACGATGTGAAAGCGGAAGTTGATCATCGGGCCTGGTCGGGGGGCGGCCGCACGGCGACGGCCGTCAGCCGGTGAGCGTCAGCCACAGCGCCCGGACGACCAGGCGCATCGGCTCGGAGAGGGCGAACACGACCGTCAACGTGAACACGGCCGCGACCACCAGCAGGAAGAGGTCGATGCTACGCACCGAGTGCCGGTAGAGGCGGCTCACCCCCTTGGCGTCGACCAGGGCCGATCCCACCTTCATGCGGACGAGGAAGGTCGACGCCATGCCGGCCCGGCCCTTGTCGAGGAACTCGACCATGCTCGAGTGGGTGCCGACCGCGACGAGCAGCTCCGCGCCGTGCTCGTAGGCGAGCAGCATGGCGACGTCCTCGCTCGTGCCGGGGGCGGAGAACACCGTGTAGGGGAGCCCCAGCTCCTCGAGCCTCTCGGCACCGGGCGCCCGGCCGTCGCTGTAGCCGTGGACGATCAGCTGGGCGCCGCAGCGCAGCGTCGACTCGTTGACCGAGTCGAAGTCCCCGATGATGAGATCGGGCACGTAGCCGATCTCGAGCAGGGCGTCGGCGCCGCCGTCGACGCCGATGAGCACCGGGTGCACCTCCTTGAGGTAGCCCGAGCGTCGCAGCAGCTGGAGGTCGTCCTTGTAGTCGATCCCCCGCACGACGATGAGTGCCTGGCGGCCCGCCATGTCGATGGCGACGCCAGGCACGTCGATGTCGCCGGTGAGCACGGCGATCTCCTGGCGGACGTATTCGACGGTGTTCACGGCGAACCGCTCGAGCTCGGGGCCCATGTTGCGGCGCGCCTCGTCGATGGCGGCGCCCAGCGTCTCGACGGTCTGGCGGGTGCCGCGTGCGACGACCTCGCCACCGACGATGACGTCGCCTGCGGCGATGGCCACGGGGTCACCGTCGTGCAGGGCCACGAGCACGTCGGGGCCCACGCCGTCGATCAGCGGGATGCCGGCCTGGCATAGCAGCAGCGGGCCGAGGTTCGGATAGCGACCGGTGATCGACGTGGCGACGTTCACGACGGCGGCCGGGGCGGCGTCGACCAGCGTCTCGGCCGCCACCCGGTCGAGGTCGGCGTGGTCGATGACCGCCACCTCGCCGGGCACGAGCCGCTTGACCAGGCGCTTGGTGCGGGTGTCGACACGCGCGACGCCGGTCGTGATCGGGGACTGGGTCGTGCCCGTGCGGCGCCACCAGCGGCGCCGGCGACCGGGCGCGCTGTCGCCGGACGCGACCGCGGCGGCCGTGGCCTCGACCGCACCGGCCGCCTCGGTCACGACGGCGGCGGTCACCGCGGCGGCCATGGCGTCGGCGGCGGCCATGGCGTCGGCGGAGGCCCCCGTGTCCACCGGCTCACCTGCAGCCTCGCGTCCCGGGCGGTCGCCGGGCCGGCTCTCCGCCTCGCGGTTCGGGCGATCGCCGGGCCGCCCGTCCGCGTCGGCGGGCTCCGGGCGATCGCCGGCCTGCCCGTCCGCATCGTCGCTGGCCCCGGCGTTGCTGGTGCGGCCCTCGGCCACCTGTTCCCCCGCGTTCCCGGCCGTCGTGCGGGCATCGTCCCCACCGTCGCCCGCCTTCCCGGGTCGGGCGCTCCCACGCTCGGCTCCGGCTCCCCAGCCGCTTTCTCCGCTGTCCCTCTCGTCCTCCGCCGCCATCTCGCGCAGCAGCTCGTCGAGCGGGTCGTCGGGCGGTCTGGGCGCCGGGACCAACGGGCGGGACGGCGGCGTGGCCTCGGCTGGGCCCGGCCGGCAGTTCGCCGACCGGCTGCCGGGAGACACGGCCGCGCCCTCGCCCGCGAGCTCGTCGGGGTCGCCTCGCGTGGGGGGTGCGGACGGCGGGCCCGGTTCGGCCGCGTTGGACGTGCCCGCGCCACGACCGCGCCGCCGCGGCCTCACCTCCGGCCCCGGTCGCCGGCGGCGGACGTGAGCATCTCGATGGCGTGCTCGCGCGCCGCGGTGCTGTCGGGTTGGCCCGACAGCATGCGCGACAGCTCGATCACCCGCTCGCCGTCGTCGAGCAGGGCCACGTGCGACACCGTCGACGACTCGTCCGACCGCTTGGACACCCGCACCTGAGCGTCCGCGTACGCGGCCACCTGGGGCAGGTGCGTCACGACCAGCACCTGCCGGTCGGCGGCGAGGCGGGCGAGCGCCCGGCCGACGGCCACGGCCGCCGCCCCGCCGATGCCGGCGTCGACCTCGTCGAAGACGAGCGTGGGAGGCGCGGCGGTGAGCACGAGACGCAACGCGAGCATGATCCGCGCCAGCTCGCCACCCGAGGCCACCTTGGCGAGCGGCAGCGGTGGGGTGCCGGGGTTGGCGGCGAGCAGGATCTCGACGTCGTCGCCGGGATCGTCGTCCGGTACCGCCACCTCGACGCGGGCGTTCGGCATGGCCAGCTCGGCGAGGTGGGCGCGGACCCGCTCGGCCAGCGGGCCGGCCGCCGCCCGCCGGGCCTTGCCGACCACCGCGGCGGCCACCTGCTCCTCCCGCCGGGCGGCCTCCAGCCGGGCGTCGAGCTCCGCGGCGCGCCGGTCGTGGTCCTCGAGCTCGCCCAGCCGGACGGCCAGGCGCTCGCCCTCGGCGATCACGTCGGCCAGCGTGTCGCCGTACTTGCGGCGCAGGCCGTGCAGCAGCTGGCGGCGCTCGCGCACCTGGGCGAGCCGGTCGGGGTCCTCGTCGATCTGCTCGGCGGCCAGGCGCAGGTCCGCCGCGGCATCGGTGAGCTCGGCGGCGAGCGCCCGAAGGCGCTGCTCGTGGGCGGCCAGCGGGGCTCGCCCCATCAGCGCGCTGACGGCCGTGCCCAGGGCGTCGCCCGCTGCGCCCTCCTCGCTGAGGGCGGCGAGCGCCAGGGCCGCCGCCTCACGGTGGGCGGTGGCGTCACCGAGCGTGTCCTCCTCGGTGCCGAGCTCCTCGTCCTCGTCCGGCCCGGTGATCGCGGCGTCACTGATCTCGGCGACCTGGTAGCGGACGAGGTCGAGCTCGCGGGCCCGGGCCCGCTCGTCGCCGCCCATGTGTTCCAGGGCGGCCGTGATCTCGGCCACCTCGCGGCGGGCGGCCCGCAGCGGCTCGAGGTCGACCGCCCCGAACCGGTCGAGCGCCTCGCGCTGGGCGGCGGGGCGGAGCAGCGACTGGTGGGTGTGCTGGCCGTGCAGGTCGACCAGGTCGGCACCCAGTTCGGCCATGATCTGGGCGGTGGCCAGGCGCCCGTCGACGTAGGCCCGGCTGCGCCCGTTGCGGGGCACGGCCCGGGCGACGACGATCTCGCGGTCGCCGTCGACGAAGCGGCCCTCGACCCACGCCTCCTCGGCGCCGGTGCGCACGATCGCCGGGTCGGACCGGCCCCCGACGAGCAGCTCGATGGCGTCGACCACCATGGTCTTGCCCGCGCCGGTCTCGCCCGTGACCGCGGTCATGCCCGGGGTGAGGACGAGGCGCAGCTCGGCGATCACCCCGAGGTCACGCACGGCCAGCTCGACCAGCATCGGCGCCCCTACCGGTCGCTCAAGCCGAACTTCGACTTGAGGATGCGGAGGAACTGGCGCGGCCCGAAGGCCACGAGGCGGGCCGTCGTCTCGGAGCCCGTGCAGGTCACGGAGTCGCCAGCCCGCAGCGTACCCAGGTTGGAGCCGTCGACCGAGAGCGTCGCGGCGCGGTGGCCGATGACCTCGATCCGCAGTCGGGCGGACGGCGCGAGCACGAGAGAGCGGTCGAACAGCATGTGCGGTGACACCGGTGTCAGGAGCAGGCAGCGATGGGTGGGCTCCACGATCGGACCGCGGGCCGAGAAGGCGTACGCCGTCGATCCGGTCGGGGTCGCCACGATCAGACCGTCGGCAGCGTAGGGGGTGAACACCTCCCCGTCGACGCTGACCGACAGGCGAACGGTGTGGCCCATCGGCGTCTTCTCGAGGACCGCCTCGTTGAGCGCCAGGTGCGACGGACCGCCTTCGAACGCCTGGGCATCGACGGCCACCTCGAGCAGCATCCGCTCCTCGATCTCGTAGGAGCCGGCGAGGAAGCGCTTGAGCGCCATGCGAATGCCCGACGGCTCGACCTCGCTCAGGTAGCCGAGCTGGCCGATGTTCACGCCGATCACGGGGACGCCGTCGCGGGCGACGAGCCCCACCGTGCGCAGCATCGTGCCGTCGCCCCCCAGGCTGAGCGCCACGTCGACGCCCCGGGGGAACGTGGCCTCGGCGAAGCCGAGCTCGGGACGCCCGATGAGCCCGGCGTCGTGCAGCGGCAGCCGCACCTCGTGGCCACGCTCCTCGAGCCAGTCGGCGGCGTCGAGGGCGAGCTCGACGGCCTGGCCCCGCTCGTGGTGGAGGGTGAGTCCGACGGCGGCCACGGCTCAGCTCGGACCGGCGGCCGTGGCCTCGGCGACGAGCGCGTCGAGGTCGAGGTCCGGCCCGGTGGGGGTCGCGGTGCGGGCGTGGAGGAGGAACTCGACGTTGCCGTCGGCCCCTCGCAGCGGTGACGCCATCCCGCCCATGATGGCTGCTCCGTGGCCGCGCACCGCGCCACCGACCTCGGCGAGCACGCGCCGCCACACCGCCGGGTCGCGGATCACCCCCCGTCCCCGGGCCGCCTCCGAGCGCCCGGCCTCGAACTGGGGTTTCACGAGCACAACCAGGTCGGCGCCCGGTGCCGCCTGGCCGATGAGTGCCCCGAGCACCGTCCGTAGTGAGATGAAGGACAGGTCGGCGACAACGAGCGGGAACGGCGGGCCGAGGTCGCCGGGCCGCAGCTCGCGCACGTTGACCCGTTCGTGGACCTCCACGCGCCCGTCGGCCCGCAGGCGCTCGTGCAGCTGCCCGTAGCCCACGTCCACCGCGACGACCGGGGCGGCGCCGCGCTGCAGCAGGCAGTCGGTGAACCCACCGGTCGACGCGCCGGCGTCGAGGGCCCGCAGACCGGAGACGTCGAGGCCGAAGCGGTCGAGCGCGCTGTCGAGCTTCTCGCCGCCCCGGCTCACGAACCGTGGCCCGTCGCCGGCGACGAGGAGCGGCTCGTCTGCTGCGACGAGCCGGGTGACCTTGGTGGCCGGGGCGCCGGCGACGGTGACGCGACCTTCGTCGACCGCGTCGCGAGCCTGCTGCCGGCTGGCGACGAGGCCCCGCCGGACCAGCTCCGCGTCGAGCCGCCGGCGGGTGGTGGCCGTGACCGGTCCCTCGGCTCAGCTGCCGCTGGTGGTCTGGGGCGGGCCGGAGGTGTCGCCGCCCGGCGGCGTGGTGGGCGGGACGGCCTTCCTCGCCGCGCCGCCGGCCTTCTGCGCAGCCTTCGCCGCGCCACCGGCCTGCTTCGCCGCGCCCCGCGCCTGCGCAGCCTTCGCCGCCCCACCGGCCTGCTTCGCCGCGCCGCGCGCCTGCGCAGCCTTCGCCGCCCCACCGGCCTGCTTCGCCGCGCCGCGCGCCGGCGCAGCCTGCCCGGCGCCACCGGCCTTCTTCGCAGCGCCGGGAGCCAGCGGGGCAGATCCGGCGGCCTTGGACGCGGTCCCGCCGGCCTTCGTCGCCGACCCGGCCTTCGCGGCGGGCCCGCCCGCCTTCCCGGCGGACCGCGCCTTCGCCGCAGTCCCGCCGGCCTTCGTCGCCGACCCGGCCTGCGCGGCGGCGCCCCCGGCCTCGACGGAGCCGCCCCCCTTCCTGGCCGCGGCCGCCTTGGTGACGGCGGTGCCCTTGCCGGCTTTGCTCGCGGCCTTCGCGGCGGTCGCGGCCTTGGTGGCGGGGGCGGCAGCGGAGACGGGCGGGCCGCCGCCCGGCGAAGCCGTCGAGCTGGTCGTCGCGTCGACGCCCAGCGCCCTGCCCGCCCGGCTGCGGGCGGCCTTGCGAACCGCGGACGACTTCGTGGTCTTCGCCTCGGTCGCGACCTTGCGGGCCTTCGTCGCCCGGACCGCCCTCGTGGCCGCTGCGGCCTTCGACGCCGGCCGGGCCGCGGAGGTGGGAGGCGGCGTGGCTGGAGCCGGGGCCTCGTCGGCCGGCGCCGACCGCGTGGAGGCCGACGTGGTGTCGGCGGCTTCGCGGATGTCGACCACGTCGGCGAGCGGGGCGGCGGCGCCCCCTGCGGTCCCCTGACCCGACCCAGCGCCGGACGACGACGGGCCCTCAGCGGGCGTGGAGCCGCCCGGTGCCTCGCGGTTCACGAGGCTGGCGACCTGCTGGGCCAGGCGGGTGAGGTCGTCCCGGGTGGTGGCCCCGAGGTCGTCGAGCTGCTGGCGCAGCGCCCCGACCTGGTCGCGCACCTCCGCCCGCACGGCGTCGAGCAGGCGCTCGGTGTTGCGGCGGCTGCGCTCGAGCAGGTCTTCGACGGCGGACTGGGCGTTCCCGGCCTGGGCCTCGGTGGAGCGCACGAAGTCGCGGACGAGCTCCTCGACCTTCGCCTGGGTGGCCGTCGAGAGGGTCACCCCTGCCTCGAGCAACCGTCGCAGCAGATCGTTCTCGGCCATGAGTGGAGCTTACGGGCCGAGCACCGCGCGACGTCCGTCATCGCGCGTATGCGACCACCGATTACGTTCGTGCCGTGCTCCCGTTCAGCGATGACAACCCGGTGCGCCGGCCACCGGTCATCACGTGGGTGATCATCGCCGCCTGCCTCGGCGTCTACCTGTTCTGGCAGCCGTCCCCCCTGTCCGATACCGACGAGGACCTCCCCTTCAACCTGGCCAACGCCGCCATCCCGTGCGAGGTGGTGCAGGGCCACCCCCTGACGCTGCAGGAGGTCCTCGACACCTTCGGCGCCGGCGGGCCGGGCGACCAGGAGGCGTGCGACACCGACAGCGCTCCGCCGTCCGGGCAGGACGAGGGCATCACACACCCCGACAAGAACGTGTGGCTGGCGCTCGTGACGTCGATGTTCCTTCACGGCAGCCTGCTCCACATCGGCGGCAACCTGCTGTTCCTGTGGGTGTTCGGCAACAACGTCGAGGACGCGTTCGGCAAGGTCGGCTACGCCCTCTTCTACCTCGTCGGCGGCGTCGTCGCCTCGCTCACCCACGTGGTGCTCAACCTCGACTCGACCGTGCCCCTCGTCGGGGCGTCCGGGGCCATCGCCGCGGTGATGGGTGCCTACCTCGTGCTGTTCCCACGCGCCCGGGTGCGCACCGCCGTCTTCTTCTTCCTCATCACGGTGATCACCCTGCAGGCCCGGTGGGTGCTGGGCTTCTGGTTCGTGCTGCAGTTCTTCACCGGGGCGAACTCGGGCGTCGCCTGGGCGGCCCACGTCGGCGGCTTCCTGTTCGGGGTGCTCGTGGCGCTGGCCGTGAAGTCCCTCAAGCGCCCCGAGCCGCAGGCCGCGGCGTGGCCGCCCTACGGCGGCGGCCAGCCGTGGGACGACCCCCGCCGCTCGCGCTGGGGCCGCTGAGCGCTGCGGACGCCTGACAGCCGGCGCCGCTCAGCCCGGCGGGACGAGGTCGGCGAGAGTCGGGGCCACCACGTCGGGCGCCGGGGTGACCGGCAGGTCCTCGAGTCGGGTCACGCCCGAGAGCACGAGCGCGAAGCGATAGCCGAGGGTGACAGCGAACGCCCCGTCGGTATCGGGCCGATCGCCCACCACGGTGCCCCTGTCGCCGGCCAGGGAGCGGACGAGGTCCGCCATGGGGGCGTTCGGCTTGCCGGCAACGACCGGCGCGACCCCGGCGGCGTAGGCCACGGCCGCCGCGATCGACCCCCCGCCCGGGATCGGGCCCTCGGGGGTCGGATACGTGGGGTCGTCGTTCGTCGCCGCCAAACGGGCGCCGCGGCGGACGGCCCGGTGGGCGATGCGCAGGCGCTCGTAGTCGAACTCGCGGTGGAACCCGACGAGCACCACCTCCGCGTCCCCGTCCGCGACGGGCATGCCGCCGCGGGCGCTCACCGCCTCCGCGATGCCGGGCCCGCCGCACACGAGCACCCGCTCGCCCGGGGCGACGAGGGTCGCGCCGGCCATGGCCGACGTCACGACGTCGCCGGCCGCCGGCACGCCGTGGCGCGCCAGCTTGGCCTCGACCTCGCCCACCGGGCCGTAGGAGTTGTTCGTGACGAACACCACCCGCTCGCCGCGGGCCCGCAGACGCGCCACGGCGTCGGCCGCCCCGGGCACGGGGTCGTCGCCCAGCCACAGCACGCCGTCGAGGTCGAGCACCCACGCCATAGGCCGCAGATCGTGCCCGGCCGGGCCGCGGGTCGCCAGCCCGACCGGGCCGGGGCTCCGGCGGGTGCGTCTGCGAGGATGGCGCCGTGGCCTCGTTCCAGCCCTTCCCCGCCCTGCGCTACGACCCGGCCCGCGTCACCCTGGCCGACGTGGTCGCCCCGCCCTACGACGTCATCGACGACGTCCAGCGGGCCGAGTTGGCCGCCCGCGCCGAGCACAACGCCGTGCGCATCGACCTGCCCGTCGACGAGGGCGGTGTCGACCGCTACGAGGTGGCCCGCCGCCTGCTGGCCGCCTGGCAGCAGCAGGGCGTGCTGCTGGCCGACGACCGACCGACCTTCACCGTCTACCGCATGACCTACGTCGACGACGCCGGTCGCGACCGCCACACCACCGGGGTCATCGGAGCGCTCGAGCTCACGCCGCCCGGCACGGACATCCTCCCCCACGAGCACACGACGCCCAAGGCGAAGAGCGACCGGCTCGACATGCTGCGCGCCACACGGGCGAACCTGTCCGCCATCTGGGGCTTGTCACTGGCGAAGGGCCTGACCGACCTGCTGCCCGTCGACGGCGAACCGGCCGGCGATATGGTCGACGACGACGGCGTCCGTCACACGGTGTGGGTGGTCGAGGACCCCGACCGCTGCGCGGCGATCGCCGAGGGCGTGGCCACCCAGCCAGTCGTGATCGCGGATGGCCACCACCGCTACGAGACCTCGCTCGCCTACCGGGGCGAGCGCGAGTCGGCCGAGGGCGAGGCCCGGGAGGCGGCGGCGACGCTCGCCTACCTGGTGGAGCTGGTCGAGGAGGAGCTGACGGTCCGGGCGATCCACCGCCTGTTGTCGGACCTCCCCGACGGCCTCGACCTGCCGGAGGCCCTCGCGCCCTGGTTCGAGCTGGTGGGCCCGCCCCCGGCGGGCGTGCCGGTCACTGCCGCGATGGAGGAGGCCGGGGCGCTGGCGCTGATCACCCCCGCTGGCGAGGTGCTGCTGCGCCCCCGCCCGGAAGCTCTGGCCCAGGCCCGCGACCTCGACTCGGCCCGGCTCGACGTGGCCCTCGCCGCGCTCGGCCGGCACACGCTGTGGTTCCAGCACGGCGTCGACAACGTGCGGCGGGCCGTGTCGAGCGGCGATGCCCAGGCCGGGGTGCTGCTGCGCCCGGCGACCGTCGCCCAGATCGAAGCCACGGCCCACGGCGGCGAGCGGATGCCCCCGAAGACGACGTTCTTCCACCCCAAGCTGAAGACCGGCCTGGTGTTCCGGCGGCTCGGCTGATCGGTCGCGGCGCCGGTAGCGTCCCGCCATGGACATCGACGAGGCGCTCGCGTTCGTCCGCGCCAACCACCAGGGGGTGCTCGCCACCACCCGCGCCGACGGGGGCACCCAGATGACCCCGGTGACGCCGGGCGTCGACGACGAGGGGCGCGTCGAGATATCCAGCCGCGAGACGGCGTTCAAGGTGGCGCACTTGCGGGCCCGGCCCCGAGCGGCGCTGTGCGTGTTCACCGAGCAGTTCTACGGCCCGTGGGTGCAGCTCGAGGGCCCGGTCGAGATTCTGTCGCTGCCCGAGGCCCTCGAGCCGCTCGTCGCGCTGTACCGGCGCATCCAGGGCGAGCACCCGGACTGGGACGACTACCGGGCCGCCATGGTGCGCGACCGGCGGGTGGTTATCCGCCTCACGCCCGAGCGCGCCGGACCGAACGCCTCCGGCTGACCCGCCGCGTCGACCCGCCGCGTCGACCCGCCGCGTCGACCCGGCGTCCGTCAGCGGGCTCCAGCGGGTTGGGACGCCGGAACGACGGTCGGCGGGCTCACGCCAGCGCGGGCGCCACCTCGGCGGCCACGAGCCGGAGGTGGTCGAGGTCCTGGAGGTCGAGCACCTGAAGGTAGGCCCGCTCGGCCCCCGCCTCCGCGTAGGCCCCCAGGCGGTCGACGACCTCGGCCACGGTCCCGCCTACGCCGTTCTCCCGCAGCTCCGCCGGCTCGCGGCCGATGGCGGCGGCGCGCCGGCGGAACTCGTCCTCGTCGGCGCCGCAGCACAGCACCACGGCCGCCGACCAGGTCATCGTCTTGGGGTCGCGATCGGCCGCCTCGCAGGCGGCGGCCACGTTCGCCATCTGGTCGCGGAAGCCGTCCACCGGGGCGAACGGCACGTTGAACTCGTCCGCGTAGCGGGCGGCCAGCCGGGGGGTGCGGCTCCTGCCGAAGCCGCCGACGATCACGGGCGGGCGGGGCCGCTGCACCGGCTTGGGCAGGGCGGGTGAGTCGGCGAGCCGGTAGTGGCGACCCACGTGGGAGAACGTCTGCCCCGCAGGGGTCTCCCACAGCCCGGTGACGACGGCGAGCTGCTCCTCGAGGCGCTCGAAGCGCTCGCCGAGCGGCGGGAACGGGACGCCGTAGGCCGTGTGCTCGTCGTCGTACCAGCCCGCGCCGATGCCCAGCTCGACGCGACCGCCCGACATGGCATCGACCTGGGCCACGGCGATCGCCAGAGGGCCCGGCAGGCGGAACGTGGCCGCGGTGACCATCGTGCCGAGCCGGATGCGCTCGGTCTCGCGCGCCAGGCCGGCGAGGGTGACCCAGGCGTCGGTCGGGCCGGGCAGGCCCGACACGTCACCCATCTTCAGGTAGTGGTCCGACCGGAAGAACGCATCGAAGCCGAGCGCCTCGGCCTCGCGAGCGACCGCCAGCAGGGCGTCGTAGGAGGCGCCCTGCTGGGGTTCGGTGAAGATGCGGAGGGTGAGCGACATCGCGCCGAACCCTAGCGATGGCCTTACCCGACCTCCCACGTGGCGCCCGAGCGCAGCAGCGTCTCGAGGTCGCCGGGCCCTCGCTCCTTCTGGGCCACCGCCAGTTGGCGGCTGACCCCCTCGCCGTACTCGGGACGCTCGACGGCCCGGAAGATGCCGACCGGCGTGGGCTCGTGGGGTCCTCGCGCCAGCCGCGACAGCATGAACGCCACGCTGGGGTCGCTGCGGGTCTCGTCATGGACGAGCAGGGCGTCCTCGCCGACGTCGGCCACGTCGACGATGTGGGCGCCGCGCTGGCCGTCGATCACGACTCCGCGCGACCCCTCGGCCCCGAACCGGATGGGCTCGCCGTGGCGCAGCGGGATCAGCATCTCGTCGCGGTTCTGCTTGGCGGTGATCTCCCCGAACGCCCCGTCGTTGAAGACGTTGCAGTTCTGGTACACCTCGACGAGGGACGAGCCCCGGTGCTCGAACGCCCGGCGGAACACCTCCATCATGTGCTTGCGGTCCATGTCGTGGGTGCGGGCCACGAACGTGGCCTCGGCTCCGATCGCCACGCTGACCGGGTTGAACGGGTGGTCGAGGCTGCCGAACGGCGTCGACTTCGTGACCTTGCCGACCTCGCTGGTCGGCGAGTACTGGCCCTTCGTGAGGCCGTAGATCTGGTTGTTGAACAGCAGCAGCGTGATGTTGATGTTGCGTCGCAGGGCGTGGATGAGGTGGTTTCCGCCGATCGACAGCGCGTCGCCGTCGCCCGAGACCACCCAGACGTGCAGGTCCGGGCGGGCCATCGCCAGGCCCGTGGCGATGGCCGGCGCCCGGCCGTGGATCGTGTGCATCCCGTAGGTGTTCATGTAGTACGGGAAGCGGGCGGCGCAGCCGATGCCGGAGACGAACACCACGTCCTCGCGGCGGATGCCGAGATCGGGCATCAGCAGCTGCACGGCCGCGAGGATCGAGTAGTCGCCGCAGCCGGGGCACCAGCGGACCTCCTGGTCGCTGGACCAGTCCTTCCGGGTGGTGACGGGGATCACGGTGTCGCTCACGGCGCCACCTCCAGATGGTCGAGGATGGCGAGCTCGAGCTCGGCGGCGGTGAAGGGCAGGCCGCGCACCCGGGTGACCGAGCGGGCGTCGACCAGGTACTCGGCCCGCAGCTCGCGGGAGAGCTGGCCGAGGTTGAGCTCGGGGACGACCACCCGCGGGTAGCGCCGCAGGACGTCGCCGAGGTTCCGGGGCAGCGGGTTCAGGTGGGTGAGGTGGACCTGGGCCACGCGGTGGCCGCTCCGGCGCACCCGCGAGGCGGCGCCGTCGATCGCCCCCCACGTCGAGCCCCAACCCACGACGACCAGCTCGGCGTCGTCGACGTCGCCGGTCACCTCCGCCTCGGGGATGTGGTCGGCGATGCCGGCGATCTTGGCGGCCCGGATGCGGACCATGCGCTCGTGGTTGGCCGGGTCGTAGCTGACGTTGCCCGACCCCTCCTCCTTCTCGAGGCCGCCGATGCGGTGCATCAGGTCCGGCGTGCCCGGCAGGGCCCACGGTCGGGCCAACGTGTCGGGATCGCGCTCGTAGGGCCAGAACACCTCGCTGCCGTCGGGGTTCATGTGGTTGGGCTCGGTGGCGAACTCGACGTGCAGATCGGGAAGGCTCGCCACGTCCGGCAGGCGCCACGGCTCGGTGCCGTTGGCGAGGTAGCCGTCGGAGAGCAGGATCACCGGGGTGCGCCAGGTCAGCGCGATGCGGGCCGCCTCGATCGCCAGCTCGAAGCAGTGGCTGGGGCTGCGGGCGGCGAGCACGGGCAGCGGCGATTCGCCGTGACGGCCGTACAGGGCCATCAGCAGGTCGGCCTGCTCGGTCTTCGTGGGGAGGCCGGTCGAGGGCCCGCCCCGCTGGATGTCGATGATCAGCAGCGGGAGCTCGAGGTTGAGCGCGAGACCCATCGTCTCGGACTTGAGCGCCATGCCCGGTCCGCTGGTGGTCGTGACGCCCAGGTGGCCTCCGTAGGCCGCGCCCAGTGCCGCGCCGATGCCGGCGATCTCGTCCTCGGCCTGCAGCGTGCGCACGCCGAAGTTCTTGTGCCTGGACAGCTCGTGGAGGATGTCGGACGCCGGCGTGATCGGGTACGAGCCGAGGAACAGCGGCAGGCCCGACAGCTGGCTGGCGGCGACGAGGCCCCAGGCGAGCGCCGTGTTGCCCGTCACATTCGTGTAGGTGCCGGCCGGCAGCTTGGCCGGGTGGACCTCGTAGCGATGGGCGAACAGCTCGGCGGTCTCGCCGAACGCGTGGCCGGCCTTGAACGCCACGGTGTTCGCCTCGGCGACGGTCGGCTTCGTGGCGAAGCGCTTGTCGATCCACTCGAGCGTCGGGTCGACCGGCCGGGTGTACATCCACGACACGAGGCCGAGGGCGAAGAAGTTCTTCGACCGCTCGGCGTCGCGGGTCTTGACACCGAGCGGCTCGACGGCGCCGCGGGTCAGCGACGTCATCGGCACCTCGTAGACCGTGAAGCCGTCGAGCGTGCCATCGCGTAGCGGGTTGGTGCTGTACCCCGCCTTCGCCAGGCTGCGGTCGTCGAACGCGTCGCCGTTCACGATGACCGTGGCCCGGGGTGCGACGCGGCCGATCTGGCTGTGCAGGGCCGCAGGGTTCATGGCCACGAGAACGTCCGGGGCATCACCCGGCGTGGTGATGTCGTGGTCCGAGATCTGGACCTGGAAGGCGGAGACGCCGGCGAGCGTGCCGGCGGGTGCGCGGATCTCTGCCGGGAAGTCGGGAAGCGTGGCCAGATCATTGCCGTACAGCGCGCTCGACGTCGTGAACCGATCGCCGGTGAGCTGCATGCCGTCGCCCGAGTCACCTGCGAAGCGGATGATGACCCGATCCACGACCTCCGGCGCCGTTGCCGGTACTGCGGTGTTGGTCAACGTCGACTCCTCCGTCTGACGTAGTGACACCTTTTTCGCAGATGACCCTATCGCCGCTGGACATGGGTGGCGCGCCACCGACCGGTCCCCCCGCGGGAGGACCGGCCGTGACGCATGGAAGCCCGCCGTGACGGACGTCGTCGTCAGGCGACCGTGATCGACTCGTCGAGGTAGACGTCCTGGATGGCGTTCAGCAGCTCGACGCCCTCGGTCATCGGGCGCTGGAACGCCTTGCGACCCGAGATGAGGCCCACGCCACCGGCCCGCTTGTTGATCACCGCGGTGCGGACGGCCTCGGCGAGGTCGGTGGTACCCTTCGACTCGCCGCCGCTGTTGATGGTCGGACGACGCCCCATGTAGGCGTTGGCGACCTGCCAGCGGGCGAGGTCGATCGGGTGGTCGGTGGTCAGCGACTCGTAGACCAGCTTCGAGGTCTTGCCGAAGCCGCTGAGGGCGTTGTAGCCGCCGTTCACCGTCGGCAGCTTCTGCTTGATGATGTCGGCCTCGATGGTCACGCCGATGTGGTCGGCCTGGCCGGTGAGGTCGGCGGCGGTGTGGTAGTCGGTGCCCTCGACCTTGAAGCCGGGGTTGCGCAGGTAGCACCACAGCACGGTGAACAGGCCCAGCTCGTGGGCGCGGGCGAACGCCTCGCTCACCTCCTGGAGCTGGCGGGTGGCCTGTTCGGAGCCGAAGTAGATCGTGGCGCCGACGCCGGCAGCGCCCAGGTCGTAGGCCTGGTCGACCGACCCGAACATCACCTGGTCGAACTTGTTCGGCAGCGTGAGCAGCTCGTTGTGGTTGAGTTTCACGATGAACGGGATGCGGTGGGCGTAGAGCCGGGAGACCTCGGCGAGCACGCCGAAGGTGCTGGCGACCGCGTTGCACCCGCCCTCGATGGCCAGCTTCACGATGTTCGCCGGGTCGAAGTACTGCGGGTTGGGGGCGAAGCTCGCCGCCGCCGAGTGCTCGATGCCCTGGTCGACGGGCAGGATCGACGCGTAGCCCGTGCCGCCCAGGCGCCCGTGGTCGAACAGCGACTGCAGGTTGCGGAGCACCTGCGGCGAGCGGTCGGTCTGCACCATGACCCGCTCGATGTAGTCGGGACCCGGCAGGGTGAGATCCTCCTTCGGGATGCCCTTGGACTCATAGGTCAGGAGGCTCTCGGCCTCGTCACCGAGCAGGCTCGAAATGTCCACGGTTGCGCGTCTCCTCGGGTCTTCGGCGGGTGTCGCGGCGCTGCGAGGTCTCCCCAAAACCTAGCCGTCCGGGCCGGACCGCCACCCATGGCGCGTGCTACGTGACCTGCGGTCGCCGAGGCGGCGGCCCGGTCAGCGCAGCGCGAGCAAGCGGGCCTGGACGTCGACGAAGTCGGGGTCGTTCGACGCCACTCGCTGGAACAGCTCTCGGGCCCGGGGCAGGTCGCCTGCCCGCTCGTAGAGGTCGGCGAGGGCGTAGGCCACGCGCAGGTGGTGGGGCTTCGTGCGCTTCGTGGGGCGGACGCCGAGACGCAGCAGCTCGATCGCGTCGTCGAGGCGGCCCTGGTCGGCGAGCGCGCCGGCGGCGACGATGCGGCCCTCGGCGACGAGCTCGGCGCTGGGGCTGACGGCGCGCAGCTCGTCCCACAGGTCCTCCACCTCCGAGTACCTGCCGAGAGCCCGGTAGGTGTCGGCCAGCACCGGGTGCTGCTCGACGCTGCCGGTCAGCAGGCGGAACGCCTCGAGCTCTCGGCGGGCCGGGGCCCACCGGCCGAGCCTGTACAGCGTCAGGCCGAGCAGTTCGCGGACCGTGGGGGCGCTGGGTGCCTGCTCGGCCAACGGCCGGAGCAGCTTGCGGGCGTCCTCGTAGCGCTCGCGGCGGAACGCCTCGCCGGCCTCGCGCAGGCGCTGCTCCGCGCGGGCAGCACGCTGCGGACCGACGGCCTTGTGCAGCTCGTCGTCGGGCTCGGCGGCGCCGCCACGGGAACGCGCGACGGCCGAGGCCGTCTCCGCGTCGAGGTCCTCGAGGGGATCGTCCTCGTCGGCCGGGTTCCAGGTGCGGGGGCCCGTACGGGACCCGGCGCGTCCGCTGGTGCGGCGGGCCCCGCGCGGACCGCGACCCCGGCCGGCTCTCCCCGAGGTGCCTCCGCGCCCGACGGCCTCGGTGGCCTCGTCACGTAGCTCGCCCTCGTCGATCCACTGCTCGGGCTCCCAGGCGGGTTCGGGTGTGGGCGCCGGGCGCTCGGGCTGCTCGCCGGTGCCCGCCCCGGCGTCGCCGACACGGGCGCTCGGGGTCGGATCGCCCTGGTGGTGCTCGACGTCGCGCGGTGGGGCAGCGCCGGCGCCGTCGGCGCCGTGCCCAGCTCCACCGCCGGTACCCGCACCGCCGGTACCCGCACCGCCGGTACCCGAGTCCGTCGTGGTCCCGGTCTCCGTCCCACCGCCTGCGCGGGGGCCGGGGCCAGGCTGCATCCCGCCCGTGGCGCCCGAACCCGTGTCGGCATCGCGCCCGGTCCCCGTCCCGCCGCCTGCCGGCACGTCCGAGGCAGGCATCCCAGGCGCGGCACCCGAACCCGCGTCGGCATCGCGCCCGGTCCCCGTCCCGCCGCCGGCCCGCACGCCGGGGCCGGCACCGCCAGGCACCGCACGCCGCGCCGGACCACCGGGCCCGCCCAGCCCACGACCACGTGCGCCCGCACCGCCCCCACCCCGTGGACCAGCACCTGGGCGCCCCGTGCCCGAGCCGGACCCGCTCCGGCCCGAGCCACTGGGCCCGCTGCCAGAGCGCCGGTCGTCGTGTGCTCGCCCGGCGGCACGCCAGGCGTCGGACGCGCCCGTGCCGGCGACCTTGCCGGCGCCACGCCGGGCCAGCCCGCCCCAGCGGGACGGTCCAGCCTCCTCGGGCTGGCGCCTCTCGTATCGCTCGTTCCGGTCGCCACGCCCGCCGCCGGACGAGCGTCCGCCCGCGCCGCTGCCTCGCCGGTCGCCAGTCCCGCGGTCGTCGCCCTGGCCACCACCGCGCCACCCACCAGGGTCGTCACGCGACCCGCCGCCACCGCCAGGTCCACCCGAGCGCCGCGCGCCGGACCCGCGGTCGTCGCCCTGGCCGCCACCGCGCCACCGACCACGGTCGTCACGCGACCCGCCACCACCGCCAGGTCCACCCGAGCGCCGGGCGCCGGACCCGCGGTCGTCGCCCTGGCCGCCACCACGCCACCCACCACGGTCGTCACGCAGCCCGCGACTACCAGGGCCACCCGATCCCCGAGCGCCGGGTCCGCGGTCGTCACGCTGGCCGCCACCACCGCCGCCCCCACCGGGGCTGCCGGATCGACGGGCGCCGGGACCGCGGTCGTCGCCGCCGCGCCACCCGCCGCCCTCGTCACGCCGGGTGGCACCACTGCCGCCTCCGGGGCCGCCCGACCGCCGTCCGGCGGGCACGCCGGGACGACCGTCTCGCCCACCGGCACCGGCGCCGTAGCGCCCGGCCCGCGCCCCGGGACCGCCGGCGCGCCCCTCGCGGGGACCCGACGGTCCGCTGTCACCTCTCCGGGCGCCCACACCGCTGTCACCCCTCCGGCCACCCCCACTGCCGGCACCGCCAGATCGACCGCTACCACCGGAGCGGGCGCCGCCAGGAGGACCGGAGCGTCCGGCGTCGTCGCGGCCCGGTCCCGCGGAGGCATTGCCGCCGCTCGAGCCGGGGATGCGGAGGCCACGGTCGCGGCCGCTCCCCCGCCGGGCGTCGCCGCCCGAGCTGGCGGACCGGCCGCGGCCCCCCTCGGGGGCGCCGGGACGGCCAGGACGCCGCTTCGGGGCAGAGGCACCGGTCCGGGAACCACGTCGGGGGTCGAAGCGCGCCATGAGGGGCGATCCTACTGGCGGCGGGAGGCCGCTCCTGCGGCCCGGACCCCGGACCACGTGGGAAAACGCGGAAGAGGACCGCCCGAAAGCGGTCCTCTCTCAGGAGAAATCCGGCGGTGACCTACTCTCCCAGGCGATCTCTCGCCAAGTACCATCGGCGCAGGAGGGCTTAACTTCCGTGTTCGGAATGGGTACGGGTGTGACCCCTCCGCCATGACCACCGAAATCTGTTGTGCACACAAGGGGTCGCCGTCACACGGCGCCCGCTCCTTGAGCACTCCATAGCGAGTACGAACATCTCGTAAATCCAAGCCCTCGGCCGATTAGTACCGGTCGGCTACACACGTTGCCGTGCTTCCACCTCCGGCCTATCAACGTGATCGTCTATCACGGGCCTTACCAGGTTAACCCTGTGGGAAACCTCATCTTGGAACGGGCTTCGCACTTAGATGCTTTCAGCGCTTATCCCTTCCGCAGGTCGCTAACCAGCAGTGCCTTTGGCAAGACAACTGGCACACAAGAGCTGCGTCCGTCCCGGTCCTCTCGTACTAGGGACAGCATTCCTCAAGTTTCCTACGGCTGCGGCGGATAGGGACCGAACTGTCTCGCGACGTTCTAAACCCAGCTCGCGTACCGCTTTAATGGGCGAACAGCCCAACCCTTGGGACGTGCTACCGCCCCAGGATGCGATGAGCCGACATCGAGGTGCCAAACC
>DATHAO010000074.1:0-52186 GCA_035296625.1 Acidimicrobiales bacterium | reverse complement strand
CACCGAGATCGTCGACCTGTTGCGGGGCAGCGACGTCGAGGGGCTCGACCTGCTGCCGGCCGACTTCTCGTACCGGCACATGGACCTGGCGCTCGACGAGGCCGGCAAGCCGACCCGGCGTCTCGGCAAGGTGCTCGCCCCGATCGAGCAGCACTACGACCTCGCCGTGCTCGACTGCCCGCCGTCGATCTCCCTCGTGACGGAGAGCGTGTTCGACGTGACCGACCTGCTGCTCGTGCCGCTCATCCCGTCCACGCTCACCATGCGCACCTACGAGCAGCTCGACGGCTTCGTCAGCGGCGACGAGGTCGCCCACCCGCCCGCCGTGCTG
Source organism: Acidimicrobiales bacterium (assembly GCA_035296625.1). Taxonomy (GTDB): domain Bacteria; phylum Actinomycetota; class Acidimicrobiia; order Acidimicrobiales; family VFJN01; genus DATCLS01. The sequence continues at coordinate 51,855 of DATHAO010000074.1, read as the reverse complement.
GCGTTCTTCTCGATGGTCGACGGGCGCAAGCGCCTCCACCGGCAGGTCGTCGAGTCGTTTCCCCGGGACCGCGACGACGTGGCCCGCACCGCCATCCCCGCCGCCACTGAGGTCGAGCTCATGGGCCTGCGCCGCCGGCCTGTGGTCGTCGACGCGCCCCACAGCCGTGCCGGCCGGGCCTACCGCGACCTGTGGGGCGAGGTCCGTCAGCGCCTCGGCGTCTAGGGGCGGGCGCGGCGCACACCATCCCCGACCGGGCCACAACCGCGTTGGGGAGCAGCGGATCGGGGCCTACGGTGCCTCGCATGATCCGGCTGGAGCGCCCCCGATGACCCGCCTCGTGCTCGTACGCCACGGCGAGGCCCAGTCCCACGTCGACGGCATCGTGGGCGGCGACACCGGGTGCACCGGTCTGTCGGACCTCGGCCGGCGTCAGGCCGCGGCGCTGCGCGCCCGGCTGGCCCGCACGGGCGAGCTGGGCGAGGTCGACGCTCTGTACGCCTCGACGCTGCCCCGGGCGATCGAGACGGCTGAGATCATCGCCCCGGCGCTCGGCGATCCGCTCATGAAGACCGAGCGGGACCTCCGGGAGTTCGACCCCGGCGAGGCCGACGGCTCCACCTGGGAGCAGTACGAGCTCCGCTATCCCCGCGACACCTGGAACGCGTTCCGGCCCCGCAGCCCGGGAGCGGAGACGTGGGCCGGCATGGGGGTGCGGGTCGGTGGCATCCTGCGCGAGCTCGCCGAGCGCCACGCCGGCCAGACCGTCGTGATCGCCTGCCACGGCGGCGTGATCGAGCAGTCGGTGATCACGTTCCTCGGCCTCGGGCACCAGGGCGAGCTGGCCACGTTCGACATCGAGAACACGTCGCTGACGGAGTGGCGCCGCCCGTCGGACGAGGACGTGTGGTGGCGCCCGCCCGGCCTGTGGCGCCTCGTGCGCCTCAACGACGCCGCCCACCTGGCCGACCTGCCGCCGGCCTGAGCCTCGGGCCCGCAGGAGGCCATGACGGCGGACGACGGCCCGCGGCCTGGCTCAGCCGCGGTCGAGGTCGAGCGCCGCGGAGTTCATGCAGTAGCGCAGGCCGGTCGGCTGCGGCCCGTCGGGGAAGACGTGGCCGAGGTGGGCGTCGCACCGTGCGCAGCGCACCTCGGTGCGGACCATGCCGTGTGTCGTGTCGGTCACGGTGACCACGGCGTCGTCGCTCGCCGGCTCCCAGAAGCTGGGCCAGCCACTGCCCGATTCGAACTTCGTGTCCGAGGAGAACAGCGGCGCCTCGCAGCACACGCAGCGATAGGTGCCGTCGCCGTGCTCGTCCCAGTAGATGCCGGTGAACGCCCGTTCGGTGCCGCCGCGCCGGGTCACCTCGAACTGCACGGGGTCGAGGCGCTCGCGCCACTCGGCTTCGGTCGTGGGGAGCTGCGTCGCCTTGTCGTCTGCCATGGCCCCAGGATGCCGCGACGGGTGGCCGGCTCCACGCCGCAGTTGCGCCGACGGGCGCAGGGGTGACCCGCCCGCCGTCCTCTCAGGCGAGGGCGGCGGCGAGCTGGCGCAGGATCGGCTCGGGCGAGTGCGACGCCACGCGCTCCAGCGACTCGAGCGTGAGGAAGGCCTCGGTGCCGTGCGCCCGCCCCTGCAGCGTCACGACCAGCGAGCAGGCCTCGCCGTCGAGTCGGACGACCACCTCGAAGATGGCGCAGCTGCGGTCGACGTAGGTGACGGCCCCCACCCGGTGCCCGGCGTCGAGCAGCCGGGCGAACGCCTCGTCGGGCGGGGCGGCGAGCAGCAGGGTGTCGGTGCCCACGAGGGCGATGCCGAGCGAGGGAATGGTGGCGGCCATCGGACCGCCGGCCGGGCCGGGCGGCCCCGGGGGGCCGGGGGCCCAGGCCGGCGCCGCGGTGGCTGCCGCCCAGCTCCGGTCGGGTGCGGGACGTGGCACGCCGAGCACGCCGGCCCGCTTGGCCCGGCTCAGCACGCCGTAGGCCTCGTTCAGGCGGGCGGCCGTGCGGCCGCGGTCGTGGCCCGGTTCGGCCACGTCGGGGTGGGCCGACCGGATCAGGTGGCGGTAGGCGGCGCGGATGGCCTCCCAGCCGTCGGTGTCGGCCACGCCGAGGACGGCGCGTGCCTCCCACACGTCCATCGGGCGATCCTGGCACGTCGGCCGCCCTCGCACCGCACCGACCGCGCACGTCTCTGCGCAAGTGACCGCCGGTAAACCGTGACGGCGGTCACGCCGCCGCGGAGACCGAGGTCGGGAGCGGTGCAGGGGCACGCGTCATGCACCGGTCCTACCGTGGCGCCATGGCCACGGACGACCCGGCCGACCCGGGCCTGCCGATCAAGCTCAACCCGTGCTCCAACGGCGAGTACCCGCCCCGGGCGGTCACCCCGCTGGTCCGCGAGACGGTGCGGCGGGCCCGGGGCCTGTGCGACGAGCGCGCCCGGCGCCTCGGCATGGACCGGCGGGCGTTCCTTTTGTCGACGATGGGGGCGGCGACCACGCTGGCGACGCTCGCTGCGTGCTCGTCCGACCAGTCGGGAGGCGGCTCGGGCGGAACCTACGACGTGCCGGAGGAAGCCGGGACCGACCCCGACGCCGCCACCGAGGCGCTGGGTGGCCCCGGACCGGTCATCGACGTGCAGACGCACTTCCTCGAGTATCCCGCCGGCACCGGGGCGGGGATGGGCTCGAGCTTCCCCCAGGCCCGCTGCGGCGAGGCCGACCCGGCCGACTGCTTCCGCACCGACGCGTGGATCGATGAGGTGTTCGGCCGCAGCGACACCACGCTCGCGGTGCTCTCGGCCGTGCCAGTCGTCGCCGGCGCCGACCCGATGTCGGCCGATCTGATGAGCCGGGCCCGCGAGCGGCTGGTCGAGCGCTGCGGTGAGGGCCGGGTGCTCGTGCAGGGCCACGGCGTGCCGAACGTGGGCGAGCTGCCCGCCGCGCTCGCCGCGATGGAGGACGAGGCGGCGCGCTTCCCACTCGTCGCCTGGAAGTCGTACACGCACGTCGGGCGGCCGTGGCGCCTCGACGACGCCGACCCCGAGGGCCTCCAGGTCGGGGAGGCGTACCTGGCCAAGGTCGTCGAGCTGGGCGTCGACGTGGTCTGCGTGCACAAGGGGCTCTCCGACGGCCACCCGTTCGCCTCTCCCGCCGACATCGGTCCGGCGGCGGCCGCCCACCCTGACCTGCGCTTCTGCGTCTACCACGCGGGCTTCGAGTCGCGCGTCACCGAGGCCGGCTACGACGCCGGGTCGCCGAACGGCGGCGCCGACCGGCTCCTCCTGAGCCTCGAGCGGGCCGGGATCGAGCCGGGCGCCAACGTCTATGCCGAGCTGGGCTCGACCTGGCGGACGGTCATGGGATCGCCCGACGAGGCTGCCCACCTGCTCGGCAAGCTGCTCGTCGCCGTGGGCGAGGATCGGGTGCTGTGGGGCACCGACTCGATCTGGTACGGCTCGCCCCAGGACCAGATCCAGGCGTTCCGCACCTTCGAGATCAGCGAGGAGCTCCAGGATCGCTACGGCTATCCCGCCCTCACCGACGCCGTGAAGGAGAAGGTGCTTTGGCGCAACGCCGCCGCTCTCTACGACGTCGACCCCGAGGAGCTGCCCTGCGACCTCCGCCCCGGTGAGCAGGAGGAGGCGCGGGGGGCGGTGGCCGGCGACAACCGGACGTTCGGCCCCACGACGGCCGAGGCCGCCAGCCGACTGTTCCTGGCCGAGCACCCCTGGGCCGCGGCCTCGTACTGACGGCTCGCCGTCGCGGCTCGGCACCTGGTCCGGCGCGCAGCGCCGACACGGCCGCGCGGAGCTTCTCGTCCCGGCCTCTGTCTGGAGGGCCAGGGCGGTCCGACAAACGCCGAACCGCCGGGCCGCCCCTCAGGCCGGGGCCAGGAAGGCGGCCAGCAGGCCCTGGTAGCGGCCCGGGTCGTGGCTGCCGGCGTGCTCGCGGATCGCGTGCATGGCCAGCTGCGGCATGCCGACGTCGACGGTGGTGACGCCGAGGCGGGCGGCCGTCACGGGCCCGATCGTCGAGCCGCAGGGCAGGTCGCTGCGCATGGCGAAGGACTGCAGCGGCACCCCGGCCTGCTCGGCCGCGAGCGCAACGAGCGCCGCCCCGGGGGCGTCGGTCGCGTAACGCACGTTGGCGTTCACCTTGAGCACCGGGCCGCCGTTGAGGCGCACCTGGTGCTGGGGATCGTGGCGGTCGGCGAAGTTGGGGTGGGTGGCGTGCGCCATGTCGGCGGACAGGCAGGCCGACCGGGCCAGCGCCCGGTGCAGGCTCTCCCGGTCGCCGCCCCGCGCCAGCACGGTCCGCTCGAGCACGGTGGGCAGCATCGCCGATCCGGCCCCCCGGTCGGACGTCGAGCCGATCTCCTCGTGGTCGAACAGGCACACGACCGGGACCGGGCCGCCGCCGACGTCGGGCGCCACGGCGCTCAGGGCCTCGAGCGCCGCCCAGCACGAGGCCAGGTTGTCGAGCCGCGACGAGCCGATCAGTTCGTCGTCGCGGCCGACGAGGGCGCCGGGGGCGAGGTCGTGGAGCATGAGGTCCCACCCGAGCACGTCGTCGGTTCCCACGCCCAGCTCCTTGGCCACGAACGACCGGAAGCCGTCGTCGTCGTCGCCCGTGGCGAGGCCCCACAGGGGGCGCAGGTGGACCTGCGGGTCGACCTTGAGCCCGGCGGAGGTGACCTCGCGGTCGAGGTGGATGGCGAGCTGGGGGATGGCGCACACCGGCCGGTCGAGACGCAGCAGCCGCACGACCGCCCCGCCGCCGTCGCGCCGCACCGCCACCCGGCCCGACAGGCCGAGGTCGCGGTCGAGCCAGCTGTTCAGCAGCACGCCGCCGTAGACCTCGACGCCGAGCTGGCGCACGCCGGTCGACACGACGTCGGGGCGGGGCTTGACCCGCAGGTTGGGGCTGTCGGTGTGGGCGCCGACGATGCGGAACCCGTCGTGCGGGTCGTGGTCGCCGGTCGACTTCCAGGCGATGAGCGTGCCGCCCCGCACGACGTACCACCCGCCGGCCTCGCCGGGCCACGCGGCGTCCTCGCCGAGGCGGGTGAAGCCGGCCTGGCCGAGCACGGCAGCCGCCGCCGTGCAGGCGTGGTATGGCGACGGGGAGGCGTCGCAGAACGCCAGCAGGCGCCGGGCGGCGTCGAGGTCGGGCTCTGCTGTCGCGGGGCTGGCCACGGACGGGCGATCGTAGCGGTCATCCGGACCGTCGCCCCGCACCCCTCCCCCTTTCCGTCCCTGCGCCGTGCGGGCTGGAGACGCCCGGACACCCATGCGCGCAGCCGCTCAGGCGGATGTTTGTGCACGAGGTGCACCCGGGTCGCTCGATGTGCGCGAGGTTCGGTGAAGCGACCAGCATGCGCCGGTGCCCCGGGCGCTCGATCTCGTCATCGTCCACCGCGACAACCCCGGTGTCGTGCCCGACACCGTCGCCCGCTTCCTCGACCAGGGCGTCGACCTGAGGGTCGTGGTCGTGGACAACGGCTCGTCGCCCGCCGCGCTGGCCGCCGTGCGCGCCGCCCTCCCGTTCGGCGTCGAGCTGCTCGACCTGGGGGCCAACGTGGGCTTCGGCCCCGGGGCGAACGCCGGGTTCCGCTGGTTCCTCGACCACGACCCGGCCCCGTGGCTGGCGGTGGCCCCGCACGACGCCGACCCGTGGCCCGACTGCCTCGAGCGCCTGCTCGCGGAGGTGGCCGACCGGCCCCGCGCCGGGCTCGTGTCGGCGGACGTCGGCGACGACCTCACGCCGGTCGTCGACCGCTACTTCGGGGCGATCCCGGCGCCGGCCACCGTCACCGAGGGCTGGGAGCCGGCCGGCTACCCGCACGGGACGCTCATGCTGGCCCGCACCGCCTGCCTCGCCGAGATCGGGCTGTTCGACGAGCGCTACTTCGCCTACGTCGAAGAGGCCGAGCTCGCCGTGCGGGCGACCGGTGCCGGTTGGGAGATCGGGGTGGTGCGCGGCGCGGACGTCCGCAACCGCGACATCGGCTCGCACCTCGCCCTCGTCGAGTACCTGCAGTTGCGCAACACCCTGCTCATGGTGCGGGAGCACTCGGGGCTCTACCACGCCACCATCCGCCTGGTCATCGCCGGCTGGCACCTGACCGCCGGGCACCTCAGCCCGCGGTTCCGGGGCGGGCCCTACTGGGCGCCGGCCGCCCGCCTCCGGGGCGTCGTCGACCACCTGCGGGGCCGCTACGGCCCGCCACCCGCCGACCTGGCTGCCCGCCGCTGACCCCGCCGCGCGAACCGACGGCGGACCGCGCCGTCAGGGCGGGATGCGGCCCTCCTCGGCGGCGGCCACCGCGGGGCGCACCCGGACCAGGTAGAGGCACGACACGACGAGGCCGACGACCACGGTCATCGCCCCGAACAGGATGGCGGCCATCCACACGACCCGGCGGCGGCCGGCCAGCGCCCAGGCCCACTCGGGCCGGCGGGCGGCGTCGAGCAGCGCCCACAGCGTCAGCAGCAGCGGGATGGCGAGGATCAGCATCGTCGCCACCGCCCCGGCGGTGTCCGAGAGGTCGATCGCCGCAGCGTACGGCCGCGCCCCGCCGGCCGACGAGCTGCGCCGACGAGCTGCGGCGACCGCCGACGAGCCGCGCGCAGCCCCCGACAGGCGCGCCGCCAGCCGCGCCTACGAGGCGTCGCCGGGGCGGACCCGGCCGGTCAGGCGGTTCGGTGCGTCCTCGAAGCCCGGCAGTGGCGCCTGGAGCGTCTGGCCCAGCTCGGCCACCCGGGCGCCGACCAGGTCCTCGACGTCGGCCCAGGTGGTGGCCCTCGGCCCGGCCACGTCGCGGTTGTAGGGCTGGTCGAACACGACGACGTGGGCGCCGGTGGCGCGCAGAGCCGTCACGTTGTGCGGGGCATCCTCGACGTAACAGTCGGCTTCGACCTGGGGCTTGGCCCCGAGGAAGCACAGGTCGCGGTAGGGGATGCCGGCCGAGTCGAGCCAGTCCACCGTGTCGGCCACGGCGGTGGCGTGGCCCCAGTTCACGTACAGCCGGTGGGTGATGATGCGGATCCAGATGCCGGCGTCCGACAGGCGCCACAGCACGTCCGCCGCGCCGGCGATCGCCGGCATCGTTCGGAACACCCGGTGCTCGAGCACCGCCGCCTGGTGCACCCGCTCGAAGTCGGCGGCGGACAGGCCCCACTCGTGGAAGTCCCACGAGCGTTCGAGCGGCAGCGACGCCGGGTCGACGCCCCGGTCGGCGGCCACGACCTGGCGCAGGGCAGCGGTGTAGTCGCCGCACACGCCGTCGAGGTCGACACCGAGGATGAAGCCCGTCGCGGCCGCCACCTGCTCAGCCCGGGCGCCCGAGGACAGGGTCGTAGAGGTGGTGGCAGTCGTTCAGTGTCACCACCATGCGCCGCCGGCCGCCGTAGCGGAGCAGCGTGATGCTGGCGTTCTCGATCGTGGTGAAGAACGTGCGCTCGACGCCCAGCGTCTCGGCCAGGTACGCGTTGATGGCGCCGCCGTGGCTGACGACGAGCACGGTCTGTCCCTCGTGCGTGGCGGCGATGCCGTCGATGGCGTCGATCGTGCGGCGGCGCAGGAAGCCGTCGGGCTCGGCCCCGGGGATGACGTCCCAGCTGCCGGCGGCCACGAAGCGCTGCCAGTCCGGCCCCTGCTCGGCGGCGGCCCTGCGCATGCCGCCGCCCTCCCACTCGCCGAGGTTCACCTCACGCAGGTCGGGCACGATCGTGGGTTCGATGCCCCGGCCGGCCAGTACGGGCTCGGCCGTCTGCTGCGTGCGCAGGAGGTCGGACACGTAGACGGCGTGGATGCGCTTGGCCCGCAGCCGGTCCGCCAGCGCCCGGGCCTGGACGACGCCCTCGGCATGCAGTTGGGGGTCGTAGCTCTCGGGCGAGCCGGGCACCACGTCTTCGGACCGGGCGTGGCGCACGAGCAGCACCTCGGTGGCGAAGCGGTCGCCGATGCCGGCGGGCAACTGGGGGAGGGGGGTGCTCACGGAGGCCTCATTCGTCGTCGCTGCGCCGCGACAGCCACACCCGGTCGACGACGACGTCGGCCACGAGGAACACCACGGCGACCCAACCGAGCGGGTGGACGCGGCGCATCTCGAGCGGCCAGTCGTAGCTGGCCTGGGGGGCGTGGCGGAACTGGATGTAGAGCACGTAGAGCGCGGCGATCGACAGCGCAGCCGGGCTGACGAGCAGTAGCCAGCGCCGGAACGTCTCGTAGCGGGTGCCCACGCCGGCGGCCACGCCGACCGCCATGCCCACTACGGGACCGGCGACGAGGTAGCCGAGCAGCGCCATGCCGACGCCGGTCAGGACGGCCTTGCGCCGGGTCGGCAGCGCCCCCTCGTAGCGGTAGGCGAGCACCGGCGAGTAGGGCTCGGGCATCGCCGTCGGGAAGTGGGCGACCGGCTTCGGGCGGCGCACGGCCAGAACGAGGCACACGACCACGGCGAACGCGGAGAGCCACAGGGCGATGTCGACGCGGCGCTGGGGCGCGAAGCGCATGTCGATCTCGAAGGACTCGCCGGGCGCCACCACCCGCCAGCCGTTCGCGTAGCCGTTGACCAGCTCGGGAGCGTCGAGCTCGTCACCATCGGCCGATGCCCTCCAGCCCTCGTTGTAACTCTGGCCCAGCACGAGCCAGAACGGCTGGCCGTCGGTGGCGCCCTCGACGCGCACCTTGACGTGGCTGGGGCCCTCGTCGACCACCTCGAGTGTGGGGGCCGCGACGTCATCCTCGCCGGCGCCCTCGGCCGCCAGGACCCGGCCGCCGTCCGACGCCTCGCCGCCGGCGGCGGAGCGCAGCACCAGGCGGTCGATGTCGACGCCGGTCCGCACGCCGCTGGCCGTGCGCAGCTCGTGGTCGCCCCCGTCGAGGTCGACCGCCTCGTCGCCGCAGGTTCTGACCTCGAGCGGCCGGGCGGCCATGGCGTCGTCCATCGGGCCGGTGATGCGCACCGGGACGTCCCGGTCGTCGATGCGGAACAGGTCCTCGCGGCAGCCGCTGTCGAACGTGTCGTCGAGTGCCGGCACCTTCGGCCCGGGCAGGCCGATCTCCGCGATCGCCGCCGGCTGGGCAACCTCGCTGTTGCTGACCCAGTCGTTCGTCTCGACCTCGCGGATGCCGGTGAAACGGAACCGGAACTGCGAGGCGGTGACGGCCTCGGGAAGGTCGACGTCGACCGTGGTCGTGGCGTTCTGCTCGTCACCGTCGTCGATCTGGGGCAGCTCGGCCTCGTGCACGATCTCGCCGTCGGCCCACACCTCGACCTTCGTGGGCACCGAGTGCAGCCCGTCGGCCACGACCGTGAGCGGCACCGAGTCGACCGTGACCGGCTCGGGCAGGGACACCTCGACCCACTGGCGCTCGGGGCGGCTGCGGGCCGTCGACCACATCGTGGTCTCGTCGCCGTCGAACACGTCGGCCGGCGTGCCCACGCCACCGGTGAGCTCGCTGGAGGCCCGGACCCAGGTGGTCTCGTCGTCGTGCGGGCGGCCCACCAGCTCGTCCAGCACAGGGGCGTCGGCGCCCGCCTGCAGGCGGGCCTCGCCGGTCAGCCTGAAGTCGCGGGCCGTCGGCAGCGACAGCAGGCGGATCATCGACCGCTCGTCGTCGTTGCGCGTCACGTCGGTCGGGTCCTGCCGCTGGCGAGACAGGGCCACGGCGAGGGGGTGGCCGAGCGCGTCGGTGCCGGCGGCGTCGAGCAGGTCCGTCGGAAGCCGGACGGCTTCCTCGTTCTTGGCTAGCTGTCCGTCGCCGATCACGACCTCGGCGAAGCCCAGGCTGCCGAAGCTGGCATAGCGGGGGGTGTAGCCGACGGTGTCGGACAGGATCTCGATCGAGAGCTTCTCGAACGTGCGGTGGCCGAACTCGATGACCTGGCCCGGCTCGTCGCGCGACTGGTCGGTGAGCCCGACGTCGATCGGGTCACCGTCGTCGAAGCGCAACCGCACCTCGGTGATGAACCGGTCACGCGAACCGTTCGTGGGCTGGGTGACCGTGATGTGGTCGGTGGTGACGGGATCGTCGAGCGACAGCTCGAGGCGCTCGCCCCGGGCGTCGCTGAAGGCGCCCGTGCGCCACGCCGTGTCGATGTCGCCGTCGACGGCCAGGGCCGGCCGCTCCTCCGCGGTGAACGTGATCGGGTTGCCGTAGCCGGTGGCCTCGGCGGTGACGTCGCCGGTGTTCACCGCCACCGTCTGGGTATCGGTGCCGGCGTCGGGGAACACGGGCAGCCGGTTGTCCGTGAGGTCCTCCCGGAGCGTGCCGCCGTCGGCCGTCTCCGTGTAGCCCCGCGTGTGGCGGACCGTCGTCCAGCGCTCGCCGCGCTTGCGGTTCGAGTCGGTGACCAGGAGCGCGGCGTCGTCGTCGAGGGCGCCGGAGATCTCGTCCTCGTCGAGCGAGGCCGAGTAGCGGATCAGCTCGCTGCCGTCGATCAGGCCGGCGCCGGCCGCCTCGACCAGCCCGGCGCCGTCGCCTGCCACCAGCAGCGGGGCCGCAGTGGGCTGGGCGGTGACGATGTCGAGCGGGTCCTCGACGGGGATCGACGCCAGCTCGGGTGGGTCCTCGAGGCCAGGGTCGGTGAGGAGCAGCAGCTCGTCCTCGAGCTGCACGTCGCCGATCGTGCGGTTCGGCTCGCCCGGCCCGAAGCCCGTGGGCGTGCCGAGGCCCGGGGCGTGGGTGATGAAGTCCCAGAAGTTGCGGGGCCGCGGGGTGTTGTAGCGCTCGAACTGCAGGTCGCTCTGGACCAGGATGTCGCCGACGCGCATGAGCCGGGCCATAGGGGCGATGGCGTCCGGATCGGCCGTGCGCTCTTGCAGCGGCAGGTCGAAGGCGTTGAGCAGGTTCGCCGAGGCCGGCGAGCCGTAGGGAATCAGCTCGCGGCCGACCGAGGGACGGTCGACGAGGCCGGGCAGGATCGGGTCGACCGTGTTGCCCCACCGGTAGCTCGCGAAGTCGGCGCCGGGCGCGACCAGCACGCGGGTCTGGTGGTCGCCCTCGTCGAGGTGGGCGGCGGCCTCCCGCCAGTAGGCGGGCACGTTGTTGCGGCGCAGGTTCTCGGGGACGAAGTCGCCGGTCCACAGCGGCGGCAGCGCCAGCACAGGGATCAGCACGGCGAGGATCATCGCCGGGCGGCGCAGGGCGGGCCACCGGCGGACCAGGCTGGCGACGCCCGAGCCGGCCAGCACGGCCAGGCCGAGGGCGACGAGCGGCACGGCGCGGGGCAGGCTGCGCATCGCCAGGCCCGTGTCGGACAGCAGGAACAGCTTGACGCCGGCGGCCCAGGGCGTGGCCGAGCCGTCCCACGGGTAGGCACCGACGGCGAGCGCCGTACCCACGGCCACGAGCAGCACGAAGTAGGCGCGGTGGCGCCAGCGCGACACCACGGCCCCGGCGAGCCCCAGGGTGGGGATCAGGTAGGTCAGGGCGATGAGCGGGAGGAACTGCGTGTAGGCGAGGCTGGGCTCGATCCACGGTCCGAGCCGGTCGCCGCCGTAGAAGAACCAGTAGCCGAGGCCGCGGAGTACCTCGTGGCTTACCGACACCGAGGCCACGATCTTCGCCGTCTCGGTGTAGCGCAGGATCTCGATGCCGTTGCTGCCCTGAACAGCCAGGCCGGCGATCCACCACAGCGAGGCCGGGACCGTGAGCACGCCGATGCGCAGCACCGCCCGTACCGCCGTGCGGAACGAGGCGTCGTCGGCGACCCACACGGCATGGGCCAGCCACAGCGCCGGGGCCAGGCCCACGAGCAGCAGCGCGGTCGCGTTGACGCTGCCGCACGTCGCCACCGTGAGGGCGAACAGCGCCGGATAGCGCCACCCCTTCGTGCGGACCGTGAGCATCGTGAAGGCCACGAGCCACGGCAGGGCCACGTACGGCAGCAACAGGCCCGACAGCCGGGCGACGAGGGTGAGCAGGTACGGGCTCAGCGCGTAGACGAACGTGGCAGCGACCAGGGCGGGACCGCTCCAGCCCAGCTTGCGGAGCAGGTAGGCGACGCCGCTGCCCGCGGCGAAGATCAGCGTGCCCCACCACAGTCGCTGGGCGGCCCAGTCCGGCACGCCGAGGCTGTCGGCCACCCAGTAGAACGGCCCCATCGGCCACAGGTAGCCGATGTTCTGGTGGGTGACCGTGCCGAAGCCGATGGTCGGATCCCACATCGACCACGCCCGGCGGAGCAGCCTCGACGGGTCGAGGTAGAGGTAGGTCTTGGTGTCCGCGCTGACCCACTGCCGCTGGGTGAGCAGCAGCGGGATGTAGGCCACCGCGGCGAGGCCGAGGTGGAGGCGGGCCGACTCCGTCGTCGGCCGCGGGACGGGGTTCCTCATCGTCGGAAGCGGCGCCTCGAGACCTCGCCGGCGATCACCAGCATCAGCTCGGTGGCGGTGTTGCTCCAGGTCAGGGTGCCGGCGTGCGCGAGGGCGCCGGCACTGAGCCGAGCCCGGAGCGCGTCGTCACCCAGCACCTGGGAGAGGGCCGCGGCGAGGGCCTCGTCGCCGTCGGCGAGGAGACCCGTGACGCCGTGGACCGCGGCGTCCTCGTGGCCGGCGATGCGGCTGGCCACCGCGGGCGTGCCGCACGCCGCCGCCTCGGTGAGCGTCATGCCCCATCCCTCACGGGCCGACGCCGACGTCACCACCCAGGCACGCCGGTAGAGGTCGACGACCTCGTCGTCGGTGATGCGGCCGCGCAGGGTCACCCAGTCACCGGCGCCCAACTCGTCGATGACAGCCTCGATCTTGGGCCGCTCGTAGCCGTCGCCCACGATGTCGAGGCGCATGGTCGGCACCTGCCGGCGGGCGGCGTGCGCGGCGCGCACGAGGGCGTCGAACCGCTTGACCGGCGCCAACCGGCCGATCGCGACGGCGAGGGGCTCGGGCGACTTGGCGACGTCGCCCGGCGAGAACCGTGGGTCGATCCCAGGCGGCACGACCGTCACCACGTCGCTGGGGAAGCCGAGGTCGTCGACCATCTCGCGCTTGGACGACTCCGACAGGGTGACCACCGGGGCCCGGCGGTACAGCGGGGGAGCGAGCTTGCTCTCGAGCAGCTCGCCGGCCCGGGCGAGGGCCGGAGGCAGCGTCATGCCCCACATCTCGCCGTGCACGTGGTGCAGGAACGTGACCCGGGGACCCCAGTTCCACACCGGGCTGAGGAACGGCATGCCGTTCCAGATCTCGACCAGCACGTCGCGCGGGCCGGTGCGGCCGAACAGCTCGGCCATGGCGGCGCGAGGGAAGACCATGTAGCGGCCGGCGCGGCGGATCACCTTGTAGCCGTCGCGGGAGTCCTCGACGGGCTGGCCCTGCGCCCAGGATGTCCGCATCGTGACCTCGACGCCGGCGGCCGCCCACAGCTTGGCCACCTCGGCGATGTGCAGCTCGGACCCGCCCGCCTCGACGTCGTCGAGGTCCCGCCACGCCAGCACGTGGATGCGCCTGACGCCTGCGGAGGCCGCCAGGTCGCCGATCTTCGCCACAGGATCGGCGAGGTCGTCCATGGCCGTGCTCACGTGTTCAGGTCCTCCCCCAAGCGGCTGGTGCCGGGTCCGGGTGCGGCCACTCGACGGGCCCTTGCGGGCCGGTCGGACGCGGTTCGATGGGAATCGGGCACCAGGTCGACCGTATGCTACGGACTCTCGCGCCAGCGCACCAACGATGCGGTCACGCCGCATCCACGGCCGGGGGAGGCCGTGCGTGCGCCCCGTGACAGCCTCTCGAACCTTCTACGGAGCAGCCTGTGAGCACCATCGATCCCTCTCTCGACGCGGCACTGGAAGGAGTCGAGGGCTGGTTCAGCCCCGACCAGGTGGCCCGCGTCGTCGCCGCCGCGACCGGCGTCGCCGCCGGCGGCCGCGTCGTCGAGATCGGCAGCTTCCGGGGGCGGTCGATGATCGCCATCGGCCGGTCGGCGCCCGAAGGCGTCGAGATCGTCGCCATCGATCCCCACGCCGGCAACGACCGTGGCCCGCAGCAGATCGACGGGTTCGAGGACGAAGCCGCGCTCGACAAGAAGGTCTTCCTGGCCAACCTCGAGCGGGCCGGCGTGAGCGACCGCGTCACCTACGTGCAGAAGTTCAGCCACGACGCCCACGGCGACGTCGCCGGCGAGATCGACCTCCTGCACATCGACGGTGCCCACCGCTTCCGCCCGGCTGCCGAGGACATCAAGGCCTGGGGCGCCCGGGTGACGCCGGGCGGGACGATGCTCATCCACGACTCGTTCTCGTCGATCGGCGTGACCCTGGCGATCATGGCCAACCTGATGTTCTCCGGCGGCTGGCGCTACGCGGGCCGCAGCCGGTCGCTGGCCGAGTACCGCAAGGAGAAGGTGAGCGGCGGCGCCCGGCTGGCCAACGTCGGCCGTCAGGCCGCCCAGCTGCCGTGGTTCGCCCGCAACGTGCTCATCAAGGTCCTCGTCACGGCCAAGCTCCGCCGGGTGGCCCGGCTGCTCGGCCACGACGGCACGTCCTGGCCCTACTGAGCGGCACCCCACCCCACCGCGCTGCGATGGGGTGCCGGGTCGCGCGGGTCTCAGCCTTCGGGCGCGGAGGCGGGAGCCGCGGCCGTAGCGGTGCCGTTGCCGTTCACCGGCGCGGGCTCGGGCGCGGCCTCCACCTCGGCCGCGGGTGACGGCGTGGCGCCGGCGGCCCGCCCCGCCGGTCTCGCCGGATCGGCGTCGCTGTCGTGCGGCGGGTCGGGGGCGACGTCCTCGATGCCGACGGCGGCCGGCGTCGGCGCCGTGGGCACGGCGGGCGTCACGCCCCGGCCCGGGAGGCGGTCGGCGATGCGGTCGCGCAGGCCCCACCAGGTCACGAGCGACATGGCCTCGCCGATGATGTGCCAGGACATCTTCGAGACGCCGCGGACCCGGTCGTTGAAGGTGATCGGAACCTCGACGATCGTGGCGCCGAGCCGGTGGGCCCTGTAGTTGAGCTCGACCTGGAAGCCGTAGCCGGTGGCCCGGGTGGCGTCGGCCTCGAGCCGCTGCAGCAGCGAGGCGCGGTAGGCCCGGAACCCGGCCGTGGCGTCGTGGACGTTCAGCCCCAGCATCTTCGACGCGTAGAAGTTCCCGACGCGCGACAGCATGCGGCGCTGCCGGGGCCAGTGCGGGGTGCTGCCGCCAGGCACGTAGCGCGAGCCGATGGCGACGTCCGCGCCCTTCTCGATCTCCGCCAGTAACTCGGGCAGCTTGGCGGGATCGTGCGACAGGTCGGCGTCCATCTGGACGAGCACGTCGTATCCCCGCTCGAAGCCCCGCTCGAAGCCGGCGCGGTAGGCGACGCCGAGGCCGCCCTTGTCGGGCCGGACCAGCACGTCGACCTGGCCGAGCTCCTCACCGGCGGCGCGGGCGAGGTCCGCGGTGCCGTCCGCGCTGTTGTCGTCGACCACCAGCACGTCGACGCGCGGCGCCGCGGCGCGCACGCGCCGGAGCACGTCGGCGACGTTCTCGGCTTCGAGGTAGGTCGGGATGACCACGAGTGTTCTCATGCGATGCCCCGGGCGTTGATCGGACGGGGCACGCTAGCGAATGCCCCGCAGGTGTGTCTCGGAACGTGGCAGTCACCGCCGCGACGCTCGCGACGGCCGACGGGAGGCGACCCACCGGGCGACGCTTGCGGCGCGGCGCCGGTCGTCACGGGTTTCCGGTTCCCGTGTCGCAGCGCACGTAGAGCTCGTAGACCGGCCGGGCCGGCCCGTTCGAGCCATAGCTGTCGTGCTGGCAGAAGTCCTGCTCCAGCACCTGGTTCGGCTCGTCGGAGCCGAGGTCCATCGACGCGTTGGGCTCGTCCCAGTCGTCGTAGACGGTCGACAGGACCACGACGTCCGCGGCCCGCATCTCGTCGGCCAGGCCCGAGTCGGGGGCGTCGGCCACACCGGGGTCCATCTCGATGTACTGGGTGCCCGGGTCGAGTTGCGGTAGCAGGAAGTAGATGTACGCCTCGCTGTAGGGCGTGCGGCGCAGGTCGCCGGTCCCCACGATGATGGAGTCGCCGGGCTCGGTGACCTCCTCGACGTCGTCGAGCATGTCCTCGGCGGCGGCCGCCACGTCGGCGCGCCCGTAGTAGAAGGACCGGCCGCGGTGGTCGATCGAGCTGACCTCCCGCTTGTTGCCGGTGCTCTGCACGACGTAGTCGGCGTACCAACGGTACGTGTAGTGGGGGAACAGCAGCATCAGGGCGAACGGCACGAGGATGGCCAGCCCGGCGACCGCCGGCACCCGCGGGCGCCGCGAGGCCGGAGGCGCGTGGCCGGGCGTCTCGCCCTCGTCGGCCTTGGCGTCGGCGGTCGCCGCGGCCTCGTCGCGCAGCTCGCCGGCGTCCGTGACCGGGGCGTCGGCCGGCCCCGCGTGGCGCAGTCGGACCGTCTCGGCGATGAACGCCGGGAGCAGGCCGAAGGGCACGCAGCTCACCCAGGACAGGTGGGCCGTGTCGGCCCGCTGCACGGCCTGGGGCAGCAGACCGAGGGCCAGCAGTGACAGGGCGACGAGCCGCCAGCCGTGCGGGCTGCCGGCCCGCTTGGCCCGCCAGCCCATGACCACGAGCGACACGCAGACTGCGGTCAGCACCCAGAACCACACGGCGATCTGCATGGGCTGGGAGAAGGCCGGCAGCGGCCACGGGAACTCGCGCAGCGCGTAGGCCCGGTTGAGGAAGCTGGTGAAGTGGTCGGTGGGCGGCGGGAACGGCAGCCGCCGGCCGGGGCGGAGGTCGAACACCGGCTCGGTGACCATGCCCGTGAAAGCGTTGACGGGTCCGGCGAAGAGCAGGTGCAGGAGGAACGGGCTGAGCCCGGCCAGGGCGCCCAGCAGCAGCTGGCGGCGGCGCGGTCCGTCGAAGCCGAACAGGAACAGCGCGCCCAGCGACAGGCCGAGGGCGATGACGAGGTCGGGCCGGAACAGCAGGGCGGCGCCGGCGAGCAGCCCGGCGACCAGCAGCGTGCGGGTGCCGGTGTGGCCCTCGTCGAACACCCGGACGGCCACGGCGACCGCCCACAGGGCGAGCGCCACGCCGCCGACCCACGCCAGCGCCGTCACCCCGATCGGCGGGACGATGATGATCGCCGCCACGGCGCCGCCCACCGCCGCCGGCCAGCGCCCGAACCGGTAACCGACGTGGGTGATGCCGGCGATCAGGGCGATGAGCTGCAGGAAGCCGTAGATCCGCAGGGTCCACAGCGAGATGCCGAACACCTTGAAGACCCCGGCGATCGCCCAGATGCTCCCGGGGCCGTAGAGGTGCAGGAAGTCCTTGTTGGGGATGTCGCCGTCGAGCAGCCGCTCGGGGAAGACGAGCATGAAGCCCTCTTCCATGGGCGGCCCGGGAGCCCGGAACACGCCGCGGGCGGGCAGGGCGATGACGATGCCCACCAGCACGGCGGGCACGAGCCAGCCGTGGCGGCGGTACCAGGGGGCCGGGACGGGGGTCTCGGCAACCTCGGGCTCGACGACTTCGACGGTCACCGGGTCCTCTCGGGAGTGGCGCCGGCTGCGACCGGGACCGGAGCGGCGGTCGCGGGGACCATTGGTGCGGGGTCGGTGGTGCCCGGGGCGGCGTCGTACCGGGCGGCGTCGGCGGGCAGGCCGGTGGGCGCCCAGGTGGCGAACAGCCGGCGTCGCCGGTCCTTGAGGGTGAGCGCCGGGCGCTCGACCACCAGGTAGGAGGTGCCGGCGAGGAGCACGCTGGCGGCAACGGTCACGATCACGATGCCGGTGAACCAGCCGTTCAGGGGCGGCTCGTTGCGGATGTCGCGGTACAGGTCGATCACCCCCTCGTGCCACAGGTAGATGCCATAGGACAACACCCCCAGCACCACCATCGCTCGCATCCCCAGCCAGCGAAGTGGCCGCTGCAGTGTGGCACCTGCCACGGCCACGGGCAGAACCAGCGCGATCCCGATGGCACCGTAGAGCACTTCCTTGGCGATCGCCTGGCCGCTCTCGGTCGCGCCCACCTGCACCCCAAGGTCGAGCTGGGTGGCGACGGCCCACAGGCTGGCGAACGCCACGGCCCAGCATGCGAGCGGGTGGCGGCGGGCCAGCTCGAGGCTGCGGAGCGGCTCGTCGCGCCGCCGGGACCACTCGAGCGCGACGGCCAGCGCCATGCCGGGGGCGAACAGGTGGAAGTTGGCGACGATCCAGTGGAAGCGGGGGTCGAAGTTGCCCAGCGACGGGTCGTTGGGCTGGAACGAGTGGAGCCACAGGCGGAAGCCGAGCGCACCGAGGGCGGCGGCCGCGAGCACGAGCAGCTCGGCGCCGATCGCGACGCGGGGCTTGAGGCGGCGGGTGAGCCAGGCGGCGCCGGTGGCCCACAGCGGCAGGAGCAGGTAGAACGCCACCTCGTTGACGAGCGTCCACGCCTGCTGCAGGCCGCCGAGGGCCGTGCTCTTCGAGTAGCTCTGCAGCAGGCCGTAGTACATGACGACGTCACGCCAACCCGAGATGTCGTCGCGGCCCCGGGTGTCCAGCACGACGACCAGCACGGTGAGCGCCAGCCAGTAGGCCGGGAAGATGCGCAGGAACCGCTTGCGGAGGTAGCTGCGCACGCCCGGGCCGCTCCGCCCGGCGAGGCGGGCGGCCACGAACGGCCGGTAGAGCAGGAAGCCCGACAGCACGAAGAAGAGCGCAACCCCGACGTCGGCACGCGACACCCAGTAGCCAGGCCCCGGGTGGCGGCCGACCCACCCCGACTGCAGCCCGGCGTGGCACACCAGCACGCCGAGCGCGGCGATCGCCCGGAGGCCGTCGAAGCCGGCGAAGTGGCCCGCCGACGATCCCAGCCCGCCGGGCGGGTCGGCGGCGGCCGCCGCGGGGAGGTCCGCGCCGCCGGAGGGGCCGGGCGTGCCGGGCGGCGAGGGCGCCCGCGACGCGTCCGCCCGGTCCGCGTCGCCGTTGGCGGTCGCCGGGACGCTGGCGCGGGTGCGGCGTGCGCGCCAGCGGCCGCGGGCGGCCTGCAGCCCGGCGTCGATCGTGACGCCGGCGGGGATCATGAGAGCGAGCTCGGCCGGCAGCCGGAAGCGCGTCGTCCCGTAGATGAGCGCCACCGTGACGGCCACGCTCGCCACCGTGGCCACGAGCGGAAAGATGGGCCGCCCGGCCCGGCGCACGCCGACGAGGCCGATCACCCCGGCCGCTGCCACGGCGTACCAGGTGAACAGACCGGCCTGGCCGAGTTGGTGCTCCTTCGACTCGACCGACAGGTCGAGCTGGATCTGGTTCTGCGGCGCGTACAGACCGAAGGCCCGGCCCACCCGGGCCGCCATGACGTAGGGGACGCGGCCGGTGTGGTCGGCGACGTACTCGCGGGCGATGCGCTGGAAGCCCCGGCCCTGCGCGGAGGCGTCGCCCTCGCCGACCAGGTGCTCGACCCGCTGGATGCATCCCAGCTGCCAGTAGCCGATGCGGTCGCCGTAGTAGACGTCGTCGCAGTTGGCGGTGCCCAGCGTCTGGTCGAACTGGGCCGAGAGCGTGGTCGGCTCCTCGAAGCGGGCCATGTTGTAGCCCACCCACGGGGCGAGCACGGCGGCGGCCACGGCTCCACCGGCGGCGAGCTGGCGCAGCACCGGGCCGAGCCCCGTCAGGCGCCGGCGCCACCACACGAGCGGTAGGCCCAGGGCCGGGCCGAGCAACAGAGCCTCGGACCGCACGAGCGCGGCGGCGCCGACCGCGGCCCCGAACAGCACGGCGGCCCGCACCGAGGGCCGGTCCCACCAGCGGTACGCCGCCAGCAGGACGAGACCGGTCGTGGCCACCACCAGGGTCTCGGACACGACCATGGCGTCGAACGGGAACACGTTGGGGCTCAGGGCGGTGAGCGCCGCCGTGATCAGCCCGACGCGGGCCCCGGCGACGCGCCGGCCGGCCAGCCCCATCGCCGCCACTCCGAGGGTGCCCAGCACGCAGCCGATGACCTGGTGCTGGAAGAACGAGCGCAGCCCCAGCCACGAGAACGCCCCGAGGACGGTGATGAGGCCGGGTGGGTGGTCGGCGCCGGGCACGCGCACGCCGTAGAGCAGGAACCGGTAGGGGTGGACGAAGCCCTCGCCGTCGGCCAGCAGGTTCGCGCCGTGGTGGTAGTAGTACGGATCGCCGACCTCGAACCACGGGGTGCGCCAGCCGAACAGGTAGATGAGGCGCACCGCGAGGCCGCCGAGGGCGATGGCGGCGAGCCACCAGCCGAACCGGCGCCCGGTGGGGGCAGCGTCGCTCACGGTCGCCCCGACCGGGGCGTCGGCGGGCCGGCCGGTCGCCGTAGGCGCCACCGCGGTCGCGCCCGTGCCGTCGGTGTCGCGGGCGGCGCCGGGGCCCGTCCGGGCCCGCCCGGCGTCGACGGCGGTCACGCCGCCACCACCCGGAGGCGAGCACCGTGGGAGGCGGCCGCGACGGCACGGGAGGCAAGCGGCACGGCCGGGGAGGCGTCCGGGACGGCACGGGACGGGCGGTCGGAGGGACGGCCACGGCGCGTCGGGGGTCGGGGCGCGCCGATCACGGCACAGCGCCCGTCCGGGCGATGCGGCACGACGTTCCCCCGGCCCCAGCCGTGGTCGTCCGTCGGCGAGCCGGAGGCCTGCGGCGAGCGGTCGGCCATCGGCGGGCGATGCTAGTGGCCTCGGCCGACCGGTCGCCCGATGGCGCCGCGCGGGGCATGACGGCCGTCGCATGGTCCGAGGGACTCGCCGGCTCCGTCGCTTCGGTGTCTCCGGCCTCGCGCGATCGGCCGGAGGGAGGCCAGATGCGCGTTCGTCGTTGCACGGTGACCGCGAGCGCGGGCTACTAGGGTCGTCGCCCGTGCCATCTGTGCTTGGGCGCTGGGGGCGTCGAGCGTTCCCCGAGCTTCCCCCGCTCGATCGACGCGTCCGATGGGCCCTCGTCGCCATCGTGGCCGCCGCGGCGCTGGCGCGCATCGCGTGGGCGGTGACCCAGGCGCAGGAGCCCACGGGGCCCCAGCTGCGCGACCCCGTGCTCTATCTGCTGCTGAGCGACCAGGTCGCCCACGGTCACGGTTTCAGCTACCCCGGCGACGCCGGCGGCGTGACGGCGTACTACCCGCCGGGCTACCCGCTGTTCGTCGCCGCCGTGCTGTGGGTCGTCGGACTGGCCCCCGGCGAGGTGTCGGCGTTCGACGTGGCGCTCTGGACCAACGTCGTGCTGTCCGTGGCCACCGTCCCGCTCGTGTTCGCTCTCGGTCGTCGGCTGGCGAGCCCCGGGGTGGGGCTCGTGGCGGCCGGTGCGTTCGCCCTGTGGCCGAACCTCGTGTTCCACAGCGGCGTCGTTCTCACCGAGACGCTCTTCCTGTTCCTGTTCGTGTTGCTGTTCCTCGTGGCGCTGGCCACGCCGGCCGTGGCCCGGCACCCGGGTCGCTGGCGGCTCGTCACGGTCGGGGTGCTGTTCGGGCTGACCGGCCTCGTGCGCCCCGTGTCGCTCGTGATCGCCCCGCTGTTCCTCGTGCTGTGGTGGTCCGACGGCGTGCGGCGGGCCGTACGCAACACGGGGCTCGTGGGCGTGGCGACGATCGCGGTGATCGTGCCGTGGGCGATCCGCAACGCCATCCAGATGGACTCGCCGATCCTGCTGTCGGCCAACTTCGGCGACAACTTCTGCATCGGCAACAACCCCGAGGCGACGGGCTCCTACGGCCTCCCGGGCTACTGCTTCCCCGAGTCGCTCAACGCCGGCAAGCGCCCGGAGTTCGAAGTGCGCCGCCAGTCCTACACGCTCGACAAGGGCCTGACGTGGCTCCGCGAGAACCCGCTCGACGCCGCCGGGCTCGTGCCGGAGCGCCTGTCGGCCACGCTCCGCCACGATGACGACGGGCTCGCCGCGGCCGGCGACTACGGGCAGCACCCGGTGTTCGGCCCGTCGACGACCCACAGGGTCGGCCAGGTGGCCGACGCCTACTACTTCCTCCTCGTCGCCCTGACCGCGGCCGGTTTCGTGCTCGTCGTGCGGCGGGGAGCCTGGGCCGATCGGCGCTGGCAGCTGTTCGTGCTGGCGGCGCCGGTCCAGCTGCTGTCGCCGCTCCTCACGTTCGGCGACCCCCGTTTCAAGATGCCGATCTACCCGGTGCTGGCCGTGTGCGCCGGCGTGGCCGTCGTCGCGCTGGTCCGCCGGCGCGATCCGGTAGGAGCGGCGTCGGCCACCGACGTGCCCGGTGCCCCGCCGGACGACGGCGCGCCCGACGCAGATGGGTCGGACATCCCGGCGGCCGACGAGACGGCCCCCGACGCCGCCGGCCGGTCCGCCCCGACGCCCTCCACCTGAACCGGTCGCGCTGCCCCGGGGCACCTAGCGGCACCGGCACGACGGCACCGGCGTATGCGGCCGGCCGATGGGGGCGATTGCTAGCATGCCCGCCTCATGCGCACCCTCGTCAGCGAGCGGGTCGACGACGCTCCCACCTCACCTCCCGAGGAGCCGTCGGCCCCGTGGACGCAGAAGCTCGCCCCGCTGGTGATCGCCGGTGTCGTCGTCGTCGGGGTGGCCCTCCGCTTCGTCACCACCTCGGCGCTCTGGCTCGACGAGGCGCTGAGCGTCAACATCGCCAAGCTGCCGGTCGGCGACCTGCTCGACGCCCTGCGCCACGACGGCCACCCGCCGCTCTACTACCTGCTGCTGCACGGCTGGATGCAGGTCTTCGGCGAGGGCGACGTCGCCGTGCGCGCTCTGTCGGGCATCATCGGCGTGGCGACGCTGCCGCTCGCGTACGTGGCGGGCAGGCGCCTGGCCGGCGTGGCCGGCGGGCGCTGGGCGCTGGTGGTCGTGGCGCTGTCGCCGTACTCGGTGCGCTACGCCACCGAGACCCGCATGTACTCCCTCGTCATGCTGCTCACGCTCGTCGGCTACCTCGTGCTAACCGACGCCCTGCACACCCCGACGGCGGGCCGGCTCGCCGCCCTCACCCTCGTGTCCGGCACGCTGCTGCTGACCCACTACTGGTCGTTCTACCTGGTCGCCGCCGTTGGCCTGTTGCTTGTGGTCCGATGGTGGCGCGTGCCCGGCGAGCGCCCCACGACCGTCCGGCTCACCGTGGCCGTCGCTGCGGGCGGACTGCTGTTCCTGCCGTGGCTCGGCGGGTTCCTCTACCAGGGTGCCCACACCGGCACCCCGTGGGGGGCGCCCTACCGGCCCACCGAGCTGGTCCAGACCACGCTCGACGACCTCGGCGGCGGGCTCGTCTCCGAGTCGTTCCTCGCCGGCACCGTCATCGTCGTGCTGGCGTTGGTCGCCCTGTTCGCCGCGCGCGCCAGCCGCGACGAGCTCACCCTGGACCTGCGCACGACCCCGCTCGTGCGCCGGGAGGTGCTCGTGGTGGCGGTCACCGCAGCCCTGGGCTGCGCCGTCGGCTACGCCACGAGCGCCACCTACCAGAGCCGCTACGCGGCGGTGTTCGTGCCGCTGCTGCTCGTCGCCGTCGCCGTCGGCATCACCCGGTTCGTGGGACCAGCGCGGTTGGTGGCCGGCGGGTCGCTCGTCGCTCTGTCGCTGGCCGGGCTGGTGTGGATCCAGGCCTTCGAGCGGACCCAGTCCGAGGAGGTGGCCGCCGCCGTGGCGGAGCGGGCCGAGCCGGGCGACGTGGTCGTCTACTGCCCCGACCAGCTGGGCCCGGCCTACTCGCGGGCCATGCCGAGCGACATCACCCAGGTCGTCTACCCGACGCTCGGCCCTCCCCAGCGGGTCGACTGGGTGGACTACGGCGACCGCAACGCCGCCGCCGATCCCGCGGCGATCGCCCGGGACGTGCTGGACATGGCCGACGGCCACGGCGTCTTCGTCGTCTGGATGGCCAAGTACCGCACACTCGAGGGCCAGTGCGAGGACCTGGTCAACGCGCTCGGCCGGGGTGAGCTCATCGTGTCGGAGGACCAGGCCAAGTACTACGAGCCCGCCAACGTGCACTGGTTCCCGGCGGGACGGACCGACGCCACCGGGGGCACGCCCGGGTTGGGGGCCGCCGCGAGCTCGGGCTCAGCCGACGACGGCGCGTAGCGGCGACTGCCCGGCGGCGGCCGCGTCCCGCCGGCGGACCACGAGGAGGTCGGCGGTGCGGAAGCTCGCCACCCGGACGCTCCACGAGTCGATGACGTCGCGCCCGTCGCCGCGGCGGAAGAACGTGGTCATCGGCCCCTCCTGCTGATAGGCGTCGGCACCCTGGACGGTCTCGATGGTCCGGTCCCGCAGAGTCACATCGAACGTCGGCATGCGGGGACCGTACGCCGGGCGGGTTGTGCGCTACGAGAGGGGCAAGCCTGTGGATTTCGCGAGTTGTCCACAGGCCGGCGACCCGGACGACCTGGTCTGCTTCAGGCCGAGCCGGGCAGGGCGGGGCGGATCTCGTGGGCGATGGCGTCGCGCACGAAGCCGCGAGGCGAGCGCTCGCCGTAGTGGACACGGACCTGCGCGCCGTGGGGCACCCGGATGAGGGGCCCGTACTGGGCGCCGTGGCGCTCGACGAACTGGGCGAGCACGAAGCGGTGCTCGGGCGAGAGCGCCATCGTGGCCGTGCCGGCCGGGCGCTCCTCGTCGGCCAGCACGAGCGCGCCCTGCGGGTGGGACTTGCTCTCGGGCCGCCAGCCCACGACGTCGAACCAGCCGGCGTGCGGGTGCTTGACCTTGATCCACGCACCGGTGCGTCGCCCGCAGACGTAGCGGGCCCGGCGGCGCTTGCACATCACGCCCTCGAGGCCCAGGCGGGCCGTGGCCGACGCCAGGGCGTCGCCGTCGTCGCTGGCCATGGTCGCCACCGCGGCGCCGCCCGGCCACGCCAACCCGGTGAGGACGTCGCGGCGCAGCCACCACGGCTGGTCGATCAGCGGCTCGCCGTCGACCTGCAGTACGTCGAAGGCCACGAACGTGACCGGTGTGGCCCGGGCCACCCGCTCGGGCCGGGAGGCGTAGAGGCGCGCCGCCAGGCGGTCGTAGGAGGGTCGGCCGTCGCCGTCGAGCGCCACGATCTCGCCGTCGAGCACGACCGATCGCCCGATGGTGGCGCCCATGGCGGCCAGCTCGGGCAGCGGACGGCTGAGCGCCTGACCGCGGCGCGACAGCACCCGCACCTTGAGGTCGTCGTCGATGCGCACGAGAGCCCGGAGGCCGTCCCACTTCGGCTCGTAGATCCACTCGCCCTCGTCGACCTCGGGAACGGACGTGGCCCACGACGCCAGCATCGGGGTGAGCTTCATGGCGCCCAGTGTGGCAGTCAGCACGCTGCGACGCCCAGCGCGCGATGCTGGCCCGATGATCGACGCCCCCTCCGCCGAGCCGCTGTCGATCACCTGCCCCAGGTGCGGCACCGAGGTCGACGCGCGCTACTACGGCCCCTGCACGATGTGCCGGGCCGACCTCCGGGCCACGCTCGGCGGCGAGGCTCGCGACGTGGCGGCGGAGGCCTACGAGCCGAAGACGAACGTCACGCCGAATGCGGTCGCCACCAAAGACTGAAACCGGAGGCCAGGGGTAGTCTGGACGCGTGAACGACGCCACGCCGGCTTCGGTCCCGACCGAACACTGGCACCGGCTCGAGGACGGGAGGGTGCAGTGCGACGTCTGCCCGCGCGCCTGCCGCCTGCGTGAGGGCCAGCGCGGCGTCTGCTTCGTGCGGGGCCGAGTCGACGACGAGGTGGCGCTGCTCACCTACGGCCGCTCGTCCGGCTATTGCGTCGACCCGGTCGAGAAGAAGCCGCTCAACCACTTCCTGCCGGGCACCGCGGTGTTGTCGTTCGGAACGGCCGGGTGCAACCTGGCCTGCCGCTTCTGCCAGAACTGGGACATCTCGAAGTCGAAGGAGATGGACACGCTCGCGGATGCTGCCACGCCCGAGGGCATCGCGGCGGCGGCCGCGCGGCTGCGCTGCGCCAGCGTGGCGTTCACCTACAACGACCCCACGATCTTCCTCGAGTATGCCAGCGACGTAGCCGACGCCTGCCGGGAGCAGGGCATCAAGGCCGTGGCCGTCACCGCCGCCTACATCAACCCCGAGCCCCGCCGGCAGTTCTACAGCCACCTCGACGCCGCCAACGTCGACCTAAAGGGCTTCACCGAGGAGTTCTACAGGCACGTCTGCGGGGCCCGCCTCGCCCCGGTGCTCGAGTCCCTCGAGTACCTGCGCCACGAGACCGACGTCTGGTTCGAGATCACGACGCTGCTGATCCCCGGGCGCAACGACGGCGACGAGGAGCTCGACCAGCTGACGTCCTGGGTGGCCGACCGGCTGGGTCCCGACGTGCCGCTGCACTTCACGGCGTTCCACCCCGACTACAAGATGACGGACCTGCCGCACACCCCGCCGGAGACGCTGCGGCGGGCCCGCGAGCACGGCCTGCGCAACGGCCTCCGGTACGTCTACACGGGCAACGTGCACGACCGCGAGGGGTCCAGCACGTGGTGCCCGGGCTGCGGTGAGCTGGTGGTCGAGCGCGACTGGTACGAGCTGGGCCGCTGGCACCTGACCGACGACGGTCACTGCGCCTCGTGTGGCTACGCGCTGCCGGGGCGGTTCGCCGGTTCTCCGGGACACCAGGGCCGTCGGCGCATCCCGGTGCGGCTCGAGACGTCCGTAGGGCGCGGACGGCCGTGATCACCGACGTGGTGACGACCGGGGCCTGGGTGCGCCCGCCGGCGGTGGCGGGCAGCTTCTACCCGGAAGATCCCGAGGCCCTGCGTGACGCCGTCACGGGCCACCTGCGGTCGGCCAGCGTTCCCGCCGACCTGACCCCGCCCGAGGCGCTGATCGTCCCGCACGCCGGCTACCAGTACTCGGGCCCCACGGCCGGTGCCGCCTATCGGGCCGTGGCAGGGCGTGCCGGACAGGTCCGCCGGGTCGTCGTGGTCGGGCCTGCGCACCGGGCCCGCCTCACGGGAGTCGGCACGAGCACCGCGACGGCGTGGGCGACGCCGCTCGGCTCGGTGCGCACCGACTTCGGCGCCGCGCGCGCCCTCGTGGCCGCCGGCCTGGCGGTCGAGGCCGACGGCGCCCACGGCCCCGAGCACAGCGTCGAGGTGCAGCTTCCCTTCCTGCAGGTCGTGCTCGGCGACGTGCGGGTGGTGCCGCTCGTGGTCGGCCGGGCCGGTACCGAGATCGTGACCCCGGCCATCGACGCCCTCTGGGACCCCGAGACGCTCATCGTCGCCTCGTCAGACCTCAGCCACTACCTCGACGACGCCACCGCCCGCGCCCGCGACGCGGCCACCGCCACCGCCATCCTCGAGGAGCGCATCGACGACATCGGCCCCTACGACGCCTGCGGGTGCCTGCCGATCCGGGGCCTGCTCGCCGCCGCACGCGGGCGTGGGTGGGTGCCCCGGCGCCTCGACCTGTCGACGTCCGCGGACACCTCCGGCGAGCCGGACCGGGTCGTCGGCTACGGGGCATTCGCCGTGGGCGAGCCGCCGCCGCTGGGCGAGGAGGACCGCCGGTGGCTCTCGGCGCTCGCCCGCCGGGCCATCGAGCACGAGCTGGGCACCGGCGACGCCTACCCGATGGCCGATGCCGATGTCCCCGAGCGGGTCCGCCCCCCGGGTGCCTCGTTCGTGACGCTCGAGGAGGGCGACCGCCTGCTGGGCTGCATCGGGTCGCTCGAGCCGCGTCGGCCGCTGTGGCAGGACGTGGCCCGCAACGC
Source organism: Acidimicrobiales bacterium (assembly GCA_035296625.1). GTDB lineage: Bacteria > Actinomycetota > Acidimicrobiia > Acidimicrobiales > VFJN01 > DATCLS01. Next base: position 24,221 of record DATHAO010000074.1, on the reverse strand, counting down.
CCGCGCGGCTGCGTTCGACGATCCCCGCTTCCCCCCGCTGACACCCCGCCAGCTCGGGACCACGAAGGTCGAGATCTCGGTGCTGTCGCACCTCGTCGAGATCCCGGCCCACGCTCGCCACGAGGTCGAGCGGGCCGTGCGCCCCGGCGTGGACGGCGTGCTGCTCGCCGCGGGCGACCACCGCGGCACGTTCCTGCCGGCGGTGTGGGAGAAGCTCCCCGAGCCGGACCGGTTCGTGGGCCAGCTCGTGCGGAAGGCCGGGTTGCCCGGCGAGTGGCCGTCCCACACCCGCGCCTGGCGCTACACCACCGACGAGTTCACCGATCCGCCTTCATCCTGAGCGGTCCGGTCCACCGACCGCGGCGTTCCGGCGTCCCCGCCCCCTGATGGCGGGTGGCGGACACCAGATCCGCCCGGGTTCAGCGCTCGGCCGTGGGCAAGGCGACCGCCGCAGCCTCCGCCACGGTCTTGGCCCAGGCATAGTCGGGCTTGCCAGCCGGGGACCGCTCGACGCGAGGCACCCACACGAAGGCCTTGGGCACCTTGTAGCCGGCGAGCATCCGGCGGCAGTGCGCCCGCAGCTCGTCGTCGGCCGGGGGCTCCGTCCCGCCGACCGGGGCGAGCACGGCCACGATCTCCTGGCCCCAACGGGTGCTGGGGCGGCCCGTCACCACAGCGTCGACCACCGCGGGGTGCGACGTGAGCGCCTGCTCGACCTCCTCCGCGAAGACCTTCTCACCGCCGGTGTTGATCGTGACCGACTCACGGCCGAGGAACTCGATCGTCCCGTCGGCCAGGAGGCGGACCCGGTCGCCGGCCACCGCCACCCGCTCGCGTTCCACGACCGGGAACGTGGCCCGGGTCTTGGCCTCGTCGCCCAGGTAGCCGAGTGGCACGCGGCCCCGCTGGGCCAGCCAACCGGCATCCGGGTCGCCCGGCGCGAGGCGCCGGGTGCGGTCCTCGGAGAGCACCACGGCGCTGGCCTCGGGCCGGAACCCGCCGGGCCCGGCGTCGGCGCCGGCCGCGCCGCGGGTCTGGGTCACGGCCTGGCGGCCGGTCTCGGACGAGCCGAGCACGTCGACGATGCGCAGGTGGGGGATCGCCTCGACGAGGCGCTCCTTCACCGGCGCGGACAGCACGGCGCCGCCCGACAACAGGAACCGGAGGGCCGACAGGTCGCGCCCGGGTGCGCGGGCCATGGCGTCGAGCAGCGGCCGGGCGAACGGGTCGCCCACGATCTGCAGCGCCGTCACGCCCTCGCGCTCGCACACGGCGAGGACGTCGTCGGGGTCGAACCGGCTCGGATCGTCCTGGATGACGACGGTGCCACCCGAGATCCACGCGGACATGGCGTTCCAGTGGGCGGCGCCGTGCATGAACGGCGCCGAGGGCAGCGTGCGAAGCCCGGCCCGGCGGCTGGCGGCGGCCAGCAGCTCTTCCTCGGTCTGGGTGACGCCCAGGCAGGTGGCCAGGAAGTCGCCCTGGCGCCACAGAACACCCTTGGGCATCCCCGTCGTGCCCCCCGTGTAGAGGATGTAGCGGTCGTCGGCGGAGAGGCGGGCCGGCGCGACCGGCTCGGCGGCCGCCAGGGCGGCCTCGTAGGCGACGGCACCCGGGAGCAGCGGCGTGCCGCTGCCGTCGTCGACCTGCACCAGGAGGCGGAGGTGCGGCAGGCCGGGCAGGACCTCGCCGAGCGTCGCGGCGAACGAGCCGTCGTAGACCACGGCGGCCGCCCGGCTGTCGTGCAGCAGGTGGGCGAGCTCGGTGGCCACGTACCGGTAGTTGACGTTGAACGGCGCGGCGCGGGCCTTCCAGGCGCCGAGGTTCGCCTCGAGGTACTCGTTGCTGTTGCGTAGGTAGAGGGCCACGTGGTCGTGCGGCGACTCCCACGGCGCGCTGGCGGCGGGGTCGCCCCGCAGGCCCAGCCCGGCGCCGGCCAGCACGGCGGCGAACCGCCGCGACCGGTCGGTGACCTCGGCCCAGCTCAGCCGCCGGTCGCGCCACACGATGCAGTCGCGGTCGGGAACGACGGCGGCGATCGCCTCGTGGAGGGCGGCAACGTTGTGGTCGGCGATGCCGGGCGGCACGACGTGGGCCGGGGCGCTCACGCCGGCCCCCGCCGTTCGAGCAGCAGGCTCTGGGCGGCCCGCCCGAGGCGCCCGGCGTCGTCGTAGACCACGCTCTCGGACATCGCGGTGCCGCGGTCGCTGACGAAGGTGGTGGCGTCGAGGCCGATCCACTCGCCCTCGGGCGGGCGGGACAGGTGCAGGGACAGGTCGGCGTTCACGAACGTCCAGCGCTCGAACGGCAGCACCCACGACAGGCCGTTGCCGAAGTCGGCGACGGCGGCGGTCCGTTGCAGGCCGGACGGCTCCTCGCCGCCCACGACGGGCCGCTGCAGGCGGCACCACGCCTGGGCCGGGCCGGGCCCGTCGAAGCCACCGCCCACGGACCGGACCTCGACGCCCGTGCGGTGGAACGCCGGCTCGTCGAGGTCGGCCTCGATGCCGAACACGCTGATGCGACCCTGCTCGGGGCCGGCCACCAGGCTGCCGGTCTCGGCCTTCACCTCGGTGGGCAGCTCGGCCAGGCGCACCGCCACGCCCCGGGCCTCCACGACCGGCACGCCGTCGGCCTCGATCACGACGCCAGCGCCGAGCGTGCGGCGGCCGGGCTTCGTCACGCGGGCCGCGACGGTCAGGGGCACGAGCGGCACCGGCCGCAGCAGATCGATCGTGATGCGGGTGACGGCGAACGCCTCGCCGGCCACGTCTTCCAGGGCCCGGGCCACCAGCGCGGCCGGGGCGCCGCCGTGCTGGGCGGTCGGGTCCCAGGGCCCGCGTGTGTGCGCCGAGGGCACGAACCGCCCGGACTCGAGGATGAACAGGGGTTCGGCCGGCATGGCGGCGAGCCTATCGACGGGTGTCCACGGGACCGGATCGGCCGCGGGGCGGATCGGCCAGCCGGCGGACGGCGCGCCTGTCCCGCCGTGCCACGCTGGATCCATGTCACGGTGGTCCCGGTTCGTCGACGCGCTGAGGGGTCCGGACGGCCGGGGCGGAGGGGCCGCCGACGCCGCCGCCCGCACGACCGGGTACCCGACGTCGTCGAACCGGGCGTCGTCGATGCATCTGATGTGGGACCTGCCGCCCGGGGTCGGCCCGCTCGTGGCGGCTTCCGCGACGCTGGTGGTCGAGGCGCTGCCCCCGGTGCCGGAGTTGTACTTCTGGGCGCTGCAGGCGTCGTTCGCCGGGCCCGGTGGCCGGCGCCACGGCGGCGCCCACCTGGGGCTGCAGTGGCACCGGCCGCACCCCGGGTCGCGGGCCGTGAACTGGGGCGGTTACCGGGACGGCGGCGGCGAGCTGACCGGCTCGACGTCTCCCCTGCGCAGCGGCAGCGGCAACCCGAACACCCGCGACCTCTGGTGGGAGGCCGGCGACCCCCACGCGCTGTCCATCGAACGGGCGGCCGGCGGGAGCTGGGTGGGCACGGTCGACGGCGTGCGGATCCGCGCCCTCGATGCCGGCGGCGACCGGCTCGACGGCCTGATGGTGTGGTCCGAGGTGTTCGCCCCGTGCGACGCCCCGTCGGTGGCCGTGCGCTGGTCGGGCTTCAAGGCCGTGACGGCGGCGGGCGACGTGGTGGCGCCGACGGCCGTACGCGTGAACTATCAGCGCCGCGTCGACGGCGGCTGCGACAACACCACGGCCCTGCCCGACGGCGACGGCGTCCGCCAGGTCACGGCGCACGAGCGGGTCACCCCGCAGGGCGCCGTCCTGCCCCTGGCGTGACGCCGGGGCCCCGAAGCGCAGGCCCGGGCGGGCCTACCCCGCGGTCATGTCAACGCGACGATGTGGGTGGGGTGGAGGCTGACGGTCACGCAGGTTTGGCCGGGGCCGCCCATCTCGCGGAGGTCGATGTCGAGCGGGTCGCCGTGGGTCGGCAACTTTGGGGGTCATGGCGGGCCCGCGGCTCAGGCGGCCGCCTTCTCCGTGATCGTGACCTTCCGCATCACATCCCCCACGGCGACCTGCTGGGCCACCTCGATGCCGGAGGTGACGTAGCCGAACAGGTTGTAGGCCTTGTCGAGCTTCGTCGTGCAGTCGTCGATCGTGATGAAGAACTGCGAGCCGTTCGTGTCGGGACCGGCGTTGGCCATGGCCACGGCGCCGAGTGTGTACTCGCCCCTCACCGGCTCGTCGGCCCACGTGTAGCCGGGGCCGCCGGTGCCGCGGCCCTCGGGGTCGCCGCCCTGGATGACGAAGCCGGGCACCACCCGGTGGAAGGTCAGCCCGTCGTAGTACCCCCTTCGGGCGAGTGCCACGAAGTGGTTGACCGAGTTCGGTGCGAGCCGCGGGTCGAGCTCGAGCACGATGTCACCCCGGTCGGTGCTGATCGTCGCCTCGTAGAGGGCGTCGTCGTTGATCTCGTAGGCAGGAGGGGTCGCCATGGCGACCTACCCTAACGGCGCATGAGCACCGCCCCCGTCGACGCCCGTGAGCGCGAGGCCCTGTGCGACCTGCTGATCGCCGAGGGGCCCGACGCCCCAACGTTGTGCGCGGGATGGACGACGCTCGACCTCGCCGCGCACCTCGTCGTCCGCGAGCACGACCTGCGCGCGCCTCTCGCCATCCTCGGCGGCTCGCGCTTCGCCGGGCTGGAGCAGCGCTTGCGCCGCGGCGCCGCCGACCGGGGCCTCGCCCCGCTCGTCGAGCGGCTGCGCTCGGGGCCGCCGCCGGTCCCGTGGCGCCTGCCGGGGTTGCGAACCCCGCTCAACCTGGCCGAGTGGTTCGTGCACCACGAGGACGTGCGCCGTGCCCGGCCCACCGGCTCCGCCGGCGCCGAGCCCCGCACCGACGTGCCGGACCTCGACGACGCGCTGTGGGGCCTGCTGCGCACGATGGGCCGGTTCCTCGTGGCGCGGGTGAGGGGCGTCGGTGTCCGGATCGTCGCTCCCGGCCACGGCACCCTCACGCTCAAGGGGGGCGAGCCGGCGGTGACGCTCACCGGCTCCCCGCAGGAACTGATCCTCTACCTCCACGGCCGCCGGTCGGCGGCCCACGTCGAGCGCGACGGCTCGCCCCAGGCGCTCGCCACGCTCGACGCGGCGCCCCTCGGCGTCTGAGCGCCGCCGGTCGGTCAGCGCTTACGGGCCAGCGTGAGGCCGTCGAAGGCGGGCAGGATCACCACGTCGACCCGGTCGTCGGCGGCCACCTCGTCGTTGAAGTCCTGGAGGGCCCGGGCGTTGACCTCGGTCCCGCCGGGATTCACGACGTCGCCACCGTAGAGCACGTTGTCGACCACCAGCAGGCCGCCGGCCCGGACGCGCGGGACCAGCTCGGCCCAATACGCTGCGTAGCCGACCTTGTCCGCGTCGATGAACGCCAGGTCGACGTGTTCGCGGGCCGGCAGGGCCCGCAGCGTGTCGACGGCGGGGGCCAGGCGCAGGTCGATCCGGTCGTCCACGCCCGCCGCGGCCCACGTCCGCCGGCCGATCGCCGTCCACTCCTCGCTGACGTCGCAGCACGTCAGCAGCCCATCGGGTGCGAGGCCCCGGGCGATGCAGAGCGCCGAGTAGCCCGTGAACGTGCCGACCTCGACGGCCCGGTGGGCGCCGACGAGGCGGGTGAGGAGCGTAAGGAGCTGGCCCTCGTCGGCACCGATCTGCATGCGGGCGACCGGTCCCAGCGCCCGCGTCTCGTCGCGCAGCCGCCGCTCGACCGGGCCGTCCAGCCAGCTGCCGTGGGCAACCGCGTAGTCGACCAACTCGGGCGTGACGGTGAGGTTCCGCAGGTCGCTCATGGGGGCACGCTACGCCCCGCCGTCTGTCGGGTCCCGGTGCCGATGGGGCAGAGTGGGCACAGCCGGCGAGGGAGGCCCTCCGATGTCCGACCGCGTGACGATCCAGGTGAGCGACGGCGTCGCCGACGTGCGGCTCAACCGCCCCGACAAGCTCAACGCCCTCGACGTCGAGATGGTCGCCGCCATCGTCGACGCCGGGGCCACGGTGGCGGCCGACCCCGCCGTGCGGGCGGTCGTGGTGTCGGGGGAGGGACGGGCCTTCAGCGCCGGCCTCGACTTCGCCGGCTTCGTGGCCATGGCCGGCAGCGGGTCCGGTGACGCCATCGGGGCACTCGGCGGCACCGACGGGCGCATCACCCACCTGGCCCAGCAGACGGCCCACTGCTGGCGCGAGGTGCCGGTCCCCGTGATCGCCGCCGTGCACGGCCACTGCCTGGGCGGCGGCCTACAGATCGCCCTCGGCGCCGACCTGCGCATCGTGCACCCCGACGCCCGGCTCTCGGTGCTCGAGATCCGCTGGGGGCTCGTGCCGGACATGACGGCCACCGCCACGCTGCCCCGACTCGTCGCCGTCGACGTGGCCAAGGAGCTGACCTGGACCGGCCGCATGGTGAGCGGCACCGAGGCCGTGGCGTTGGGCCTGGCCACCCGGGTGGGAGACGACCCCCGCGCCGACGCGCTGGCGCTGGCGGCCGAGATCGCGGCCATGAACCCCTACGCCATCCGAGCCGCGAAGCGTCTGCTCGACGCGCCGCCCGGCACGTCGCTGGCCGACCAGTACGCCGCCGAGCGCCACGAGATCGGCCACATCATCGGCACGCCGAACCAGGTGGAGGCGGTGGCGGCGTTCTTCGAGAAGCGCTCGCCGTCGTTCGCCGACCCGAGCTGACGCCCAGCCGCCGCCCGCCGCCGCCGCTCCCGGCAGGGCTCGCCTTCCCCACGCCGGCAGCCGGCAGCGCTCGCCTGGCCCAAGGGGGCGGCCCCGCGCTCCCGCGCGGGGCTGGGGTCGCCCGCGCCGCCGACGGCCCCGCCGGAACGGCCGAGCTGCGGGCTCAGTAGCCGGTCGCCGCGCTCGTGGCCGCCCGGGCGTCCGCGGCAGCGTCGAGCACGCCGTCGGCATTCACCGAGATGATCTGGGCCTGCCCGAAGGCCAGGTCGACCGCCGCTGTGCGGCGCTCGACCTCGTGGCCCCGGTCCCGCAGGCCAACGTCCCACGCCTCGGGGGCGTGTGCCTCGACGATGACCCGGCCCGGACCCCCACCCTCCCACATCCTGAAGCCACCGGCATCGAGCGTCCACCGGCCGGCGGCGAGCGCCGTGCCCGGGTCCTGCCCGTGGCGCAGTGTGCGGGCCAGCAATTGCAGCAGGAACTGGGGCTGGGCGTCGCCGCCCATCGAGCCCGCCACCGTGCGGAGGCGTCCGTCGGGCGTCGTAACCAGGGCGGGAGCGAGCGTGTGGGGCGGGCGGCGGCCCGGCAGGTACTCGGCCGGATGGCCGGCCTCGAGCGTGAAGCCGAGCGCCCGGTCCTGCAGGAAGATGCCGGTGCCCGGCTCGACGATCCCTGCGCCCCACCCAGAGGCGTTCGACTGGATCAGCGAGACGCCCGTCCGCTCGCCGTCGACCACGCAGAGGGCCGTGGTGTCGCCCGCCGCGGCCACGGGCGCGAGGTCGCCGCGGCGCTGGGGGTCGATCGCCGCCAGCCGTTCGGCCAGCCGACCCTCGGCCACGAGAGCCTCGCCGAAGGCGCCCTCGTGCAGCACGGCCGGTCGGTCGTGGCCCACCTGGCGGGCGGCCTCGGCGAGCAGGTGCGGCCAGCCGGGGTCGGCGGGGTCGTCGGGCAGGTCGAGGTGGTCGGCCACCCACGACCCGGCCAGAGTGAGGTACCCCTGCGACGGCGGCGGCGGGGCCCACACGTCGTGGCCCCAGGCCCGGACGCGGAGGGGCATCACCCACTCGGCCTGGTCGCGGGTGAGGTCGGCCGGGGCGAAGAGCCCGTTGCCCACGTCGAGGAGCCCTCGGCCGAACGTGTCGAGGTAGAACCCGGCCCGTCCCCGGGTGGCGACGGCCGCGAGCGCGGCCGCCACGCCCGGGCGGCGGATGATCGTGCCCGCCGCCAGCCGCCCTCCCGCCACCATGGCCGGCTCGCGGTAGTCGTCGGCGCCGGGCAGGTCGAGGATGAAGTTCGCCGCCCACGCCAGTTCGGGCGTGGCCGGGAAGCCGGCGGCTGCGTAGGTCACCGCCGGCTCCAACACCTCGGCGAGGGGGAGGCGGCCGTAGCGGCGGTGCAGCGCGATCCAGCCGTCGACGCAGCCCGGCACGGTGACCGCCCGCACGTCGCCCCACCGCGGCACGCGCTCGTGGCCCTCGGCCCGGAGCAGCACCGGGTCGACGCCCGAGCCCGACCGGCCGGCGGCGCAGAGGGCGGCCGGCGGCTCGCCCGGCCGGTGGACCAGGGCGAACAGGTCGCCGCCCATGCCGCACTGGTGCTGGGTCGTGACGGCGAGCACGGCCCCCGCGGCGACGGCGGCGTCGGCGGCCGTGCCCCCGGTGCGCAGGATCGCCACGCCGGCGGACGAGGCCAGATGGTCGACCGAGGCCACCATCCCCACGGGGGCGTGGACGGTGGCCGTGCCGAACAAGTCCGCCGTCATGGCCGGCAATCTACGCCGGCCCTGCTTCACCGTCGGAGTCGCCCGCCGTTGCGGCCCGGTGCCCGCCTCCCGCCGCTTCTCTGCTCGTGGCGCCTACGGCGCCGAGGCGCGGGTCACGGCCGCGCGTATCGGCGCGCTCAGGGGTCGAGCAGGGCGCCGGCCTCGCGCCAGCGGGCCTCGAGCTCGTCGAGGCGGTCGGTGGCCGAGCGCCGGAGGCGGGCTGCCACGCCGGTGACCAGGGCATTGACCAGGGCGAGCGTGCCGACGTGACTGTCGAACGGGCCGGCGCCCTCGGCGGCCACGGCGAAGGTCACCTCGGCCGAGGCGGCCAGCGGCGAGAGGGGGCTGTCGGTCACGGCGACGAGCGCCGCCCCACCGGCGGCGGCCCGGGCGGCGGCCTCGACCACCCACCGCTCGTAGCGCCGCAGGTCGACGGCGACGAGCACGAGCGCGCGGCGTTCGGCGGCCGGGGCCGCCCCCAAGGGACCGGCGAGCGGGCCCAGCTGCCGGGCCACGGCGACCGGCGACCCGGTGACCTCGGCGACGTCGGCGCGCAGCATCGACAGGTTGGCCGCCAGCATCGTGCCGATCCCGGCCTCGGCGTCGCCGGCGAGCACCCGCACGGGCCGCGTCTCGTCGGCGAGCAGGCCGAGCGCCCGGCCGAAGGCGGCCGGGTCGATGGCGTCGAGCGTGCGCTGCACGTTGGCGACCTCGGCAGCCTGCGTGCGGGCGAGCACGTCGGCCGGGTCGGACGCGTCGGTCGCCCGGATGCGCTCGACGGCCGGCCGGAGCTGCTGGCCCATCGTGGCCCGCACCGAGCCCTGGAGGTCGCTGAAGCCGCGGTACCCGAGGCGGGTGGCGAGCCGCACGACCGAGGCGCCCGAGGTGTCGGCGACGGCCGCCACCTCGGCGACCGTGCCGAAGGCGATGCCCTCGGGGTGGCGCAGCACGACCTCGGCCACCTGCCGCTCCGCGGGGGAGAGATCGTCGCGGTGCTGGGCGATGCGTTCGGCCACCTCGGACATGGAACGGATGATACGGTACGGCCGTTCCGTGAAACGTCTGTACCGGTCCTGACGCTCGTCGCCGTGCCGGTCCCGATCTGCGACAGGTGGTCGATGGACGCGTTCCCGTCACGCAACCCCGCCCGACCCGACGACGTGGTGGGCGAGTACCCGATCCACGGCCCGGCCGAGGTCGACGCGGCCGTGGCCCGGGCGGCCGACGCGCAGGTCGCCTGGGCCCGCCGACCGATTCCGGCACGGGCCGACGTGGTGGCGGCCGCCGGCGCCGTCATCGCCCGCGAGAAGGAGAGGTTCACCACGCTGGTGAGCCGCGAGGCCGGCAAGGTGCTCGTCGAGGCCGGCGGTGACGTGCAGGAGGCCGTCGACATGGCGGCGTTCGTGGCAGGCCAGGGCCGCGGTCCCTGGGGCGACACGGTCCCCTCCGAGCTGGGCGACAAGCTGTGCTGGACGACCCGCCAGCCCGTCGGCGTGGTCGGCATGATCACGCCGTGGAACTTCCCGATCGCCATTCCCTCGTGGAAGATCTTCCCGGCCCTGCTGGCCGGTAACGGCGTGGTGATCAAGCCGTCCGAGCACGCCCCCGCCTGCACCGAGGCCTTCGTCGGCGCCTGCGTCGAGGCCGGTGTGCCCGAGGGGCTGATCCAGGTGGTGCACGGCTTCGCCGAGCCGGCGGCGGCCCTGGCGTCGCATCGCGGCGTGCGAGCCGTCAGCTTCACCGGGTCGGTCGCCACCGGCCGGGCCGTGGGCTCGGCGGCCATGGCGAGCGGGCCGCGGCTCGTGTCCCTCGAGCTCGGCGGCAAGAACGCCATGGTCGTCCGCCCCGACGCCGACCTCGACCTCGTCACCGACGGGGCGATCTTCGGGGCTTTCGGCACGGCCGGCCAGCGCTGCACGTCGACCTCGCGCCTGGTCGTCCACCCCGACGTGGCCGGCGAGCTGGTGGCGCGCATCGTCGCCCGGGCCGAGGCGCTGCGCCTCGGCGACCCGCAGGACCCGGCGACCGACGTGGGACCGGTCATCACGGCCAACTCCGCCCAGCGCATCGTGCGCCTCGTGGCCGCCGGCGGTGCCGAGGGCGCCGAGGTGGCCACGGGCGGGAGGGTCGTCGAGGTCGACGGTCTCGGCGGGGCCTTCGTCACGCCGACCGTGCTCACCGGCGTCAAGCCCGAGCACCACATCGCCTGCGACGAGGTCTTCGGGCCGGTCCTCTCGGTCATCGAGGTCGACGGGCTTGAGGAGGCGCTCGACGTCGTCAACAGCGTCGAGTACGGCCTGTCCGCCGCGGTCTACACGCGCGACATCAACGCTGCGCTGCACGCCGTCGACCGCATCGACACCGGCATCGTCTACGTCAACGCCCCCACGATCGGCGCCGAGATCCCGCTGCCGTTCGGGGGTACGAAGCACACGGGCAACGGCTTCCGCGAGGCTGGCACACGGGGCATCGAGCAGTTCAGCGAGCTGAAGACCGTCTACGTCGACTACTCGGGCCGCCTGCAGCGGGCCCAGATCGACACCGAGCGGGGGACCTCGTGACGACCGTGCAGCCCTATGTGACCGCCGAGCCCGGTGTTCTGGGTGGTGCGGCCGGGCGGGCGACCGCCGAGTGGCTGGCGCGCGACGAGGCCGCGCTGGCAGGCGTGCTGCCCCGCTACTACGACGTCGTCGCCGAGCGGGGCGAGGGCAGCCACATCGTCGACGTCGACGGTCGCCGCTACCTCGATCTCGGCTCGGGCATCGGCGTCAACGCCACCGGCCACGGCCACCCGCGCGTGGTGGCCGCGATCGCCGAGCAGGCCGCCGCGCTGGTCCACACCTCGGTCGTGGTGCACCACCGGCGCAACATCGAGCTGGCCGAGCGCATCGGCGCCCTCACCCCGTTCCTCGACGACCCGCAGGTGTTCTTCTGCAACTCGGGGGCAGAGGCCGTCGACGGCGCGCTCAAGCTGGCCCGCAAGGTGACCGGCCGTCCCGACGTCGTCGCCTTCCACCGGGCCTTCCACGGCCGCACGCTCGCCGCCACCACCCTGACGATGGCCAAGGGCCGCTACCGCGAGGGCTACGCCCCGCTGCTGCCCGGCGTGCACCACGCCGCCTGGTGCCTTCCGCACGAGCACGCCAGCCCGGCCGAGGCGGTCGATGCCGCCCTGGCGGCGCTCGACGAGCTCTTCGCCGTCGAAGTGGCGCCCACCGACGTGGGGGCGATGGTGGTCGAACCCGTGCTGGGAGAGGGCGGCTACGTGCCCCCGCCGCGCGACTGGCTGGTCGGGCTGCGCGAACGCTGCGATGCCCACGGCATCCTGCTCGTGTTCGACGAGGTGCAGTGCGGGGTCGGGCGCACCGGCCGGTTCTTCGCGGCCGAACTCTACGACGTGGCCCCCGACGTCGTGCTGTTCGCCAAGGGCATCGCGTCGGGCCTGCCGCTCGGCGGCATCGTGGCCGGGCGGGCCCTGATGGAACGCTGGCCCACCGGCGCCCACGGCTCGACCTTCGGCGGCAATCCCGTCGCGTGCGCCGCGGCGCTGGCCACGCTCGACGTCCTGGCCGACGAGGGGCTGGCCGACCGGGCGGCGACGCTCGGGGCTCGGGCGGTCGAACGGCTGCGCCGCGACCTGGGTGCTCACCCCTCGGTCCGGGACGTGCGAGGCATCGGCCTCATGATCGGCGTCGAGCTGGCCGACAAGCGCGTCACCGAGGCGGTCATGCACCGCTGCCTCGACGCCGGGGTGATCGTGCTGGCCTGCGGGCCCCGGGAGAACGTGCTGCGGCTCGTGCCGCCGCTCACCATCACCGACGACGAGCTCGACCGCGGCCTCACCGTCCTGGTGGACGTGATCACGGCCGGCTGAGCCGGCCGCGTCGACCGGGGCCGATCTGGGTCGCCGGGCCCTATTCGGGGTCGACCCTCTACCGCATCGATTCTGCGACCGACGAGGTCGCCGCCCAATCCGGCACGCTCGAGACCGCGAACGCGATCGACGGCGCCGGTCGCGTGTGGGTCACCTACGGCGGCCACCTTCTCGGTGAGTTCGACGACGCGCTGCGGCCGGTCGGCGAACGATCACGGTCCGGAACAACAGCGACGCGCTCGGCAGAGCGCGTCATCGACGTTCGCCGGCTCACCGCTCGGCCTCGCCGTCCAGGGCGACGACGTGTGGGTCACCCAGAGCGAGAACGGCACCGTCCAGCGGGTGAAGGTCTCGTTCTAGCGATCAGAACGCCAGCAGGTCGCGCAGGGCGGCCTCGACCCGGCCCTGCGCCGACCAGACCGCCTCGAGCGAGCGGGCGAAGGGGATGGGCGTGTCGAGGCCGCCGACGCGGCGCACGGGGGCGTCGAGCCAGGCGAACGCCTCGTCGGCCAGCACGGCAGCCACCTCGCCGCCGAACCCGCCCGTGAGCGGGGCCTCGTGCGCCACGAGCACGCGCGAGGTGCGGCGCACCGACTCCAGCACGGTCTCGCGGTCCCACGGGGCGAGCGTGCGCAGGTCGACCACCTCGACCTCGGCGCCGGCCCCCGGCCCGCCGGCGGCGACCGACTCCGCGGCGGCCACGGCCCAGGCCACGGCCGCACCGTAGGCCACGATCGTGGCGTCGGCGCCCGGCCGCACCACGGCGGCCCGGCCCAGCGGCACGGTGGCGTGACCGGCCGGCACCGGCCCCTTCACGCTGCGGTAGAGCGCCTTGTGCTCGAGAAACAGCACGGGGTTGCCGTCGTCGAGTGCGGCGAGCAGGAGCCCCTTCGCGTCGGCCGGCGTCGCCGGGGCGACGACCCGGAGGCCGGGCACGTGGCAGAACAGGCCCTCGACGCTCTGGGAGTGGAACGGCCCGGCACCGAGACCGCCGCCGATGGGTGCCCGCATGACCACCGGTACGGCGGCACCCCAGCGGTAACGGGTGGTCGCCAGGTTGTTGACGACCTGATTGAAGCCCGTGGAGATGAAGTCGCCGAACTGCAGCTCGACGACCGGGCGGAACCCGTCGATCGCCAGGCCCAGTGCCGCGCCCAGCACCCCCGATTCGATCACCGGCGTGTTGAGCACCCTGTCGGGACCGAACTCGGCGAGGAACCCTTCGGTGACCTTGAAGACGCCGCCGTAGGCGGCGATGTCCTGCCCGAGGAGCACGACGCGCTCGTCGGCCCGCATCGCCGTGCGCAGGGCGTCGCTGATGGCGTCGACGTAGCGCACGTCTGCCGTGCCCGCGGAGGCCGGGGCGCCGTCGGCCGACGCCGACGTCGCGGTCCCCTCCGCGGATGCCGAGGTCGAGGCCCCGTCGACGGATGCCGAGGTCGAGGCCCCGTCGGCCGACACCGGCACCCGGCGCAGCGGCGCCGGCGGGCCGAACACGCCGCGGAGCTCGTCGGCCGCGGACGACGACGGCACCGGCGCCTCGAGGGCCGACGCCACCAGCCGGTCGACCTGCGTGCGCAGCTCGACCCGCAGGGCCGCACGGGCCGGCGCCGGAAGCGTGGCCCGCTCGTCGAGCACCGCCTCGAGCCGCACGATCGGGTCGCGCCCCGCCCACGCGTCGACCTCGGCGGCGGGGACGTAGTCGTTGCCCGACGCCTCCTCGTGGCCCCGCATGCGGAACGTCTTCGCCTCGATGAGCGCCGGCCCCTGCCCCGCGCGGGCCCTGTCGGCCGCCCGGCGCACCGCGTCCTGCATGGCCACCACGTCGTTGCCGTCGACCATCTCGCCGGGCATGCCGTAGCCGGCGGCCCGGTCGACGAGATCGGCACACGCGTACTGGTCGCGCACGGGCGTCGACAGTGCCCACTGGTTGTTCTCGATCACGAAGACCACGGGTAGCGCCCACACGGCCGCCAGGTTCATGGCCTCGTGCACGTCGCCCTCGCTGGTCGCGCCGTCGCCGATCAGCACGGCGGCGACCCGGTCCTCGCCCCGCAGGCGTGCCGCGAGCGCGAGGCCGTCGGCCACCGGCACCATGGCCCCGAGGTGGCTGATCATGCCCACGATTCGGCGCCCGGGCGCCCCGAAGTGGAACGTGCGGTCGCGCCCGCCCGTGTAACCGCCCGCCCGCCCGAGGAGCTGACGGAACAGCTTGCCCGGGTCGAGGCCTCGTCCGGTGAACACGCCGAGGTTGCGGTGACCGGGGACGATCCAGTCGTCGGGCCGCAGCCCGGCGACGAGCCCGACGGCGACGGCCTCCTGCCCGATGCCCGCGAACCACTTGCTCAGCTGCCCTTGGCGGAGCAGCGAGAGCATCTTCTCCTCGATGACACGGGGTAGGAGGAGGCCCCGGTAGAGGCGGTGCAGCTCGCCGTCGCTCGGCGCACGCACCGGGGCGTCGGGGGAGAGGGCTCGCAGCTCGGTCACGCCCCCAGCTTCGCGCCGTTGTCGCAGCGAGAGGGCCACCGCGGCCGCCGGCCGCCGCATGCGGGTCAGCCGACCCAGGCGCCACGCTCGGTGAGGACGTGGCGCAAACGGTCCGGCCGGTCGGTCATGATGCCGTCGACGCCCAGGTCGAGCAGGCGGGCCATGTCGGCCTGGTCGTCGACCGTCCAGACGTGGACCTGCAGGCCGCGGTCGTGGGCGGCGGCCACGAACCGGTCGGTGACCAGGGCGACCTTGCCCTGGCGCTCGGGCACCTGGGCGCAGCCGGCGGCGAAGCGCCCGACGGGCAGGCCCCTCGACGCCGCCACCAGCCTGGCCACGTGGCGGGGGCCCATCGACGTGCACACGCCCGGCAGCCCGGCGCGGATGCGGGCGAGGCGCCGGTCGGAGAACGCCCCGATGCAGACGCGGTCGACCGTGCCGGTGCGGCGCACCAGCTCGACGAGCGGCCCGACGGCGGCGTCGTGCTTCGGGTCGATGTTCACGCGCACGTCGGGCCAGGCCGTGAGCAGCTCCTCGAGCAGGGGGACGCCGTCGCCGCCGGCCACCCGGGCCGCCGCCACCTCGGACCACGGCAGCTCGCCGATCACGCCGGCCCGGTCGGTGACCCGGTCGAGCCGGTCGTCGTGGAAGGCCACGAGCACCTCGTCGGCGGTGGCGTGGGCATCGGTCTCGACGTAGCGGTAGCCGAGCGCCACCGCCTCCTCGAAGGCGGCCATCGTGTTCTCGCCGGCCCCCGCGGCGCTGCCGGCGCCGTGGGCGCCCCGGTGGGCGAAGGCCAGCGGGCCGGGCCATTCGAGGAACGGGAAGTGGGCCATCGCCGCGGACGGTAGCCCCGCATGTTGGCGGGCCGGCGCACCGGGTGACACGCTGCGCGGCGTGGACGAGCCGTCACGGGCGTGGACGAGGGCCGAGGCCGACGCCGCGCTGCCCTGGGTGGGCGAGGTCGTCCGCCGTGCCCAGCGCCTGTGGGACGACTACCGCCGCCAAGCCGTGCACGCCGCGCGGGTCGTCCGCCAGAACGGCCACGGGGTCGTGCCGTCGGACCCGATGCCGATCCGCAGCTGCATCGACGAGCTCGCCGAGCAGGCCGTCGTGCTGCGCGACATCGGCCGCGGCCTGATCGACTTCCCGGCCCGTACGGCCGACGGGCGCTGGTACTGGCTGTGCTGGCTGGTCGGCGAGGACGCCGTCGACTGGTGGCATTGGCCCGACGACGGGTTCGCCGGCCGGCGCCGGCTCGACGACGAGCCCCCGGAGTAGCCGGCCGAGCGCACGGGTCGGCCCATCACCGTGCAGGTGAGACCGCGCTTTCTGTCGCCGAGTCGCCGCGCATCGTGGCACACGGCGGAGGCAGGGTGAGGCCCCGATACGGTGTCCGGGTGGACATCACCGACCGGTTCGCCGATCTGGTGCGGGGGCCGGAGTCGGCCCTGCGGGTCGACGTCGGCGCCCTCCTCGTTGCCGCCCACGCCCGCCGTGAGCTAGACGTCGACGAGGAGCTCCACCGCCTCGACGACCTGGCGAGCGGCTGCGCCACGCCGACCGTCGAGGGGGTGTGTGAGCACCTGTTCGGCGACGTGGGCTTCCGGGGCGACACCGACGACTACAAGGACCCGCGCAACTCGCTGCTCGACGTCGTGCTCGACCGGCGCCGCGGCATCCCCATCACGCTGTCGATCGTGGTGATGGAGGTGGGCCGGCGCCTGGGACTCGACCTGCAGGGCGTGGGCATGCCCGGGCACTTCCTCGTGCGCGACGGCGACGACCCCGACGCGTTCATCGACCCGTTCCATCGGGTCCAGCTCGACCGCGAGGGCGCCGAGAAGCTGTTCACGGTCATCCACGGCCCCGAGGCCCGCTTCCAGGAGCGGTTCCTCGACCCGGTCGGGCCCCGGGCGATCATGGCCCGGGTCGTCACGAACCTCCAGCGCTCCTACATGGGGCGGGGCGACCGGGCCGGGGCGCTGTGGGCCCAGTGCCTGCGGGTCGTCGTGCCCGGGGCCACCGTCGGCGACCGGCGTCAGCTGGCCGCGCTGCTGGCGGCGAACGGCCGCTTCGACGCCGCCGCCGAGGAGCTCGAGGCCATAGCGGACGACGGCTGGGGCGGCGACCGCGACCGCATCGCCGCCGCCGCCATGCGGGCCAAGCTGAACTGACCGCGACTTCATCCTCGGCTCCTGACCCGGTTCCTGCCCCCGCCGCCCGGACCTCAAGGTGCGGTCAGCCGTTGGCGGCCATCAGCGCCGCCGCGCGGGCGCGCACCGCGGCCCGCAGCTCGGGCGGGTCCACGGACCGTAGCTGTCCGGATCCTGTCGTAGCGTTCCCGGCATGAGCACCGATGCAGCGACGACGACGTCCACCGGTATCTCCAGGTCCACGAGCTGGGACGAGGACCGGGCATACGGCGAGGTCGCGCCGGTGCCCCGTCTCGCCCGGGCCGACGTCGAATTCAGCCGGGAAGGCGACCTGGTGGGCACCAGCACCTGCGGCGTCCCGTTCCGCTACGACGCGGAGGGCGCCTGCGCCATCCTCGGCTTCGAGGAGGTGACCGGTCGCCTCGAGGGCGGCGACGAGGGCGGGTTCGCCCTGCGACACGAGGGCACCTTCGGTGCCGACGGGCTCGACCTGCGCTCGTCCGTCGTCGAGGGCTCGGGCGTCGGGGCGCTGGCCGGCGTGGCCGGGACGGGGTCCGTCACCGCACCGGCCGGCGACCAGACGTGCCGCTGGACCCTCGAGCTCACGGGCCGATGAGAACTCGACCCCGCCGCGGCGCGCACCGACCGCGAGGCCACCGGTGAGCGCGGCCAAGGGGAAGGCAGCGGAGGCGCCCGCCGCGGCGATCTCGCGGGTGCAGGCGCTGGCCTACCGCGTCGTGGCCCAGCAGCTCGACCGTCCCGGTGTCGACGACCCCGCCGACCTCGCGATCGCCGACCTCGGCATCCAGGACTCGCCGGCGGGCACGGCGGCGCTCAGCGTGGCCGCCCGCACGGCGGTGCCCTCCGGCGGCGAGGACCCCGCCACCCAGCTCGCCGACGGGCGCCGCTGGGTCGTGACGTGGGCCGTGCGCGGTGCGCCCCACGTCCTGCGGGCCGACGACGTGCGGGCCATGGCCGCCGCCACCTGGCCCGCCGACGCCGACGACGCCGCCGCCCGCCTGGCCGGATTCGGCGCCGGCACCCGCAAGCGAGGCGACGACGCACTCGCCGCCCTGCGGGCCGCCGCCGACGCCCTGCGCGAGGTCGTCGGGGACACGATGACGAAGGGCGACGTCTCGAACGCGGTGACCAAGGCCGTGCCGAAGCTCTCCCAGCCGTGCCGGTCCTGCGGTACCACCCACATCAGCGACCAGCTCATGCGGCTCGCCGTCCTGCCGGCGGGGCTGCGCCTCGACCCGATGGCCAGCCCCGTCACGCTGCGCCCGATCGCCCGCTGGCCGGGCGTGCCCGACGAGCAGGAGGGCGCCGGCGCCATCGTCGAGGCCTACCTGCGGCTCCACGGCCCGGCCACGCCGAAGGAGGTTGCCGCGTACCTGCAGACGGGCCAGGCGGCGGTGAAGGACGTCTGGCCGGGTGGGCTCGCCGAGGTGACCGTCGACGGCCGCAGGGCCTGGGTGCCCGAGAACGCCCTCGAGGCGCTGCGCCGGGCGCCGGCCCCCGAGCTGGTGCGCCTCCTGCCGCGCAGCGACCCGTGGCTCATGGCCCGCGACCGCGAGCTCCTCGTGCCCGGTGCCGCCCACCGCAAGGCCTTGTGGCCCACGCTCGGGTTCCCCGGCGGGCTGCTGGTCGACGGCGAGATCGCGGGCACGTGGCGGACGAAGGCGACCGCGGCGCGGCTCGACGTCACGGTTCAACCGTTCCGCCGCCTGTCCCCGACGGTGCGCACGGCGCTCGAGGCCGAGGCACAGCGCGTGGCGTCGGTGCGCGCGGTCCCCGACGTGCGCGTCGCCTACGACGGCGGCTGACCGGCGCTCCGCTCGCCCGCTCCGCCGCGGCGCGTCCCAGCCCGCCGCCCGCACCGACGCCGTTATGGCACCGCGGGCCTCGCCGTGTGCGATTGAGCGCCGCCAGAACGTCTGCGGCCGGCGGGTAGTCCGGCTTCGCCGCCCGCTGCCCCGCGGCCGCCCGCGGGGCCGGAACCCGCTGGCACCGGCCCGCACGGTTGCGCAACGGTTCGGCGATGGCCGACCGCCCGCCCGCCGCCGCCCACGGCGATCGGACCCCGCCCCTGCCCGCCCCGCCGGTGCGGCTCGCCACGCCCGCCGACGTGGACGAGCTGGTCCGCCTGCGGGCCGTGATGATGGCGGCGGTCGGCGTGCCGTACGACCAGGTGGGCTCCCGGGCCGGCTGGCGCGCGAACTACGCCGCCGCTCTGCACGAGGACATGGCGAGCGACATGTCGGCGGCCTTCGTCGCAGACGAGCCGGCCGCACCCCACGCCGCAGCCGGGCCCGGCGGCCACCTCGTCGCCTGCGGGGTCGTGACGCGGTGGCGGAGCATCCCCGGTCCGGGCACGCCGAACGGGTGGCGGGGCTACATCGCCTCGATGGTGACCGAACCGGCATGGCAAGGGAGGGGCCTCGCCCGCGCCGTCCTCGGCGAGCTGATGGCCTGGTGCCGGGAGCGCGGTATCAGCCGCATGGCGCTGCACGCCTCGCCGGACGGGGCCGCGCTGTACCGGTCCGTCGGCTTCACCGACGACCTCCGTTTCCCCGAGATGGAGTGGCGTGCGCCGGCTTCGGGCCCGTGATCGACCGTGACGACCTCTTCTTCGTCCGGGTCCGCCGCACGTTCGGGAACCGTCTCGACGTGACAGCTGTCTCTTGACCGGCGGGTCAAGTAGCGTGTGGCGCATGACGCTCATCGATCGCGCCGACCGGTCTGCCGCCCCCGAGAGCGACGAGGACCGGCTGCTGTCGTTGTGCGCCCAGCTGCTCGACGAGCTACCGCCCGCCGACACCGACTCGACGACGTTCTGGGGCCGCCAGTTCGACCTCGGCCTGGCATGGGTGCACTTCCCCGAGGGCCACGGCGGTCTCGGCCTCTCGCCCAAGCTGCAGAAGCTGATCAACGAGACGCTGTGGGCGGCCGGCGCCCCGCACGCCGGCGGGCCGAACCTCATCGGCCATGGCATGGGCGCCCCCACGGTCGTCACCCACGGCAGCGAGGCCCAGAAGGCGCGCTACCTGCGGCCGCTGTTCACCAACGAGGAGATCTGGTGCCAGCTCTTCTCGGAGCCCGGCGCCGGCTCGGACGTCGCCAGTCTGTCGACCCGGGCCGAGCGCGACGGCGACGAGTGGATCCTCAACGGCCAGAAGGTGTGGACCACGGTCGCCCACCTGGCCCGCTTCGGCATGATCGTCGCCCGCACCGACCCCCAGGCGCCCAAGCACAAGGGCCTGACGTACTTCGTGGTCGACATGCATGCCCCCGGCGTCGAGGTGCGGCCGCTCTACCAGATCACCGGCGAGGCCGAGTTCAACGAGGTCTACTTCACCGACGTGCGCATCCCCGACTCCGAGCGCCTCGGCGAGGTGGGCGAGGGCTGGCGGGTATCGCTGACCACGCTTATGAACGAGCGGGTCGCGATCGGCGGGCAGATCCCGCCCAGGGGGGCCGGCTACATCGGCGAGCTGCTGAAGGTGTGGGGCCGCACGGGACCCCACAGCGCGGCCACGCGCGACCACGTGATCCAGCTCTGGATCCGTGCGGAGGTGCAGCGCCTCACGAACATCCGCGCCGGCCAGGGCCGGGCCAAGGGCACGCCCGGTCCCGAGGGCTCGATCGGCAAGCTGGCCATGGCCGAGCTGCACAAGGAGATCACCGAGACCGCGCTCGACCTGCTGGGCGCCGAGGGGATGCTGTTCCCGGCCGGCTACCCCATGACCCGCCCGCACGGCACGGCCATGTGGAACAACGTGCCCCAGGCGTTCCTACGGGCCCGCGCGAACTCGATCGAGGGCGGCACGACCGAGATCATGAAGAACATCCTGGGCGAACGGGTGCTCGGCCTTCCCGGCGACATTCGCACCGACAAGGACCGCCCCTGGGTCGAGGTGCCCCGCTCGTAGCGGGACCGCCCGGGCCTGCGCCGGGCTCCCCGCGGTGGGCCGCGTGACGTGGGGGAGCGCCGAACGCGTCCGGTCGCCTTCCCCCGGCGACCGCTCGACGTAGCGGAGTCGTCGCGTTACGGTGGCTGCGCCGTGGCGGGCAGAGACGTCACACGAGTTCCCCTCGTGTCGAATCGTCGCGCCGGGGGCGGTCCTGGCTCGGCCCCGCCTCGCTACGGTGGCACTCGTAGGAACACCGTGGCGACGCCGCACGTCATCGGTCGACGCTCCATTCCCCCCACACCGCATCTGACCGCGCGGCGGGTCGCCCGAGACCGGGGTTCCCCCAACCATGCGCCGTACCAAGATCGTGGCCACGCTCGGCCCCGCGTCGGACCCTCCGGAGGTCGTCGCCGCCCTCCTCGACGTAGGTGTGGACGTCGTACGGCTCGGCCTCGCCCACGGCGAGGCGAAGGAGCACGTCGAGCGCATCGAGCTGGTGCGCGACATCGCCGAGGGCCGCGGCCGGAAGGTGGCCATCCTGGCCGACCTGCCCGGACCCAAGGTGCGGGCCGGGGCGTTCCCGGAGGGCGGCGCCTCGCTGTCCGTGGGCGACACGGTGGAGCTGGTGTCCGGCACCACGCCGAGCGAAGAGCAGCGCATCATCGTCGACGAGGACGGCCTGAGCGGTTGCGTCACCGCAGGCGACCCGATCGTGCTCGGCGACGGCACGGTGGCGCTCGAGGTCCTCGCCGTCGAGGGCGACGTCGTGCGGGCGGTGGTGCGCAGCGGCGGGCGTCTGCAGGGCCGCCCCGGCGTGCACCTGCCCTCCGACCACTGGGCTCCGCCCGTGCCGACCGACGACGACCTGCGCCTGATCGACGAGGTGGCGCACCTGGCCGATTGGGTGGCCGTCTCGTTCGTGCGGCGGGCCGAGGAGATGATCCGCGTGCGCGAGGCGCTCGGGCCCCGCGGGCCCCGCCTCATGGCCAAGATCGAGACCCGCTCGGCGGTCGAGCACCTCGACGACCTGCTGGTCGTGGCCGACGGCGTCATGGTCGCCCGAGGGGACCTCGGCATCGACTTCCCGATCGAGGACGTGCCCCACCTGCAGAAGAGGATCATCAGCGCCTGCGCCGTGCGGGGCGTGCCGGTCGTGACCGCCACCCAGATGCTCGAGTCGATGATCTCGGCGCCCACGCCCACCCGGGCCGAGGCGTCCGACGTGGCCAACGCCGTGGTCGACGGCACCGACGCCCTCATGCTCTCGGCCGAGACCGCCATCGGCCACGACCCTGCGAACGCTGCGGCCACCATGGCGCGCATCGCGTTGCGGGCCGAGCAGTCCCACGAGCGGCGCATCGCCGACGGCGAACGCGGCCGCGTCCAGCGCCGACAGCCCACGGCCGCAGCCGTGACCGTCGCCATGGCGCACGCCGCCTACCGGGCAGCCTCCGAGCTCGACCTGGCCGCCATCGTGTGCTGCACGCGCAACGGCGTTACCGCCCGCGCCATGGCGGCGCTTCGCCCCGAGTGCCGGCTGATCGGGGCCACGCACTCGTGCCGCACCGCCCGCCAGCTGGCGCTGTCGTGGGGCGTCGAGCCGCTCGTCGTCGACGAGTACGCGACGACCGACGAGATGGTGTGGTGCGTGGTCGAGGCGGCCGAGCGGCGCGGCCTGGTCCGCAAGGGCGAGACGATCGCCGTGCTGGCCGGGGCACCCGACTCGCCGACGCGGGGCACCGACGTGCTGCGGGTCGTCGCGGTCTGTTAGCCCGGCGGTGTGACCAGCGACGGGGCGCGCACGACGCCGGGGGGCCTGTACGTGCACGAGTCGGGCGAGGGCCCGCTGGTCGTGCTCATCCATGGCGTGATGGACCGCTCCAGCGGCATGCTGCGCACCCGCCGGCTGCTCCAGGGCGAGCACCGGGTCGTGCGCTACGACCGCCGGGGCTACGGGCGCTCGAAGGCGGCCGCCCCCAGCGACGACTTCGACCGGCAGGTCACCGACCTGCTCGAGGTGCTCGACGGGCGGCCGGCCGTCGTCGTGGGCCACAGCTTCGGCGGGGTCGTGGCCCTGGGCCTGGCGGACCGGTACCCGGATCTCGCCCGCTCGGTCGTGGCCTACGAGGCGCCGATGATGTGGGAGCCGTGGTGGCCCGGCGGGGCGACACCGGTGGCGGCGGCGGCCGGTGAGACCGACGGGGGAGCGGCGGCGGAGGACGGCGACGGCGACAGCGGCGACGGCGGCTCGCCGGCGGGCGGTGGTCCGCCGGGGGCCCGCGGCGAGGCACCCGCGGATGTCGCCGAGTGGTTCATGCGCCGCATGATCGGCGACGACCTGTGGGAGCGGCTGCCTCCGGCGATGCGCGCCGACCGGCGCTCGGAGGGCCCCGCCCTGCTCGCCGACATGGCGTCGGCCCGGCCGCCGGCGCCGGTGCCCTACGTCGCCGAGCGGATCGGCGTGCCGGTGCTCGCCGCGCACGGCGGCGCCACCCGGCCGCGCCACCGGCGGACCGCCGAGGAGCTGGCCCGCCTGGTGCCCGGTGCCGAGCTCGCGATCGTGCCCGGTGCCGACCACGGGGTGCACCTGTCCGACCCGGCCGGCTTCGCCGCGCTGGTCCGACGCGGCGTGGAGCGGGCGACCGATCGCTGACCGGCCATCCCGACGCGCGGCCGCCGCCCGGCGTCCACCTGCGCCACCCGGGCGACCCCCGATCGTGTCCGGGGTGTCACCGAAGGGGCGCGGCGCCGGCGTTAGCCTTCCGCGAGGTGACGACGATGTCCGGGTCGAGGCGGAACGACGGCGAGGGCGGCGGTACCGCGCCGGGGCGCACGGCGTTCGTGCTCTCCGGCGGGGGCAACCTGGGGGCCCTGCAGGTGGGCATGCTGCGCGCGCTGCTCGAGCACGACGTCGTGGCCGACCTGGTGCTGGGCTGCTCGGTGGGCGCCATCAACGGCGCCGGCTTCGCGGACGATCCCACGCTCGAGGGCATCGGGCGGCTCGAGTCGCTGTGGAAGGCGCTCGACGGACAGAACATGCTGCCGAGCGGCTGGCTGCCCAACGCCGTGTCGCTGGCCCGCAAGGGCGAAGCGATCCACGACCACGACGCCCTGCGGCGCATGGCCGAGGACTCGCTTAGCGTGCAGACGTTCGACGAGCTGCGGTTGCCGTTCCAATGCGTGGCCACCGACATCATGGGCGTGCACGAGACGTGGTTCTCGTCCGGTCCGATCGTCGAGGCCATCCTGGCCTCGTCTGCCCTGCCGGCCATCTACCCGGCGGTCGTGATCGACGGCGTGCGGTACCTCGACGGCGGCATCGTCGACGACGTGCCCA
>DATHAO010000073.1:0-34306 GCA_035296625.1 Acidimicrobiales bacterium | reverse complement strand
GAGCCGGGCGAAGCGCCCGAGCACCACGCCGACGGCGGCGGCCAGGTGAATGCCGATCTCGACGGCGCCCCGCCGTGCGCCGAGCCCGGCCCGGCCGAGGTACCGCCCGACCTCGAACAGGCTGTAGCTGTAGGCCAGCAGGCCGGCGCCGATGAACAGCGCGTACACCGGCAGCACACCGGTCACCACGGCCGTGTCGCCGGACGCCGCCACGACGTCGTTGCGCAGGTGCACGAGATCGGTCACCACGTAGGGCGCGTTCGGGAGGAACAGCGCGAACATCGCCAGACCGCTCCACCACAGTGGCGTCCGTTCGCCCCGGTGGCGGAACACGAGCGGGGCGACCACGGCGGGCACGGCGGCCAGCAGGAGGTTCCAGCCCATCCAGCCGGCGCTGTCGCGACCGACGCCACCGATGTTCTCGACGACCACGCGGAGCGAGTGCACCCCACCAGGGTGGCCGCAAACGCGACCGGGCGGGGGCCGCCCGGCCCCCGCTCGTCAGGTCACACCGGTCCCGCCGGGGCGGGAGCCCGGATCAGTAGCGGTAGTGGTCGGACTTGTAGGGCCCCTCGACTGGCACGCCGATGTAGTCGGCCTGCTCGGTCGTCAGCCTCGTCAGCTTCACCCCGAGGGCGTCTAGGTGCAGGCGGGCGACCTTCTCGTCGAGCTGCTTGGGCAGCACGTAGACACCCAGCGGATAGTTGGCCGTCTTCCCGAACAGCTCGATCTGGGCGAGCACCTGGTTGGTGAAGCTCATCGACATCACGAAGCTCGGGTGGCCGGTGGCGCACCCGAGGTTCAGCAGGCGACCCTCGGCCAGCAGGATGATCGAGTGCCCGTCGGGGAACACGAACTCGTGCACCTGCGGCTTGATCTCGACCTTGCGCACGTCGCTCAGGCGGGCCAGCCCGGCGACGTCGATCTCGTTGTCGAAGTGGCCGATGTTGCCCACGACGGCGTTGTGCTTCATCCGGGCCATGTGCTCGGCCGAGATGATGTCCTTGTTGCCGGTGGTGGTCACGAAGATGTCGGCCGTGTCGATCACCGACTCGAGGGTGGCCACCTGGTAGCCCTCCATCGCCGCCTGCAGGGCGTTGATGGGGTCGATCTCGGTGACGATGACCCGGCAGCCCTGGCCACGCAGCGACTGGGCGCAGCCCTTGCCGACGTCGCCGTAGCCGCAGACGACCGCGACCTTGCCGCCGAGCATGACGTCGACGGCCCGGTTGATGCCGTCGATGAGGCTGTGTCGGCAGCCGTAGAGGTTGTCGAACTTCGACTTCGTGACCGAGTCGTTGACATTGATGGCGGGGAACAGGAGCTGGCCGTTCTCGAACATCTGGTAGAGCCGGTGGACGCCGGTGGTCGTCTCCTCGGTGACGCCCTTGATGGCCGCGGCCGTCTCGGTCCAGCGGCCGGGCTGCTCACCGATCGTGCGCTTCAGCAGGTCGATGACGACGTGCCACTCGTCGCCATCGTCCTCGGTGGCCTCGGGCACCGCCCCGGCCTTCTCGTACTCGGCGCCCCTGTGCACCAGCAGGGTGGCGTCGCCGCCGTCGTCGAGGATCATGTTGGGGCCGCCACCGCCGGGCCAGCGCAGGGCCCGGTCGGTGCACCACCAGTACTCCTCGAGCGTCTCGCCCTTCCAGGCGAAGACGGGCGTGCCGCGGGGGGCGTCGACCGTGCCGTCGGGTCCGACTACGACGGCGGCCGCCGCCTGGTCCTGGGTCGAGAAGATGTTGCACGACACCCAGCGCACGTCGGCGCCAAGGACGGTCAGGGTCTCGATGAGCACGGCCGTCTGGATGGTCATGTGCAGCGAGCCCATGATGCGGGCGCCGGTGAGGGGCTGGGAGTCGGCGAACTCGGCGCGCAGCGCCATGAGGCCGGGCATCTCGACCTCGGCGAGGCGGATCTCCTTGCGGCCCCAGTCCGCGAGGCTGAGGTCGGCGACCTTGAAGTCGCCGCTGGCGAGGGTGGGCATGGGTTCTCCCTGATGACGTCGTCGGTGGGACCGGCGCGGCGCGTCGATCGTGTCGCGTCACCGGGCTGGGTGCTGCTGCACCACCCATGTCAGCCCGAGGCGCGTCCACGCTAGCGCGCCCCCACGGGCCTACGCCGGGGCGACCTCGACGGGGATGCCGTTGAGCACCGCCGTGCCGGTGAGCGGATCGACGAGCTCGTGGTCGGCTAGCTCGTTGCTGTTGACGCCTGCGTGGCGGCGGGCCACGGACAGCTCGACGCCCTCGGCGTCGTGCCCCCACCCATGCGGGATGCTGACCACACCTGGGCGGATGCCGTCGGTCACCTCGACCGGGATCACGACCCGCCCCGTACGCGACCGCACCTCGGCGTCCGCGCCGTCGGCCAGGCCCAACCGCTCCGCGTCGTCGGGGTGGACGTGCAGCGTGCAGCGGGGCTTGCCCTTTACGAGCACCTCGACGTTGTGCATCCACGAGTTGTTCGAGCGCAGATCCCGCCGGCCGACGAGCACGAAGCCCTCGGCGAAGGTGTCGAGCGCAGCGGCCAGCCGTGGCACGTCGGCCACGATCATCTCGGGGGCGAGATCGACCGTGCCGCTCGGCGTGCGCAGCACCTCCGGCAGGCGGGGCTCGAGTGGGCCGAGGTCGACGCCGTGGGGATTCTCGATCAGCACGTCGAGCGTGAGGCCGCCGGGCCGGGCGCCGAACCCGTCGCCGTAGGGCCCGGTGCGCACCATGAGGTCGAGCAGCCGCTCCGGACCGCGCCGCTCGCCGAGAGCGGCGAGGATCTCCTCGCCCGGGCGCCCGGCGAGCGGGCCCGTCTCGTCGGCCACGGCCGCGTCGACGAGCGCCCGCGCGGTCAGGTCGTCGACGAGGGCCGGGTCGGCGTCGGCGCCCATGCCCTGGGCGACCAACGCCAAGCGGGCGAGCACCTCCCACTCGGACAGCTGACCGTCGTCGAGGGGCAGCACCGGCGGGCTGTAGTGGGCGACGTTGCGCACGGCCAGCTGCAGCAGCGCCAGGTCGTAGTGGCTTCGCTGCAGCGCCGAGGGCACGGGCAGGATCACGTCCGCGTGGCGGGTCGTCTCGTTGATGTAGGGGTCGACGGCCACGTAGGCCTCGAGCGTGGCGAGCGCCGCGTCGAGCCGCCCGGCGTTCGGCGTCGACAGCACCGGGTTGCCGGCCACCGTCACGAGTGCCCGCACCTGGCCCTCGCCGGGCGTGTCGATCTCCTCGGCCATGCAGGCCACGGGCAGCTCGCCGAGCGTCTCGGGCAGGCCGCGCACCCGGCTGTGCCGGCGGTGGAGCCGCACGCCGCGCCCCGTCCCCCCGCGGCCCCGCGTGTTCGCCGCGCCGGCGGCCGCCTTGGTGAACATCGCGCCACCGGGCCGGTCGAGGTTGCCGGTGAGCGCGTTGATCACATCGACGAGCCACGAGCTGACCGTGCCGAAGAGCGCCGTCGTGGTGCCCATGCGCCCGTAGACGCAGGCCGTGGGCGCGGCGGCCAGGTCGCGGGCGAGGCCCCGGATCACCTCCGCGTCGAGGCCGGTCACCGGGGCCACGGCCTCGGGAGTGAACGGGGCGGCCAGCGCCAGCACCTCGTCGACCCCGTCGAGGTGGGGACCGGCGGGCCCGGTATCGACCAGGCCCTCGGCGCCGAGGACCTGCACGACGGCCATGAGCAGGAACGGGTCGGTGCCGGGGCGGATGGCGAGGTGCTCGCTTGCCGCCTCGGCCGTGCGCGTGCGCCGGGGGTCGACCACCACGAGCCGCCCGCCCCGGGCGATCAGGGCCTCGATGCGGCCGGGCCAGTCCGGGGCCGTGGCCAGGCTGCCGTTCGACTCGTAGGGATTGGCGCCGAGCATCAGGAGCAGGTCGGTGCGGTCGACGTCGGGGACCGGCACGGTGAGCGACCCGCCGAACATCAGGGCGGATGCCACCTCCTTCGGCCGCTGGTCGACGGTGCTGGCCGAGAACACGTTCGGCGTGCCGAGCGCCCGGATCAACGGGCGCGCGAACAGCTGGGCGCCGAGGGAGTGCACGGTCGGGTTGCCGATGTAGACCGCAAGGGCGTCGCGCCCGCGCTCGGCCAGCACGGGGCCGAGCAGGCGGTCGACCTCGGCGAACGCCTCGTCCCACGACACGGGCACGAACCGGCCGTCCCGCTTGACCACGGGCTGGCGCAGCCAGTCGGGGTCCACGTGGAGCTGGCGCAAGGTCGAGCCCTTCGGGCAGATGAACCCGTGGCTGAACACGTCGTCACGATCACCGCGTATGCGGCCCACCGCGTCGCCGTCGAGCGTGATCTCCAGGCCGCAGCCCGCCTCGCACAGCGGGCAAACGCGGAACGCCGTGCGGCGGCCGGACGCGGGAGACACCCCGGCCGTGGTGACCAAGGCTTCCTCGATCGTGTCGGTCATGTGTCTCCCCTCGGGCTGGCAGCCTGCCGTCACGGCGATCCTGCCACTTCTGAACGGTGTTTGGACATGACCCGTGAGGTCATGTCCCCCGTCAGGGGCCGGCGAGCGCCTTCTTGAGGTCGACGAGCACCGGGATGGGACCGGGGTCGATGCCCTCCTGCGCCGCCAGCTCGAGCGACACGAAGTCGCCGAGCAGCGTGAGGTCGAGGGCCTGGGCCAGCGCCCCCTCCCCCACGGCCCGCACCTCGACCACGTCGTGGACCACCTCGGCAAACAGCTCGCGCACGAGGTCGAAGCGGCGGACCTCCTGGGGGTGCTCCTCGTCGTGGCGCAGCTCGACGAGCGTGAACACCTGGCGGGTCATGTCGCCGTGCTGGCCCCACCCGGCGATCTCGTTGTGGCACAGCTCGGGCAGCGTGGCCCAGAACGCCGGGGCCTTGGCGTTCTCGTTGACCTGGGCCTTCCAGCGCTGGGCGGCCACCGCCCCGAGGGGACCGGCGCCGATGACGAGGGGCACGGTGCGATCGATCACCTTGGCGATCTCGGCGGTCGAGTCGCCGGCGAGAACCGCCTCGCGGCGGATCTTGAGCTGCGCGACGGCGGCGTCGATCCACGCCGAGGCGCCCGGGAAATGACCGACCTTCTCGAGCAGGCCGACCATGGGGATGGCCATGGCGCCGAGGCCCGCCCGGGGCATGGGGATGTCGGCGGGGAGCGGCACGTGCGGCGTGCCCCACTCCTGGGCCAGCTCGGCCAGCTGGCCGCCGCTCGACACGGCGACGACGTGGGCGCCGGCGGCCTGGGCCGCCTGCGCGGCCTCGAGCGTCTCCTCGGTGTCACCCGAGAACGACACCGCGAACACGAGCGTGCCGGGACTCACGAAGTTGGGCGGTGCGTAGCCCTTCGCCACGACGATCGGCACGGACGAGAACGGGGCGCTCACCGCCGCCACCAGGTCGCCGGCGATGCCGCTGCCACCCATCCCCATGATGAGCACGCTGTCGACGTCCTCGTGTGCCGGCAGGCCGTCGATGCCCGCCGCCACGCCGGCGGCCGTCTCGACCTGCTCGGGGAACGCCTTCGTCAGCCCGAGCATGTCGAGGCTGTCGACGCGGCCGTCGGCGGAGACGCCCATCGCTCAGGCCTCGAACGTGGGGCGGATGCCCTCGGACTCGGCCTTGGCCACGAGGCGCTCGTGGGTGGCGTCGTCGACGGTCTCGGCCTCGTCGATCAGCATGATCGGGATGCCCTCGCGGATCGCATAGCTGCGCTTCAGGCGCGGGTTGTAGAGGCGGTCCTCGTCCTCGAAGTAGAGGAGCGGCCCCTTGTCTTCGGGGCAGGCGAGGATCTCGAGGAGCTGGGTGTCGAGCGCCATGGCGTGTCTCAGGCCTCCGTGATGAGGGCCCGCACCTCGGCGACGTGGGTGTCGCAGGAGGCGCGGTCGCGTGCTTCGAGGTTGAGCCGCAGGAGCGGCTCGGTGTTGGACGGACGCAGGTTGAACCACCAGTCGCCCAGGTCGACGGTGAGCCCGTCGAGCCGGTCGAGGGCGGCGTCGGAGCGGCTGGACGCGTACGCCGCGGCCACGCGCTCGATGACGGCCCGGGGGTCGTCGACCTCGGTGTTGATCTCGCCCGAGGCGGCATAGCGGTCGAACGGCACGCGCAGCTCGGAGAGCGGCACGCCGGCCCGGCCGATCTGCTCGAGCACGACGAGGGCGGCGATGCTGCCCGAGTCGGCCCGGAAGTTGTCGCGGAAGTAGTAGTGGGCCGAGTGCTCGCCGCCGAACGCCGCGCCTGTCTCAGCCATGACCGCCTTGATGAACGAGTGGCCCACCCGCGTGCGCACCGGCGTGCCGCCGTTCTCGGTGATCACCTCGGGCACGGCCTTCGAGCAGATCAGGTTGTGCAGGATCGTGGCGCCCGGCTGCTTCTCGAGCACGCCCTTGGCCACGATCGCCGTGGTCGTCGAGCCCGACAGGGGCTCGCCGCGGTCGTCGACGAGGAAGACGCGGTCGGCGTCGCCGTCGAAGGCGAGGCCCACGTCGGCGCGGGTCTCACGCACCCGGGCCTGCAGGTCGCGCAGGTTATCGGGCTGGATGGGGTCGGCCGGGTGGTTCGGGAACGTGCCGTCGAGCTCGCCGTACATGATCTCGAGCTCGACCGGCAGCGGTGCAAAGACCGCCGGCACGACGAGGCCGCCCATGCCGTTGGCGGTGTCGGCCACGACCTTGAGCGGCCGCAGCGAAGAGACGTCGATGAACGAGCGCACGTGCTCGGCGAACGCCTCGAGCAGGTCGAGCGCGTCGATGCGGCCGGGCGTGACCCGGGCGGGCTCGACGCCGGCGGCCGTCAGCTTCTTGATCTCGCCGAGCCCCGTGTCCTCGCCGATGGGCCTTGCGCCCGGCAGGCACATCTTGATGCCGTTGTACTGGGCCGGGTTGTGCGAGGCCGTGAACATCGCCCCGGCCGCCCCGAGGTGGCCGGAGGCGAAGTACATGAGGTCAGTCGACGCCAGGCCGAGGTCGACCACGTCGAGCCCCTGGCGCTGCACGCCCTCGGCGAACGCGGCGGCCAGCTCGACGCCCGTGCGCCGCATGTCGCGGGCGACGACGACGCGCTCGGGCGCCGGCGAGTCGCCGCCGTCGAGCACGAAGCGGGCGAAGGCGGCCCCGATGCGGCCGCTGAGTGTGGCGTCGAGCTGCTCGGGGCACAGGCCCCGCACGTCGTAGGCCTTGAAGATCGCGTCGAGATCCGCCATGAGGCGACAAACCTACTCGGGTGACGGCGTCGACTCCGGAACCACCGCCGCAAGTGGCGGCGCCTCACCGGCGCCCTCGTAGCGGCCCTCCGCCGCCCAGTGACGGATGCGGAACAGGTCGGCTACGAGGCGCAGGCCCTCGCGGGCGGCACTGACGGTCGAGCGCTCCGAGTTCGTCACCTCGACCGGCACTTCGACGAGCGAGAACTGGTGGCGTTCGACCAGATGGAGCACCTCGATGTCGAACGCGAAGCCGTCCACCCGGGCACGGGAGAACATGAACCGGGCGACGTCCGAGCGGAACCCCTTGAGGCCGCTCTGGGTGTCGCGGTAGCTGCCGAGCAGCACCGCGTAGACGAGCCGGTTGATGGCCCGGCTGCCCCACGTCCGCAGCGTGGAGGTGGGCGCGAGGGTGCGGGCGTCGGGGTGGCGGCGGTTGCCGATGGCGACGTCCCAGCCCTCCTCCACGGCCTCGAGCACCCGGCGGACCTGGTCGGGCCCGTACGCAAGGTCGGCGTCGACGAAGACCACCGTCCGTCCCCGGGCCGCCAACACACCGGTGCGCACCGCCGCCCCCTTCCCCCGGTTGCGCGCCTGGACCACGACCTGGTCGGCGCCGGCGGCCAGGGCGGCGTCCGCAGTTCGGTCGGTCGACCCGTCGTCGACCACGACGATCTCGAGACCGCCGGCGACGGCCAGGTCGGCCAGCTCCTGGCCCACCCGGCGCACGGTGTCGCCGATGCGGTCAGCCTCGCAGTAAGCGGGGATGACCACGCTGAGCCGGCGGTCGCCGGGCGGGTCGGGGCGCGTCCAGCGGAGCTGGCGGGTGCGGGTGAGCGTGCCGAGCAGAACCCAGCGGTAGCCGACGAGCCGCACCGCGCCGGCGGCGGCCAGGGCCACGACCTTCGCCTCGACGAGGGCGGACACCGACGAGAAGCCGGTCCCGGCGAACAGCAGCCGTAGCACGATGATGTCGACGCCCGTCGCGATCATCGCCACCCCGGCGAACGCGACCGGCATCTCGACCCACCGGACGTAGGGGTCGCTGCGGAACGTGACCGTGCGGTGCAGCACGTAGGACGCCGCGCTGGCCACGGCGATGGCGACCAGATCGGCAACGATCAGGATCCAGCCGAGGCCGTAGCGCAGCACGACCAGCAGGCCGATGTCGATGAGGGTGGGAACGAGGGCGACGACCGCGAACCGTCGCAGGCGCCGGCTCACCGCCTGGTGCCGGGCCGCCCGTCGTGCGGCGGCGGTTCGGGTGGGTCCGCGTCGAGGCGGGAGGGAGGGTCGGGAGAGGTGGCGAGGAAGGTGCCGGCCGAACCGTTCCCGCCACCGTCGCCGTCGCCGTCGCCGTCGACAGTGGATGTGGGGACGGCGGACGTGGCGCCGAGGGGGGACGTGGCGCCGGCGCCCGTCGCGGCGGGGACGGAGCCCGGGCGCGCCGCCTCCCGCCCTCGGAAGCGCACGGGCGCCATCCCGGCGAGGAGCACGAGTCCCACCAGGCCGAGCGCCGTCAGCGTGTAGGACAGGTACTCGACCCACGTGCGCCCGTAGGTGAGCTCGACGTGGTCGGCCGTGGGCACGACGACCATGAGGTTCGGCGCGACCCGGTAGGGCCCCTCTGCTCCCGAGACCCGCCAGTTCGGAAAGTACGACGCCTTGACGAGCACCGGGGTGCCCACCTGGTCGACGTCGAAGGAGATGCCCTCCTCACCCTCGACCACGTCGGTGACCTCGACGCGGTCGACGGGTTGGGCCTCGGGCTCCGTGCCGGGCCGGATGCGCTGCCACTCCGCGGGCCCGTCCGAGGCCAGGTAGACGTCCCACCGGCTGGGATCGATGAACCAGCTGACCGCGGGACCGCCGAAGCGGCCGTTGGCGTCGAGCGGCTGCTCGACCCAGTCGACCTGGTCGTTGCCCACGCCGTCGAGCACGGCGGGCTCGTAGTCCAGCGGCTGGACCAGGTCGCTGTCGGCCACCTCGAAGACCACCCACGGCCCCGAGCTGGCGACCTCGGTGAGGTCGGGGTGTTGGCGGGCGGCGGCAATGGCCTGGTCGGAGGTGGCCATGTAGTACTTCACGCCCAGCAGCTGCAGGTGGGCGACGCCGCGGTTGATGTCGAAGCTGCCGTAGGGCAGGTCCCGCTGGGCGGCGCTGGGGCTGGTCGACAGGTCGACCTGGGTGAGGAAGTGGAAGGGCGTGGTGGCCGAGGCCTCGAAGTAGAGGCCCTCCATCGATCCGATGCAGCCGTCGGTCCAGAACGGCAGCAGCATGAGCGCCATCGGCGTGCCGTAGCGGTCGAGCTGCTCCTCGTATTCCCAGAACGCGCGGCCGCAGCCCTCGTCGCGCCCGACCTGCGCCATGGTCTGCACCACGTCGCGGTACTCCCGGTAGGAGTCCTTGTCCTCGTAGCCGCTGTAGTTCCACTTGTCCCACGAGCCCACGAAGCTCTCGGGCTCGGCGTGCAGGCGCAGCGGGCTGGGAACGTCGCCCCCGGGCCAGTCGAACCCGGTACCGGCCCGCTCGGACAGCGGCAGCGCCCCGAGCGGCAGCCCGACGACGACGAGGACGCCGAGCAGCGAGCCGAGCGCCGGGGCGACACCCGCGGCCGTGCCGGCCGGGCGCCCCGCCCGGACGAGCCGGCTGATCGTGCGCACGACCTCGGGGAGGGCCATGCCAGCCAGCAGCATGACCGTCAGGTAGTAGAAGGGCAGCAGGCGCCCGTTCCACAGGCGGCCCTCCGGCACGACGACGAATGCGAGCCCGAAGCCGATCGTGGTGACGAGCAGGAACACCCCGGCCCGCAGCCGCAGCACCAGGCTGATCGCCGCCCCCACGACGGCGAGCGCGAACACCCAGCGGAGGTCGACGTCTGGCGTCTTGGACGGGAACAGGTGCTGCCAGATCGTCTGGTCGGTGTAGGGCAGCTTCTCCCAGCCCATGTCGTTCAGGTAGGCGCGTCTCAGGTAGAAGGGCCCGACCCAGAACGCGGCGAGCAGGCCGCCGACCACCATCACGGGCGTCAGCCAGCGCACGCTCTCCGACGCCAGCCAGAGGCCGGCGACCATGCACAGCGCCCCGAAGCCGAGAAGCGCCATGGCGCCGAGACCCGCGGACGTGCCCAGCATCAGGCCGGCCGCCGCCAACGCGGCGCCACCCGAGGTGAGGAACACACAGGGCACCAGCGGCGCGTCGGTGCGGTTGAAGCGGACGAGCACGACCACGGCGGTCGCCGCCAGCGCCCAGAACGCGACGATCAGGTGGCACAGGCCGGTGACGGCCAGCAGGGCCGCCGCCCACGCCCGGTAGCGCCCGGTCTCGAGGCCCCGGAACACGAAGCCGAGATAGAGCACGGCGCAGCTGAGCGCCATCGAGAAGGCGAACTCGCCGGCCAGCGTCGAGGCGATGTTCCCGCCGTAGATCGTGAAGCCCCGGTAGAAGAGGAACACGAGCGACGCCGCCGACAGGGCGGCCGGCGTCGGGAAGTCGAGGCGGGCCAGCCGCCCGAACGCGTAGACGGCGACGGGCAACGTGACCACGCCGCTGACCGACACCCACTTGAACGCCACGCCATAAGGCAGTCCGACCAGGGCCAGCGCCACGACGGCCCCGGCGATGGCCAGGTTGCGGGCCAGCGGCCGGTCGCGCCAGCGCCAGGCGGCCACCCCGAGGCCGACACCGGCGAGCAGGGGCACGACGGCGAGCGGACCGTGCACGCCGGCGTTGAGCACCACGATGAACAGCGACGGCACGACCATGTAGAACTGGTAGGCGGGGAACCCGGCGTACCAGTCCTTGGTCCACCCCGCGAGCTGCAGGTTCGGCAGCAGCTGATCGCGCAGGTAGGCGGGGCCCCACACGTGAGCGCCCATGTCGCCGCCGGCCGGGGTCGTGTCGCTCACGAGCAGGCCCGGCTTGAGCTGCCACACGGTGAAGGCCACGCAGGCCACCACGATGAACGCGTCGACCAGGCCCCGGACGAGGCGCCGGCGGTCGTCGTCCGCGACGGGCGGCTCGTCGCCGGCCGGGACGGCACCGCCCACCAGGTGGCGGGGCGGCTCGGTGGCGGGCCCGCGCAGCGGCGCGTCGAGCACGCCGATCGCATGGGGGCGCGCCGACGCGGCGACGGGCTCGGGGCTCGCGGCGTCTGGTTCGGCGCCCGACAGGGCGGGGGATCGGCCCGCCTCGGGTGGCGGCGCACCGGGCGGGCCGGGCCGGCCGGCTGCGCCGGGGACGTGTTGGGGGACCTCCGGTGGCACTACGAGCTCACCAGGGCGATGACGGTGACCATGTTGAACACCATGTGGGCGACGATGGACGGGCCGAGCCGGCCGGTGCGGTAGGCGAGGATGCCGAGCACGAGGCCGAACAGCGTCAGGGCGGGCAGCTGGAGCGGCTGGAAGTGAACCGCACCGAAGACGACGGCGGTCACCACGATGCCCGGCCAGGGGCCGAAGCGCCTGATCAGGGACCGTTGCACGAGGCCCCGGTAGAAGAGCTCCTCGATGATCGGGGCGCCGATGCCGACGATCAGAACGAGCAGGACGACGCCGACCGGCTCGGTTGCCCTGTCGGTGAGCTCGCGCGCCGGCCGCTCGAGGTCGTTGGTGTCGATGTCGAACAGCAGGAAGATCGGGATGTACACAAGCGGGATCAGCAGGAACTGCGTCACCGCCCCGGCGACGCCGCCGACCAGCACATCCCGGGCGCCGTGCAGGCGCAGGCCGAAGTCGCGCACCATGCCGTGGCCCTTGAGCCGGGCGGCCAGCCACGGGGCGCCGAGCAGGCCGAGCCACAACCCAGCCTGGGCGACCGCCACCCAGGCGAGCGACAGGTCGTCGAACCCGTCGGCGCCCTCGCCGGAGGCGCTGAGGGCGATGCCGCCGGCCAAAAAGCCGCCGACCTGGGCCACCACCCAGCCCAGGAGGGCGTCGCCGAGGCCCCAGCGGACGGTCGACGTGTCGTCGTCCATCACCGCGGGGTGGCGATCGGCGTCGGGCACGCCGGACAGGCTACGCAACCGCGCGTGGCTGTCCGGAGTCGGCGGCCGACCGAACGTGGCGGGGTGGCCTCGCGCCGACGCCGCGGGTTCAGGACGCAAGCGCGCCCTGGCGTCGCGAGCCTCCGCCGTCGGGATCGCCGCGCCGGTCCTCGAGCTGCCAACCACGGGGAACGGTCAGCGCGCCTGCGTGGCACGCGCACAGGTCGTAGGACATCGGGTGCCGTTCGGGCGCCAACTCGTCGAGCCAGCCGGTGCGGGCCCGGTAGTCGTAGGTGAGCGTGGCCACGGCGGGTTCGGTGCAACCGGGTCGGGCGCAGACGCGAGACACGGGGCGACAACCTAGTCAGGACCGGGTGGCGCGCTGGGGATGACCCACGGGTTGCGCCCGTAGCGCGATGGCAACTACTCGTGGTCGGACCCGTATCCTGGGTCCATGAGTCAGCAGTCCCCTCCTCCCCCGCCGCCCCCTCCGTCGCCGGGGCGTTCGCGGGGTTCGGGGCGGCAGGGCCGCGACCAGCAGCTCCCCCGGTGGGCGATCTGGGTCCTCGCCGGCGCATTGGTCGCCGTGTTCCTCCTTCCCAACCTCTTCACCCAGACCGACCGCGACTCGATCGACTACTCCGACCTGCGCGAGCAGGTGGCGAACGACAAGGTTCAGTCGATCGAGTGGAACAACACGAACGGCTCGATCAACGGCACGCTCGACGACGGCACCGAGTTCGAGAGCAACGGCCCACTCGAGCCCCCCGCCGAGGACCTGTCTCTGTTCCGTGAGCACGACGTCGACGTCACGTTCGACACGCCCGAGGGCTCGATCTTCTCCACGCTGCTGCCGCTGCTCCTCCCCGTGGCGCTGTTCCTGGGCATCTTCTGGCTGATCCAGCGCCGGGCGCAGAGTCAGATGGGCGGCATCATGTCCATCGGCCGGTCGAAGGCGAAGACGTACTCGACCGAGCGGCCCGGCACGACGTTCGCCGACGTCGCCGGCTACGAGGGCGTCAAGCAGGAGATCACCGAGGTGGTCGACTTCCTGCGCCACCCCGAGCGCTTCGCCGAGATCGGCGCCCGCATCCCCAAGGGCGTGCTGCTCGTAGGCCCCCCGGGCACCGGCAAGACGCTCATCGCCCGGGCCGTGGCCGGCGAGGCGGGCGTGCCGTTCCTGTCGGTCACCGGATCCGACTTCATGGAGATGTTCGTGGGCGTCGGCGCCAGCCGCGTCCGCGACCTGTTCCAGAACGCACGCAAGCTGGGCCGGGCCATCATCTTCGTCGACGAGATCGACTCGATCGGCCGCAAGCGCGGCGCCGGGCTGGGCGGCGGCCACGACGAGCGCGAGCAGACGCTCAACCAGATGCTCTCCGAGATGGACGGCTTCGAGGCGACCGAGGGCATCGTGATGATGGCGGCCACGAACCGGCCCGACATCCTCGACCCCGCCCTGCTCCGCCCGGGCCGCTTCGACCGCCAGGTCGTGGTGCCGCTGCCCGAGCTCGAGGAGCGCCGGGCGATCCTCCAGGTGCACTGCAAGTCGAAGCGCCTCGCCCCCGACGTCGACCTCGACGTCGTAGCCCGCGGCACGCCCGGCATGAGCGGCGCCGACCTGGCCAACCTCGTCAACGAGGCGGCGCTCTTCGCCGTTCGCGACGGGTCCGACCAGATCCGCAACGTCGACTTCGAGATGGCGCGCGACCGGGTCCTCATGGGTCAGCGGCGCGACTCGATGGCCCTCTCCGACAACGAGAAGGAGGTCATCGCCTACCACGAGGCCGGCCACGCCGTGTCCGCCGCGGTGCTGCCGAACGCCGACCCCGTGCACAAGGTCACGATCCTGCCGATGGGCATGGCCCTGGGTCTCACCCAGCAGTTGCCCGTCGACGAGCGCCACATCTACCGGCAGGACTACATCGAGGACAGCCTCGTGGTCCGCATGGGCGGGCGCATCGCCGAGGAGCTCGTCTTCGGCGTCATCTCCACCGGCGCCAACAACGACCTCGTGGGCTCGACCGAGCTGGCCCGCAAGATGGTCAGCGAGTGGGGCATGTCCCGCCGGGTCGGCCCGATGGCGTGGGGCTCGAACGGCCAGGTCTTCCTCGGCGAGGATCTCATGCACACCCGCGACTACTCCGACGAGACGGCCCGCGTGATCGACGAGGAGGTCGAGCGCATCCTCCGCGAGGGGGAGGACCGCTGCCGCGAGGTGCTGCGCGAGCACCGCAACGGCCTCGACCTCGTGGCCCGGGCGCTGCTCGAGCACGAGACGATCGACGGCGTCGAGGTCACCCGGCTGATCAACCTGGCCGCCCGGGGCGAGGACCAGGGCGGCCCGCGGGGTGACGACGGTGGCGTCTCCGGTGTCGAGGCCGGCGCCGGTGCCACCGGCACGGCGGCCGGGTCCGTCGGGGGCAACGCCGGGCGGATCGCCGGCTCGAACGGCGACGTCACGGTGCCGCGCGTGGCCGACCACGGCAGCCGCGACGACGGAAGCGCGTGGGTTCGCCCGCCGATCCCGCCGCCCTCACCGCCCACCTGAGCCTGCCGCCGCGCCCGGCGTCGCCGCCCGTCCTTCGCCGGCCCGCCGTTCTTTGCACCGAAACCGTCCTCATGGCCCCTTTCGGTGCAAAGAAGACGGTCGGGCCCGTGGAGGCGTGCTGAGCCGCCGCGATCAGGGGGCGGGTTCGACCCCGTGGTCACAGCTCGTCTCGGGGAGGCTGCCCGGCGCGCGCAGCTCGGCGACCGTGGCCCACAGGTCGGTGGCGGTCACAGGGCCGAGGAACCGGGCCCGCACGGCGCCCTCGGCATCGGCGACCACGACGCCGGGGACGGCCGTGATGGCGTAGCGCTCGTGAACCTCGCGGTCCGCGACGGCCTCGACCTGCTGTACCGCGACGTCGTCCGCGGCCAGCAGCGCCGCCTTCTCCCAGACCCCGCCGCACGTCCAGCAGGTGGCCGACGTGAACACCGCCACGAGCCAGGGGGCCTCGGGCCTGGCGAAGTCGCGCCGGTCGAGCCGGTCCGGCAGCGTGTGGGTCGTGCTCGTGGGGACCGGGGGCCGCCGCCACCGCTGCACGGCGAGCGCCACGGCCACGGCCACGGCGGCGAGCACGACTACGAGCAGCACGCGTTCCACACCCCGATGATGCCGCGTGCCGGCCCCGTCACCGCACCCACGCCCCCCGCGCCATCGGGCCACGGACGTCCCCACGTGACCGGGTCTCCAACGCCGCCGGGCCGACTGAGCCAGCCACGCCGCCCGAGTCCGGCCGCGCGACCCGCGCCCTGGCGATCGGGCCGCCGGTCCGCCGAGGGCGAGGGGCGCGCCGAGAGGCGTCCGGCGACCGGGTCAGCGGGGCTCGAGGGCGACGTCGACGTCGGCGAGCGGCACGGCTTCCTCGTCCCCGAGGATGCCGGGACCGACGGCCTGGCCGCCGCCGTCGGCGTTCTCCAACGACCGCTCGACCACGATCGGGAGGTCCGAATCGATGACGGCGGCCAGATCACCGGTGTCGAGGTCGCCCTCGAAGCGCAGCTCGGCCCGGCCACCGGGCGGCACCTCGACGTCCTGGAGCTCGTCGGGCGCCACGGCCTCGCCGTCGACGTAGCCGGTGGCCGAGACGCGGGCGGGTCGGTCGCGGTCGGGGTTGTAGGCCACGAGGAAGGCGACCGCGTCGTCGTCGCTGCCGCGGGTGGCGAACAGCCACGACCGGTCGGCGAACGTCGCCCCCGTTCCCGCGGCGATGTCCCCCGCAGACCCCGGGAACGACAGCACCCGCTCGGCCACGACCGGCACCCCGTTGCGCGAGCGGACGACCGTGGCGTGGCCGACGTCGCGCGGCACCCGCTCGTCCTCGCCGTAGTCGATGACCTCGTAGCCGCCGGCCCGGATCGTGAGGCCGAACGGCGGCGGTGGCTCGCGGCCGTCCCCGCCGGACGGGCGCACGCTCACGTCGACCTCGGCCCGCTCGTCGGTCGGGTTGTAGACGACGATCTGCTCGCGCCGCCCACCGCCGAGGCGGCCGGTGGCGAACCCCCACGCCTCCAGAGGCTGAGGCACGGCCAGCACCACGGCGAGGCCGCGGGTCTCGTGCCTGCCGGAGCCGTCGAACTGCTGCAGCTGCTCGACCACGATCGAGCCCGACCGGGTGCGCACGGAAAGCGCGACCTGCTCCTTGCGGGTGACGTCGTCGCCGACGTCGAGGCCCACGACGCCGCCGCCCGGGACCGGCAGGCCCTGGTAGCGGACCGGCTGCCGGATGCCGTCGTCGGTCGTGAGGACGATGTCGACGGTGGCCGCGCTGGGGAACGGGTTGAACAGGACTAGCAGCTCGCGGGCATCGCGGGTGGTGGCGCCCCAGGCGAGGTGCCACTCGGGGGCGGCGGTCGAGGCGCAGGCCCCGACGTCACGTCCCTTGGGCCCCTCCACCTGATGCTCGACCACCACGGGCCCGGCCGCCTCGACCAGCGCGGCGGCCAGCGGGGCGTCGATCAGGTCGGCGAGGCGCACGTCGACCCGTCCGCCGGGCGGCAAGGACAGGTCGTCGACGACGGGCGCCGGCGCCTCGCCGCCGGACCCCTCCCACGGCGAGCCGATGATCCCGCCGCCGCCGCCGCCGGCGCCGGCGCCCGCGTCGTCGCCGGACGTGTCGTCGCTCGTCTCGTCGGACGAGCGCTCCGCGTCGTCGGCGGACGTGTCGTCGCTCGTGTCGTCGGACGAGCGCTCCTGGCCGCGAGCCTCGCTGCCCTCCTGGTCGTCCGAGGCCCCGTCGGCCTCCTCGTCGGGGGTGCGGCGGTCCAGCGCCCCGGCGTAGACCGTGATCGTGCCGTCGACGGGCTCGTCGCCGGGGTTGAACACCACGACCGTGTGGTCGGCGAACCCGCCCGCACCGGCGGTGCCCGCGGCGCAGTACCAGGTGGACGCGACCACGTCGCCGGGCGGGGCGGCCGGCATGTGCACGCCGGGCTGCGCGTCGCCGGACCGCACGGTCGGCGTCTCGTCCCCGCCCTCCGATGCGACCACGGCGGCGCCCACGACGACGAGCAGTGCCGCCAGCACGGGCGTCCGGCGGGTCATGCCGGCCGCCCCGACCGTGTGGTGGGCACGAGCTCGGGGTCTGCGGCCTCGGACGGCGGGGCGTCGCCTCCCGGCCCGACCGCGGGTCCGCCGAGCGCCCCGGGCCCTTCGGCGCCGGACCCGACCGTGGGCGACTCGAGACGGCCCGGCCGCCCCCCGTGGGCGTCGGGCGACCGCTCGGCACCGGGGCGGGTGCGCAGCGACGGGGTCGGGGGCTCGCCGCCGAAGCGCATGCGCAGCACAACGACGAGCGCCAGCGCCCACAGCCCCACCTGCACGGCGAGCACGAGCCGGTACGCGGGCGAGGTCCGGTACGACAACTCGGCCTCGCCCCCGCCCCCGGTCCTGTATGCGTTGGCCCACCCGAACGCCGTCGCGCGCTCCTGCACCTCGCCGCCCACCTCGAGGCGCCACCGTTCCGAGGCGGTCGTGGCGTCGTAGAGGGTCTGCTCGGGCGGCAGCGTGCCGGCCGCTCCCTGGCCCCGGCGGTCGATCAGCACCGGGAACGCCCCGGTCAGGTCGACGCCCTGCACACCGGCGACCGACGTCACGTCGAGGCCGTCGTCGTCGGACAACAGCGACCGCA
Source organism: Acidimicrobiales bacterium (assembly GCA_035296625.1). GTDB lineage: Bacteria > Actinomycetota > Acidimicrobiia > Acidimicrobiales > VFJN01 > DATCLS01. The sequence continues at coordinate 16,482 of DATHAO010000073.1, read as the reverse complement.
CGGGGGCGAACGCCGTGTTGCGGTAGAGCACGAGCGCCTCGTCGACCCGCACCTCTTCGAGATCGAGCTGGGCGCCGAGCGCGTCGGTCACCTCGGCGGGCACGGGACGGACCTCGTCGCTGTAGGGCGAGGGCGCCAGCCGCTGGGGCACGGCCACGTAGCGGACACCCATCGGGCCCAGCAGGCGGCCCAGCCGGGTCGTGCGATGGCCGACGGCCAGGTCGAGGGCCTCGGCGATGCGGGGTGTGGCCCCGGCGGCGTCGCCCGACCACAGGTCGCGGACGCCGCGCAAGCCGGTCAGGGACGTGGCGTAGGTGACGTCGTCGCGCCACGCCCAGCCCGGCCCGCCCGGCAGCACCTCGGGATCGCCCAGCCACAGGACGCGGGACGGCACCTCGTCGAGGTCACCCTCGACGAAGCCGAGCACGCCGGCGTAGTCGCCCCGCGGCGCCTTCCACCAGCCGTCGAGGGCGGCTGCGACCACGGGCACGACCGCGGCCACGAGCGCCACGACGGCGATGCCGGACACTGTGCGGCGGAACCCGAAGCGCGAGGACCGCCCGGCCACGTCCGCGTCGAGCGCCGCCACGCCCAGGCCGACGGCGAGGGCGAGGGCGGCAGCCGCCGGGGCGAGCAGCACGTCGGTGGGCGGGAGCGGCACGCCGGTCCAGCCCTGCTCGGCCGCCAGCGCCAGCCCCCAGGCGACGACGGCGACGCCCCAGGCCCGGGCCGACCACGTGAGGCGCCACGACCGGCCCACCAGCAGCGGCAACACGGCGGCGACGACCAGGGCGAACCCGAGCGGCGCCGCCCCCAGCGCCCCGGTGTCGAACCGCAGGAGGTCGAGCGCGGCCAGGCCGTCGCCGCGGTGGTCGACACCGAGCCACGCGCCGATGCGGCCGGGTGCCTGCAGGAGGCCGAGCGTCGTGGGCAGGTGCAAGGCCAGGGCCACGACCAGGCCGCCCAGGGCGACGGCGAGGAGCCGCCGGACCCCGGCCGTATCGGCGGCCAGCACCGAACCGAGCAGCAGGCCGACCGCGACGACCCCGAGCAGTACGGGGGCCGCCGGCACGAGCAGCCCGACGAGCGCGGTGGCGGCGCCGACGGCGACGACGTGCTGGCGGGCCGACCACGGGGCCGGAGCACAGGACCCCACACCGGGGGCACCCGCCACGCCGGGGGTGAACGGGGCGGCGCCCATGGCGCGGGCCAGCCGGCCGATCAGCCAGGGAGCGCCGGCGTAGGCGACGAGGCCGGTCCACCGGCCAGCGCCGAGGGCGTTGTAGGGCAACGGGACGGCGGCGTAGGCCACGGCTGCGGCCACCTGCACCCGGCGGCTGCCGGCGGGGCGCAGCAGCCGGTGGGCGCCCACGATGCCGAGCGGGATCATGCCGAGCGTCAGGACCGTGCGCAACAGCCCGGTAGCGCCCCCGGCCAACGTCGTCAGGATCCCGAGCACGCCCACGGCCGTGGGGGCCGCCCGGGCCGAGCCGAGGCCGGTGGTGCGCCAGCCGCTGGCCCACTCGGCGAGCAGCGCCCCGGGATCGTCGTCGAACGGCACGAGCTCCCCGATCGCGGGCACGCCGCGGGTCAGCAGGTGACGGCTGCCGAAGGCGAGCACGGCGACGAGGGCGACCCACACGAACGCGGTGGCCGGGCTCCAGGCGGGGGGGTCGTCCTCGTGGGCACCGGGGCGGGAGGCGGCGAGGCGCGCCTCTCCCCCGAGCCGGCGCAGCTGGAGGCGGGGGCCGATGATCCCCCGCACCTGGGCCTTGGCGATGTGGCGGTCGGGGACCCGCCGGATGCTCGCCACGTGGCGGCGGGCGGCGAGCAGCGAGCGGATCCGCTGAAGGTTCCAGACCCAGGCTCCGACGGCGTCCGCGGCCCGTCCGGCCCGCCCGGTGGCCAGGCCTGCGACGACCTGGCCGAGCGTGACGAGCACGGCCTGGGGCAGGACGAGCACAAGGCGGGGCACGCCGGTGCACATGAGCAGGGCACGCAGGCGGTGCCGGTCGGCGAGCCGCGTGCGCTCGCGCCGGTCGCACCGCTCGGCCAGGGCCTGTGCGTGGCGGACGGTGGCGTCGGAGGTGACGAGGACCGAGGCGCCCGCCACCCGGGCTCGCCAGCTGAGGCTCACGTCGTCGCCGAGGAGCGTGACCGACTCGTCGAAGCCGCCGATGCGCTCGAACAGGTCGGCGCGCACCAGCGTGAACGCGCCGGGCACGACGAAGACCTCGCGCAACCCGTCGTGCTGGGCCTGGTCCAGCTCGCCGGGCTCGACGAAGGGCAGGGCCGTGCCGATCCGGTCGCTGGCCATGCCCACCTGCAGCAGGTGGTTGGGGTCGTCCCAGGCGACGAGCTTGGGGCCGACGATGCCGGCCTCGTAGCCGATCGCCACCTCCACGAGAGCGGAGAGCGCGTCGGGCTCGGGGGCCACGTCGTCGTGGCTGAACACGTAGAGCTCGGCACCCTCGACGAAGTCGAGCACCCGGTTCGCGGACGCGCCGTAGCCGTCGTCGTCGTCCAGGCGCAGCACCCGGGCATCCGGCAGCACGTCGGCCACCCGGGCGGTCGCGTCTTCGCGGCTGCCGGCGTCGATCACCAGGACGCGGAAGTTGGGGTAGTCCTGGTCGGCCAGCGCCCGCAGCAGGGCGTCGAAGCGGTCCACCACCGGGTCGCGCGACACGACGACGACCACCACCGGCGGCGTGAGGACGGCTCCGGCTCGGGGCTCCACGGCGAATCGAGGGTACCGGCTCCCCGGTGCCGGTCCGGGGACCCGGGCCCGGCCGGCCCGCCACGCCCGCCGGCCGGCCGGCCGCGTGACTGTTTTCACAAGCTGCCGCGAGTGCGTGCAGATGCCGGCGGCCCACGTGTAGCGTTGCGTGCGCACGGCACTTGCCGGGGAGGGGCCACACATGCGGAGCGTCAACGGCGACGACATCCCCAAGGCGGTCGGCGACACGCTGTACACGGCTGTCGGCCTGGGCGTCCTCGGGTTCCAGCGCATGCAGGTGCGCCGCCAGGAGCTGAAGCGCTCGTTCGCCTCGGCGCTCGACGACGCCCGCGGCGCCCTCGACGAGCGGGTCCGGCTGGTCGAGGAGCGTCTGTCCGACCTCGACGACCGCGTCGACCAGCTCGTCGACTCGGTCGAGTCCGTCCTGCCCGAGGCCACCCGTGGCGCCGTCCGACAGGCCGTCGGCCTCGCCCGTGAGGCGCGCCACCAGGTGTTCGACCTGGTCGAGCGCGACTGCGCGGCGACGACCGTGCGCTAGAGACCTCCGACCGGCTGGCGGAATCCCCCCTCCGCAGTCGGACGGCGGCCACCGGGACGACGGAGATCCCCCCTTCTCCGCCCGGCGGCCAACTGGCAGCGGCCGGGCCCTGAACCCCCCTCGAGGGCCCGGCCGTTGCGCGCTCGCCCGCTACGCGGCGGCCACTAACCTCGCTCGATCGTGTCCGACACCCGACTGCGGGTCGCCGCCGACCTCACCTCGTTGCTGACGCCCCACACCGGCGTCGGCGTGTTCGCCGCCGAGATGGTCCAGGGCCTGGCCGCCCGGCCCGACCTGGCCCTGACCGGCTTCGCCGTCAGCTGGCGAGGGCGGGACCGGCTCGCCGACGTCGTGCCGGCCGGCGTGGCCACCGTCCGCCGCCCGCTGCCGGCCCGGCCGGTGCGCGAGCTGTGGAAGCGCGGCGACTTCCCCCGCATCGACGGCTGGATCGGCCGCCACGACGTCGTGTGGAGCCCGAACTTCGTCGTGCCCCCGACGAGTGCCGCCTCGATCGTGTCGGTGCACGACCTCACGCCCGTCCACTTCCCGCAGATGGCGAACGGCGCCACCCTCGCCTACCCGGACCTGATCCGCCGGGCGATCCGCCGGGGCGCCTGGGTGCACACCGACTCGGCGTTCGTGCGTGACGAGGTGCTCGCCGCCTTCGACGCCCCGACCGAGCGGGTCGTCACGATCCATCTCGGCGTGCGGCCCATCGGGCCGGGCGACCCGGCCCCCGGCCACGCTGTGGCCGGCGGCGACCGCTACGTGCTGGCGCTCGGAACCGTGGAGCCGCGCAAGGACCTGCCGACGCTCGTGCGGTCCTTCGACGCGCTGGCCGCCGCCGATCCGGCGCTGCGCCTCGTGATCGCCGGCCCCGACGGCTGGGGCGCCGAGGCGCTCACCGCGGCGATCGACCGGGCGCTCTACCGCGACCGGGTCGTGCGCCTCGGATGGGTGTCCGACGACGACCGCCGGGCGCTGGTGCGGGGCGCCGCCGTCTACTGCTTCCCGTCGGTCTACGAGGGCTTCGGCCTTCCGCCTCTCGAGGCGATGAGCGCCGGCGTGCCGGTCGTCGCCACCCGCGCCGGGTCGATCCCCGAGGTGTGCGGCGACGCCGCCGACCTCGTGGCCGTGGGGGACCCCGACGCCCTGGCAGCGGCGCTCGGTCGGGTGCTCGACGACGCCGACCACCGGGCCGGCCTGGTGGAGCGGGGCCAGGCCGCGGCGGCCCGCTATCCCTGGTCCGCCACGGTCGGGGCCTTCGCCGACCTGTTCCACCGCGCCGCCAAGGAGCACCGGGTCGCGTGATCGCGCCGCGGCGCCACGGTCCCGACCGTCCGGCGACGGCGTCGACGGACACCCAAGCTGCGTGACCCGGTTCACGAGCACCCGGCCGGCCCCCTACGATGACCGCCCGTGAGAGCGCTGGTCACCGGAGCGGGAGGGTTCGTCGGCGCCCACCTCGTTGCGCACCTCCAGGAGAACGGCGACGAGGTCGTCCAGCTCGAGCGGACCGTCGACGGCATCGACATCGCGGACGAGAGCGCCATCACCGAGGCGATCGTCGCGGCGCGGCCCGAGGCCGTCTACCACCTGGCGGGCGCGGCCGACGTGGGCGGCAGCTGGCTCCAGGCCCGTGAGACGTTCCTCGCCAACGCCCTCGGCACGCTGAACGTGCTCGAGGCGAGCCGCGCGGTCGGCGCCGAGCGCGTGCTCGCCGTGACCAGCGCCGACGTCTACGGCCGGGTGACCGACGACGAGCTGCCCCTCGACGAGGACCGCCCGCTCCGACCGGTCAGCCCCTACGCGGCCTCGAAGGTGGCGGCCGACGCCCTCGCCCAGCAGGCGTGGCTCGGCCACGGCCTGCCCGTCATCCGGGTGCGGGCGTTCAACCACCTCGGCCCCGGTCAGAGCGACAAGTTCGTGGCGCCCTCGCTGGCGGCGCGCATCGCCCGCAACGAGCGCCACGGCGGTGACGAGGTGCCCATCGGGAACATGACCCCGATGCGCGACATCACCGACGTGCGCGACGTCGTCCGGGCGTACCGCCTGCTCGTCGAGCACGGCACCGCCGGCGATGTCTACAACGTCTGCAGCGGCCGGGCGGTGGCCGTGAAGGAGCTCGCCGACGCCCTGCTGGCCATGGCGAAACGACCGATGCACCTGGTGACCGACCCCGATTTGCAGCGGCCGGTCGACATCCCGGTGCTGATCGGCGACAACACCCGCCTGACCAAGGCCACCGGGTGGGTGCCGACCATCGGGCTCGAGCGGACCCTGGCCGACGTGCTGGCCGACTGGCGGGCCCGTGTCGGTGGCTGACAACCTGACAGACTGCGCCGCGGCGCGCCCCGGTGCCCGCCGGGCGGCACCACGCGTCCGGACCCGCGTGCACATGCCCTCCCAGGAGAACTCACCGTGACCAAGCGTGCGCTCATCACCGGCATCACCGGGCAGGACGGCTCGCACCTCGCCGAGCTGCTCCTCGACAAGGGCTACGAGGTGCTGGGCATGGTCCGGCGCACGAGCACCGTGAACTGGGAGCGCATCGGGCACTTCCAAGACCGCATCACGTTCGTGCACGGCGACCTGCTCGACCAGGTGTCGATCCTGTCGATCCTCCAGGAGCACCACCCGGAAGAGGTCTACAACCTCGCGGCGCAGTCGTTCGTGCCGACCTCGTGGCAGCAACCCGTGCTCACCGGCGAGTTCACCGCCATCGGCGTGACTCGCATGCTCGACGCCATCCGGATCATCGACCCGGCGATCCGCTTCTACCAGGCGTCGTCCAGCGAGATGTTCGGAAAGGTCGTCGAGACCCCCCAGCGCGAGTCGACGCCGTTCTACCCCCGTTCCCCCTACGGCGTGGCCAAGGTCTACGGGCACTGGATCACGGTGAACTACCGCGAGTCCTACGACCTGCACGCCACGAGCGGCATCCTGTTCAACCACGAGGGCCCCCGCCGCGGCCTCGAGTTCGTGACACGCAAGGTCTCGAACGCCGTGGCCAAGATCAAGCTCGGCCTGGCCGAAGAGCTACGGCTCGGCAACCTCGACGCCAAGCGCGACTGGGGCTACGCCGGCGACTACGTCGAGGCCATGTGGCTGATGCTCCAGCAGGACGAGCCCGACGACTACGTGGTCGCCACCGGCGAGACCCACTCGGTGCGCGAGTTCTGCCAGCTGGCGTTCGAGCGCGTCGGGCTCGACTGGGAGAAGTACGTCGTCGTCGACGAGAAGTACTTCCGGCCAGCCGAGGTCGACCTGCTCGTGGGCGACTCGTCCAAGGCCCACAAGGTGCTGGGCTGGAAGCCCCCGACCACGTTCGAGGCCCTCGTCAACCTCATGGTCGACGCCGACGTCGCGCTGCTCGAGGGGAAGCTCAAGGGCATGGCGTGACCGCCGCCCGCCCGGTCGCGGTGCTGGCCGGCGGTGTCGGCGCCGCCCGCCTGCTGGCCGGGCTCGTGCTCCACGTCCCACCCGAGACGGTGACGGCGGTCGTCAACACGGGCGACGACATGGTGCTGCACGGCCTTCACATCAGCCCCGACGTCGACACCGTCGTCTACACGGTCGCCGGGGCGACCGACCCCGACCGGGGCTGGGGCCTGGCAGACGAGTCGTGGCAGGCGATGGAGGTCCTGGGCCGCTACGGCGGGCAGGACTGGTTCAATCTTGGCGACCGCGACCTCGGCACCCACCTGTACCGCACCCAGCGACTCTCCGAGGGGGCGTCGCTCACCGAGGTGACCGACGAGATCGCCGCCGCGTGGGGGCTCGGCTGCCGGGTGCTTCCCGTCACCGAGCAGCCGCTGCGCACGATGCTCACGATCGAGGGGGGCGACGAGATCGCCTTCCAGGACTACTTCGTGCGCCGGCGCCACGCCGTGGCCGTCGAGTCGGTCCGCCTCGCGGGCGCCGACGAGGCCCGCCCGGCGCCCGGGGTGCTCGAGGCCCTGGCGGGGGCCGACACCGTCGTCATCGCCCCGTCGAACCCCATCGTCTCGATCGGCCCGGTGCTCGCCGTGCCCGGCGTCCGCGAGGCGATGACGGCCCGCCGCGACGACGTGGTGGCCGTCTCGCCGATCGTCGCCGGCCGGGCGCTGAAGGGCCCCGCCGACCGCCTCCTGCGCGAGCTCGGCCACGAGTCGTCGGTGGTGGGCGTGGCCCGCCTCTACGCCCCGCTGGCCGCGACGCTGGTCATCGACGAGGCCGACGCCGAGCACGCGGAGGCCGTCCGGGCCACGGGCTTGCGTTGCGTCGTCACCGACACGATCATGCGAGATCCGTCCACCGCAGCGACGCTCTGCGGCACCGTCCTGGGTTGGTGAGGCAATGGCGCCACGCACGTCCGCGAGGACCTCGAGCCGGAAGGATAAGGAGGCCGTGCCCGAACCGGAGGGCGCCCCGGGGCTGCAGATCCGCCCCGTGGTCGGCATCGGCGAGGTGTGCCCCGGCGACGACCTCGCCGGCCTTCTCGCGAAGGCGATCGACGACCTGCGCGACGGCGACGTCGTCGTCGTGACGCAGAAGGTCGTGTCGAAGGCCGAGGCGCAGCTGGTACCGCTCGACCCCAACGACCCCGAGAGCAAGGCGAAGATCGTCGAGTCCGAGTCGGTGCGCATCCTGCGCCGCCGGGGCGAGATGGTGATCAGCGAGACTCGCCACGGCTTCATCTGCGCCAACGCCGGGGTCGACCTGTCCAACGTGGAGCAGGGCTGGGCGGCCCTGCTGCCGGAGGACCCCGACCGCTCGGCCCGCCGGCTGCGCGACGGCCTGCGGAACTACCTCGACGTGTCGGTGGCCGTGATCATCAGCGACACGTTCGGGCGGGTGTGGCGCCGGGGCCTCACCGACGTCGCCATCGGCAGCGCCGGCATCACGCCCGTCGTCGACCTGCGGGGCACGCTCGACGACTTCGGGCGCCCGCTCGAGGTCACCGAGATGTGCGTGGTGGACGAGCTGGCCGGGGCCGCCGAGCTGGTCATGGGCAAGGCGACCGGAAACTGCGCGGCCGTCGTCCGGGGCATCGACCCGGCGTGGCTGGGCCGGGGCGACGTCGTGCGGGAAGTGGTCCGTCCGGCCTCCGAGGACCTGTTCCGCTAGTCCGGACCTACGCCGGCCACATGCCGACGCCGTACGGGCACGCCGGCGGCGAGCAGGGCTTCCGGGGAGCAGCGCCGGCGATCCGTCGAGCTGTACCTGGCGGCGCTCGACGCCACCGGCATGCGCGACGACGCGCCGTTCCGCCAGGCGGTGCGCGAGCAGGTCGAGGTCGGCACGCACGCCGCCCTGCAGAACTCGAACCCCGAGACCGACGACGAGCTGCGCCCCCTGCGTAAAAGTGCCCCGCTGGACCTGGGCCGGCGACGACAGCCGAGGACGGCCGCGGTTCGGACTGCCGAACCGGGGTACCACCGAGGGAGCCGTACACCCGGCGCCGCGACGCCGGGGAAGGGAGCCGACAATGGTGGACCCCGATCTCGCCCGCGACCCCGTGCCCCCCGAGGATCGGCTGGACCAGCAGACGCCGGTCCAGCCCGAGCCCGACCGGTTGCCGTTGCCCGACCGGCCCGACGTGCCCGAGGCCGACGCTCTGGAGCAAGCCGAGGAGGTCGAGCCCGGCCACCGGCCCGTGCGCCCCGGCGCCGGGTTCGAGGTGCCCGAGGCCGACGCCTGGGAGCAGGCCATCGAGGTGCCCGACCCCGACGACCCGGCCTGAGCCCGGCCGCCGCCCGGCGCCTCTACGCTGGCGACCTCGCCCACGGCAAGGAGCACGCATGGCCGCCAGCACCACCAGCGGGATCGCGATCGACGAGCTGTCCGAGGACGTGCGCCCGCAGGACGACCTGTTCCGCCACGTCAACAGCCGGTGGCTGGCCGAGACGCCGATCCCGTCCGACCGGGCGGCGCACGGTGCCTTCCACATGCTGCACGACAAGGCCGAGCTCGACGTGCGGGCGATCGCCGAAGAGGCGGCGGCCGGCGACGCCCCCGCCGGCAGCGACGAGCGCAAGGTCGGCGACCTGTGGGCCGCGTTCATGGACGAGGACCACATCGAGCAGCTCGACGCCGCCCCGCTGGCCGACGACCTGGCCGGGATCCGGGCCGTCGCGTCGACCTCCGAGCTGCTCGCCCTCGCCGGCAGGCTCCAGCGCCACGGCACACCGGGCCTGGTCCGGTGGTTCGTCGACAACGACGGCGACGATGCCACGCGCTACGTGGTCAACGTCGTGCAGGGCGGCCTGGGCCTGCCCGACGAGGCGTACTACCGCGAGGACGCGTACGCCGAGACCCGCGCCGCCTATGTCGAGCACATCGCCACCATGCTCCGCCTGGTGGACGAGCCCGACCCCGTGGCGGCCGCCGAGGCGACGATGGCGCTGGAGACGGCGATCGCGTCCGGCCACTGGAACGCCGTCGACAGCCGCGACGCGCTCAAGACCCACAACAAGCGCACCCGCGAAGCCCTCGACGAGTTGGCGCCCGGCATCGACTGGACCGCCTGGCTCGAGGGGATGGCCGCGCCGGCCGGGGCCTTCGACGAGGTGGTCGTTCACCAGCCCGGCGCCCTCGAGACCGCCAGCCGGCTGCTCGGCGAGGTGCCCCTCCCCCACTGGCGGGCCTGGCTCACGTTCCACCACGTGCGGGCCTCTGCGCCGTACCTGTCCCACCGCTTCGTCGACGCCAACTTCGCGTTCTACGGCACGCTGCTCTCCGGCATCCCCGAGCTGAGGCCTCGCTGGAAGCGCGGTGTCGCCGTCGTCGAGGACGCGCTCGGCGAGGCGCTGGGCCGCCTCTACGTGGCCCGCCACTTCCCGCCCGAGCACAAGGCCCACATGCAGCGCCTCGTGCGCTGGCTGGTCGAGGCCTACCGGGTCGACATCGAGACGCTCGACTGGATGTCGCCCGAGACCCGCGAGCGGGCCCTCGCCAAGCTCGACCGGTTCACGCCCAAGATCGGCTATCCCGACCGTTGGCGCGACTACTCCGCCCTGGACATCGACCGCGGTGACCTGTTGGGCAGCGTGCGCCGCGCGGACGCGTTCGAGTCCGACCGCAACCTCGCGAAGATCGGCACCGAGATCGACCGCGACGAGTGGCACATGACGCCCCAGACGGTCAACGCCTACTACAACCCCGGCATGAACGAGATCGTCTTCCCGGCGGCGATCCTGCGCTGGCCGTTCTTCGATCCCGACGCCGACGACGCCGTGAACTTCGGGGGCATCGGGGCGGTCATCGGCCACGAGATCGGCCACGGGTTCGACGACCAGGGAAGCCGCTACGACGGTGAGGGCAACCTCACCGACTGGTGGACCGACGACGACCGCAAGGGCTTCGACGTGCGGGCCCAGGCCCTGATCGAGCAGTACGACCGCCTCGAGCCCGAGGGCCTCGAGGGCCACCACGTCAACGGGGCGCTCACTGTCGGCGAGAACATCGGCGACCTGGGCGGCATCACGATCGCCCACAAGGCGTACCTGCTCAGCCTCGAGGGCGCCGACGCGCCGGTCATCGACGGGCTCACGGGCAGCCAACGGGTGTTTCTCGGGTGGGGCCAGGTGTGGCGCATGGTCGTGCGCGAGGCCGAGCAGATCCGCCGCCTGGCGATCGACCCGCACTCGCCCCCGGAGTTCCGGGCGAACGTCGTGCGCAACCTCGACGAGTTCCACGACGCCTTCGGCGTGGACGAGGGCGATGCCATGTGGCTCGCCCCCGACGAGCGCGTGCGCATCTGGTGACCGGCGGCCCGCACTAGGGGGCGATGCGCGCCCACGGGGCGAGCAGCACGTCCCTGGTGACCTCCATCTGGCCGCGGTGCTGCGCGAGCTCCTCGTAGATGTGGACGAGCGCCCCGCCCCTCGTGCGACCGATCGGGATGTCGACGTCGTCCGGGTCGGGCGCGCCGGCCGGCGACGCCGCCGGGTCGACGCCGGCCAGGTCGCCGGCCAGGCGCTGCCGGGCCGTGCGCGTGCGGGCGACCAGCTCGTCGACACGCCCGGACGCCCGGAACTCGGCGTCGCGGTCCCGCACGATCGCCCGCCCGGCCGCGATGTGACCCGCCCAGTACTCCATGACCCCCAGGCAGTGGGTGAGCACGACGTAGGGCGAGTTGGCACCGGGCAGGTCCGGCCGGCGGTTGGCGAGCTCGTCGCCCAGCTCGGTGACGATCGTCACCATGCCGTCGAGCGCCTCGTCCACGAACCACAGGTAGTCCTCGACCGAGATCATCGGCTTAGCGTCGCACGCGGTACGGTTCACCTCGTCGCTGGCGCCGGCCGTGGCCGGCCTGCCGAGGCGGCATAGCCACGCCAGCGCCGGGTCCCCGCCGCCGGGCGGTCCGGGGCGGCCGGCGCGGCCACGGCGTCCGACCGGGTGGCCGCAGGCCCCGGCGGCGACTCAGCTGTCGGCCGGCACCCTGGCGCCATGGAGGCGGGCGTCGCCTTCGACGACGACACCGTCGCCCACGACGCTGTAGCCGTGCACGCGGGCCCCCGGGGCCACCTCGGCGCCCTCGCCCAGGATCGAGCGCTCGACCACGGCCCCGGCGCCCACTCGGGCCCCGGGCAGCAGCACCGCGCGGCTGACCCGGGCGCCGGCCTCGACCACGGCCCCGGCGCCGACGGCCGACAGCTCGACGTCGGCGTCGTCGTCGACCTTGCCCTCCCGGTGCACGCCGTGCGCTGCCGCCCCTCTCGTGCCGTCGAGCAGGTCTACCTGGGCCCGCACGTACTCCTCCGGGGTACCGGTGTCGATCCAGTAGGACTCGCCGTCGAGGGCGAACAGGCGCCCGTCCTCGACGAGAGCGGGGAACACCTCCCGCTCGATCGACACCCGACGCCCGTCCGCGATGCGGTCGAGCACCGAGGTCTCCAGCACGTAGGTGCCGGCGTTGATGAGGTTCGTCGGCGCCTGCCCGCACGGCGGCTTCTCGACGAACTGGATCACGCGGCCGTCCGCCTGGGTGGGGACCACGCCGTAGCGCGACGGGTCGATGACCGGGTGCAGCGTGATCGTGGCGTCGGCCTGGCGATCGGCGTGGAAGGCGGCGACCCGGCTCAGGTCGAGATCGGTCAGGATGTCGCCGTTGACGACCACGAAGCGCGAGTCGATGCCGGCGTCGCGGGCGGCGAAGCGGATCGCCCCGGCGGTGTCGAGGGGCTCGGGCTCGACGGCGTAGTGCAGCGTGACCCCCGCGCACTGCCCGTCGGGGTAGGCCTCAGCGAACGCGTCGGGCCGGTAGCCGAGCGACAGCACCACGTCGCGCACGCCGTAGGCCGCGAGGTGACCGACGATGTGCTCGACGATGGGTCGGTTGATCACCGGCAGCATGGGCTTCGGCCGCGTGTTCGTGAGCGGTTGGAGCCGCGTGCCCCTCCCGCCGACCAGGACCACTGCCTGCATGAGATCTAGCCCCCCGTCGTTGTCGTGGCGTCCCCTGCAGTCGTGGCCGACCCGTCCCCCGGTGCGGTGGTGGCCGTGTCGTCACTCTGCGTCGTGTCGGAGCCCTCCGCCGTGTCCCCCGTGGTGGCTCCCGGACCGCCGGTCGTACTCGTCGCCGCGGCGCCCGTGTCGACGGCCCCCAGCTCTTCCAGGTTGGACGCGGACTCGGGCTTCGGCACGTCGGTGTCCTCGGGCACGAACGCGACCACGTAGCCCTCGCCGTCGTCGCGGAAGCGGAGGTCGCCGAAGTCGTCGTCGATCTCCGCGGCGTTCGAGTCCTCGTCCTGCACGTCGGTCCACTGGTCGACCTGCAGCTCGGCGTCCTCGCCGTCGCACTGGTCCTCGCCCTCGGTCCAGGTCTGGTCGCCGACGGTCAGACTGTCGTCGGTCAGCTCGACCCCGGCGTTCTCGAGGAACCGGCCCAGCGTGGCGTTCTCGCCGGCCGCCGCGTCGGAGAACGGGTGGATGTGGATCACGCCGTCGCCGTGGGTGTGGATGCCGTTGGGGCTCTCGAACTCGGGGAGCGCCGGCTGGAACTCGCCACAGATGTAGATGCCGTACGCGGCATGCCAGTGGTCGACATTGGCGACGGGCGGCACCGACTCGTCGGTCTTGCGCTCGTTGGCGGCGAAGGTGACGAGGCCGAGGCCCAGGATCACGATGGCACCGATCACCCCGGGGAACAGCAGGTTGCGCTGCCGTGTCCCGGCGGATCGGCCGCCCGCGCGGGCGGCGCGGGCCACCTTCTTGGCAGAGGAGGCCTTACCCATAAGGGCGCAACCGTAGTTCGCCGGCGGCCCCGAGACGGAACCGACGGCGACAGCCCGCGGTCAGAACCGGGCGGTGCCGCGCAGGCGGCGGGGGCGGCCGTCGGGGTCGACGACCAGCCGGTAGGCGGGCGACGCCCACCAAGCCGCCCACCATCGCACGCGGGTCGGCCGGTGGGGGCGGACCCGCCCCGGTGGGCGCGGGCCCCGCTCGCCGCCGGCGTACCAGGCGTCGAGCTGCTCGGCCGTGGCCCGCCAGAGGTCGAACGCGGCCACCGGGTCGAGGTGCCCCGGGTCGTCGACCGGGCGGCCAAGGTGCTCGGCCGCCAGGCTCACCCGCAGGGCACGCGGCAGCACCCGGGCCCCGTCGCCCAGGCCCGCCGGGTCGCTGGGCGGCCGCTCGTCCCGGGTGGGGTCGAGCACGGCGCAGCTCAGCTCGGAGTCGTGCGTCCAGGACCGCAGGTTGAGGTTGTCCGAGCCGACGATGCACCACACGTCGTCGACCACGCACACCTTGGCGTGCACGTAGACCGGCCGGCCCTCGTCGTTCTCCGGGTCGACGACCAGCACGCGGTCGCCGCCGGCCTCGAGCACCATGTCGAGCGCCCGCTGGTGGCCGATGCGCTCGGCCGGACCGGACACGCGGCCGTCCTGTTCGGGGTAGCGGGGCACGACGGCCACCAGTCGCAGCTCGGGCTGGGTGCGGAGGGCGTCGGCCAGGGCGCCGACGACGTGCTCGGACCACAGGTACTGGTCCTCGAGGTAGATGAGGCGCCGGGCCCGGCGGAACGCCTTGCCATAGGCGCGGGCGATGCTGCGCTCGCCGTCGGGGGCGAACGGGAACCGTGGCCGCTTCGACGGGTAGGTGCGCAGGACCTGCACGGCATGGGTACCGGCCGGGCCCGGTTCCGCGGGGCGGGGCGGCAGCGGCTCGGGCCGGCGTGGCTCGCGCGTCCGGCGGGCGAGCACCCGGCGCCAGGGATTCCGGTGGTCGAGCGGGGTCGGGTCGTCCCAGCGCTCCCGGAACGTCGTGGCCAGGTCGCCGATCGCCGGGCCGCGCAACTTCAGCTGGATGTCGTGCCACGCCGGCGTGTCGCCGTAGCGCGGGTCGAGATCGATGACCTGCGGGTCGCCGCGGTGCCGCTCGTCGTCGCGGCGCCCGTGGCACAGGTCGATGCCGCCCACGAAGGCCACGTCCTCGCCCGAGCCCGACCGGCGGATCAGCACGAGCTTCTGGTGGTGCGAGCCGGCCCGGCGTACCCGCTGGTCGAGCAGCATCTGGCCGCCCGCGGCGTTGACCTGGGCGGCGAGGTGCTGCGCCTCCTGCTCGCTGAGCCGGGCCTGGTCCGGGTGCGACCGCCACACCAGACCCCGCACGGCCACGCCCCGGCCGGCGAGCTTGGCCAGAACGGCGCCCAGCTCGCTGCCCGGCGTGCCGTCGAGCCGCTCGTCGCCGTCGCCCCGCCAGTCCGTCAGCAGGACCATGTCGCCCTCGCCGAGGGGGCGCAGGGCGTCGAGCAGGCGGGCGAAGTACGTAGCCCCGTGGACGAGCGGCTCGACCCGGTTGCCCTCGGTCCAGGCCCGGCCGTCTCGGCCCCGGTCGATGTCGGTGTGGGGGTTGCCGCGCTCGTCTGCGGCCAGGAACCAGTCGGCGGGCTCGTCGGGCACGCCGACCGAGCCTAGGAGGCCCGAGCCCGCAGCTCGTCGAAGAGTGCCTCGTAGCGCTCGGCGACCGCCGCGGGCGACGCCCACCTCTCGACGAAGCTCCGGGCCGACCGACCCATCTCGGCCGCCTGCTCCGGGGCGTCGAGCAGCTTCGTGATCGCGGCGGTGAACGCGCCCGGGTCGTCGGGGGGCACGGCGAGACCGGCCCCCGCCCGCTCGACCACGCGAGCCACCTCGGTGCCCTCGTCGACGCTGGCCACGACCGGCCGGCCGGCGGCGAGGATCGAGTACGTCTTCGACGGCACGCTCGACCGAGCCAGGCCCCGGCGCAGCGGCACGACGTGGATGTCGGCAGCCGCCAGGACCTCGGCCAGGCGCTCCTTGGGCTGGAAGTCGACGAAACGCACGTTGGCGAGGCCGGCGGCCTGCGCCTCGAGGCCGATGCGGGCCGAACCGCCGCCGTTGATGACGAACACGACGTCGGGCCGGTCCGCCAGCGCCCGGGCGGCGGCGAGCACGAGGTCGAGCGACTGCGAGAAACCGACGTTCCCGGCGTACATGACGACCTTGCGGCCCACGAGGTCGTATTCGGCGCGGTACGTGCCGCCCTCGGGGTCGGCGGGCCGGATGCGCTCGGTGTCGACGAAGTTCGGGATGACCCGGATGCGGTCGATCGGGTCGGGCACCGTCCCCTCGATCTTCGCGACGAGGTTGTCGCGCAGGTCGTCGGACAGGACCGTCACGGCATCCGCGCGCCGGTAGCTCCAGCGCTCGAGCCATGCCGCTGCCGCGATCACCTGCCGGTTCGTGATGGCGCCGACCTCGACGGCCACGTCGGGGAAGACGTCCTGGATGTTGAACACGAAGGGGACGCCCCAGCGGCGGGCGGCGGCCCAGCCGGCGGCACCGAGCGTGAGCGGGGGTGACATGGCAAGCACGGCGTCGGGCCGCCCGGCGCGCCGGTCGATCGCGGCCATGGCGCCGCTCAGCGCGGTGAACCCGGCGAAGCCCATCGCCCGGGCCGGGATGTTCCGCTTGTCGGTCGGGAACGGGTTCACGCGGGTGATGCGGCCCCACGCCGTGTCCTCGTGGCGGACCGCCTTGCCATCCCAGCCCGGCTCGATGCGGTGGTGGAGGTACCACGGCAACGAGGTGACGACGTGGAGCCGGTGACCTCGGGCCACGAGCTCGGTCGCGATGCTCGTCATCACCTCGCCCGTGGGAGCCACGTCGGGGGCGTAGTGGGGACAGAGGACGAGGAGGTTCACGAGGCCTTCCCGGCTAGTGCGTCGCGGTATACCTGGATCGTCTGGGAGGCCGTCGTC
>DATHAO010000072.1:0-51809 GCA_035296625.1 Acidimicrobiales bacterium | reverse complement strand
GTTGCTTCTGGTGATCTTCGAGGAGACGGATGACCTCGGCGATGCGGACGGGGCGTTGGTCGGGGCGGCGCTTGGTGGCGTCGATCCAGCGGAGGTAGGCGTTGCGGTAGAACTGCGCGAGCGAGTCGAAGAATGCGCCGGCCTCGGGCGAGGCGTCGAGGGCAGCGGCGATGTCGCGGGCCAGGTCGCCACGCTGGGGCCCTTCGGGGTAGATCGCGACCTCGACCGTGGCGCCGTGGGTGAGGTGGTCACCCCGAGTCCAGGACGGGCCGAGCACGATCGCGTGGCCTCCGGGGGCCTTGTCGATGACGCCGCGCATGGTGCAGCCGGCGATGGCACCGGCGACGTGATGGCGGGGCTTGGCCTCCCAGGCCTCGTCGGGGTCGAACGGGACCGGGACTGTCACACGGCCACGGCGGTCGACGCTGACCGCGACGCGGAAGTGTCGGACGCGGGCGGCGTCGGCCTGGCCGTCGGAGCGCTGGGCCACGCTCAGCCCCCCTCGTCGGGCTTGTGCACAGGGACGCCGTGGCAGCAGCAGTCCGGGTGACGCCGGCAAGGCGCCACGATCACACCCCGGTCCACCAGGCAGCCACAGTCGGCGCAGGTGATCTCCATCAGCAGCGGTTGAAGCCGAGCCGGAACCGCGCTCGACGCCAGAGCGGCCAGTCCGGCGGAGCTGCCCGGGTTCGGCGCTCGATCTCCCGCTTGCGGGTGGCAAGCACCTGGACGCACCGGAAACACACACCGACCTCGGGATGCTCGGTCAGCCCGAGCAGGCTCGCTCGCACCGTGCGGTCACCGCAGCACCAACAGCCAGTCGGTCCGCTATCACCGCCAATCGCTGTCATCGCCATGACAACGAGTGTCGCGCCGGCAAGCAACTCAGGCCGCCGTCTGCAGCGCGATCCGCGGCACCCCAGGCCGGGGACGTGACGTGCCCGTGGCGTGCCCCACCAGCCGGCACCGTCCGCCCGCTCGTCTGCTGTCGGCACATCTGGGAGCTGACAGGCCCCCAGGCCTGCAGCACAGCCGGCGTTGGGGACGGCCGGCGGGTTCCCGACAGCCGAGGTGGACCACCTCCCTCGCTGCTCTGCCCATTGGTCGTCGTCCAAAGCACCTCGACTCGATCGAGCCCGTATCGTGGCGAAGCGGACGTCGACCGCGACGTGGCAGGCAGGCCAGTGGACCGGCTGCGTGTCGCGAGGCCACGGAGGACCTCAATGGCCGCAAACTCGAGGACGCGCCGGGCCGGGGGTGCCATAGGCCAGCTTGCGCTCGGCGCCGCGCTGCTCACAGCTGGTGCCGGACATCTCACGAAGCAGCGCCAAGAGTTCCAAGCGCAGGTGCCGTCGTGGTTCCCGGCTGATCCCAACTCTGTCGTTGTGGTCTCAGGCGTTGTCGAGCTCGCCCTCGGCGCTGCGCTGCTCGGGATGTGGAAGCAGCCTGCCCGCGCGGTGGTCGGGGGCACAGCAGCCGCGTTCTTCGTCGCCGTCTTCCCCGGCAACATCGCGCAATATACGGGTCACGTGGACGCCTTCGGCCTGGACACGGACGCCAAGCGCGCCATCCGGCTGGTGTTCCAACCTGTCCTCGTGGCTTGGGCCTTGGTATCGACCGACGCCGTGCGAATCCTCCGCGAGAAGCGAGCACAGGTCAGCTGATCCGGCATCGACCCCAGAGCGGGCTCGGAGTGTGGCCCAGCGTCGATGGATACACGGTTCGTCGACGCCACGCTCCCAGCGGTCTCTCCTCGTGAACGAGGTAGCGGCCCTAGCGGACGGCACACCGGAGATGGCGATATACGGCAGTCGACCGGCGAGAGCATCACTAGGGGAGCGATGACTTTCGCGACGCCCACCGGTCCTACCGAGATGGCGACGAAGACGACGATCTCCCGGACGGCCACCGAGCCGGAGCTGTTGGCCGCGGCGCAGGGCGGCGACACGGCCGCGTTCGAGCAGCTGGTGGCGATCTATCGACGCCCGCTGCACGCCCATTGCTACCGCATGCTCGGCTCGTTGCAGGACGCCGAGGACGCGCTGCAGGAGACCCTGCTCGCTGCCTGGCGGGGGTTGAGCGGCTTCGAGGGCCGCTCCTCGCTGCGCTCGTGGCTGTACCGCGTCGCTACCAACGCCTGTCTGCGCCTGGCCGAGCAGCGGCCGCAGCGTCACCTGTCCAGCGAACGCAGTCCAGTGTGGAGCGACGTCCACAACATCGGCGACTACACGGAGGAGCCGGTCTGGCTCGAGCCGTACCCGTCGGACGCTTCGGACCCGTCGGGCCCTGACCCGGCGGCCAGCTATCAGCAGCGTGAGAACGTGGAACTGGCGTTCGTCGCGGCGCTGCAGAACCTGCCGGCCAACCAGCGTGCCGTTCTGATCCTGCGCGAGGTGCTGGAGTTCTCCGCCGCCGAGGTGGCCGAGGTCCTCGACACGACGGTCGCCTCGGTGAACAGCGCGCTGCAGCGGGCCCGCAAGGCGGTCGACCATCGGATCGTCGCGGGCAGCCAGGAGGAGGAGCTGCGGGCGTTGGGCGCCAAGGGGCAGCGGGACTTGGTCGCTGCCTTCGTCGCGGCCTGGGCCCGGGCGGACGTCGACGGGATCCTCGACATGCTCGCCGAGGAGGTCCGTTTCGCCATGCCGCCGTTCCCCGCCTGGTTCGTCGGTCGTGCCCACGTCGGGCAGTTCCTCTCCGAGCGGACCTTCGCCCGTTCCTGGCGGCTCCGGCCCATGGTCGCCAACGGCCAGCTGGCCTTTGCGTGTTACGTGAACAAGCCCGAGACCACCCCCGGACGCTTCGAGCTCGGGGTCATCAACGTGGTCACGCTGCGGGACCGTCGGATCGCCGAGATGAACGCCTTCCTGGACCCGGAGGTCCATCGCTGGTTCGGCCTGCCGCCGGAGCTGGCCGACGAGGAATGAGGAATTTGGCGGGGGAGCGATGAGTTCGGCGGCCGCCGCGTCTCTCCATTGGCATGACCACTACACATGCCGCTGTAAGCCGGGAGGAGTGGGAGGCTGCGCGCCTGCAACTGCTCGTGAAAGAGAAGGAGTTGACCCGCGCCCGGGACGCGCTGGCCGCCGAGCGGCGGCGGATGCCGTGGCTGGCCGTGGAGAAGGAGTACGAGTTCGACGGGCCCGAGGGCAAGGCCAGCCTGCTCGACCTGTTCGACGGTCGCCGTCAGTTGATCGTCTACCGCGCCTTCTTCGAGCCCGGCGTGTACGGCTGGCCCGAGCACGCCTGCCGCGGCTGCTCCTTGGTGGCCGACCAGGTCGCCCACGTCGCCCATCTGAACGCTCGCGACACCACTCTCGCGTTCGTCTCGCGCGCGCCCCAAACGGACATCGAGCGCGTGAAGGCGCGGATGGGCTGGCAGATGCCCTGGTACACCTTGACGGACGGCTTCGACACCGACTTCGGCGTGGACGAGTGGCACGGCACGAACGCGTTCATCCGCGACGGTGACAGCGTGTTCCGCACCTACTTCATCAACAGCCGTGGCGACGAGGCGCTGGGAAGTACCTGGAGCTACCTCGACATGACCGCGCTCGGGCGCCAAGAGGAGTGGGAGGACTCACCGGAGGGCTACCCTCAAACGCCGCCGTACGAGTGGTGGAACTGGCACGACGAATACAGCGACACCCAGGCGGCCGGCGAGGAATGGCTCGGTCGCATCGCCGGCTCAGGTCAATCCCGCCACCACGTCGCGGCTCAGGGCGGCGACGCCACGTGATCGCTCACGTGGCGGGCGTACCGGTGGAGGAGACCCTGCTGCCGATGCTGAGCGGGGTGGGCGCCGGGCTGCTGCTGGCGCGGGCCTGGGTTGTGTCGCGCGTGCGACGCCCACGGAGCCCGCGACATGACCGACCACAGGACGCTGACGGTCCGCTGGTATGAGGGGCGTCCGAGGGAGGGAGGACAGTCCCCCGAGTCCGCTATCGGGAAAGCTGACCACGCGTGCGGCCGATGTGGTGGAGGGTCGTTCGCGAGAGCCCGGCAGCCTCTTGAACCGCCCTGCTGCGGGCCGGCCCTCTGCCGGACCTACCTCTCCGGGTGAAAGCACGTGCCGGCGGTCCTCTCGCCGTCCGCAGCGCTGCTCCTGCCGCTGACATCACTCAGACGGCCATCGGTTAGACCACATCGCCGGTCGGCAGCCGGTGAGACGCTCGACCTACGAGACTCCACGGTTACTTCTTCCTCAGCCGTTTCTTCTTCCCGCTGTGGCTGATCGTGGCGTACGCCGTGCAGGACCGCTCCCGAGCGGCCTACGGCTGAGGGCCCCTGTGGCCTCGTGGGCCGCACGCCCTCACTCAGACCCCGCACTCCTCGAGCCAAGCCGAGCCGGGTGGCGCCAGTCGGGTCGCGATGCTCGCCGGCATCCCCACGGCGGTCGGGCACACCGAGGTGCCCAGGTCCAATAACGCGACGTCGCCGCCGGAACCCTCGAAGAACACCGTCGCCCCGTCACCGTAGTCAGCCAGGATCTGGGCCCAGCCGTAACCCTCGGCGCACTTGAGATAGGTGATCTCGAACGTCATGTCATCCGCTACCGCGTCGGAGCTGGCGATGGCGTCGTGAACGACGGCTGCGTCGCAGGGGTCACCGGATGGCCGGGGAGTTGGAGCAGCCGGCGGGCTCACCGGATCCGTCGAGGCGTCCACAGGTTCGGCCGGCGCCGCAACGTCGGGCTCTGCGCTTGTGGACGTGGTCTGCTGAGTCGAGCGGGGAGAGGGGTCCGACGATGTCGGACCCTGCCGTCGGGCGCCGGTGTCGCCGTCACCCTCGCAGGCGACGAAGACCGTCACCGCCAGGAACACCACCAGTACCGGTGCAGCTAAGAGTGCCGAGAACTTTCGCATGAGATGCGCCTTCCGCCGTTGTGTTCGTGCCTCTACACACGCTCAGCCCACGACATCGGTTGACGCGAACCCAACAACACGCTCGATGCCGCGGGCGAACGCAAGGCCGGGGTCCTCCCTGACCCTGTCGGCCTCTGCTCCGCTGGCCCCAGTCGTGCACCGCGGCCCCGAGCGATGGACCACCCACCACCCGTGACGCGGTGGTGACGCGGCAGCCCATGAGTCCGCGCAAGACAACGCCGCCCAGGCGCGGCGTCCTGGTGGGCAACGCTGCGCCCTAACTGCTCTCCGCCATCGGCGAGCAGACCGTCGACACGTCCCTCGCAGGCGTGCTGAACGCCATGACGCCGCTGTGGACCGGAAGAGGTGGCAGGGTCGTGATTGGCGTGTGCGACCAAGCCAGCTGTCGCATGAGCACCTACGAGAACGAGCACATGCGGGGCTCAGTCTCGATGACACGACACCAACACTCTGGGGCGTAGCCGACCCCCGAGCGGGGGGTCCACCGGCGGCCGGGAACGTGCGCCCTGGCTCAGACCTGGGGGCGGCATCGTTGAACAACGAGAGCCAGCTCGACCGGTAGGCGTCCACGCTGCTCGACCGCGGGTGGGTGGGCTTGGTGAGCATCGAGGTGCTCACCGGCCGAGCTAGGTCAGCTGCCGGTCCCGGAGTTCGCACAGCTCGCCCGCCGGAGCGCTGCGAGGCACTGGCAATGAACGGGCTCGTGCCGGCAGGGCTTGACAGGCTCGGCTCAGGCGAGCATCTCGACGAGATGACGCTCGCTCGTCTTGCCGAGTCGTTCCCGCGTTGACCTCTGCACCTGCTCGCACACCGGGGCCCTCTTGGCGCCATCGAGGGGGTTTCCGGCCATGACCCGCTGGTCGTCGACGGTGGGCTGGAATGTCATCACCCGGATGCCCCGCCGACGCAGGGCGGCGACCTCCCGGGCGAGGGCCAGGCCGGCGGCCTGGCGCACCGGTAGGTCGAGCCCGACCCGGAGCGTGGCGAAGCCGGACGACATCGGGGAGCTGACGATCACGAGGTCGAGCCGTTCTTCGGCCAACACATCGGCGTTCGAGGGCGTGTGCGCACCGCCATCGACGTAGCGGACGCCGTCGATCGTGACCGGTTCGAAGTAGCCGGGGATGGCGCAGGAGGCGGCGACGGCGTCGGCGACGGAGGCCGACGGCGCACCCGGTCGCCCGAACACGACCCTCCGTCCGCGGTCGAGCTCGACCGCGGTGATCCAGGTTGGTTCCCGTGGCCACCCGCTGCCGTACAGACCTCGCAGCGGGGCGCTGACCGGCTCGGTCGAGATCCTCCCCTGCGGTAGCATGGCGGCGACGAGCGAGCCCGGCCCCACCTGCCACGGCTGGCGCAGGGCGCGAGCCACTCGGGCCGGCGAGGCCATCGCCGGCCCTCGGTCGGCCGGCTGCCGTGGCGGCCGGCGTGTCGCCCCGAGGCTCGCCTTCTGTTCCAGCAGGGCTCCCGCCGGGGACAGCGGCCTGCCCCGTGCGCGGTTGGCGACGTCGGCGGCGCTGAAGCCGGCCCGCAGCATGGCGGCCACGATCGAGCCGGCCGACGTGCCCACGATCACGTCGGCGGTGCGAGGATCCCACCCCGTGGTCTGCTCGAGGGCAGAAACGACACCGGCGTGGAAGGCGTGGCCGACCACTCCGCCGGCGCTGAGCACCAGACCGACACGCGCCATCGCCATCTCTTACCCCATGGAGGTCCCGCACGACCATTGCCACCGGGCACCCGCTCTGCGCCGATCGGTCACCCGGGCGTCGCCGTAGCCGGCGACGAAGCCGCCGACCGCGCGAGCGGCGGGCGTCGTCCCACGGCTGGCCGCCGATGCGCGGGCGATCCCGACGCTCGTGCCCCGGTCACGATCCGGCAGCGCTCCCTTCGCCCATCGCGCCTCAGCGCTGCCAGAACGACCCTGCGGTGGAGATCAGCCCGCTCGGCGCCGTGACATCGCTCTCCGCCGGTCTCGCGGCGTCGGGACTCGTCACCCTGCGGTCGAGGGAACGTATCACTCGCCGGGGGTGATGTCGGGGATCGCCGGGCGGGGGACGATCGGCGACGGCACGCGGCGAGAGAGGGGAGCGGAGCACCATGGCCGCACGTCGTGAGGCAGGAGGACCTCGGCGACGCGGCCGCAGACATCTGCTGAGCGACCGGGCCCCTCTCGGGCGCTCGCCGCCCCGGGGCCCGGCCGGACCGAACACATCGCTGGCGGTGAACCATGAGCACGCACGAGAACGACATGCACGAGGACGAGCAGCCGCAGGAAACCGTGGACGGAGCGGGGCTCCGACTGAGCGCCGGAGCCATCGCATCGGGAGCCGGGACCGGCGCCCTCCTCGCGTTCATGCTGCAGAACAGGGACGACGTGGAGGTCAGCTTCCTCGTGTGGGACTTCACGCTTTCCGTGTGGCTGCTCACGTTGATCTCGGCGCTCCTCGGCGCCGTGGTGTGGTTCAGCCTCGGCGTGCTCCGCCGACATCGCCGCCGGAAGGAGCGCCGGCACGCTCGCCAGGCCGGCCGCGACTGAGAGGACCCGGGCGCACACGGTCGTCGAGGCCGGCCTCCACGGCGACGCACCGACGATCCGGATCGGAGTCCTGCGCCGGGCGTTCGTCTTCCCTCGCCGCTCGAACCGGCCCTGCACGGCGGATTGGCACGCACCGCTCGATGCGATCGGGCAGATCTGCGAAGAAGAGTGGTAGCGCCAGCACCGCGACGATCGGCCGAAGGACGTCGATGGTTCACGGTTCGGGATCTGCCGGCCGGTGCGATCCGGCCGACTCCCTCGCTGCCGTGCCACCGGCCCGAAAGCCTTCCGTGAGATCGGCGCTCTGCGGGCTCAGCCCACCCGACGCCAAAGCGCCGGTCAGGTACGGATCCAAGCCTGCAGTCGGGGAATCGCCCGGTCGACGTTGCGGCCATAGACCTGGGCGAACACTGGACGGATCAGCCGCGCCAGCGGCCCCTCGAGGCTGACGGTCCACGTCATGGTCGTGGCCTTGTCGCCCGATGCCTCGAAGCGATGGTCGTAAGTGATCCGCACCCCTGGCAGCCCGCCGGCCCACTCCCAGCGTCGAGGCGGCTCCCACGCGGACATCCGGAACGTGTTGCGCCCCAGCCTCCGCAGGTGGAGCACGCCCCTCGACGACGGACCGAGCGGGCCGCTGGGGAACACCCTGACCGATGTGATGTGGGGAGCCCACTCGGGCCACCGTTCCACGTCGGCCAAACGCCTCCACGCCTCATCGACCGGCGCCACAACGTCGAAGGATCGCCGCACAGCGACCTTGGCCACCCACGCACTCTGACCGCTCTCGGCCATGCCGGCAACGGGCCGAGCGTGCTGGTCGTCAAGAGACACCGCCGTCCCAGATCGCCGGATCCCCGAACTGTCAACCTGTCGAGCTTCTCCACCATGTCGGCGACTTCGACGACGCGCGGTTTTCCACGGTCCCCGAGCCGCTGATGCCACTGCTCCGCCCGTTCTACGGCCGATGGGGCCTCGACCGGCTGAGCTTGACGGCGCGGGAGTTCGCTGCCGGTCGTGGCTGCTCAGGTCGTCCTGTCGGGCCGAAGCCGGTCCTGAAGGCCAGCGGGGAAGGCAGCGAGGGCCTGGGGCCAGCTCAGCCCGGCAGCCGACCGGCGAGCGTCGTCAGGCAGCCAATCGTCGAGAGGAACCGCGACCCCGCGATGCCGGCCCGACGGCAGGTGCTCCTGAGTCACAGCAGCCAAGGCCGCCGGGTCGATGCCGGCGCTGAGGCGCGCCAGCGCCGGCCAGAGCCGGCGGTGGACGAGCGTGACCTTGTCGTCGACGAGGCGGAGCCGGACGACGTCGGGGGAGCTCGCCAGGATGTTCAAGGCATCGAAGATCTCGTGGCTGGCCGGATGAGCCCACCAACTGCCGGCGATCGGCCCACCGGCCACCATCTCGGCGACGTTCGCGATCGGGCCGCGAGCCGACTCGAGCAGCACGCCGTTGTCCACGAGCGCAGCCATCACGTCCACCACAGCTGCATCATGGTCGTTTGCCACGACGTGACCATGGCGGCAGGCGTCCTCATCAGGCGGGCACACTGAGGCGTTCGAGGACCCGGTCCCGGGCCAGGTCGGCAGCGGCCGGCTCGTAACCGGGAGACCCGGTCTCCGCGAACCAGTGCCCGCACCCCTCGTACCGGTAGACGATGACGTCTGCCCCGGCGTCGCGAAAGCCGGCCTCGACCGCGGCCAGCTCATCGTCCCCGAACCAGGGATCGTCCGGCGGCACGTGGAGGTCGACCCGGCGGGTCCGGACGTCCGTCCCCTGGGGCGCCTGACCGCCGTAGAAGAGGACGAGCTGGTCCGGGCCCGCTGCGCCCCGTCCGGCCAGGTTGCATGCCAGGAAGGCACCCATCGAGAAGCCCATCGCCGCCCACGGTGCGGCCTCGGCGGCGAGCCCGTCGGCGCACCGCTGGACCAACGACAAGGCTGCGGGATCTTGCAACGTCGCCTCGGCGCGCGCCTCCGCCTCAGCAACAGTGGCGGCGGTCGCGCCGCCGTAGAGGTCGGGCACGACCACTCTGCGCCCGACGGACACGAGCTGATCGGCCCACCATCGCATCGCCGGCGTGACCCCCCACCAAGGATGTAGGAGAAGGACGCCGGGCGATCTGGCGTCACCCCGCGTCGTTACCGCGTCGGGATCTGTCGTGGGCATCGGTTGGTGTCTCCTCGTTCCCGCAGCAGCTAGGACAACCTCGCCCACTGCATGCCGTACTGGACCCTACGAAGCCAGCCTGGCCGAACGCGACCCCATCCTGCGCCCTCGCTGAGGGCAGGGAGCTCAGGTCACCGCGGGTCGCCGCCGAGGTCGCGACCAGCCCGTCGGTCGGACTCTCCGCCCCGGTCCGGTGGCGACGGGGGTGACCACGGCCGGCACCGGGGATGCCAGGCCGGCACGGCTCGGCGGTAGGCGTCGTACTCGGCGCCGAATCTGTCCTCGAGGGTGGGCTCCTCGTACGCCCGGACGAACGTGGCCACGGTCGCCCAGACGACGGCGGCGTAGGCGATGAGGACCGGTCGTCCGAGGAAGAGTGCCTGCCCGGCGATCACGGCCACCACAGCCAGGTACATCGGGTTGCGGACGTACCTGTAGAGCCCGCCGACCACGAGGCGTTCGGTCGGCGCGATCGGGGCCGGCGTCCCGGCGCCCTCGACCACGAACCGCAGGAAGGCGTGCACCAGGACGACGCCGCCGGCGACGGCCAGCGCGGCGCCGGGCGTCCGCACCGGGGACCACAGCGGTGCCGACGTCCCGGCCCGCCACCCCGTCAGCCACCATGGGACGACGCCCGCGACGACACCGGGCACCACGGCAAGGAACACGGCACTCCCCGCGGCGGCGACTGTCCTGCGCATGCGACTTCTCCTTGCCGGAGCCGCGGCCCGCTTCAACCGGCCCCGGCGCGGCTTCGTCGTCCCCCAGGCTCTCACCGGGGTTGCCCGGATCAAGTGGCCGGTTGCGTGGCGCCGCCGCCCGGCCGTGTGGGCGCACCTCCGGCGCCGTGCGCCAACCGCGGACCACCGGTCGCCGCGGTCGGCCGGTGTGATCAGTCGGGGTCGATGCCGAGCTGTCCTTGCGCGCGCTACAGCTGAGTCGCGTGTAGCGACCCGGTGAGCTGTCGATCAGCTCGATGTCCCGCCGGATGTGGCGTGATCACGACGCCCGGACTCGACGGGATCCGGGACCCTCCGGCGCTAGCCAGCTGCGGTCGAAGCCTCCTGAAGGCGTTGCATGGTGGCGCTGCCCTCTGCCGTCGGCAGGACATCGAACACGCAGTTGATGAGCACGCTGCCCGTCAATGGTGTGCCGTTGTTGTGGAGGATCCGCAAATAGGTCAGGTCCGTGCGCAGCGTTGTGACCACCTGTGCCGGAATGTCCGGCCCGCTGCGGGGCGCTGCTCCCGTGCATGCGACCCCGCGCACACCATCGCCGGACCCCGAGAACTCCGGCAGGTTGCTATAGCCATTGATCGCTCCGACAGAGAAATTGCTCAGAACGCTGGTGAGGTGAGTAGTTGTTTGGGCGTCGGCAGCCGGCAGCACGCTCACCGCGATGCCTCCCGCCAGGGCCGCCGTCAACACGGCAACCGCTATCACACAACTCCGCCACGACAAGTTCAAAGACATGGTCGTCCCTCCATCCACGGGTGTCGTCCGCTCTGTTTCGCAGTCGAGCGACCACAAGCGGACAGATCGAGCCTGACGATGCCACCAAGACGAGTCAAGAACGCTTGTAGCGGAGCAGCACGACGCCATTTCCAAAGGTCCTCGTCTCGGCGAGCCGGAGGTCGACCTTGGCGTCCGATGGCTGAAACATCGGTTTGCCGCGCCCGATCAGGACCGGGTGGACATAGAGCCCGTACTCATCGATCAAATCGTGTCGCATGAAGGCCGCGGCGAGGTCCGCCCCGCCGAGCGCCAGGTCTCCACCGGGCTGTGCCTTGAGCTCCATGATCTCGTCGGGCACGACATCACGGACCACAACGGTGTTCCAGTCGGCCCGCTCCAGGGTCCTCGAGAACACGATCTTGGGCATGTCCCGCCAGATCCGGGCGAACTCGACCATTGGCCCGGGACTCGAGGGGTCCTTGTCGGCCGTCGGCCAGAATTCGGCCATCAGCTCGTAGGTGACACGCCCGTCCAGGAAGGCGCCCATGGCGCCCAGCTCCTCGTTGAAGTGGCTGTGCAGCTCGTCGTCGACCAAGTGCCAATCGAGCTCCCGGTTCGGTCCCTCGATGAAGCCATCCAGGGAGACCGACATCCTCCAGATGATCTTTCTCATCACGATTCCCTCCAGCGGGTTGGCCTCCATCGGGCGGCGAACTCGGCGGATGAGAGCCCCGACGCGGAGCGGGTCGACGCCCGATCGTCAGCAGCCTGTGCCGAACTCGGCGAGGACTTCATAGAGCATGCGTGTGGCCATGGCGACGAACGCGGGTTTGGGGTCCTGACCTCAGGCGGGCGGGGACACGGGGATCCGGTGGAGGGTCTCCGGCCAGACGTCGTCGGGGCGGTCACCGGTGATGCCGGTGGTGCGGAACCGCGAACGGTAGGCGCCCGGCGAGACGCCGACCTCGCGCACGAAGGCCCGCCGGAGGCTCTCGGCCGATCCGAACCCGGTGCGCTTGGCCACGACGGCGACGCCTTCGTCGCCACCCTCGAGCATCGCCCGGGCCGCCTCGAGCCGGACGCGCTCGACGTACCGCCCGGCCGTCATGCCGACCTGCTCCTCGAACAGGCGGCTGAGGTGTCGGACGCTGAAGTTCGCCCGCCTCGCCATCGTCCCCAGCGAGTGGTCTCCGGCCGGGTCCAGGGCCACGGCGTCCAGCACCCGGCGCAGGGGCTCGTTCGGTACGGCCGGCGCGGTGGTCCAGGCGCTGAACTGTGACTGCCCGCCCGGCCGCTGGAGGAAGACCACCAGGATCTTGGCCACGGCGCGGGCCACGTCGGCGCCGAGGTCGTCCTCGACGAGTGCGAGGGCGAGGTCGATCCCGGCCGCGATGCCCGCAGCGGTGAACGTGCTGCCGTCGCGCACGAAGAGCGCGTTGTCCTCCACGTCGACGGTGGGGAAGAGCCGCCGCAGGGCGGCGGCGTGACGCCAGTGCGTCGCCGCCCGCTTGCCGTCGAGCAGGCCGGCCCCCGCCAGGGCGAACGTCCCGGTGCACACCGACACGGTGCGCCGGGCCGTGACCGCCAGGCGGGCGACCTCGGCCACGAGGTCCGGCGCCAGCAGCAGCCTCCAGTTCGGCGAGCCGGCGACCAGCAGGGTGTCGATGTCGTCGACGGTCAGGGCCTCGAGTGCGACATCGGCGCCAAGGCGGTTGCCGGTGGTGGTCACGACGTCGTCCCCGCCCGGCGTCGCGACGCGCGCCATGTAGTGGTCGCCCTGCTCGTTGGCGACGGTGAAGACCTCGAGGGGACCGACGACGTCAAGGAAGCGGACGCCGTCGAAGGCGACGACGACCACCTTGCGTGGACCCGCGTCCATCCCCCCCTTGCTCACCCCTTCACTCTCGGTCCTCGGCGGCGTCCGTGCAACGGCGGGTCCTGCGGTACGGCGCTCGACGGTCCGCCGACGCCTGCGGTGGATGGCCGGATCCGAGCGTTTCGTGTCATTGCGCGCCCTGGTCCGTCGGCGCACCTTCGGAGGAGACCGACGCCCCCTCCCCGGATGAGTCGGCATCGGCCTCCTGCCGTCAGCCGCTCGACGGCCCGCGCCCCGGCACGGGTCCCGACGGCCCGAATACACGGGGGATCCCCATGTCTCGTTTCCTCGACCGACTGGGCCAAGGCAGCGCCACGCACCCGTGGCGGGTGATCGCGGCCTGGGTCCTCGGGCTGGTCGCCATCACGATCCTTGCCGGCACGGCCGGCGGCGAGCCGGTGGACGACTTCCGCCTGCCCGGCAGCGACGCCCAGCGGGCCGCCGACATCCTCGACGAGAGCTTCCCGGGCCGGGCCGGCGGCGATGCCGTCGTCGTGTTCGCCGCACGTGACGGCCGGATCACCGACCCGGCCAACGCCGCTGCGGTGCGCGACACGATGACCGCCGTTGCACGCCTGCCGCATGTGATCGAGGTCTCGGATCCGCTGGCGCCCGCGGCGGTGGCGGCGGGTGGCACGATCACGCGGACCGAGGTCCACTACGACCGGCCGACGAACGATCTCGGCACCGCCACGTTCGAGGACCTCGACAGGGCGCTGGCGGCCGCCCACCACGCCGGGCTCCGCGCGGAGATCGGCGGCTCGCTCGCAGCCTGGGAGCCCGTCGAGCAGGTCGGCTCGGAGCAACTGGGCGTGCTCGTCGCGATGGTCGTGCTCCTGGTCGCCTTCGGTTCGTTCGTCGCCATGATCCTCCCCATCGGACTGGCGCTCCTCTCGGTTGCCGCCGGCCTGACGCTGGTCACCGTGCTCTCGTCGATCGCGAACGTGCCAACGTCGGCCGAGTCGATCGCGCTGATGATCGGCTTGGGGGTCGGCATCGACTACTCGCTGTTCGTGGTGACCCGCTTCCGGGCCCTGCGCCACGCCGGCGAGCCCGTCCCCCAGGCGGCGGGCCACGCCACCGCCACCGCCGGCATGGCCGTGCTGTTCGCGGGCTTCACGGTGATCATCGCCATCAGCGGCCTGGTGCTCTCGGGCATCTGGGCCGTCGGCATGCTCGGGCTGGCCGCCGCCACAGTCGTGGCCGTGACCGTCCTGGCGGCGCTGACGCTGCTGCCCGCGCTGCTCGGCCTGCTCGGCCCGCGGATCGACAGCCTGCAGCTGCCCTGGCTGAGGCGCCGGAACCCCGAGGCACACAGTGGCGTCGCCTACCGATGGGCACACGCCGTCGTGCGTCGGCCGGTCGTCGCGGTGACCGCAGCGCTGGCAGTGCTGCTCGTGCTGGCGGCGCCGGTTTTCGGGCTGCGGCTCGGACAGACAGACTTCGGCACCCAACCGGAGTCGACCACCCGGCGACAGGCCTTCGACCTGCTGGCCGACGGGTACGGCCCCGGCTTCAACGGCCCGCTCGTGCTCGTGGCCACCGACGCCGCCGCCGATGATCCGGCGGCCATCGGCCAACTGAGGGCCGCCATCGCCGACGACCCCGGCGTCGCGGCGGTCGATCCGCCGGCGCCCAACGAGGACGGGACGGTGACCGTGCTCCAGGCGTACCCTCGCTCCGCCCCCCACGACGAGGAGACGGTCCGGACGGTCGAGCGGCTGCGCTCGGAGACCATCCCGGCGGCCACCCGCGGCGGCGACCAGGATGTCCTCGTCACCGGCGAGACGGCGGGGTGGGTCGACCTGAGCGATCAGATGTCGCAGCGACTGCCGGTGGTCATCGCCGCGGTGGTCGTGCTGTCGTTCGTGCTGCTCACCATCGCCTTCCGATCGCTGTTCGTGGCACTGAAGGCCGCGGTCCTCAACGTCCTGTCGATCGGTGTCGGCTACGGCGTCGTGATCGCGGTGTTCCAGTGGGGCTGGGGCAAGCAGCTGATCGGCCTCTCCGACACGGTGCCGATCGTCTCGTGGGTCCCCCTGATGATGTTCGCCATCCTCTTCGGACTCTCCATGGACTACGAAGTGTTCCTCATCTCGTCGATCCGCGAGGCGCACCGCCGGACCGGCGACACCTCCCAGGCGGTCGCGGAGGGCCTCGGCAGCACGGCCCGCGTCATCACCGCCGCCGCCCTGATCATGATGGCCGTGTTCGGCGCCTTCGTCGCCCACCCCGACCCGGTCGTCAAGATGGTCGGGCTCGGCCTGGCCGTCGCCATCCTGGTCGACGCCACGCTCGTCCGGATGGTGCTCGTGCCGGGGACCATGGTGCTGCTGGGCCGCGCCAACTGGTGGCTGCCGCGCTGGCTCGACCGGATACTGCCGACCATCGAGCTCGAGGGCGACACAACGCCGTCCGCCACCGGCGCGGCCGTCCCGCGCGTCGACACCCCCCGCACCGCGCACCCCGTGCCGGTGGCCATGCCCCGTACCGGTCTTCGTGCCGGTAGCCGGGACGAGCGGGTGCCGATCGGGCACCGCTGATCGCACGTCGTCCCGTTCACGGAGACCCCTGGCGTCGCCAGGGGTCTCCTAGGTCGCTGTGGCCGGGCGGGACCGCAGCGCCTGGTAGGAGCCCTGCGACGATCTCGAAGGCCTGGTGTTCGACACCCCGGACCTCCGCCAGCGAGGCCGGCCGTCGCTCACCGGGTGGGCTGCGGGGGATCGACCGAGCCTGCGCCGTCGTCGATCGTGAGGGCGTCGGCGACCCCCGTGAGCGCCAAGGTGTACCGGACCGCGTGGCTCGGCGAGCGGAGGACGACGCTTCCGGGGCCCCGGCCCTGGGCTCGGTAGGCGGTCAGCAGCACGTGGACGCCGGAGGAGTCCATGAACGTCGTCCCGGCGAGGTCGATGATCAGCGGTCGGTCGGGCGAGCGGACCTTCTCGATGGATCGCGAGAGCTCGTCCGTGGCGCTCATGTCCAGCTCGCCGCGGAAGACGACGACGGACTCGCCGTCGAGTCGCTCGACGGACACGTCGAACCTGGGCTCTTCAGCGAGCGGCTGCATGGAAACGACCTCCGACGAGCTCGATGCCAACGGACCGGGGCTGCGCGGCATAGCGGGCTAGCGGCTGCTGGTCTCAACCAGGAGCCAGCCTGACGCACGTCCAACCCCACCGCAACCCTCGAAGGAGGTTTCCTCGACGCACACGAGAGGGCAGTGGCACCCATACGCTCAGCGGGGCGGCACGCCCGGTTCCTCCTCGTCGGCGGCGACGACCGGCCAGCACACCTCCGTCCGGCCATCCTCGAGGTAGTGCTCCCGGATCGGGCCGGCGGCACCGATGCCGCGCTCGGCGACAACCGTGCCTAGGGCACCGTAGGTCTGGTCGAGGTCGGCGAAGGGCCCGGTGTGGACCATGACCGCCACGCGGCCGGCGCCCAGCTCACGGGCGCCGGCGCGTCCCGACGCCGTGGCCGGGCGGGCGAGTGGCACGAACGCCACGACGCGCCCGGATCCCCGCTGGAACAGCTCCTCCGGGTAGAGCGCGCCATCGGGCCCGGCGCGTGTGAGCTCCCGGCCCTTCACCAGCTCGTGCACCTCGACCAGCTCGTGCAGCTCCGCGAGCGCGGCGTCGAGCCAGGCCGAGCAGTCGTCGAAGCCCACCACCTCGGCGATCGCCAGGGCCGGCGTGGCGGCGAGCGTGCGCAGCTCCACCGCGGCCGGGCGGTGCGCGTCCTCGAGCAGGGCCTGCAGCGAGGCCACGGTCGCCTGCGTGCGCGCGAGCTGGCCCTGCATGCGCCGAAGGTGCGCCACGATGGCCTCGTTGCGCGACGCTTCGTCGGGCGCGGCGAGCACCGCCCCTATCGCGTCGAGCGGCATGTCGAGGTCGCGGAAGCGGCGGATCGCCTGGGCCGTCGGCACCTGCGCCGCCGAGTAGAGGCGATAGCCGGAGGCCGGGTCGACGGCGGCCGGCTCGAGGAGCCCGATCTCGTGATAGTGCCGGAGCGCCTTGACGCCCAGGTACGTCATCTTCGAGAACTCCCCGATGGTCAGCGGCACGTCCACGGGAGCCGCCGCTAGCCCGCCAGCGTGCGGGTGATGGCCGTGGCGCCCTGCTCGACCAGGTCCTCGACCAGCGGGGCGAGGTCGTGGGGCAGGACGTCAGTGATCCAGACCAGCCGGCTCCCGCCGGGCTCCGGGACCACCTCGAACGAGGCGTTGTGGTGCGTGGCGCCGAGGGGTCCGTCGACCACCGAGTAGGCGACGCGGCGCCGGTCCTCGTCGACGTCGACGATCAGCTCCCGGGCCACGGCGCCCCCGGCGAAGGTGACCACCCGGGCGCCGGGCTCGACGACCGTGTCCACGACGAAGCCCTGTGCGAGGCGCTCGTGCGGGGCGCCGACCTCGCGGACCGCCGCCCACACGTGGTCGGGGTCGCGGGCGATGTGGATGTCCTTGCGGATGGAGGCCATCGCGCCAGCGTGCGCCCTCCCGCGACGGGAGGGTCAAGTCGCGGCCGCCCGACCGGCGACCGATCGCGGTCACGGCGCGTCGAGGGCCGTCACGGTGGCCTTCGCGAACGCGTCGGGCTGCTCGAGCATCGGCCAGTGCCCCGCGTCGAGCCACGTCACGGCGGCGTCGGGTCGGCGTTCGGCCAGCCGCTCGACCATGCCCGCCACGGCGATCGGGTCGTGACGACCCCAGACGACGGCGAGTGGTGCCGGGTGGGTCTCGACCGCGCCGGTCCACCGGGACTCGTGCTCGGCGCGCTCGTCGATGTAGCGGATGAGGCGGGGGAGCAGCCGGGCGCCCCCGCCGCGGACGACCAGTTCGGCACCGGCCCGGAGGTGGCGAGCGGGTGCACCGGTGCTGCCGCCGGTGCCGCCGCCGGCGCCGCCCGAGCCCGGGGCGCACAGTGCGGCGAGAGTGCCGGCCAACGTCTCCGCGTCGGGGCCGGAGCCGTCCGGCAGCGCCTCGTCGGGCAGCGACCGGAGGAACTGCTGACCGTCCGTCAGGTGGGCGAGCCCCAGGTAGATCGACCCGTTCGTCAGCACGCGGCGCCGCACCCGGAGGGGCGAGCTGCGCTCCAGCGTGCGCGCGAGCACCTCGCCGCCGACCGAGTCACCCATGTCGTGGGTCAGGAGGTCGACCTCGGTCAGCCCGGTGATCGCCGCGACAGCCTCGACGACGTCGGCCTGGCCGAACAGCGAGTAGGCGCGGTCCGGCTTGGCCGAGAGCCCGTAGCCGGGCAGGTCGAGCAACACGACGCGGCGCCGCTCGGCGAGCCGGTCGAGGACGGGGGCGAAGTCGATCGACGACGTGGGGAACCCGTGGATCACGAGCAGCGGCGGCGCGGCGCCAGGGTGGCCCGCCGGCACGTCCACCACCGCCACGGCCTCGCCCCCGACCGTCACCTCCGTGGCCCGCCGGGCCCAGTCCTCGACCTCGTCCACATCACCCCTCCTGGTCGGCCGCGACGACTCTGCCACGGGCGCCGGGCCGCCGCGGCGGTCGGGGGCCCGGGTCGTGCACGATGCCGGCGTTCCTGCGGCGGATCCGTGCGGTTCACGGGCGGCTCGGCCGCAGGAACGCCGGCGCCTCACCCCGTGGCCCCTGCGCGTGGGAGGCCGGCGGCTCAGACAGTGCCCGTGCCCGGGACGGCGGCGGCTCGCGTCGTCTCCCGCCGCCACCCTGTGCCAGGGGCAGCAGTGCATCACATCGCCTCCAGGAGGCGCATCGCGGTAGGGCCTCGACGCCCACCGGAGACGCGTCCACGTCGCGGTTCCGGCGTTGCTGGGACCGCAGCCCGAGCACTCAGGCGGCGGTCGGGGCGGTCGTCCCTGCGGTGGGGGGCGCCGGGGTGCGTGAATCGGCGACGCCGGCGACATCGGTTACCGCCCCTTCGGTCGACCCACCGCCCACCCGTGGTCGGAACACCCACCGGCGCAGCACGACGAACCGGCCGAGGGTGGCGGCGCCGTTGGCCACGGTCAGACCGACGAGTTGCCATGGGCGGCTGGTGACGCCCAACAGGCCGAGGATGCCGACTGTGGCGGCGGTCACGGCCAGCGGCGCCAGGTTGAGCAGCAGCCCGGCGACGTCGACCTGCGAGTCGGGGTCGTCGACCCAGTCCACCGGCACTTCGTGGATGCGCAGGCCGTTGTGCTCGGCGAGCACGAGGAGCTCGGTGTCGAAGAACCACGCGTCGTCCTCGACCATGGGCACGAGGACCCGGGCCACGTCGGCACGCACGGCCTTGAAGCCGCACTGCGCGTCCGAGAACCGGCTGTGCAGCATCGTGTGGAGCAGCAGGTTGTAGCAACGGCGAGATCGCTTCGCGGCGGGGACCGCGCACCACGTTGGCGCCCGGGGCGAGGCGGGTGCCGATCGCCAGGTCGCTGTGTCCCGACATGAGAGCCGCCACCAGCGGGAGGAGGGCGTCGAGGTCGGTGGAGAGGTCGATGTCCGTGTAGGCGACGACCGCCGCGTCGCTGGCCATCCAGGCGGCGCGCAGCGCCCGGCCCCGGCCCTTGCGGTCGAGGTGGATGGCGCGTACGCCGTCGAGCTCGGTGGCCAGCCGGGAGGCGATCCCCCACGTCTGGTCGGTGCTGGCGTTGTCGACGATCGTCACGACCGAGGTGAGCGGGAACCGCTCGTTCAGGAAAAGGTGGAGCCGCCGGATCGACGCGTCGAGGTCGTCCTCGTCGTCGTGGACGGGGAAGACGACCTCCACGGTGACGGCGCACACCTCGGCGCCGAGCACGAGGCGGGAGGTCGTGGCGGTGGACATGGCGGCATCGTCTGCCTGGGGGCTGGACGGTGGCTGGGCCGGCCCTTGGAGTTCCCTCCGAACGTCCGCGTCGCCGGAGCAGGTCCGTAGTGTCGGCCATCACAGTCTCGGGTAGACCAGAGACCTGTGAACCCCACGCCACCGGACCCGC
The DNA here is from genome assembly GCA_035296625.1 of Acidimicrobiales bacterium. GTDB lineage: Bacteria > Actinomycetota > Acidimicrobiia > Acidimicrobiales > VFJN01 > DATCLS01. The sequence goes on along the minus strand of DATHAO010000072.1, from coordinate 31,946 downwards.
CGCCCGAGCCCGGTGCCGACCTGCTGGCGGGCCGTTACAGGCTGGGCGAGCCGATCGGCCAGGGCCGCTCGACCGTGTATCGGGCCGAGGACGTGCGCCTCCGACGGCCGGTGGCCGTGAAGGAGGTGCAGCTCTTCGTCGCGGGGCCCGAGGACGTGGAGCGCACCCGCTCGCGGGCCATCCGGGAGGCGCACGCCGCGGCCCGGATCGGCAACCCGCGGGCCGTGACGGTCTTCGATGTCGTGGAGGAGCGCGGCTCGATCTGGCTCGTCATGGAACTGATCGACGCTCCGAGCCTCGCCGAGCTCGTCGCCGAGCAGGGTCCGATGGAGCACCACCGGGCCGCCCAGGTGGGCCTGGACGTGCTCCACGCCCTCGACGCCGCCCACACCGTCGGTGTGGTCCACCGCGACGTGAAGCCGGCGAACGTGCTCGTCACGCCCCGCGACGGCGCCAAGCTGACCGACTTCGGCGTGGCCCGCATCCGCGACGACACCCAGGTCACGGCGACCGGGCTCATCATCGGCTCGCCTGCCTACATGGCGCCCGAGCAGGCCAAGGGTGACCGGGCCGGTCCGGCCGCCGACCTGTGGTCGCTGGGTGCCACGCTCTACTTCGCCGTCGAGGGCGAGTCGCCGTTCCCGGGTACCTCCGCCATCGCCGTGGCCACGGCCGTGGTCTACGGGGCGCACCGCCCGCCGGCGCATCACGGGCCGCTCACCGCCGTGATCGAGCGCCTGCTCTCGAAGGAGCCGATCGACCGACCCACCCCCGGCGAGGTACGTCGGGCGCTCGTCGCCGCCGCCGGGCAGGGGTCAGGCGCGGGCGCTCCCGAGGCCACGGCCATCCTCCCGCGGGGTGTCGGTCCCTCGGCGCGCCCGGGGTCGCCCCCCGTCCCGCCGGCCGGCCCCGAGCCCGCCCGCCGCGGCGGTCGCCGCCGCCGTGCCGGCCGCCCCCAGCGCGGCTCGGGACCGCAGCCCGCCTCGACCGCGCCCGCCGGCGCCGTCCCCGGACCCGCCGCCGCCGTCCCCGGACCCGCCGGCGCCGTCCCCGGACCCGCCGCCGCGTCGGCCGCCGCCGGGTCGGCCGCAGGCGCGTCGGCCGTGGGCGGCGCGGCGGCCGCAGGCGGGGCCGGGGTCGCCGCCGGTGCGGCCGACGACTCGAACCGCACCGACGTCTACCCCGCCTCGCTCGTGAGCCCCCCGACCCGAGGCGCCACTGCCCCTTCCGGCCGCGCCGTCGACCCGGCTCCCACCGGCGCCGCCGCCGCCCACGTGGCCGACCCGGCCGCCGAGGCGGGCGCCGATGCCGTCCCGGCTCGGGCCGAGGTCGCCGACGCCCAGGTCACCGACCGTGAAGGCGGGACGGATCCCGTCTACGCGCGCACCGGCGCGAGCGGCCCGATCGAGGACGCGTCGAGGGAACCGCTCGCCGACCGTGTCGCCGCCACCGATGCCGAGCCGGCCACCACCGACCTGGACGCCAGTGCGGCGGGCACCGAGGGGTCGGGCGTTCCGGCTGCGGCCCGCGCCCGGGGCGTCGAGCGCGTCGACCCCCTGGTCGAGCCGCCTGCACCCGACGAGAGGGATGCCGTCGAGGCCCCCGACGACACGCCGCCCGGCGGGCGCGCCGGCGAGCAGGGCCGGACGAGCCGGCCGGGTGCCGGCCGGAGGTCCGGAGCCGCCGCCGGCTCCGGCGTGTCGCTGGTCGGGGCAGCGCGGGCACCGGAGGGCTGGGCCCCCGAGGAGGGGGTGACGATCATCCCGCCGGTCGGCCCCGACGCTGCCCCGGCGAACGCCCCAGCCACCGCCCCCGCCGCGAGGACCGACGCCCAGGCCCCAACCAAAGCGGCGCCCACGGTCGGTGCCGAGCGCGTCGGGCCGGCGGAGCCGGCGGCGACCGGTCCGGTCGGCAGGGCGTCGCCGGACCCGGTGCTCGACGAGCCGGCACCGGCCGGACCGGCGCCAACGATCCCCGGCCCGGCAACCGGCGCCGGAACCGGCCCAGCGGCCGGCGGAACGGCCGGCGGAGTTGCGGCCGGCGCGATCGCCGGCGGAGCTGGGGCCGCAGCGCTGGCGGCGAAGCGTGCATCGTCCGGTCCGGCGGCCTCGACCCCGGTTGCGACCCCGGCGGGCACCGAGGCCCCTGCGCCCGCGACCGGGGGCCGCCCGACCGTGGGCCGCCCGACCGTGGGCCGCCCGACCGTGCGCCGCTCGACCGTGGCCCGCCCGACCGGCGCGCCACCGGTGGGCCGGGGCGCGGCGGGCGGGGGACCGGTGCGCGGGCGGCCCGGCGGGCCGACAGAGGGCCCCCGCCGACCACCCCGGAAGGCCCTGCTGGTCCTCGCCGCCGTGGTGCTTGCCGTCCTCGGCGTCGCGGCCCTCGCCTGGATGTCGAACACCGCCGACAACGGCCCGGGCGAGGGAGCGGTCGACGACACCCCGAACAGCACCGGGGCGGACGCCGGCACTCAGGGCGGCACCGGCACGGAGGGCGGGGCTGGTGCGGACGGCACGGGCGCCACCGCGACGACAGCCGATCGCGCCACGTCGCCGCCAACCGCGCCCGGGACGACGACCAGCGCGCCGACTACGACCACAACCGGCGAGGGCACGGTGCCGGACGGCTGGACCCGCTTCGACGACCCCGAGGGCGCGTACAGGATCGCCGTCCCCCCCGGCTGGAACGCCGCGCCGGGCAGCCGGGACCACACCGTCTACATCCGCCAACCGGGGACGGGAACGTACCTGCTCGTCGAATGGACGCCGAACCCTCAACCCGACCCGGTCGCAGACTGGCGCAACCAGGCCGAGTACTTCGCCAGCCGGCACAGCGGCTACGAGGAGCTGCGCATCGAGCAGTACACCTACCGGGACTACAACGCGGCGATGTGGGAGTTCCGCTTCCAGGACGGCGGCACTCAGCTCCACACCGCCAACCTCGGGTTCGTGGCCGCCGGCCGGGGCTACGCGCTCTACTTCCAGACCCACGAGGAGGACTGGGCGTCCAGCCAGCAGACCTACGCCCAGTTCCGCGAGGCGTTCAGCCCGGCGCGCTGAGCCCGCGCTGTCGTGTTCCTCCAAGACGGCCGGGGGTCCCGGGCGCACGATGGACCGGTCACCGACGACCGGACGATCTGCGTGAGGCGACCGGCGGCGCACTGAACTGCGGAGGTGGGCAAGCCCCGAGGTCAGTGCGCCGCCAGCTCGCCGGCCGTGTCCGCCGCCAGCCGCAGGTCGCGCACGAAGGCCGTGAACTGGTCTTCGCGCTCGCCCGGGTCCTGGATGCGGATGATCGAGGAGGGATGGACGGTCACGACGGTCGGCACGCCGAAGCGGCTCTCCTGCACGGCGCCGCGCAGGGCGCTCACCGTCGCCTTGCCCGTGAACAGCGGACGCAGCGCCGTGGCGCCGAGGGCCACCAGCAGGTCGGGGTCGACGATCTCGACCTCGCGGTCGAGCCAGTACGTGCACGCCTTCACCTCGGCGGCGTTGGGACGCTCGTGGATGCGGCGCTTGCCCCGGGCCGTCCACTTGAAGTGCTTGACCGCGTTCGTCACGTAGACCGTGCCGCGATCGATGCCGGCGGCCACGAGCCCCTCGTCGAGCAGCCGGCCGGCCGGGCCGACGAACGGGTGCCCGGCACGGTCCTCCTGGTCGCCGGGCTGCTCGCCCACGAACATCAGCGGTGCCGGCGCCGGACCCTCCCCGAAGACGGTCTGTGTGGCCCGCTCGTAGAGGTCGCAGCGGGTGCAGTGCGCGGCCTCGCCGGCGACGACGGACAGCTGGGTGGGGGAGGCCATGTCGCGTGCCGCCCGCTGGTCAGCCCGTGCCGCCCGGGACGTCGTCCTCGACCACGTGCACGGCGTCGTCCTCGGCAGACCGGGGGACTCGCTCGGTGCCGTAGTCGCGGGTCGTCTCGTCGCCCGTGAAGTCGTCGTCCTCGGACAGCGAGCCCGTGTCGACGAGGTCGACGGGCGGTGCCACGAGGTCCTTCTCGTCGTCGACCACGCCGACGTCCGCGTCGCCCTCAAGGATCGGCGCACCGGACGAGGAATCCTCAGGCTGATCCCACACCTCGGGCTCGAGCCGGTCGTCGCGTTCGGCCACGCTCTCGCCGCCCAGCTGCTCGACGCCCGTGACGCCCTCGTCGAACACCGCCGTCGGGCGGTCGGGCGGGTAGTCGCCGGTCAGGTTCTCGTCGAGCTCTTCGCCCGGCTGATCCGGCCCATCGAAATCCGACATGGCGCGCGCATACCCCACTCACCGGCCCTCAACCATCACGGCCGTTGCCCGTGTGCCGCTTAAGATCCCGCCGTGGCCGCGCCCCGCGTGACCGGTCGGGTGATCGCCGGCACCGACGGCGGCACCGACGACGCGGTGGCGCTGTGGTGGGGCCCTGACCCGGCCCGGCGTGGAGGTCGCGGCCGTGCTGGCCACCTGGGGCAACGTCAGCCGGGCCGCCGCCCTCGCCAACGTGGCCCGTGTCCTCACGGCCACGGGTCGAACCGGCGTGCCCGGGGCGCGCGGCGCCGACAGCATCGGGACCGTCGCCTCGCGGCGGCCGGGCCGGGCGGGCCCACGGCGACGACGGGCTGGGCGCAGGGCCGCGTCTAGGGAAGCGGAGTGGCGCCGCGGTGCTCGGCGGCGGCCGAGGGGGCGAGGTGCGTCAGCTGCCATGTCACCTCGTGGTCGCCGGACGGGCACCGCGGGGCCTCGTCGCCGGCGGTCATTGCCCGTAGGGTGCCCGCTCCGGCGCAGCCGTCGTGGTCGACCACCTCCCACGTGCCGGCCCGGGGGAGCGGCTCGCCGGTGCGACGCCGGGTCCCGACGTCGAGCGGTGACCGCCCGAGGTCGTGCTGCCCCGGCGAGCGCTCGTCGCCGGCCGTCACGCCGCGACCCCGCCGACGTTGCCGACCACGCCCGCGTCCGCGCGGCGGACCGGCCCCGCCTTGAGGTCGACGGCAAGGAGGACGATGCGGGCGCCGGCGGTCCGTCCCGGCAGGGGAGCGGGCGCCACCCGCCTGGCATCCGCGCTGGGCAACGGCTCAGGCTTGGGGCCTGGGGGAACTGGCGGATCGATCGGGCCCGGGATGGGTCCCGGCGGGTCCGGCGCCGGATCGGGCCCCGGCGGTTCGGGGAACGGGTCGGGCGGCGGTATGGGCGTCGCCACCGGCCACGGCGTCGAGCCCGGGCCACGGCCCGGGCCGCTCGCGGCTCCGGCGCCGCCTGTCGGCCGGACGACATCCCGGCGGGTCATGGCGATCCGGTGGACCACCGCCTCACCGCCAGCCTGCCAGCGGGCGGTCGGCGCGGTGCGTGCGAGCCTCGGGCTGCGATGCGCGCTCATCCCACCCTTCTACCCGCACGCCATGCCGCCAACCGGACCCGCCCACGTCGCGACTGGGCCCAGGACGACGCGGCGGAGAGGTCGTTCTGGCAGCGCTGATGCGCGATGGCCGAAGGGAGCGCTGTCAGATCGTGACGAGGGCACGAACGCCGGTCGCGCCGTCGGCCGTCCGCGGCGGCTCGGCCGCACCATCGGCGCGTGGACCGGTGTCCGGGCCGGCGATGGTGAGAGCGCCGTCCTCGATCGCCGTGCCACCGGACTCCGGGCTGGCGTCCGTGAAGGCGCCGTTCTCGATCGCTGTGCCACCGGACTCGGGGCCCGCCACGGTGAGAGCGCCGTCCCCGATGGCGGTGCCTCTCCCCCTCGGCCCGGTCGGATCGTCTAGGTCGGGACCGGTGACCGGGTCCGCCGTCGCAGGACCGCGGCTACGCAGGCGGCCGGGACCCCGGCGGGCCCGCGCCCGGGCGCCCATGACGCGGAGGCCGCCCAACGACGCCCCGACGTAAAGCGACGCCTGGGCGACGCAGTTCGCGCACATGCGGTCAGTCTTGCACGACGGGTGCGGCGCCCGTGTGGCCCGGCCCGCCGGGCGGGTTCGCGCCGCCGGGTGGTTCGGTCCACCGATTGCATCTGGCCCGCGGAGTGGGTTCGGCAGGCCGAGTGCGCCGGGGCCGCCGAAGGCGTTCGGTTTGCCGACTGCGTTAGGTCCGCCGAACGGGCGGGGCTCGCCGACCGGACCAGCGGCGCCGGGCCGGGCCCCCCGGACCGACCGGGACGGCCGGGGGACCGGCGGGAGGCGGTGATGCCCGGCGGTGGCGCCACGACGCCGCCCCCGTGGCCGCCTCGCGCACGATCAGCGCGACGAAGAACTGGGCGACCGCCACGCCGGCCACGGTGGCCGCCGCCGCCGTGTCGTTGTGGTAGCTGACCGTCAGGCCCACGACCACCGACAGGCACCCCAGGGTGACGCCCATCGCCATGATCGCCGGGAGACGACGCACCACCAGCGTCGCCGTCGCCGGCGGGGCCACCAGCAGCCCGAATACCAGCAGCGTGCCGACCGCCCGGAACGACGAGACGATCGAGAGGGCGAGCAGCCCGAGCATCGCGGCGTGCGCGAGCCCGGGCCGCTGCCCGAGCGCCTTCGCCTTCTCGCGGTTGAACGACAGCGACAGGAACGGCCGGTAGAGCCCGACGACCCCGGCGAGCACGAGCGCCCCGACGGCGGCCAGCAGGCGCACGTCGTTTGTGCTGACGCCGAGGATGTCGCCGAACAGGAACGACGTCAGGTCGCCCGCGTAGGTGTCCTCGCGGCTGATGATGATGACGCCGAGGGCCAGCATGCCGACGAACAGGAGCCCGATGCCGGTGTCCTCGCTGAGGTGGGCCCGCCGGTTGACGAAGGCGATGCCCGCCACCATCAGCGCGGCGCTCACGAGCGCGCCGATCGTCACGTCGACGCCCCATAGGAACGCCAGCGCGATGCCCGGCAGCACGCCGTGGGCCAGTGCGTCACCCATGAACGACAGCCCGCGCACCACGACCCACGTGCCGATCAGGGACGTGGTGGCGGCCACGAGCAGTCCGGCGAGCAGCCCCCGCTGGGTCAGGTCCGAGGCGAACGCGTCGGTGAACCAGGTGATCACGTCAGGGCGTCGGCGATGAGGTCGGCATCGGTGGCCATCATGCCCAGGTACGTGTCGGCCCCCGATCCCTCCTCGCCGAGCGACTCGGTGTAGAGCTCGACGACCTGCACCTGGCCCACTTCGTCGGCCAAGGCGTCGGCCAGGGTGGTCGCCTGCGTGGTCTCGCCGAAGATGGCCGGCACCCCGGCGTCGCGGATCACCTCGGCCAGGGCGTCGACCTCGCCGGAGGAGGGCTCGGCCTGCGTCGTCCCCGACGGGATGACGGTGCCGATGACCTCGAAGTCGTAGCGCTCCGCGAAGTAGCCGAAGACCTCGTGGTTCGTGACGAGCTTCCGGTCATCGGCCGGCACGGCGGACAGGGTCCGCTCGATCTCGCCGTCGAGGGCCTCGATCTCGCCGATGTAGGTGCCGACCCGCCGCGCGACCGCCTCCCCGAGGCCGTCGATCGCGGCGAGCCGGTCGCCCAGGGCCTCGGTGACCGCGACCATGTTGGTGGGATCGGTCCAGATGTGGGGATCGGGCTCGTCAGCGTCCTCCTCGACGAACGGGCGCAGCTCGACGTGGTCTGCGGCGGTGAACATCGGCGCGCCCGCATCCTCCACCGACCCGATCACGTCGGCCATGCCCTGTTCGAAGCCGGCGCCGTTGACGACGACGAGGTCGGCCTGCGCCATGTCGTCGGCCTCGCGGGCCGACAGGGCGAACTCGTGGGGATCGGCCCCGGGCGGCATGAGCACCTGCACGTCGGCCTCGTCACGCACCAGCTCGCGGACCACGTCGCCGAGGATGGTCGTGGTCACCACCAGCCGCGGACCGTCGCCGTCATCGGCCGCCGAGCCGGACGAGCCACCGCAGGCCGCGGCGAGGACGGCTGCCGCCAGCACGAGCGCACCCACCCCGTCCCATTTGAGAGTGAGAATTGGTCCCAGTTCCACCAGCGGTAGACTATGCCGAGAACGGTTCTCATCCGCAACTCCCATGCGCTCCCGCCCCGACTCCCTTCCCTTCACCACCGGTCCGGCCCCGCCTCGGGCCTCGGTCCCGCCGGCGCGGGCCGCCGCACCGCTCGAGCCGGCCGCCCCCGCCATCTCGCTCGCCGGCGTCGTGGCCCGGCGCGGCGGGCGCGTCGCGCTGCAGGTGGACCGGCTCGACCTGCCGGCGGCGGCCGTCACCGCCGTCGTCGGCCCCAACGGATCGGGGAAGTCGACACTGCTCCACGTCGTCGCCGGCCTCCTGCCGGGCGTGACGGGCGAGGTGCGGGTGCTCGGCCGGCCGCCGGCCGAGGTGCGCCGGCGGGTGGCGTACGTCCTGCAGGTCACGGCCGTCGGCGACCACCTGCCGGTCACGGTGCGCGAGGTCGTGGCCATGGGCCGCTACGGGGCGCCCCGCCCCCGCACCCGAGCCCTCGACCACCAGGCCGTCGACGAGGCGATCGAGCGCCTCGAGCTGGGCGGCCTCGCCCGCCGCTACCTCGACGAGCTGTCCGGCGGCCAGCGCCAGCGGGTGCTCGTGGCACAGGGCCTGGCCCAGCGCGCCGAGGTCCTGCTGCTCGACGAGCCGCTCAGCGGGCTCGACCTGGCGTCGGCCGAGCGCATCGCCGCCATCGTCGCCGAGGAGCGCGCCGCCGGCCGCGCGGTCGTCGTCGCGACCCACGACCTGGCCGACGCCGCCGGGGCCGACCGGGCCGTGCTGCTCGCCGGGCGCGTCGTCGCCGCTGGCCCGCCTGTGGACGTGGTCACCCGCGAGCATCTGTCCAAGGCCTACGGCGACCGCCTGGTGCGCGTGGCCGACGACCTGCTCATCGTCGACGACGGCGCCCATCGCGGGGGCGGCGACCACTGCGGCGAGCACCGGTGACCGCCGTCCGGCTCACGCAGCAGCAGGTCGGGGAGCTGCACGTCGAGATCGGCCACCGGCTGGCCGGCGCCGGGCAGCGCTACTCGCCGGTGCGCCGTGCGATCATCGCCGCCCTGGCGGACGCCGACCGGCCGCGCTCGGTCGCGGATCTCGTGGCCGCCGTGCCGGGGTTGGCGGTGAGCAGCGCGTACCGCAACCTCGGCGTGCTGGCCGACGCCGGCGCCGTCGAGCGGGTGGCCGCGGGCGACGACGCCGGCCGGTACGAGCTCGCCGAGTCCGTCACCGAGCAGCACCACCACCACCTGGTCTGCATCGGGTGCGGCCTCGTGCTGGACTACGAGCCGCCGCCCGAGCTCGAGCGCACGGTCGTGGCCGGCCTCGACGCCGTGGCCCAGCGGTCCGGCTTCACGCCCGAAAGCCACCGCCTCGACCTGTTCGGGCGCTGCACCGACTGCGTCGGGACCTAGCGCACGGGAGCCCCAGCCGGCGCCGTGCTCTCGCCGGGCCCGTCGGCGCGCCCGTCACCCGGAGGTGTGGCCGGGTCGGCCGGGACGTCCGGAGAGGATGGGGCCGCCGGATCCTGCGCGCCGTCCGGTTCCACCCAACCGGCAGACGGCGGCGTCGCTCGGGGCTGCCGCAGCTCGAGCTGGTCGAGCACGGCAAGGGCGAACACGGCGAAGGCCAGGCCGTAGGCGGCCCCGCCGACCCCGTAGGTCACGTAGCCGACGAGCGCCACGGCCCACGGGACGAGCAGCCCGATGTGCACGCTCCGGGTCGCCAGCCGGGGCCGAATGACCAGTGAGTCGGCGAGCTGGCACGCGACGATCAGCACCGCGGCCACGATCGTCGCCACGTCCGAGCGCAGGCCGAGGACGAGCAGCAGGAACGGCAGCGAGCCGAGCACGAGCCCGACGTGGGGCAGCAGCGCCATGACTCCTGCGGCCAGGCCGAGTGCCGCAGGCGCCGGCACATCGAGCAGCTCGGCCGCCAGGCCCACGCCCACGCCCGCCGTGACGCCCTCGCCCAGCGTGAGCAGGATCGCCCGCCGTGCCCGCTCGATCGCCCGGGGCAGGACATGGGCCACGAGGGCGCGCCGCTCCTCCCCGGGCAGCTGCGCGAGCGCCGAGCGGGCCAGCCGCGGGCCGTAGGACATGAGGAACACCGTCAGGATCGCCCCGACGAAGTAGGTCGGCGCCGTGCCGGCCGTCGAGGCGAGCACGTCCTCGCCGCCGGTGGCGCGGTCCTCGAGCGCGGTGATGAAGCTGTCGACCCGCCGGGAGGTGTCGATGTCGCGGGCGGTGCTACCGATGCCGTCGTCTCGGTCCTCGACCTGGTCTGCGGCGTCCTGGGCCGCCTCGCCGAGCCGGTCCAGCCCGGCCGACAGGTCGTCGAAGGCCCGGTAGACGACGCCGAAGATGGCCGTGGCCGCCACCAGCAGCGCGAGCAGCACGGCGGCCACGCGGGGAATCCGACGCCCCAGCACCTCGACGAGCGGGTCGATGAGCACGGCGACCACCACTGCCGCCGCCGCCCACGAAAGTGGGGCGTGGGCGGCCACGAAGATCCGCTCGGCCATGAGCGCGACCACCACGATGAGGACGCCGACCACCGCCGACACGGCGGAGATGCGCACGACGATGCGGTCGGTGGTGGAGTCGCGCGGTGGCACCACCGCGTACCGTACCGGTCGTGGTCGAGAGAGCAGCCGAGCCCCCGCCCCAGCGGCAGATCACCGTCGACGTCGAGCCCCGGTCGTTCGCGGTGGTCGTGGGCGCCGCGCTCGTGGCCATGGCGGCCTTCGCCGTGTTCTCCGCGGCGTCCGACATGTTCACCGGCATCGGCGTGGGCCTGCTGGTGGGTGTGGCGCTGTCGCCGATCGTCAGCGCGGTGCAGCGTGGCTGGGGCACCAGCCGCGGCATCGCCGCCGCCCTCGTCGGCCTCGCGCTCACGGCGGTCGTAGTGGTCATCGTGCTACTCGTCGCCCCGGCCACGGTCCGCCAGTCGCAGGACTTCAGCGACGAGCTGCCGAGCACGGTGCGAGACATGTACAGCTGGCCGATCGTCGGCGATCGGCTCGAGCGCGCCGACGCCGCCGAGGAGGTCGAGCGGTGGATCGAGGACCTGCCCGCCAACGTCGACGACAAGACCCTTGCGGACGCTGGCGAGCGCCTGCTGGGCGGCATCTTCAGCGCCCTGGTCGTGCTGGTCACGGCCCTCGGCGTGCTGGTCGACGGTGAGATCGTGGTCCGCCGGCTGCGGGTGCTCGTGCCCCGGCCCCGTCAGGACAAGGCCGACCGGCTGGGCCGCATCGTGTACGCGACGTTCGGCAGCTACTTCGCCGGCTCACTGTTCGTCGCGGGCCTCGCGGGCCTCGTCACGCTGTCGGCCGGGCTGCTGATCGGCGTGCCCCTGGCCCCGGTGGCCGCGCTGTGGACGACCCTCACGAACCTCATCCCCCAGATCGGCGGGTTGCTGGGCGGGTCCTTCTTCGTGCTGCTGGCCCTGACCGCCGGGCCCGTCCAGGCGGTGACGGCCGCCGCGGTCTTCGTGATCTACCAGAACCTCGAGAACCACGTGCTCCAGCCGGCGATCGTCGGCCGGGCCGTCAACCTGTCGCCGCCGGCCACCATGCTCGCCGCCCTGGTGGGCGGCGCCGCCGCCGGGGTGCCCGGCGCGCTCATGGCCACGCCGCTGATCGGGGCGGCCAAAGCCGTCTACCTCGACAGCCGGGGCGAGACGCCACCGCCCGGTGAGGCCGTCCGGATGCGAGCCCGGCTCGAACGCGTGCTCCGCCGCTGGCGCCGCACCCCGCCGGCGGCTGAGGCCGAGCGTCAGAAGGAGGCGGACGCCGAGGCCGGGGCGCCCGTCGCCGCCGCCGAGGCCGAGGCGGGGGACACCGCGGAGGTCCGGTCGGACGCCGCCGGGGACGTCGCCGGCGACGTCGGCGCCGCCGGCGAGCCGGAGGCCACCGCCGCGCCGGCGACGGCCGCGACCGACGAGGCCGGCGAGCGCCCCTGACGGCGCGGCGCCGGGCGGTGCGAGGCGGCGTCCGGCGGTGCGAACCGCGTCCGGCGGTGCGAGGCGGCGTTCCGGCCGTGCCAGGCGGCGTTCGACGGCCACCGACGGCGTCCCGCGGTGTGAGGCGGCGTGCGCCGGTGCGAGGCGGCGTTCCGGCCGTGCCAGGGGGCGTCAGGCCGCCGGCTCGGGCGCGGGCGGCTGGCTCAGACCGGCAGGTCGCCGGTGGCCGCGCGTGTCGAGCCGTGGTCCTTGTAGGCGGCGATCGTGCGCTGGGCGATGCGCATCTGGTGCACCTCGTCGGCGCCGTCGGCGAAGCGGGCCCAGCGGGCGTGCTGGTACATCGAGGCCAGCGGCGTGTCGGTCGAGTAGCCGAGCGCCCCGTGCACCTGGATCGACCGGTCGATGATGCGCCCGAGCGCGTTGGCCACGAAGTGCTTGGCCATCGACACCTCGGACTTGAAGTCGAGCCCGTTGTCGATGCGGTAGGCGGCGTGCAGGACCATCAGCTTGGCCTGGTACAGCTCCATGGTCGAGTCGGCGATCATCCACTGGATGCCCTGCTTCTCGGCCAGCAGCGAGCCGTGGGCGAAGCGGTTGAGCGACCGGTCGACCATCATGTCGAGCGCCGTCTCGGCCTGGGCGATCCAGCGCATGCAGTGGGCCAGGCGGGCCGGCCCGAGGCGGTACTGGCCGAGCAGGTGGCCCTGGCCCCGGCCGCCGAGCATGGCGTCCTTCGAGACACGCAGGTCGGTGATGACGATCTCGGAGTGGCCGGTCGAGCCGTGCATCGTCTCGACCTCGCGCACCAAGTCGAAGCCCTCGGAGGGGATGTCGACGATGAAGGCCGTGTTCGCCGCCTGGGGCAGGTCGGGGTCGTCCTCGGTGCGGGCGATGAGGATGGCGAACTTCGAGCGGTGGGCGTTGGAGATGAACCACTTGTGGCCGTTGATGACCCACTCGTCGCCGTCCTGGTAGGCGCGGGTCTGGATCAGTGTCGGATCCGAGCCGGCCACCTCGGGCTCGGTCATGGCGAAGCAGCTCATGATCTTGCCCTCGCAGAGCGGCCGGAGGTACTTCTCCTTCTGCTCGTCGGTGGCCCAGTGCAGCAGCGTGTGCATGTTGCCCTCGTCGGGCGCCTGGCAGTTGAAGACCCAGGGGCCGAGCCGGGTCTTGGCCGCCTCGGCCTGCACCATCGCCAGCTCGACGTGGCCGAGGCCCATGCCGCCCCACTCCTCGGGCATGTGGGGCAGCCAGATGCCGGCCTTGACCGCGTCGCCGCGCATGCCGATGAGGGTGGCGATGTACCCGTCGCGGGAGACTTCGGCCTCGGCCATCTTCTCCTCGCCGGGGCGGACGACCGTGTCGATGAAGTCGCGCACGCGCAGGCGCAGCTTCTCGAGCTCGGGCGTGAGGGTGAAGTCGATGGACATGGCGGTCAGCCTCCTGCGATCTCTGTCGCGACGGGTGCGAGGACGGGTTCGGTCGGGCGGGGCGGGCGTTGGGCGTCGAGGCGCAGCGTCTCCTCGGACAGCGGCGCGGCCAGCAGCCCGGCCACGAGGTCGACGAGGTGGCTCGTGAACAGGCGGTCGTCCGCGTGGGGCGCGCCGCGAGCGCGGTGGGCCAGCTCGACGGCCGTGAAGCGGATGGCGACGAAGCGCCGGTGCAGGCGGGTGGCGTCGTGGTCGAGCAGCGCGGCCACGGCGGTGCGCCAGCGGAACGTGCTCGACGCCGGGTCGTCGCGCTCGGCGCGGGAGATGAGCGGGCGGGGCCGGTTCATGAGATCGGCGAAGATCTGCAGGTAGTCCGGGCCGCCGTCGGCGTCGGCCAGCTTGGCCGCCAGCGGGCGTACCAGTGCGCCGGCCAGCGCCCGCAGGTCGGCGGTGGCGGCGGCCTCGTAGGCGTCCAGCATGGCGTGGCGCCGGGCTTCGACCGAGCCGTGGTGCTTGGCCAGGACGGCGCGCAGCAGGCCGTCGCGGTCGCCGAAGTGGTATTGCAACGCCGATGCGTTCTTCGCCCCGGCGACCCGGTTGATCTCACGGAGGCTGACGGCGTCGATGCCGTGGGCGGCCCACAGCTGCTCGGCGGCGCGCACGAGCCGCGTGCTGGTGGCGGTCGTCGCGATCCCCGCCGACGCCGGCCCCCCGACCACGCTCACCGTCATACCCCCGAGTCGAACATGTGCATTGGAGACTAATCACATCGCATTGCCGCCGTGCAAGCGAACCACCGGTGTCGGGCGCGCTTGCGCGCGCCGGCGGGCGCCGGGATGCCAGCATGCGCCGATGTTCCTACTCCGCCCGCCGACCCCCGACGCGCTGCACCGCATCGTCGCCGAGCTCGACGGCGCGCCGCTCACCTACGACGAGGTCGGCGCCACCCGGCCGGCGGCGACCGGTGACCCCGTGGCGCCGCTGCCCTCCGGGTACCGCCACCAGCGAGCCGCCGCCGAGCTGGGCACGGGTGGACCGGCGTGGGCGGCCGCCGTCGACGGCCTGCGCACCTGGCAGATGCACCGGCGCTCGGGCTTCACGGTGGTGCCGGGCGATCCGCCGATCGCCGAGGGTGCGACCGTGCTCAGCGTCATCCCGCTCGCGGTCGTGCGCCTGCTCGCCGGTTGCCGGATCACCTGGACCGTGGACGACGGGGTCCGGTTCGGCTTCGGCTACGGCACGCTCCCCCTGCACCCGGCCCGGGGTGAGGAGGCCTTCGTCGTGGCCCGGACCCCGGACGACCGCGTCACGGCCCGGATCGTCGCCTTCTCGTCGCCCGCCCACCCGCTCGTGCGGCTCGGCGGGCCGGTGGCGGCGCGGCAGCAGGCACGGGCCACGAGGGGCTACCTCGACGCCCTGCGCGCCCACGTCGCCGCCGCCATCTGATCGCAACCTCGGCCCCCGGCGGCGCGGGCCGGTCTGACGCCGCAGCTCAGCCACGATCGCGCACCCGGACCGCCACGTTCGGCGCGAGGTCGACTGCGCTAAGTGCTGACGGCGGCCAGAAGGGGAGCGCGGGACCGGTAGCCTCCCCGCCGTGGGGATGAGGACGGCGCCGAGTGTCACGGCTGCGCAGGCCATCGCGTACCGCGTGGCCGTCCACCACCTCGACGAGCGCCTGCCCCCCGGGTGGGTCGTCGACGCCGCCACGCCGTGCCCGGTGCAGGACACGACCCCGCCCGCCGGAGCCGGGCTGGCGCTCGCCGCCCGGCTCGAGGACCTCGTGCCCGCAGAGGTCGACCGCGCGCTGCTCGTGGACCGTTCGCTGGTCCGCCTCCATTCCCTCCGCGGCATGCCCCACGTCGTGCCGCGGTCCGACGGCGTCGTGTTCGGTCCTGGCACGCTCGGGGCCGACGAGGCATCGCTGCGCGACCAACTGCAGGGCGACTGGCTCGCCGTCGACGCGGCGGGGTGGACGGCTCGCGACGCGCTGTCCTCGGTGGCGGGCGTGTTCGCCACCGTGCTGGCCGACGGCGAGCACCGCACGACGGGCGAGCTGAGCGCCTCGCTGCACGGGTCGATCCCCGCGGCGCTCGAGCCGTGGTGCTCGACCTGTCGGGCCCACCACGTGCCCGACCAGCTGTTCCGCCTGGCCGGGGCGGCCGGGGCGTTCTGCTACGGGCTGCCCAAGGGGCGCGACCCGGGCCTGATCAGCCTCGATGCCTGGCTGGGCGGCGGGCTCGACGGCAGCGTCGACAGCGCCCGGGTCGAGTTGGCCCGGCGCTTCCTCGCGGCGTTCGCCCCCGCCGCGCCCGAGCACCTGGCAGCGTGGGCCGGCATCGGGGTCGACGACGCCCGGGACCGGTTCTCGCGCCTCGGGCTCGAGACGGTCGAGGTCGTGCTCGACGGCCGCTCGGCGTGGGTCCAGGAGTCCGACATCGAGGCGCTCGCCGCCCCGCCCCCGGCGGTGGGCGTGCGATTGCTGCCGGCCGACGACCCGTTCCTGACCCAGCGCGACCGTTCGGTGCTGCTGCCCGACCCCCGGCACCAGGCCCAGGTCTGGGAGCCGGCCGTGCGCCCCGGCCTCGTGCTCGACGACGGCCGTCCCGTCGCCACCTGGCGCTCGGCCGTCGAGCGCCGCACGCTCGTGGCCGCCGTGCTGCCACTCGCCGGGCTCCGGCTGGGTCTCCGGGCCCAGATGGCCCTCGACGACGAGGTCGCCGTCGTGGCGTCGTTCCACGGCTGCGACGACGTGAGCGTGCGCGTGGTCGGCTGATGCCCCGGGGTGGCCCGGCGCCGTCTGACGACCCATCATGTTGGGATGACGACGATCGAGATCCCACGGGCGCTGCATCGCTCCGAGTCCGACATCCCCTTCGTCGACCTCGGCGACCGCTCGGAGATGCAGCTGCTGCAGTGCGACGTCGAGGCGGGGCTGTGGGTGATCCGTGCGCGGTTTCAGCCGGGCTACCAGGTGCAGACCCACAAGCACACGGGGGAAGTGTTCGCGTTCACCTTGTCGGGGTCGTGGCGCTACGCCGAGTACCCCGACGACGTGAACACCGCCGGGTCGTACCTGTTCGAGCCGGCCGGCTCGGTTCACACGCTGGTCGTCCCCGAGGAGAACACCGAAGTCACCGACGTCTGGTTCGCCATCAAGGGGGCGAACCTGAACCTCGACGCCACCGGCGGCGTCGAGATGGTCATCGACGCCGCGCTCATCCGCGACGTCTACTTCGGCCTGTGCGAGGCCCAGGGCCTGGGCCGGCCGCCGGTCATCGGCGTCGCATAGCGGCTCGCGTCACCTCGCCACGAGGAACGGCATGCGAGCGCCGACGAGCAACGTGTCGCAGCGCCGCTCGGCGACGGCCGGGTCGGTGACGTGCCCGGCCAGCTCTAGGTTCACGGCCTGCGGGCCGCCGCAGCGTCGCAACCACGCCGGGCGGGATGGGCGAGGCCAGCCGGTGGCGGTCAGGCGAAGACGACGGCGGCCAGGGCGTCGGCGTGCGCCCGGGCGTCGGTCGCCCCGACGGCCAGGTGCTCGAGCACGGCGGCCATGAGCGTCGCCCGCATGAGGACCCCGACGGCGGCAGGCCGCGTGCCCCGCGCCGCCAGCTCGGGAAAGCCGTCGGCTACCCACGTCGTGGCGGTCCCCGCCAGGGCGTCGAGCAGCTCGGCGGCCGAGCGCCGGGCGGTGACGTCGCCCCGCAGGCCCTCGCCGACGAGGAGCCGGAGGACGACCTCCTCCCGCAGGGTCGACTCGACCACCCAGGTGACCAGGGCCGACAGCCGCTCGGCCGGAGGGAGAGCGGCGTCGACGGGCGGGTCCTCGGTGGCCATGCGCTCGCCGTAGCGTCGTTCCTCGATGAGGGCCCGCAGCAGGTCGGCCTTGGAGGGGAAGTAGTGGTAGATCGTCGCGACGTTGAGGCCGCAGGCCGCAGCCAGGCGCCGCATCGACGTGCCGGCGGCGCCCCGCTCGCTTACGAGGGCGAGCGCCGCGTCGAGGATGCGCGACCGTTGATTCGGCTCGGCCGGAGCGGTCGTGGTCACGGGCGGTGTTCGGGCGTGAAGACGGCCGGCAGGTGGTTGACGGCGAGCACGAGCGTGGAGTTGCCCCTGTCGACAGTGTGGGGATCGACGGCGCGGATGTCGCGCAGCCGGTGGAACAGCTCCTCGAAGACCACGGTGATCTCGGCCCGGGCCAGGTTGGCGCCCAGGCAGTAGTGCGTGCCTACGCCGAAGCCGAGGTGGGGGTTGGGATCACGGTCGACGCGAAACTCGTCCGGCGCGTCGAACACGTCCTCGTCGCGGTTGGCCGACTGGTAGAGCAGGAACACCCGGTCGCCGGCCTTCAGGTCGACGCCCTTGTAGGTGTGGTCTCCGGTGACCGTGCGCATGAACGAGATGACCGGGCTCACGAAGCGCACTATCTCGTCGGCGGCGGTGGCCATCAGCGACGGATCGTCGAGCAGCCTCTGGTGCTGGTCGGGGAACAGTGTGAACGCAGCCATGCCCCCGGTCAGGGCGTTACGGGTGGTCTCGTTGCCGGCGACGAGCAACAGCGTGAGGAACATCAGAAGGTCGTCGCTCGACAGCTCGCCCTCCCGGGCCCTCACGGCGTGGTGGGGGCGGCCGAGGTCGCCCCGGTCGTAGGCGTTGGTGAGGATGCCGACGATGTCATCGGTCGAGCCGTCGGCCCGTCGGGCGTCGATCAGCTCGGTGCACATGGTGCAGAACTCGCCGAACGCCTCGGCCGCGTGGTGGAGGACGGGGTCGGCGTCGTCGACGTAGCCGTCTCCGGCCATCATGGCGTCGCTCCAGCGGTACATGCGCTGGCGCTGCGCCGGGTCGACGCCCATCAACTCGCTGATCACGATGAGCGGGACGTGGATGGCGAAGTCCTCGACGAAGTCGCACTCGCCCGCGGCCGCGATCTCGTCGATGATCTGGTTCGTCAGTGCACGCATGTGGTCGCTGAGCTGGCGGACCATGCGGGGCGTGAAGCCCCTGTTCACGAGGCGCCGCTGGCGGGTGTGCTCGGGGTCGTCCATCGAGATGATCGACATGGGGGCGGCCACGCGCGGGCGGACACCCTGGGCCGCGGAGTAGAGCTCCGGGTTACGGCTGATGTGGCTGACGTCCTCGTGGCGCGACACGACCCACAGCTCGTTCCTGGCGTCCCACCAGAGCGGGGCGTTGGCTCGAAGCCACCGGTAGCCCTCCCAGGGGTCGTCGTAGAAACGCGGGTCGAGGATGTCGATGTCGAAAGGCGGCGCCTGGGTCCCCTCAGCGAGCGTCATGCCGGTCAGTGTCTCAAACGAACGTTGGATGGACAAGGGCGGACGGAGGGCGCTGTGCCCCCCACTCTGCGTTGACAGTAGGCGTAGGTTCGCGGCGGGGCAGTCGCAGGAGGGGAGATGGCGCCCACCACCGTCACGGGCCGGCGATGGGCGTGGGCGGAGGTCGTCGTACGCGGTCGCGTCCGGCGCACCTGGGACGCCGTCGAGGACCCCGCCGGGTCGCTTGCCACGGCCCCCACCGAGCTCGTGGCCTACACGGTCCGCCTCCGTCCCGCTGGCGCCGGTCCTTGCGGGGCACCGCCCGTCGGCCTGGCCGCGGGGACGGGCGGGGTCGTCGTGGCCGCCGGCGGACCCCTGCCCGGACCGCCGGGGGACGACGCGTCCGACCGGGCGGATGGCCGGACCGGCTTCCGCTGGCTCGACGGCACGGACGCCGGCGACCTCGGTTCGACCGCAGCCGTGCCGTGCCCGCCCGAGGTCGTCTACGCCGACGCGTTCCCGAGGGCCTCCGCCCGCCGGAGCGCGCTGCGAACCGCGCGCGACGAGGCCGGCGACGCGGCCGACGAGACGCGTGCGACCCTCGCCGCCCTCCTGACCGGTGCGGTGCCGCCCCTGGCGCTGAGCGCGAGTTCCACGTCGCCGTGGGCGACGGCGTCGGCCCTGGCGGCCGGTCGACTGGCGGAGCTCGAGGACCTCATCCGCCACCTGGACGCCGGGCTGCGCCTGGCGGACGCCCACTACGACGCCTGGCGGGCGACGACCCGCCGCTCGGTCGACGATGTGTTCGAGCTGGTCGCCACGCTCAACGAGGCGTCGCCCGACCTGCAGGCGACGTGGGGCCGCGCCTCCGTCGTCGCCAGTCCCGACGTGCCCAAGACCCTGCGCCACCTGTGGCAGCGCCATGGTCTGCGGGTCGTGGTCGAGCGGTCCCCGTCCTCCGCCCCGGCCCCTCCACGGGCCCTTCCGCCGGCCGCCCCTGTCCCGCGGCCGCTCCGCCGCCCCCCGCTCGGTCAACCGGACCCCACGGGCCCGACGAGCCCCGAGGCGGCGGGCGGACCGCCCGACGGCGCAGGTGCGGGCGCGCCACCGACGCGGCGGGGACGGCTCGGCGGGCTCCGACGTCGCGTCCGCGTCGTCCGCCCGCCCGCCGGGTCCGGATCAGGCCGAGACGCCGGCGGCGCCGCACCAGCAGTGGTCGCCCCGGGCGAACGGGGCCCGGAACCGTCCGTCGCCACGATGACCGCCACGGTCGTCCGCCAGCACAGGGGCGTCGACACGGTGGTCGGCCAGGCCCACCTGACGCTGGTCGACCCTGCCACCGAGCCGCTGGTGACCGCCGCTTCGCTGCTCCAAGGACACACGGGCCGCTCCGGCGGGGCCCGGCTCCGATCCGGCGGCATCGGAGCCCGGATCCCGGGCGTGGACGACGCCGGTTCCCCCGGCGGACCCGTGGGCGCCCACCCGGGGGCGCTGGTCGCCATGGACGTCCGGCTCGCACGGGCGCGTGCCGAGCTGGAGGGCGCCGAGCGTGCGCTGGCCGACGCCGACCTCCGGGTGACCGCCGCGCACGTCGAGCGGGTCGAGCGGCTCCGCTCCCTCGTCGACGCGCTCGAGCTGGCCACCTACGCGGGCACACCCGTCCCCGCATCCGACGGGAGTCTGGCCCCGGCCTCACCTCAGGGCGCCGCACCGGGCGCGTCGCCGACACCGCCGGCACCGACGCAGCCGACCTCCGTGGCGCCGGCCGACGCACCGGCCACCGCATCCGACACGCCGGTGCACCGACGGCGACATGCCGGGCAGACGGCGGCGGAGGCCCGGCGGACGTCGCGGCGGGCCGGTCCCAACGAGTCCGTCGCCGCCTGGTACCTCGACGGCGAGCGGCTCACCGAGCCGGTG
This sequence comes from Acidimicrobiales bacterium, assembly GCA_035296625.1. Lineage (GTDB taxonomy): Bacteria > Actinomycetota > Acidimicrobiia > Acidimicrobiales > VFJN01 > DATCLS01. The sequence goes on along the minus strand of DATHAO010000072.1, from coordinate 11,447 downwards.
ACCGGCCGCGGCCAGGGAGCCGACGCCAGCCGCTGAGCCGCGGGCACCCCGCCGGGACGCACGGCCGCCGGTCGCCCGAGAGGCCGCGGGTCGCCCGAGAGGCCGCGGGTCGCGGCCGCTCGCCCCCGGGGTACGCACTCGGGGCAGCGCCGCCGGTCGCCATCCTGGCACACTCGCCGGTGTGACGACCCGTCAGGAACGTCCCAACATCCTCTTCGTGCTGTCGGACCAGGAGCGGCACTGGTCGTGGCTGCCGCGGACCGTGCGCCTCCCGTGGCGCGAGCGGCTCCAGGGAGAGGGCGTGACCCTCGACAACCACTGGACCCATTCCTCGCCGTGCTCGCCGTCGCGGACCACGCTGCAGACTGGTCTCCACGTGCCCCAGCACGAGGTCGTCGACAACACCGTGTTCCCCTGGCACCACTCGCTCGACACGGCAGTGCCCACGATCGGCTCGGTGCTGCGTGATGCCGGCTACCGGTCGAGCTACATCGGCAAGTGGCACGTCAGTTACGGCCCGCACCCTCCCATGGAGGCCTACGGCTACGCCGACTGGGAGGGCAACGACCAGCACTTCATGGGCTGGGCCGGTACCGGCGTGCACTTCGACCCGGTCATCGCCGACGACGCCGCCCTGTGGCTCGACCGCAACGCCACGACGCTCGACCAGCCGTGGTTCCTGACCGTGGCGCTCGTCAACCCGCACGACGTCATGTGGTTCCCGATGGACCAGCCCGACTGGCGCCGCACCCACCCCGATCAGCTGGAGCTGGCCCGGGCCCTCCTGGCGAGCAGCAAGTGGAAGGACGGCGACCTCGTCCCTGCCTACGCCGAGGACTACCCCGAGGTCGTCGAGTCGCTGCCCGACAATGCGGCCGACGACCTCGTATCCAAGCCGGCGTGCCAGCGCCAGTGGCGGTGGGATCAGAACCATGGGATCTGGGGCTCGATCGACCGGGCCGACGACCGGGCGTGGCGTCGCCAGCTCGACTACTACGTGCGCCTCCACGAGCTGGCCGACGAGTCGCTGGGCACGGTCCTGCGGGCGCTCGACGCCAGCGGCGCCGCCGACGAGGCGATCGTCGTGTTCACGTCCGACCACGGGGACATGTGCGGCTCACACGGGCTCCGCTCGAAGGGTCCGTTCGTCTACGACGAGATCATGCGCGTGCCCGCCATCGTGCGGGCGCCGGGCCTCGCCCCCGCGGGGACGACCACGACCGCGCTCACCAGCCACGTCGACCTGGCCCGCACGATCTGCGGCCTCGCCGGTGCCGAGCCGGCACCGGGCATGCGGGGCGTCGACCTCGGCCCGGTTCTGGCGGATCCCGCCGCGGCGCCGGTGCGCGATCACGTGCTGTTCTGCCACGCCACCGCCCACACGTCGAACATCCGCTCGACCCGGTGGCAGATCCGGGGCACCTTCGATGGCCGGTACAAGTACGCCCGCTACTTCGGCGTGGGTGGGGGACTGCCCAACGACGACCTTTCCGGCCGGTCCACGCCGATGCTCTACGGCCCCGACGCCGCGTTCGAGGACCAGGAGCACGAGCTCTACGACCTCCAGGAGGACCCGCACGAGCTCGTCAACCTGGCGCACGACCCCGGGAGGCGCCCGGAGCTGCGACACCGCTTCGCCGACCTGCTCGCCCTCGAGGCCGCCGAGATGAGCTGAGGCCGTCGCCTCCGCCTTCGTGCGTGCGGGTCGAACCCGACGCCGTCGTCGCTGACGTGCAGCTCGACCGCGTCAGGGTCGGTGACGATCGCTCTCCAGACGCGCACTACCCGATGACCGAGCGCTGACCGCGCTCGTGGGCGAGCAGCCGACGTTTCGTGTCGAGCCCACCGCCGTAGCCGACCAGGTCACCGGTCGCTCCGACGAGCCGGTGGCAGGGGACGACGATCGAGATGGGGTTGCGGCCGTTGGCCGCCCCCACCGCCCGGGCGCCGGCGGGCCGCCCGAGACCCTCGGCCAGTGCGCTATAGCTGGTGGTGGTGCCGTACGGGATGGCGGTCAGTGCTTGCCACACCCGCCGCTGGAACGGCGTGCCGTCGAGCGCGAGCGGCAGGTCGAAGCGCCGGAGCTCGCCGGCGAAGTAGGCAGCGAGCTGCTCGCTCACAGGCGCCAGCGGGACGGGGTCGTGGAGCCAGCGGTCGTCGATGCCGTCGAACCAGCGGTGCTTCGCGAGGAACCACAGCCCCGTGAGGGCCTCGCCGTCGCCGACGACCACGAGGCCGCCGAGGGGCGACGGCGTGACCGTGTAGACCCGGTCGCCGGGCCTGGCTCGTGCCGTCCGCGCCCCGGCGCCGCCGGCACGCCGGGAGGGGGTCGCCCGACCGGCGCCGGTCACGCCGGCACCCGCACGTCGAGCCCGTCCTCCCCGCCGGCCGGGACCCCGGCGATCGGGCGCCCCGGGACGGGGGACGCCGTGGGCGCCGGCAGGGACAAGCTGGCCCAGAGGTGCTGGACGGCGTAGGACCGCCACGGCCGCCAACGCTCGGCCAGGGCGGCGGCGGCCCGGGGCCTGCCGTCGGCACCCAGGCGCTCGAGCGCCCGGCGGACGCCGAGGTCGGTGGCGAGCGCCACGTCGGGGTCGCCGAGGGCCCGCATGCGGATGTACGCCGCCGTCCACGGCCCGATGCCGGACAGCCGCTGCAGTCCGGCCTCGGCCTCGTCGCGGTCGGCCCCCGGGTCGAGCTGCACGTCGCCGGCCGCGAGGGCGCCGGCGAGCGTGCGCAGCGCCGCCTGCCGTGCGCCCGTGAGGCCCAGCCCGCCGAGGTTGGCCCCGGCCAGGGCATCGGCTGTGGGAAAGGCCACGGTGAGCGTGCCGACGGGTGCTGCCAGGTGCTCGCCGTGCGTTTCGGCCAGGCGTGCGGCCAGCGTGCGGGCAGCGGCCACGGAGACCTGCTGGCCGAGCACCGCCCGGACGGCGAGCTCGTGCCCGTCGACGTGGCCGGGCACCCGGCGCCCAGGCTGGGCGGCGACGGCGGCGGCCAGCAGCGGCTCGTCGCCCAGGGCGGCGTCGACGGCCACCGGGTCGGCGTCGAGGTCGAGCAGGCGCCGGCACCGCTGCACGGCGGCCGTGACGTCGCGGGGGTCGTCGAGGCGCAGGCGGCAGTCGACCCAGGCGCCCGTCGGGCCGGTCCCGCCCGGCGCGAGCGTGGCGATGCCGAGGCCCCGGGGCAGGTGGAGGACCCGGCGATAGCTGCCGTCGGCGATCTCCTCGACACCCGGCACGCACCGGGTGCCCAGGAAGCCGAGGAGGGCGGCGAAGGGCAGCGGGGGCCGGTGGGGCAGGCGCAGGTGCAGCTCGCCGTCGGCGGTGGGGGCGATCGTGGGCCCGCGGCGCCGCGCCCGCCGGCGGATCTCGGACGGGGCCACGTCGAAAACCCGCCGCATCGTCTCGTTGAACTGCCGGACGCTGCGGAACCCGGCGGCGAACGCCACCTGGGTGATCGGCTCGTCGGTGGACTCGAGCAGGCTGCGGGCCGCGGACGCCCGCCGGGCCCGGGCCAGCGCGTCGGGCCCCACGCCGAGCTCGGCGGACAGGGTGCGGCGGAGCTGGCGCTCGCTGGTGCCGAGGCGGCGGGCGAGGCCGGCGACCCCCTCGCGGTCGACCACGCCGTCGTCCACCAGGCGGACGGCCCGGGCGGCGACGTCGGCCCGCCCGTCCCACTCGGGCGACCCGGGCACTGCGTCGGGCAGGCACCGCTTGCAGGCGCGGAAGCCGTCCTGCTGGGCGGCGGCCGCCGAGCGATAGAACCGGACGTTGCGCCCGAGGGGGGCCTTCACCGGGCAGCTCGGCCGGCAGTAGATGCCGGTCGTGGTGACGGCGATGACGAAGGCGCCGTCGAAGCGGGCGTCCTTGCTGCGCGCGGCCCGGAAGCAGGCGTCGCGATCGAGGGCGTGCGCGTCCGCGGGCGGGGGGGCGGTCACGGCGGTCATCGGCGTCGGCTCCTCGGTCCTCGGTCGGGTCGGCGGCCACACAACGGCGGGCCCGCCCCGATCGTGAGGCGTGGCGGGGCCGGTCGCTGGCGGATGCCGGCCGTCGTCGTCACCCCCGCACCCTCACGGGTGGAACCGGAGCTTGTCGAGCGCCTTGTCGACGTCGCGCCGGGGTCCGGCCACGGCGAAGCCGGCGAGGGACAGGTCGGCGGTCGCCACCTTGGCGACGGCGGCCCGGTTGTCGACGTCGTTGCCCGTGGCGAACAGGTCGTCGGTGTACACGGCGACCGCCAGGCCGCGCCCCCTGGCCCGGGTGAAGGCCCGCGTGAGCGCGGCCCCGTCGCCGCCGTAGACGGAGACTGGCCGGACGAACATGGGCAGGTAGCGCTGCGTGTCGGCGTCGACGTAGGGCTCGCCCACGAGGTCCGGGTCGGTGGCGCCGAGCCCGCTGACGACGAACGCGGTGACGTTGAGCTTCTGCCACACCGCCAGGTCGGTGCGGACGGCGACGGCGAGCTTGTGATCGGCATGCATGCGACCATCTCACGGAGCCGGACCGCCTGTGGTCTTGTACGTTCCTCGCGTGGGTCCGATCGCCGGCGAGCGTGTCGAGGCGTGGCACCCGGCGCTGGCCGGCGTGCGCGAGGTCTTCCACGCCCGGTTCGTCGAGCACGCGTACCCGCCCCACACCCACGATGCCTGGGCGATCCTCGTCGTCGACGAGGGCGTCGTCGCCTACAAGCTCGACCGCCACGACCACGGCTCCTATCGCTCCGTGGTCAGCGTGCTGCCGCCCGACGTCGTGCACGACGGCCGCTCGGCGCGCACAGGCGGCTTCCGCAAGCAGGTGCTGTACCTCGAGCCGTCGGTGCTCGGCGTCGAGCGCGTCGGACGGGCGGTCGACCAGCCTACGCTGCCCGACGCCGGGCTCGTCCGGGCCCTACAGGCCCTGCACGCGTCGCTGCGCGTCGGCGGAGCCGGGGACTCGCCCCTCGACCCGCTCGAGGCCGAGACCCGGCTGGCGTTCGTGACCGAGGCGCTCACCGCGCACCTCGACCGGGGCTCGGTCCGCGGTGTGCCGCTCGCAGGTCCGCCGAGCCTGCTCCCTGTCGACCGGCCCGCCGCGCTCGCCGCTGCCGTGCGCGACGAACTCGACGCCCACATCGTCGACGGCGTCACCCTCGCCGGCCTGGCCGGCCAGGTGGGCACGTCCCCGACGCACGTCGTGCGAAGCTTCACCGCGGCCTTCGGCATCCCGCCGCACGCGTACCTGGTCGCTCGGCGGGTCGACCTGGCGCGCGCGCTGCTGCTCGCCGGCCTGCCACCGGCCGAGGTGGCGGTGGCGGCCGGGTTCCACGACCAGCCGCACCTCACCCGCCACTTCCGCCGGCACGTGGGCACGACCCCCGCTCGCTACGCGTCCACGCCGGGGTCGCCACCCGGCCCGGCCGCACCGGCCGGGTCCGGCCCCCGGAGGTCCGGTCCCGGCGGCCGGGGGCGCTAAGGTCATCGCTCCGCGGCGGCGTGGCCGAGTGGCTTAGGCAAGGGCCTGCAAAGCCCTGTACGCGGGTTCGATTCCCGCCGCCGCCTCCAGCCCCTGTCTGGGATCCGTCCCAGGCCAGGGGCCTGTTCCGCGGCCGTCGTCGGCGGGCCGGGACGCCAGGGACGCGGGCGTCAGACCACCGGGCCGGCCGAGCAGCGCAGGGCGACGGGACGGTTGAACGAGGCCTCGCCCTCGGCCAGCCAGGCCCGTCCCTCCGTCGACGCCGCCACGATCGCCGCCGGGTCGCTCACCACGTGGTCGGCGGGCAGGGCGGACCGGTCGGTGCGGACGAGCACGGTTCCGGCCCACGTGACCTCGATGGTCTCGACCCACGGCGCGAGCTGGTTGTGGGCGGCGGTCACGGCCGCCAGGGTCTCCCCGGGGTCGGGGAGGTTCCGCGCCACGTCAAGGCGGGCGACGTCGGGCTCGTCGAGCGGGTTGCCCGGCGTGTGGCCGTTCGTCCAGCCCGTGGCCTGGCGCCGGGACAGGCACGACGACACCGCGTCGAGCTCGGTCGCGACGATGGCGTCGCGCAGGCGATCGACCGTCGCCCGGCCGGCCGGCGGGACCCAGGCGAGGCCGTCGGCGCCGGTGAAGGGCCCGCCGCCGAGGCGGGGGAGCACGAGCGCCACGACGAAGATGAGCAGGACGCACGCGCCGGCGACCAACGCCAACACGGTGTCGGACAGGCGCTGCACCCGCCGCCGCACCTCGGCGGCGCGGCGTACGCGGGCGGCACCGAGCCCACCGATCAGCAGCAGGCACAGGAGGACGGCACCCACCCGGAAGGCATGGGTCCACACACCGACGCGTACGGCCGCGGCCGCCCCGCCGGTCCCCTCGGCGGCGACCCACGCGGCGGCGGCGACGGCCGCCGGCACGATGACCGCGACGATGGCGACGCGGGCGGCGAGCACGGGACCCCACACGAGCGAGCTGGGGTGGAGCCACGTCTTCATGCGGCGCAAGGCGTAGCCGACCGGGTCGTCCGGGTCGCCTCGGACCACGACGACGACCGCCGCGCCCACGCATACGGCCACGACCGCCACCAGCCACGGCCACGGGGCCACCAGCGCCCCCGACGCGGCGGCGATCGCGGCCAGGTCGGGCAGCCACCGCTCGACCGGGCGGGCCCAGCGGGCCCGGTCGCCGACCGGGCCGTGGTCCCGGCCGGTGTCGGTACCGGCGGCTGCCACGACCGGGACGGCGCTGGACCGGCCGTCCCGCGTGTCCGTCGCCTGTGGCCCCTCCCCGGTGCCCGGTGCGCCGGCGGCTCGGCACTCGCCGGACCGGACCACCGGCAGGCCGCCGGTCGGTCGTCGGAGCGCGGCCGGCGGCGACGCGAGCTGATCGACGGCCCGGTGCGGGCCGGTCGGCGGCGGGATCTCGGGGTCGTCCGGCATCCAGCGGGAGCGCTGGCGGTCGGTCGGCATGGCGCTCGACACCCATCCGGGGGTGCGGGCGACCTGGTGGACCTCGAGGCCGGCGGCGGGGACGTCGCCCGCCTCGCTACCCGGGCGGGGGTCCGGGACCGATCGGGCGTCGCCGGTGCGGGTCGTGCCGGTCGCGGACGAGGCCGGCCACGACGCCGACGGCGGATCGGGGGCGTCGGCCGACGACCACGGCGAGTCAGCGCCGGGGACCGACCCGGCCTCGGGTGAGTCGGCCCGGTCGTGCGGCTCGTGCGGGTCCTGCGGGTGCACGGCGGGGCCGGTTGCCCGGACGGGCCGCGCGGGCGGCCGGACGAGGTCGCGCCTGCGCGGGTAGCGAACGGCGGCGCGGGACGGCGGCCCCTGCGGGCCGTCCGTGCCCAGCGGTGCCGCGGGGACGCGGATGTGGCCGTGACCGCCGAACAGGTCGGTGAACGCCCGGACGACCTCCTCGGGGGATGCCGTGTCGCCCCGGGGCACGGCAACCGCCGGGGCCGCGTCGCTCGCCCCGGCGCTGCCGGCACCGGTGTCGTCATCGGCCGGGTCGGCGTCGGTCGCGGACCCGCCGTCCTCGTTCCGGCCGCTCACCGCCCGGGCAGCGTCGGGCGCCCGCACGGGGCCCGACGTGACCGCGTCCGCGAGGGCGCCATCGGTTCCCCCGGGGCCGGGGCCGGGGTCGGAGCCGGTCGGCCGTTCGTGGAGGCGGGCAGCGTCGGGCGGGTTCGTGGCCCGCAGGCGCCGGATCGCCTCGCCCAGGGCGACATCGAGCGCACGGCCCTCGTTCGCGTTTGCACCCTCGTCGGATTCCACGCCCCCCAGCGCACCCATGGCACCCCTCCCACCGCGCGGCCGCAACACGCTCCCCCGGTGCGCCACCCGGACCGTGGTCCGCCGGCGGCGCGAGAGGATCATGTCTCTTTTACCAGGCATCGTGCTCGGGTGACAGTGGCGCTGTAACGCACTCGTCACCTGGCCGTGCGCCGATCAGGCGACGCACCGGCGCAGGAACGCCAGCAGGGCCCGCGTCACCGCGGTGTCACCGTGGCGGCCGATGGCCTGGTTCACCTCGGCGTGGGTGAGACCGGGCGCCACCAGGGCCTCGGCGTCGACGCCGAGGGTCCGCAGGGTGGCGGCGAACGCCTGGCTCTGCGCCACCCGCGCCGCCCTGCCACGCGTCACGACGACGCCGCGACGGGCGTCGCGGACCCGGCGCACGAGCGGCCGGGCGGCCGGGCGGACGAGGAGGCGGCGGGCCCTGCGCGGCATGACGGCACTCCCGGATCGACGGGCTGGGCGCCCTCCACGCTGGCCGAGCGAGGTGAGGGTCAGATGATGGTGCCGGGCGGTCCGGGGCGGGAGCCGGACCGATCTGGGTCGCCGTGGCCGCCAACGCTGACGTCGCCGCCGGACTCGACGTCGACGTCGCCGTCGACGTCGGCGAGCGGCAGGCGCACGACGAGCCGGGCCCCGCCGCCGGGTGCGTCCTCGGCCACGACGTCACCGCCCATGGCGTGGACCAGTTCGCGCACGATGGCGAGCCCCAGGCCCGTGCCGGTCCCCGCGCGGGCCGCGGGCCGGGCGGAGGTGTGGAGGCGCTCGAACACCGCGGCCCGCTCGCCGGTCGGGATGCCGGGACCGTCGTCGTCGACGATCAGCACGCCCTCGGCGCCTGCGGAGCTCGCAGGCGGATCCGCCAGGGCGACCGCCACCCGCACCCGGCTGGCGCCGTGCCGCCCGGCGTTGTCGAGCAGGTTCGCGGCCACCTGGGCCAGGCGGTCGGCGTCGCCCCGCACCACGACCGCCGCGGCCGGGACGTCGACGGCCACGGCCAGCCCGGCGTCCTCCAGCTCGGGGCGGAGGCCTTCGGCGGTGCCGACCGCCACATCGCCCAGGTCCACGGGCTCGGCGGCGAGCGTGAACGCCCGGGCGCGCAGGCGCGCGAGGTCGAGCAGGTCCCGCACGAGGCGGTCGAGCCGGCCGGCCTCGGCCAGGACGATGCGCCCGGCGGCGGACGGGTCCGGCGCGGTGCCGTCGGCGAGCGCCTCGGCCCACCCACCGATCGAGGTCAGCGGCGTGCGCAGGTCGTGGGACACCGACAGCAGGAAATCGCGCTCGGTGTGCTGGCCCCGTTCCAGCGAGGCGGCCATGGCGTTGATGGACCGGGTCAGGCGAGCCAGCTCGTCGTCGGGGGGCGCGCCGCCGGCGCGGTCCGCGGGCTCGGGAACCCGCACCGCCAGGTCGCCCCGCGCGATGCGCCGGGTGGCCTGGTCGGCGGCCGCGAGGGGCCCGGTCAGCGAGCGGGCCACGCGCATGGCCACGAGCACGCCCACCAGCACCGTCGCCGCCCCCGCCACCACGAACCAGCGCCCGGCCGCCCCCACGTCGGCTCCAACGGTGTCGGTGAGCAGCAGCGCCCGCTGGGGCTCGCCGCCGGTCGTGGGCCGCAGGGGGGCCGCGGCGTCGATCGTGTCGCCCCGGCGGGCGGACACGACCTGGCCTGCCCGCAGGCGAGCCGCGTCGTCGTCGGGCAGCCACCCGGGTGGGGCGCCGAGCGGGAACAGGCGCACGGCGTCGACGCCAAGGGCGGCCTCGAACCGCTGCGCCACCGGCCGCGCCCGGGCGGGCCGGACCTCGGCGAGCACCGCGGCGAGCTCGTCCGCCCGCTGCCGCAGGTCGCGCTCGGCGCTGCGGCGGGCATCGATCCGGGTGAGCGCGAGCGTGCCGAGCCCGACCACCACGACGGCGGCGACCACGGCACCGACGATGGCCACGACCAGGCGGCGACGCACGGCGGCGTCAGCCCAGCCGATAGCCCGTGCGGCGGAGCGTCACGAGCGGCAGACCGTTGCCGAGCTTGCGGCGCAGCTGGCGGACGTGGACGTCGACCGTGCGCTCGTCGCCGTAGAAGTCCCAGCCCCACGCCAGGTCGAGGAGCTGACGGCGGGACAGCACGAGCCCACGGTTCTCGACGAACGCTGCCAGCAGGGCGAACTCGCGGGGCGCCAGCGGGACGGGGGCGCCGTGGCGGCGGGCCTCGTGGCGGGCCAGGTCGACCTCGACGTCGCCGACGACGACGGTCCGACCGGTCACCGCCGCAGTGCCGACGGGTCCGCCACCGTCCCCGGCGCCCGCCGAGGCGCTGCGGCGGACGATGGCGCTCACCCGGGCGACCAGCTCGCGAGGCGAGAACGGCTTGGTGACGTAGTCGTCGGCGCCCAGCTCGAAGCCCCGGATCCGGTCGGCCTCGTCGCCGCGGGCCGTCAGCACGAGGATCGGCACGTCGCCCTCCGCCCGCAGCCTCCGGCACACCTCCAGACCGTCGACGCCGCCGGGCAGGCCGATGTCGACGACCACCAGCACCGGGCGACGCTCGGACACCAGGTCGATCCCGCCGGCGCCGGTAGTGGCCCGCGCCACGTCGAAGCCGGCGCGGCCGAGGTACAGGCCGAGCAGCTCGGCGATGGGGTCGTCGTCCTCGACCACCACCACCGTCGCGCTCTGCATCGGGGCGCATCGTGCCACCCCGCCGGTCACGGCTCCAGGACCGGGGTCCACCAGGCCGGGTCAGCCCGCCGGCTCGACGGATGCCCGGAGCGGCGTGCCGTACGGGTCGACGAGCCGGACCGGCACGGTGGCGCCGGTGCGGGTCGTCAGCTCGATCTCGTCGGCCGTCCACACGTGCAGCATGCGGAACGACTCGGTGCACGGCTCCGCCGGGGTGACGAAGAAGCCCGCGCAGGCGGGGTCGTGGCTGTGCCAGACCACGAGGTCGCCAGCCGGCGCGGGGGCCGCGGCGCCTCGCGGGGCGACGAAGAAGGCGCCGATCAGGACCGGGTCGCCGTCACCGCCGGTCTCGTAGACGAGGCCGTCCGGGTGGGCGGGGTCGAGGATGTCCCCGCCGCTGGCCGTCGACCGGTCGCGGTAGTGGGCGAGCCGGCCCCGGGGGCGGCGGGGCGGCTCGTAACCGGCCGCCACGGCGTCGTCGACGTCGGCGTAGGCCTCGAGGGTGGCGGTGACCTCCGCCCGCAGCGCGTCCGCCGCCTGACGCTCCTCGGGCGTGGCCGCCGCCTCGCGGTCGGCGTAGGCCGGCAGCGTGGGGTGGGTGTGCCGCCCCCGCCCCTCACCTGGGCCCGCTCGCCCGCCGGCGTGCCGCCGGTGGCCCGACCCCCGCACGCCACCGATGGCGCCGTCGTCGTGGTCGTGGCCGCGGGCGCCCACCGCCGCCGCGCCGGGGGTTTCCTCGCCGGCGGTGGACGTCGCCTCGCCGGCGTCGTCAGCGGTCCGGGCCACCGCCACGGCGCCCCCGCCCGCCACCATCCCTGCGACCAGCGCGGCCGCCACGCCGGCACGGGCCCATCGGTCCCGCGCCGGAGCGGGGCGGGCCGTCGCATGGCGCGGCGGGCCTGGGTCGGGCTCGCCCGGGGAGCCGGCGTCGGGAGCGGATGCCGGCGGTTCGTGCGGGGTCGGGACGGTGTCGTCGGCCATGGCAGCAGGGAACACCCGGCGCATGAGGGCCGCGTGAGGGCGG
>DATHAO010000071.1:0-40193 GCA_035296625.1 Acidimicrobiales bacterium | reverse complement strand
AACGCACCGAAGTGCTCCGCGTGCCGCCTCTCGACGTCGGCGCGGTCCTCGCTGTCGGCGAGGCGCTCCTGTGCGAGATCCCGCACCGCGGCCAACATGCGGAACCTCGGCCCAGGGTCGAGGGCGTCGACGGTGATGAGGCTGTGCCCTGCGAGCGCGTCGAGCAGATCGAGGGTCCGGTCCTCGGTGAGATCGGCGACGTCCACGGCCGCTTCGACCGTCCACCCGTCGACGAAGACCGACAAGGTGGCCAGCATCCGTTGCTCGGCCTCGCCGAGCAGCCCGAAGCTCCATTCGACGGTCGCACGCAGCGTTCGTTGCCGTTCGGGGAGGTCGACCGAGCCGGTGCCCAATGCGTCCAGGCTTCGTTCCAGCCGCTCGAGCAACGCAGCCGGCTGCAGCACTCGGGTGCGGGCGGCGGCCAGCTCGATGGCGAGAGGGAGACCGTCGACGAGCCGGCAGATCTCCACGATAGGTACGACGTTGTCCTCGGTCAGTACGAAGTTGTGGCGGACCGCCTGCGCCCGATCGACGAAGAGCTGCACGGCCGGCAACGACGCCATGTCGTCGGTCGGCGGGGGTTCCGAGACTGCTGGCACGGCGAGCGCCGCGACCGGGTGCTCGCGTTCCGCTCGGAGGCGAAGGACGGTGCGGCTCGTCGCGAGGATCTCGAGACCCGGGCAGCGAGCCAGGAGCTGATCGAGCGAGGGCGCGACACCCACGATCTGCTCCAGGTTGTCCAGCACGAGCAGCGCCGGGTCGTCCGCGAAGTGGTCGATGAGGACGTCCAGCGCCGGCCGCGCGCCCACCATGGGCGCACCCACCGCAGCCGCGATGCGGGGCAGGACCAGCTCGGGCGCGTCGATCGCGGCGAGCGACACGAACGCCGTCCCTTTCGGGAAGCGGTCGTCCAGTCGCTCGCCCACTGCGATGGCGAGCCGCGTCTTGCCGACGCCGCCAGGGCCGGTGAGCGTGACCAGGCGCACCTCGGGTGACTGCAGCAATTCGGAGACCTCGGCAATGTCGCGCTCGCGTCCGATCAACGACGTCGACGTCACGGGCAGCGATCGCGCAACACGCCCGTCGCCCTCGGAGGGAGCCGATACGGTGCCACCGCCTCGGGTGCCTGGCCTCGTGAACGCCTCGCTCAGGAGCAGAGCGAGGTCGTCCCGGACCAGACGTCCGAGCTCCCGTGGGGTGCCGAACGACCGGTAGGACTCGGTCCCTTCCGTCTGGAGCTCCTGGATCATTGCTGCCAGCCGAGGCTCTCGCTCGGGCGCCGGAGCCTTGACGTACAGCAAACGCGGGATGGATCCAGAGAGCCGGAACTCGTCCTCCAGACCCGAAATCTCCATATCAGGACCGATCCAGCCGTACCGCTGCCAGTACAGGCCGATAAAGATGTCCGACTGCGACAAGTAGGCGCGGTACAGCTCGCGAGGTGGGTGCGGTCGGGCCCCGAGCTCAAACAGCACCGGCGTGAGCCCGAGCGCCGAGATAGCGCGGGCCACAACCGCACGCTCGTCTGCGAGTTCGGCCAACGTGGAGCTCACGAAGACACGCAGACGCTGGTCGGGGGTCCGGATCGCCACCCTGTCCTCCTGCTTCTCCGTCATAGGTCCCTCCAGCCAGCATCAACGTCGAAGTCTGGGTGGGCGGCCCTCGAGGTGCCAACACCACTGCGACGATTCGGTGACCGCTGGCAACCAGAGGCGCTCCCCTTACGATGCTCCTAGGGGCCGTCAAGGGCGAGTTGGTGGTGGGGCAGGTGGTTGTAGACCTCGCGGGCGATGTAGCGCTTGAGGCACCGGAAGGCTTCTTTCTTGGCGAGGCTTTCCGCCAGACCCGGCTCGGGCACCCACCCGAACGCTGACCCTCACCCCCCCGCAGTGGTGGATCCCGTCAGCCCCACCCGATCCTCGCTGTCGGGTTGTGGCGATCGTCGGTGGGCTGGCGATGCCGGGGGACGGTGTCATCAGCCCGGTCCGGGGTCCGGCACCGTGACCGACGGTGGTGAGTCGTCCGGTCCGGCCGAAGGGGTCCGTAAAGGTCACGGAGACTGTCGCGCGCCGGACAACATCCCGCACTGGCAACGCCTGCCAACGTTGAGCCAGGCGTCAAGGGCACAACGAGCCTGTGACGCCGATCCCGACGATAAAGTTTCTCCGCGTGGCGGCCTGGGGGTGGACGATGCGCACCGGTGACCTGGTACCCGACTTCGAGTTGCCCGACCAGCATGGCGTGCCGCGGTCGCTGAGCGAGTACCTGGAGAAGGGGCCGATCGTGCTGTTCTTCTACCCCGCCGCGCTCACTCCCGGGTGCACCAAAGAGAGTTGTCACTTCCGTGACCTCGCGGCGGAGTTCGAAGCCGTCAGCGCCCAACGGGTGGGCATCAGTGCAGATCCGGTCGAGAAGCAGCGCACCTTCTCCGACAAGCATGCCTTCGACTACCCGCTCCTCTCCGACGAGGACCGGCGGGTGGCCTCGGTGTTCGGGGTGAAGCGTGGCGTGCCGCTCCTGCCGAACAAGCGGGCGACGTTCGTGATCGGCACCGACCGCAGGGTACTCAAGGTCATCAACAGTGAGATCAACATGGTCAAGCACGCCGACCTCGCCCTCGAGGTGCTCCAGGACTAGACCCCCAGAGCAGGCGGGCGGAAGCCCCCACGCCGCGATGGCCGAGGGGACCAGGCCTTCGAGGCCGCGTAGTCGCGGACGTAGATTCCGGCGAACAGGTCGAGCGGCAAGCGGCCACGGTAAGGCGGTCCAACCCAGCGCGGGTGCGGATGCGACGTTGTGCGTGACGGTCGACTTCAAACCTCCCGGCGCTGTGAGCGCGCCGGGCTTGGCGTCGACGGTCTCCCGCCCGGCGCACACTGTGCGCCCAGCCTCAGGCGTGGCCGTCCTGCCCGCCGTCGCCGGCGCGTCCGTGCTTCCAGTAGCCGCGCACCGAGGCCTGGGAGCGGGGCAGCCGTCGATCGTGGAAGAGGTGTTGGCGGATGCGTTGGACGGCCGCCGCCTCGCCGGCCACCCAAACGCGGGTGCCGCTCTCGAGGGCTTCTGCTCGGATGGCGGCGACCAGGGAGTCACCGGGCGGTGCCCCGGGCGGCAGATCGCACCACTCGACGGCTGAACCGGGGTGGTTGGGAAGGGCAGGCCGGCCGTCGGGGACCGCCAGTTCGGCCAGAACCCGCACCGGTCGGTCGGCCGGCAGGACCTCGAGCAGTTGGCTGATGGCGGGGATGGCGGTCTCGTCACCGGCGAGGAGGAAGCCCGGTGCCGCGGGGTCGATGGCGTAGCCTCGCCCAGGACCCGACACGGCCGCCGGGCTGCCGGTTGCCGCTGCTTCCGCCCAGCCGGACGCCGCTCCCTGGCCGTGGACGACGATCTCGACGTCGAGCTCGCGGGCCCGCGGGTCGGCGCGCCGGGGCGTGAACGTCCGGATCGTGGGGCGTCGCCCGTCGGCAAGGAGGAACTCGTTCCCGTTCCAGGTTGGCAGGGCGAGCTCGTCGGCTCCGGGCGGCGGGAGCAGGAGGCGCACGCTCGCCGCCGGCTCGGCGACAGTGAAACCTTCGAGTTCGGGGCCAGCGAGCGTGATGCGCAGCATGCGCAGTGTGAGCCGTTCGATCCGCCGGACCGACGCGACACGGAACGCCGGGGGCTCGCGGCGCACACGGACGGTCCTCGGTCGCGGGTCAGGGCTCATGGCGCCCAGGGTCGCACCTCGCGCGTCGGTGCCGCCGGCAGGCTGGCTTGGGACCCGACCTCTGTCGCGGTGCGCGACACGACCTGCACCCATCTCGCCCAGGTCGGGCCGCAGGCGCGGGCCGAACTCTCGAGGCGGTTACGTAGGGGGTCGCTCCCACGGCTGCTCTCGCCGGATAGCCGAGCAGGACGAGTACCGAATCCACCGCTCCGCACAGTGGTGTTCCAGGACCAGATGGCGGACGAAACCGGGGCTTCGGACTCCAGCGGGCTGCGACGCCGGGATACCTCCTCGGCGGCGCCAGGCCGGCGACACCTGAGTCAGGGTGATGACGTCACGGGTAATCGCCTCGCTGACGCAGGATGGGGTTGGCTCGTCCCATGCCCTTCATCGAGACCACCGACGGCACTGCGCTCTACTGCAAGGACTGGGGCGAAGGCCCTGCGCTCGCATTCCTCGCCGGGTGGGGCGTGAGCAGCGACTTCTGGCAGTACCAGCTGGCTCCGCTCTCAGACCTCGGTCTGCGCTGCGTCGCCTACGACCGCCGCGGCCACGGCCGCTCCGACGATCCTGGTGGCGGCTTCGAGTACGACACGCTCGCCGATGACCTCGCGGCCGTGCTGGAGACCCGCGAGCTGCACGACGTGACGCTGGTCGCGCACTCGATGGCCGGCGGCGAGGTCGTCCGCTACCTGACCCGGCACGGCAGCGAGCGTGTCCGTAGGGTCGTGCTGGTGGCGACCGCCCTCGGCATGCCGCGCCTTCCACCCGAGGTCGGCGACGCGGTGCGGGCGGTGTACGCGTCCGACTTCGCCGGATGGGCTCGAGCCAACGCGCCCGCCTTCGTCGGGGCCGGACTGCCGGGCTGCGACGTGTCCGACGAGCTCGTCGACTGGGCGCTGCGCGACATGCTGCGAGCGTCGCTGCGGGCGATCCTCGACTGCAACCGTGCCATGCTCGAGACCGACTTCGCCTCCGAGCTCCGCGCCATCGACGTGCCGGCACTGCTGATCCACGGCGACACCGACGCGCCCATCCCGCTCGAGACGTCGAGCGCCGTGGCGGTCAACCTCATCCCTGGGGCGCGCCTCTCGGTCTACGAGCACGCACCCCACGGGTTGATGCTGTCGCACCGTGGGCGGTTCAACGACGAGCTGCTTGCGTTCGCGAAGGGCTGACTCCACCGCCGGGGCCCGCGGTGTAGGAACCGCGGATTCTTAGGGTCCCTGTGCCATGCCCGGTGGACCGCACGCTTCTTTCGTTCCGGTGGGAAACTTGCCAGAACACTTGAGTCAACAGTTGTCAGGTTTTCTGAGCCATGGTAGTAGTACTCGTGTGTGAGCGACTATCGGTGAACCGCTCGAGGAGGTGAGCATGATGCTCATGCGCTTCGATCCGTACCGTGAGATCGACCGGCTGTTCGAGACCGCCGGGGCCGCGGGTGGTTGGCGAGGGTCCGTCCTCGCCATGGATGCCTACCGCGACGGCGACTCGTTCGTGGTCGACTTCGACCTGCCGGGTGTCGATCCCGACTCCATCGACCTGAGCGTCGAGAGGGACCAGCTCACGGTGCACGCCGAACGACGTTGGGGCTTCGAGGGCCGCGAGCTCGTGGCCCGTGAGCGGCCGCAGGGCACGTTCACCCGCACCCTTTTCCTGGGTGAGTCCCTGGACGCCGACCGCATCGAGGCCGACTATGACCGCGGGGTGCTCACGCTGCGCATCCCGGTGACCGAGGAGGCCAAGCCCCGCAAGATCCAGGTCGGCGGCCAGGCGGCCCTGACCTCGTAGATCCCGGCCGGGAGGCCGACCGCCCGCGTCGGCGGCGGTGTCGTACGGCTGCCCGCCCCCGCGACGGGGCCGCAGCACTGGACTGACCGTCCATCGCACCGCCGCCGACCGGCAGGGTGCCTCCGGCGCCGTCCTGCGGCGGACACTCCACCGGCCTGCAACGGCACTCGCTGCGACAAGACACACTGCGCCGATCGGGGCCGGCGGAAGCTCATTCGACGCGGTGACGAAGTTCAATGCAATCAGAGCGCTATACGCCAACGCGCTCAGCGCCACGTGGACAGTCCGTGACGAGGTGCCAGCCCGGCCTCACCGGTCGCGTGGAAAGCGATAGCCGAAGCCACGGCACGCAGCCCAGAACAAGCGCGAGTTGGTCTCAGAAGAGGGTGCGGGTCATGGTGTCGGCGAGCCAGGTCTGGTAGCGGTCCCAGCCCTTTACCAAGTCGGCGCGCTCGCACCACCGCCCCTACCCGTGCTCAGCGCTGACCGACCGTGAGGCGCGGGAAGAATTCGGTCGTCGGCCTCGTGAGGACTACCCGTGAGAGCGACCAAGGATGACCGAGCAAGCAGTCGCCCGTAGTCCCGTGGCCGTCACGTCGTGCTCGGGCGAGTCAGGGCCGTGACGCTCATCGCTCAGACGGTGAGGACGATTCGTCCTCGTGCGTCGCCCGTCTCGAGATGGCGGATGGCGTCGGGGGCGTCGCTCAGTGGGTAGGTCCGATCGATGATCGGTGTGAGCTTGCCGGAGTCGATGAGCTCGTTCAGGATCAGCAGGTCCTCGGCGTTCTCCCTTGCGATGAACGTGCCCAGCTTCTGGCCCACGAACGGTGACAGCATCTGCGCCCGGATCTGGCGACCGATGCCGATCCAGCGTCCGCCGCCTTCCCCGCCGACGATGACGAGTGTCCCCTTGCGGGTGAGAGAACGGCGGAGCCGTGACAACGAGCTGTTGCCTCCGGTGTCGAGGATCACGTCGTAGCGCTCCCCCGAGTCGGCGAAGTCGTCGCGCGTGTAGTCGATGACGTGGTCGGCGCCCAGAGCCTGCACCGTGTCCACCTTCGACGTGCGGCACACGCCGGTGACCTCGGCGCCGAAGGCCCTGGCCAGCTGCACGGCGATGCTCCCCACCGCTCCCGAGGCTCCGACGATCAGCACGCTCTGGCCAGGCTGGACCCGTCCACGGTCGCGAACAGCCTGAAGGGCCGCGAATCCACCATGAGGTACCACGGCCGCCTGCTCGAACGTGAGGCTGGCCGGCTTAGGGGCAAGCCTGTCCTCTCGGGCACACGCGAACTCGGCGAAGGAGCCTCTACAGGTGCCGTACACCTCGTCGCCGGGTTGGAATCGGGTCACGTCCTTGCCGACTGCCTCCACGCGCCCGGCGAGGTTGGAGCCTGCGACGGGAACCTTGGGGGCGCGCAGCCCGAAACCGACGATGCGCATCACGTACGGCACGCCGGTCATGAAATGCCAAGCGGCCCGGTCCACACCGGCCGCGACCACCCGTACGAGCACCTCGTGGTCTCCGACCTCCGGCCGCTCCATCTCCCGGAGCTCCAAGACGTCTGCGGACCCGTAGGTGTCCTGGACGACCGCCCTCATCACGGTCTCCGCCATCCTTGGCGATCGTCTCCACCGAGATCGACGATCTGGGGCCGAACATGCCGCATGGCCACAGCCTGCCAGAGCGTCACCGCCAAGATTGCCCCGAGCACCGGGTCCGTGTCGCTACCAGATCGGCCAGGAGATTCCGAACCCGGGGGGCGCCCCCCGGGGCGGCGTCCTGGCCGGTCTGGATGAAGGCACCCCGAGCGCTGACCGCCCGAGGCCCCTCCGTCAGGAACTCACAGACCGTTGCACCAGGTCGCCGGCACCTCTGCGCCGCCGACGATGACCGTTACGCCACCCGTCTGGAAGAGCTCGGGGCTCGAGCGGTGCAGCGACAGCACAGTCGGGAATGCGAGCACACCGACGTCCTCGACCTCGATGCCGTCACGGGCGACAGCGGGCTGGAGCCGCTGGTCGGATGCACCCGGCCGCAGAAACCCGGAAACGTCGTCATCTGTCGTCCATCGACCTCGTGCTCGCAACGCCGCGTGGCTGCGTCGAGCTGTGGCGGGATCACCCTGGGCGCCGGTGGTCCTCTCCGAGCATCAGGGCGAGTTGCCATCCCAGCCGCTCCGAAGGAGCGCCGGACTCAGGCGATCTGGCCGCGCAGGTTCTCGACCCACACGCTGGCGTCCCGCCAGGCCGCCTCGACCTCGCGTCGCCGCGCCGGGCCGTGCTCGCCGGCGGCGGGGTACGAGCCGAGGAACTTCACGTCGGCCACCTTGCTCTTGAGGTCCCGCAGGCAGTCGGCCACGAGCTCCTCGCCGATGTGGCCCTCGAGGTCGATCAGGAAGCAGTACTGCCCGAGGCCCTTCTTCGTGGGCCGCGACTCGAGCTTGGACAGGTTGATCGACCGGGCGGCGAACTCCTGCAAGATCGTGAGCAGCGACCCGGGGGCGTCGGCTCGCTGGAACACCATGACCGACGTCTTGTCGTGCCCCGTCGGCGCCGGGATGCCCGCCGGCGCCACGACGACGAAGCGGGTGGCGTTGTCGGCGTGGTCCTCGATGTCGGTGGCCAGCACGTCGAGCCCGTAGAGCTTGGCGGCCACGGCCGGGGCGATCGCCGCGGTGGTGCCGTCGTGCTCGTCGGCGGCCACGAGCCGGGCGGCCTCGGCGGTCGACGCCGTCGCCACGGTCTCGACCCCGGGCAGCTCGCGCTGCAGGAACGACCGGCACTGCGCGGTCGCCACCGGGATCGACAGCACCCGCTGCACGTCACCGACGTCGACCCCGCTCGGCCCCAGGAGGTTCATCTGCACGCCCATCACCACCTCGCGCTGGATCAGCAGCTCGGTGTCGAAGGCCAGCGAGTCGACGGTCGCCGTGACCGCCCCCTCGATCGAGTTCTCGACCGGGACGAAGCCGAGGTCGACCTCGCCATCGTGCACGGCCCGCAGCACGTCGGTGATCGACGGGTACGCCACCAGCTCGGCGGCCGCCAGGTCGGGCTGCGACAGGAGGGCCTGCTCGGTGAACGTGCCCTCGGGCCCCAGGAAACCGACGCGCGAGCGGGACGAGGCAGCGGTGGCACCGGACATGGTCGGCCATGGTACCGACGCCCCCACCACCCACAGCGACCCGGTTCCGGCCGCCGTCGTCAGACCGCGGCCGGCTCCGCCCGACGGTCGTGGGCCACCTCGCCGCCCACCACCGTCGCCACCACCTGACCGGCGTCGTCCAGCAGCACGAGGTCGGCCACGGCGCCGTCCACGACCGCGCCCCGGTCGCCGGCCCCCAGCACGGCGGCCGGGACAGACGTGGCGGCCCGCACGGCCGTCGCCAGATCCACACCGGCGAAGGCCACGAGGTTGCGGACCGCCTCGTCGAGGGTCAGCACGCTGCCCGCCAGCGTGCCGTCGGCCAGGCGCACGGCCCGGTCACGCACGGTCACCGGTCCCGACGTCCCCGGACCGGCCGTGGCGCCGGCCGACCCCGCCGCCTCGCCCGGCGCGGCCACGGCGTCGGTCACGAGGGTCAGGCGGTCGCCGAGTGCTCGGGCGGCGAGCGCCACGGCCCGCCGGTCCACGTGGACCCCGTCCGCGATCAAGCCCACGCGCACCCGCTCGTCGGTGAGCGCTACGCCGATCAGCCCCGGCTCGCGGTGGTGCAGGCCGACCATGGCGTTGAACAGGTGGGTGACCCAGCGCACCCCGGCGTCGATCGCGGCCTCGGCCTCGGCCGCCGTGGCCGACGAGTGCCCCGCCGACACCACCACGCCCCGGGCCACGAGGTCGCGCACGAGATCGAGGGCACCCGGCAGCTCGGGGGCGAGGGTCACGAGCGCCACGCCCCCGGCACGGGACCAGCCAGAGGTGGACGCGTCGGCCGGAGTCGGGACGGCCGACGGACCGGCGCCCGACGGGCTCACACCCGGCGCCCGGAGCCACTCCACGGGGTGCGCGCCGCGGCGCTCCCGCGCCAGGAACGGTCCCTCGAGGTGCAGGCCGAGCGGGCGGGCCAGCGGGCCCGCGCCGACCGGCGGGCCGGTCCGCCACGCGGCCAGGGCCCGCCCCCGGAACTCGGGCGGACCCGTCACGATCGTGGGCAGCCACGCCGTGACCCCGGTGCGGGGCAGCAGAGCGCCGAGCTCCCACAGGCGCTCGGGCTCGGTCGCCAGGTCGATGCCGTAGCCGCCGTTGCACTGCAGATCGACGTAGCCCGGCACGACCCGCAGGCCGGTGGCGTCGAGCTCGGTAACGGGTCGGCCGCCGGCCGCCAGGTTGTCGGTCCTGGCGGCCGTCGCGGCTTCACCTTCGACGGCTGCGGAGAGAGCCGCACGCTCGGCCCCGGCACCGCCCGTGCTGCACTGCACTGGTCCGCACGTACCGTCGACTGTCTCCCCATCCGAGCGAACGTCGGGCGAGCCGATCACGATGCGGCCTTTGTGAAGGACGAGGTCGGAAATGCCCCAGCCCTGCGGGAACAGCACCGTGCCACCCCGCACGGCAAGGCTGGTCACATGGCCTCCCGCACCTGGAGCGGCCGGCCCCCGACGGCGTCGAGTCGCCGCGACGTCTGGCGGCGGGCGGCCAGCGCCGCGCCCAGCGCGCCCACCGGCACGCCGGCGGGCACGAGGCTCACGCGGGCCGGCAGATCGAGGTCGGCGAGCACCGGTGCCCGGCGGGCGCGGTCGACGAGCGCCGCCCGGACAACGTCGATGAGGGCCTGGCCGGCCTCGGCCACGCCACCGCCGAGCACCACGCGGTCGGGGTCGACGGTCTGGGCGAGCATTGCGACGGCGTCGGCGAGGTGTCCGGCGACGGCGTCGCGGACCTTGACGGCCACGGGGTCGCCGGACGCCGCGGCGTCGAGCAGGGCGCCGGCCACCGAGGCCGCTCCCTCGCCGGCGGGCCAGCGGCGGGCCAGGGCCGGGCCCGAGGCGACGGCCTCGAGGCAGCCGCGCTGGCCGCAGTCGCACATCGGTCCGTCCGGGTCGACGGGCAGGTGGCCGATCTCGCCGGCCGCCCCGCGGGCGCCGCGGCGGATGCGGCCGCCGAGCAGCAGGCCGGCGGCGATGCCCGTGCCCACACTGAGGTAGGCCAGGTCGTGGCAGCCGAGGGCGGCGGCGGCGCCGACGGCGGCCACGTTCACGTCGTTGTCGACGTGCACCGGGGCGAGCACCCGCTCGGCAAGCCGGTCGGCCAGCGGCAGCGGCGTGGCGCCGAGACCGAGGTTGACGGCGTGGCGGACGGTGCCGGACGTGACGTCGATGAATCCCGGGATGCCGACGCCGACGGCGGCGAAGCCGTGCAGCGGGACGCCAACATCGGCGGCCAGCTCGGCGAGGATGTCGGTCGTCGAGGTGAGCACCCGCTCGCCCGAACCCGACCGCGTTGCGCGCCGGACCTCGCCGACGATCGTGCCGGCCGGGCCCACGGCCACGGCGAGGGTCTTGGTGCCGCCGACGTCGAGCCCGGCGACGAGCGTGCCGGACGAGGGTGCGAGCCTCATCGTCCCTGTACCTCCGTGACCGCGGGCCGCGCCGCCCACTCCCTTGTCTCTCCAGCTGTCCTTCGTGTCCGGATGGTCCGCGAGCCGGCGACCACGCCGGCGGTCCCGCGCGCCATGGCTCAGGCCACCCCGAGCTCGCGGTCGAGGACGAGGCGGGCGGCGCCGAGGTGCACGTCGTCCTCGCCCAGCGTCGTCGAGCGCACCTCGACGTTGTCGCCGACGGCCGGCATCGTACGGTCGCGCACCGTGTCGAGCGCCGCCTCGATGAACGCGGTGTCGAGCAGGTCGAGCGGCCCCGAGAGGACGATCTCGCGGAGGTTGAGCGTGCTGATCACCGGGGCGAGCGCCACGCCCAGCCGGCGTCCCGCGGCGCTGCGCACCCGGTGCGGCAACTCGGCCTCGGCAAGGCGGCGACGCAGCAGCGGGGCGGCGATCACGGTTTCGAGGCAGCCCCGGCGTCCGCAGGCGCAGTCGTCGCCGCGGGGGTCGACCACGACGTGGCCGATCTCGCCGGCGGCGAAGCGGTCGCCGAGCACCAGCTGGCCGTCGAGGATCAGCCCGGCGCCGACGCCCTGGCCGACCTTGACCAGGAGCAGGCTGCGGTCGGTGGAGCCGCCCGCCCCCAGCTCGCCGAGGGCGGCGGCGTTGGCGTCGTTGGCGATGTAGGTGGCGACGCCGAACCGGTCCGCCAGGTGGCGACCGAGGTCGACACCGAACCAGTCGAGGTTCGGGGCCTCGAGCACGACGCCGGCCGGATCGACGACGCCCGGGCTGCCGACGCCGATGCCGAGCAGCGGTCCCTCGGCGCTGTCGACCAGCTCGCCCGCCAGCTCGGTGGCGAGCTCGACGGCCCGGGCACCGGTGCGCCCCTCGCGCTTCGAGGCCCGCCGCTCGATGACCGTGCCCGCCAGGTCGACCACCGCCGCCCGGAACAGCTCGTCGTCGCTGAGGTCGAGCGTGATCGTGAGCCGGGACCGCCGGACGACGCCCAGCAGGGTCGCCGGTTTGCCGACGCCCTGGTCGGTGCGGGTGCCGAGCTCTTCGATGAGGCCCTCACCCAGCAACTCCGTGGCCAGGTCGGAGGTGGTGACCCTCGTCAGGTGGGTCTCACGGGCGAGGTCGGCACGGCTGAGGGGGCCGGAGAGGAAGAGGGAACGCAGGACGAGTGACCGGTTGTGCCGCCGTGCATCGCCAGGGACCGCTTTCCGCCGAGCCTGCCCGCGCCGTGCGAATGGCGAGGGAAGGTTGTCTGTCCGCTGCATGGTTTGTTCGTCTACCTTCCAAACTAAGATTTGTCAAGGGTCCGAACGAATCACGCGACCGCATTCGATGTGGAGAACGTTGTACGCGATCATGCAGCCCGGCATGGACGAAACCGCTCTGCGTGGCCTGCTCGACGATGTGCGCAACGGCGACATCACGCTCGACGACGCCGTCGCCGAGCTCCGACGGCTGCCGTACGCGGACCTCGGCTTCGCCCGCGTCGACCACCACCGCGCCCTGCGCCAGGGTATGGCCGAGGCCGTCTACGGACCGGGCAAGACCCCGGCGCAGTGCGCGGCGATCGTCGCCGAGCTGCTGGCCGCGCCCGGCGACGGGCCCGTCCTGCTGACCCGCGCCGACGACGCCCAGGCCGCCGCCGCCATCGCCCGCAACCCCGGCGGCACGCGGGTGGCCACCACGCTGGCCTGGCGCCCGGCCCCGTCCCGCATCGAGGACGTCGTGCTCGCCACCGCCGGCACCGCCGACCTTCCCGTGGCCGACGAGTGCGCCGCCACCCTCCGCGTCCACGGCATCGACCCGATTCGCGTGACGGACGTGGGCGTGGCCGGCGTCCACCGCCTGCTCGCCTCGGCCGACGTGCTGGCCGGGGCGGACGCGGTGGTGGTCGTGGCCGGCATGGAGGGGGCGCTCGCCAGCCTCGTCGGCGGAATCACGGGTGCTCCGGTCGTGGCCGTCCCCACCAGCACCGGGTACGGGACGTCGTTCGGCGGCATCACGGCCCTTCTCGCCATGCTGTCCTCGTGCGCCGCCGGCGTCACCGTCGTGGGCATCGACAACGGGTTTGGTGCCGCCTGCGCCGTGCTGCGCATGCTCGGGAAGTGAGCTCCACCACATGCGGACCGTGACCAACCTCGCCTGGTTCCACTGCTTCTCGGGCATCGCGGGCGACATGGCGCTCGGCTCGCTCGTCGACGCCGGCGCCGACCTCGACGAGGTGCGGGGCCTGCTGGAGCGCCTGCCGGTGGGCGGGTGGGCCGTGGAGGCGGAGCCCGTGCTGCGGTGCGGCATCGCCGCCACCCACGTGCAGGTGCACGCAGAGGAGAACAGCGTCGTCCGCACCGCCGCCAACATCACCGACCTGGTCGAGCAGGCGAAGCTGCCATCGCGCGTGGCCGAGCGATCGTTGGCGACGTTCCACGCGCTGGCCGAGGCCGAGGGGCGGCTGCACCGGCGGCCGCCGGAGCAGGTCCACTTCCACGAGGTCGGCGGGATCGACGCCATCGTCGACGTGGTGGGCACCTGCGCCGCGCTGGAGGTGCTCGAGGTCGACGAGGTCCACGCCTCGGCCGTCGCCACCGGGACCGGCATGGTGCGCGCCGCCCACGGTCATCTCCCGAACCCGGCGCCCGCCGTGGTGGAGCTGCTGCAGGGCGCCCCCGTCCATGGGGTGGACGTGCCCGTCGAGCTGACCACTCCCACCGGAGCGGCGCTGCTGGCGGCCAACGTCGTCGGCTGGGGGGCGATGCCCGCGATGCGGCTCACGGCCACGGGCTTCGGCGCTGGGTCGCGCGAGATCGACGGCCAGCCCAACGCCACCCAGGTCGTGCTCGGCACGGCGGACCTGCGCCGCTCGGCCGGCGGCGCGGCCATCGGCGACCCCATGGCCGGAGCCGGGCAGCCGGTCGTGCTGATCGAGACGAACGTCGACGACGTCACCGGCGAGGTGCTGGCCCACGCGGTGGGCGCGCTGATGGCCGCCGGGGCGCACGACGCCTGGATCACGCCGATCCTGATGAAGAAGGGCCGTCCCGCGTACACGGTGAGCGCTCTCGCCGACCCCGCGCTGGCGGGCCAGGTGGCCACCGCCCTCACCGCCGAGACCGGCACGCTCGGCGTGCGGGGCCAGACGCTCGGCCGCTGGCCGGCGGCCCGCTCGGGCGCCACGGTGGAGGTCGGCGGCGCCGGCGGCGCGGCCGGGGGGCCGGTGCGGGTCAAGGTGTCGCCGGGGCGGGTCAAGCCCGAGCCGGACGACGCCGCGCACCTGGCGCAGGAGCAGGGCCGCCCGTTGCGGGACGTGCTGGCCGAGGCTGAGGCGGCGGCTCGGACGCGGCTCGTGCCCCAGCCCGACGCCGGCGCGTCGTCCGGGCCGTCCGGCGGCTCCGGCGCGGGCGGGGAGGACGATCGCGAGGTCGTCCCCCTCCACGATCACGATCACCCGCACCCGCACCCGCACGACGAGTCCTGAGCCTCGCCGGCAGCCTGGCCCAGGCGCTGGTCCCGTCGAGTCAGGCATCGGCGGCGGGAGGCGCACCGGTACGCCTCAGCGGCACGAGGCCGCAGCGGAGGGACGCGACAGCGGCAGGACGCCGCAGCAGCAGGATCGCGACAGCGGCGAGAACCGCGTCAGCGGCGGGAGGCGGCGGAGGAGCGGGGGCAGGTGCGCAGCGGCGGTCCCTCGACGCCGCAGAAGAAGCGCGACCGCGGCTCCTCCGTGGTCACGGCGGCGGGCTGGGCCGCGCTGGCCTCGGCCGCGGCAGCACCGTCGGTCGAGGCCGCGGCGACGGCTGCCGGTACGGGCGTGGGTACACCATGGTCGGGCGCCGGCACACCGGCGACGGGCAGGTCGACGCCGGCGGGCGCAGGGGCCGTTGGCGCAGCGACCGCGGGCGCCGCGGGCGCAGCGGTCGCCGCCGCTGCGGGTGCGGGAGCGGCCGGGGCCGGGGCCGGGGCGCGAGCGGGGGCGCGGGCCGGGTTCTGGACGAGCACGGCGGCCACCACGCCACCGGCGGCCGCGAGGGCGGCGGTGATCATCATCGCCTTCGCGAAGCCGTCGGAGAACGCGACAGGATCGCGGTACGAGTCGCCGGTGATGCCCGCCGCCAGCGGCAGGGCGGCCACGGCGGCCAGCTGCGCCGCCCTGGCCACGGTCGTGTTCACGCCCGACGCAATGCCTGCGTGGCGGTCGGCGACGGCCGCAAGCGCCGTGGCCGTCAGGGGCGCCACCGTGGTCGTGAGGCCGACGCCGAAGACGAGCACCGCCGGCAGCACGTCGGTCAGGTAGGTGTCGCCGGCCTCGACCCGGGCCAGCAGCAGCATGCCCAGCGCCACGATGATGGGTCCGACGGACATCTGCAGGCGGGGCCCGATGCGGTCGGAGAGCTGCGCCGAGCTGGCCGAGCCGACCAGCATGATGAGCGTGATGGGCAGGGTGGCCGCGCCCGCTTCGAGCGCCGAGTAGCCGAGTACCTGCTGCAGCTGCACGACGAACAGGAAGAACACCCCTCCGAGCGCCGCGTACACGATGACCGTGACGAGATTCGCGGCCCGGAACTGCGACGAGGCGAACAGCTCGGGCGGCACCATGGGGTCGGGTCGGCGCCGCTCGACGATCACCAGCAGCCCGACGCACATAACGCCGCCGATCAAGGCGGCGAGCACGGCGGGCGAGGTCCACCCGTCCTCGCCGGCGGCGATGAGCCCCCAGCTCAGCCCGCCCAACGAGAGCGCCACGAGCAGCGCGCCCCAGCCGTCGATGCGGCCGGCGGCCTCGGGGTCGCGGGTCTCGGGCACGTGCTTGGCGGCGACGATCACGACGAACACGGCGAGGGGCAGGTTGAGGAGGAAGATCGCCCGCCACGAGCCGGCGTCGACGAGCCACCCGCCGACGAACGGCCCGATGGCCGACGCCACGCCCGTGAGGCCGGACCAGGCACCGATGGCGCGGGACCGGTCCTGCCGGCGGAACGATGCCTCGAGGATGGCGAGGCTGCCCGGTGTGAGCAGCGCCCCTCCCACGCCCTGGGCGAGACGGGCGGCGACGAGGGTACCGACGTTCGGCGCCACGGCGCAGGCCACGGACGCCACGGCGAAGATGGTGACGCCAAGCTGGTAGATGCGCCGGCGGCCGAAGCGGTCACCCAGCGACCCTCCCAGCAGGATCAGCGCGGACAGCACGAGCAAGTAGCCGTTGAGCACCCACTGGAGGCCACCGACGGATGCGCCCAGGTCCTCACCGATGTGGGGGAGGGCGACGTTCACCACGGTGCCGTCGAGGAAGGCCATGCCCGAGCCCGCCACCGACGCGATCAGCACCCATCTCCCCTGGGACGACCCGTAGCTCAGCGGCTCGAAAGCGGCGCCCGGCACCACCGGACCTGTGTCGGGGACAACGCCCGGTGCCGTCATGGCGGCATCCTATGGGCGCGCCGCGCCGACCGGGAGGGGCCCGACCCTCGGTGACGGGGCCGGTGATGAGGGATCAGCCGGCTTCGCCGCTGACGAGGCGGTCGAGCACCCGGCGGGCGAGCGCGGCGGCCCACCGGCGGACCGGTGAGCCCTCGGGAGCTTCGACGTGCACGTAGTACGCGTAGCGCCCGCTCAACACGTACAGCAGGCCGTCGCGGTAGATCGCGTCGTCGCCCAGGCCCGGGACCGTCTCGGCACCATCGAGCATCTGCACCATCCACCGGTACCAGCTCGCTGCGTCGAACGGCGCGCCGTCGCCATGGGCGTGGCCGGCGTGCACCCCGAAGGTCCAGGCCCGGCCGCGCCCGTCCTCGGCGACGTACTTTATGCCCACGTCGTCGTCGGCCCAGGTGAGGAACGGGCCGCCCACCGGCAGCCCGGTGAGCGCCACCACCTCGTCGTGGTGGATCAGCGTGTAGGGGTCCGGCGCGCCTAGCGCCTGAGCGCGGCGCGCGATGGCGATGTCGTCGACTGGCGGCGCCACCGCCTGGACGCCGCGGATCGTGTTGGCCCCACCGAGCCGCGTGTCCTGGAGGGAGGAACGAGCGGCCTCGGCGGCCTCCTTGAAGCGGTCCGTGAAACCCACGCGCTGAGAGGATAGGACGCCGTCAATAGTTCAGATCATGTACGCCAAGCCGTTCAGCACCTGCTCACCCACCGTGCGGTCACCCTGTACGTCCGTAGGCGCGGCAGTGGCCTGGCCGGCGGCGAGGCGACCGCCCGCCACGCGCAGGAAGCGGTCGCCGGGGATCTCGATCGTCACCGTCGGTTCGTGGTCGAGCTCGTCGACCACCTCGGCCCGCCGGTCGACCGCTATGTCGATCCTGCGAGCGATCGGGCCGGTCAGCACGAACCGGACGGACTTGCCGGCCGTCACGCCGGCGTTCTTGCCCACCGCGTAGCCCAGCGCCTCGGTCACCTCGTCGAGCGCCAGCTGTGGGGCGAGTCCGGTGAGGTGGCCGGGCTGCCCGATCGCGGCGCGCACGTCCTGCTCGTGGAAGTACTGGTCCATCACCCGGATGCGCATCAACCGCCCGTACGTGTCGGGGCCCGCCGGCGTCTGGGCCTCGCGGTTGAAGACGTCCTGGTCCATCGGCACGAGCGCCGCCCGGCGGGCGATCAACACCTCACCCAGGTCGGCGAGCAGCTCTGTGACGGGCTGGGAGCGGTAGCGGGCGACCCACATCTCGTTCACCCGCCCGATGTCGTTGCGCACATGGGGCAACTGGGCGGGCAGCGATACCAGGGGGATCGCGCGGCCGAGCAGCATCGCCTCCATGCCGAGCACGTGGGCGTAGATGTCCTTGACGGACCAGCCCGGGCAAGGCGTGGGGCGGTCCCAGTCGACGGTCTCGAGATCACCGGCGAGCGCGACGAGCGCGTCCCACACCTCGTCGAGGGCGGACACGACCCGATCTCTGTCGACGATCGTCACGTCTCTGGGCACCTCCGGGACTGGACGACGTGGCGTCGGGCGGGCGCACCCGGCACGCACCGCTCGCCGCGGGACCGTAGGTGGGCGGGACCGGCCGGCGCAACGGTGGCCGACCCGCCGTCACCCAGCGCGACCTGGTCACCGTGCCCGGCAAGCGACGAGGTGGTCGGCCAGCGCTGCCAGCGAGGCGACGTGGTCGTGGTCGTCGGGGCGAGGCGGCGGGGCACCGCCGCATCGACGACGGCCGGACCTGGGGGCGGGCCGACCGGGCCACCGATACCCTCGCCGGGGTGAGCACCGAGGACCGCCTGTACTTCCGCCAGCTCCTGGCCGGGCGCGACATCGCCCGCACCGATCCGATGGCCCGGCAGATGGTCAACTTCGTCTACCTCGTCGGTGACCGCGAGACGGGCGAGGCCGTCGTCGTCGACGCCGCCTACGACGTGCGGGGCATCCTCGACGTGGCCGCCGCCGACGACATGCGCGTCACCGCGGCGCTCGCCACCCATTACCACCCCGACCACGTGGGTGGCGACATGATGGGCTACCAGATCAGCGGCGTGCGCGAGCTGCTGGCCCTCAACCCCGTGCCGATCCACGTTCAGGCCGACGAGGCGCCGTGGGTCGAGCGGGTGACCGGGGCCGGCGCCGGCGAGCTGGTGCAGCACGCATCAGGCGACGTCGTGCAGGTGGGCGAGATCGGCATCGAGCTGATCCACACGCCGGGGCACACGCCGGGCAGCCAGTGCTTCTTCGTCGACGGGCGCTACCTGGTGTCCGGCGACACCTTGTTCCTCGAGGGCTGCGGGCGGACGGATCTGCCGGGCGGCGACCCCGTCCAGCTCTACGAGAGCCTCACCCAGAAGCTGGCCAAGGTTCCCGACGACGCTGTGCTGTTCCCCGGCCACCTGTACTCGGCCGAGCCGTCGCAGAGCATGGGCGACACCCGCCGGTTGAACTACGTCTTCACGCCCCGGACGGCCGAGGAGTGGTTGGCGATGTTCGGCCGCTGAGCCAGGCGCGCACCGCCTCGCCCCGCGGCGACAGGCGGTAGCCGACCTCGAGGCTCTCGGTTAGGCCCAGCTCCTTGAGCTTGCGCACGTCGGCCTTGAACGGCAGCCGCTCCCGGACGAGGTCGGCGGCAAGGTCGCCGGCCCGCACCGCCGGGCGCTCGGCGATCGCGTCGAGCGTCGCCCGGGTCCATGCGCCGTGCCGGCTCGCCCGGTCGAGTCGTGCGAGCCGGTTGCCGAGGGCGGACAGCTCCTCGTCGGACAGGTCCGCCTGCCGGCGCAGCGCCTCGCGGGGGTCGGCGCCGGCGTGGTGGAACGCGATGCGGTAGAGCTCGCCGCCCGGATAGCGATCGAGCACCCGGAACAGCGTCGCCCGGTCGGGGTGCCCAGCCCGCCGGGCGTCGGCGTCGCTGACCGCCTCGGCCGCGACCACCTCGACGGCGTCGATGACGAGCACCCCGGCGGCCGTACGGTGAGTGGCTCCGACGCGGGCACGCGGGCGGGACCAGCGCCGGAACGCCACGGTGATCGTCCCGTCGGCCAGCCCAGGCCACAGCTGCCGCTCGAACAGCACGGCGTCGCCTCAGGCCCCGGCGAACGCCGCGATGCCGGCGGCCGGCTCGACGGGCGCGCTGGCGGCCCAGGTGTGGGCGTTGAGGCCGGCGCCGCGCGGCAGAGCCAGCTCGGCCGGCGCGATGGCGTCCCTGTGGGCCTCGAGGCCGGCGCCGCGCGGCAGAGCCAGCTCGGCCGGCGCGGTGGCGTCCCTGTGGGCCTCGAGGCCGGCGCCGTGCAGCAGGGCCAGCTCGGCGGGATCCTGGCCCCCTGCGAGGGCGCTCGCCACGGACCCGTCGCCCACCAGGGCGTCGCGGCGCTCGACGCCCGGCGGGCCGGTCCAGGTGATACCGAACTCGGCCGCATCGCCGTTCAGCAAGGCGAACTCGTCGGTCGGGTCCGGGTCGGCGGGCACGCCCGGCATCCTCCCAGCCCGGGTCATGGTGCGCACGGGCGCCCGCCGGCCTGCGTGCAGCGGGCTGCCGTGCTCGGGCCCGAGCGCGACTGGGACGGACGCGATCGCCACACTGGGTGCCATGGCCATGGACCGCGTCGCGCTCGCCCACCTGCCGACGCCGCTGGAACGGGCCGACCGGCTCGGTGCGGCGCTGGGCCTGGCCGGGGGGCGGCTGTGGGTCAAGCGCGACGACTGCACCGGCCTGGCCGGCGGCGGCAACAAGGCTCGCAAGCTCGAGACGCTCGTCGCGGAGGCCCTGGCGCAGGGGTGCGACACGCTGGTCACGGCCGGCGGGCCGCAGAGCAACCACGTGCGCATGACGGCAGCGGCCGCCAACAAGGTCGGGCTGGATTGCACGGTCGTACTGGCCGGCGACCAGCCCGATGTCCCGACCGGCAACATCGTGCTCGACGTGCTGCTCGGCCCCGAGGTCGTGTGGGCGGGGCCGCTCCCCTACGCCGAGCTCGATGCCGCGGTGGGGGCCGAGGCCGAACGGCTGGGGGCGGGCGGGCGCCGGGCGTACCCGATCCCGATCGGCGGCTCGTCGCCGGTGGGCGCGTCGGGGTACGTCACGGCGGCCGACGAGATCGACGACCAGCTCGACGACGTGGCGCTCGTGGTCGTGGCCGACGGGTCGGGCGGCACCCACATGGGCCTGGCCGCCGGGTTCGGTGACTTCGCCCGGGTGCTCGGCGTGGACGTGGGGGCCCGCGCCGACCTCGACGCCTACCTGCCTGGCGCCGCGGCGGCCACCGCGGCGCTGGCCGGGCGGCCGGCGCCGCGGGGCACGCCACGGGTCGACCACGACCACGTCGGATTTGGCTACGCCGTGCCCACGCCCGCGGGACGGGCCGCCGCGGACCTGGCGGCCCACCGGGAGGGGCTGCTGCTCGACCCCGTGTACTCGGCCAAGGCGCTGGCGGGCCTCGCCACGGCGGCCCGGGAGGGGTCGCTGCCCGACGGGCGCATCGTTTTCCTCCACACCGGCGGGCTACCCGGGCTGTTCGCCGCCGGGACCGAGGACTGGGTGCGCGCCGCCTTCTGACGACACGTCAGGCCCACCCTGCCAAACGAGCGTTTGATGGTTTAGGGTCGTCCCATGCGCACCGCGATCTGCGACCAGCTGGGGATCGAGTTCCCGATCTTCGCCTTCACGCACTGCCGCGACGTCGCCGCCGCCGTCTCGAAGGCGGGCGGGTTGGGCGTGCTCGGTGCCGTGGGGTTCGACCCGGACCAGCTCGAGGTCGAGCTCACGTGGCTCGACGAGCACGTGGGCCACCGGCCCTACGGCGTAGACGTGGTCATCCCCATGAAGTACGAGGGCATGGACCTCGATCTCAGCCCCGACGAGCTCGAAGCCGAGCTGGCCAAGCACGTACCCCAGGAGCACCGCGACTTCGGCGCCAAGATCCTCGCCGACCACGGCGTGCCCGAATTGCCGGCCGAGGACAAGCACCGCGAGCTGCTCGGCTGGACGGCGACGACCGCCGCCCCGCAGATCGACGTGATCCTCGCCCATCCGAAGGCGAAGCTCGTGGCGAACGCCCTGGGGACGCCGCCGGGCGACGTGGTCGCCCAGATCCAGTCGACGGGCCGGCTGGTGGGCGCGCTGTGCGGGTCGGTGCGCCACGCCCTCAAGCACAAGGAGGCCGGGCTCGACTTCGTCGTCTGCCAGGGCACCGAGGGCGGCGGGCACTGTGGCGAGATCGCCTCGATCGTGCTGTGGCCCCAGGTCATCGACGCCGTCGGCGACCTTCCGGTGCTTGCCGCCGGCGGGATCGGCGACGGCCGCCAGGTCGCCGCCGCGCTGGCCATGGGGGCCGCCGGAGCGTGGACGGGCTCGCTGTGGCTCACCGTCGAGGAGGCCGACGTGCCGCCCGCCCAGATGCAGACCTACGTCGAGGCCAGCAGCCACGACACCGTGCGGTCGCGGTCGTTCACGGGCAAGCCCTGCCGCATGCTGCGCAACGACTGGACCGACGCGTGGGAGAGCCCCGGGGGGCCCGACCCGCTGCCGATGCCACTGCAGATGATGGTGGCGCTCGACGCCGTGCAGCGCGGGCACCGCTACCCCGAGGCGGCGCGCGACGTGAACTTCAACCCGGTCGGCCAGGTCGTCGGCCAGATGAACCGCATCGAGCGCACTGCGGACGTCGTCCAGCGACTCGTCGACGAGTACCTCGACGCCTGCACCCGGCTCAACGCCCTGAACGAGCGGGCGCTCGCGTAGGTCGCCGCGATGCGGCTTCCGGCGTCCCCGCCGCGCGCGGCGGGCGGGGGACGCCGGCCACAGTGCGTTCAGACGGCGAGCTCCGTGTCGCGGTAGTGCGCGAGCGCCGCCCGGACGAGGTCGGCATTGCCGGAGGCGATCTTGCCGTCGGGCAGACGGACCGTGTCCTCCAGGCCGATGCGTGCGTCGTAGCCGCGTCGGGCCGCCTCGGCGATCATGTCCCAGGCCGTGGCGTCCTTGCCGTGGAGGAGGCGGGGCACCTCGGGGGCGACACCGTCGAGCACCTCGACGATGGCGTCGACCGTGGTGAGCGCGTCCGCGGTGACGGGGTCCATCGGCTCGACGAGGATACGCAGGCAACGCTCGGCCAGGCCCGAGGCGACGAG
Organism: Acidimicrobiales bacterium; assembly: GCA_035296625.1. Taxonomy (GTDB): domain Bacteria; phylum Actinomycetota; class Acidimicrobiia; order Acidimicrobiales; family VFJN01; genus DATCLS01. The sequence continues at coordinate 17,596 of DATHAO010000071.1, read as the reverse complement.
CAGCCGGGCGGCGTCCGGCGTCCAGATGCCGGCCTCGACGCCGACATTGCGCTCGAGCAGCGCCTCGGCGAGGGCGGCGGCGCCCTCCTCGTGGATGTTGATCGATGCGAAGTCGGGCAGCAGCCGCCAGTCCTCTATGGCGCGCAGGCGCTCGGCGGGGTCGGGCACGATCCAGCCACCGGTGCTCACACCGATGAACGAGTCGACCATCTCGCGCAGCGCTTGGATCGTGGTGGCCACGTCCTCGGCGTCGAGCGTCTCGGCGCCGTCACGGTCGCGGGGGTGGACGTGGATGGCCTCGGCGCCCGCCGCCACGGCGGCGATGGCGTCCGCCGCGATCTCGGTCGGGGTGAGGGGGCAGCGGGGATGGTCGTCACGGTGGAGCCCACCGTTCAAGCAGGCCTTGAGCAGCACGGTCTCATGCTGCCCTCAACCGGTGTGTGAACGTGCGACCTCGCTGAGTGGTTGGGCGGTCGGAGCGTCCCGAGCGGGCCCGTGCCGGACCTGCGGGGGGCGACGCGGTTCGCCGAGACCGGTCGACCGGTCCGTATCCCGGCTGGTCCCGGGTTCGCCGGCTAGTCCGGGGTGGAGGCTGGACCGGTTTGCCGCTGGACCGGGTTCGCCCAGCGGTCTCATTTCGCCTGCCGGTCCGGGGCGCCCGTCCGCCGCGGCCGCGAGCTCAGGCGGCGCAGCCCCCGGAGGCGGCGGGGCGGTGCCCGGCGGGCGGGATCCTTGCGGCGTGGGCTCGGGCTCGGCGGCCGACCGCAGGACGCGCACGGGGCTGCGACGCTTCAGCGGCGTGCGGTCGAGGAGGCGCTCCGACTCGACGGTGGCCACCTCGAGGCGCAACGCCAGCGCGCACAGGGCCGCAGCCACCGGGTCGCCCGCGGCTCCGGGGCCGGCCCGCACCGCATGCAGCCCGTTCGCCGGGTGGCGCCTGCGGACGATGGAGAGCGGTACGCCCCGGCCGTCGGGCTCGGTGACGGGCGTGGTGGCGGTGTCCGTCGGCACCGCCGCCAGAGCGGGAGTGCGCTGCGTCGCTGCGTCGGTAAGCATGTCGAGGACGCTACACGAACGTATGTTCGCTGTCATCCTTCGCGCGGACCGATGTGTGAGATTTCGGCGCCGCGCCATCCTGCCGCCGGCCCGGCCCGCTGGACGATCGTACGGGCGCCGCGGGTATCGTCGCGCCCGATAGCGTTGCGCGGCGGGGTGTCCCGTGGAGCGCGGCGCGGAGTCGGGGTCCGCTCCACGGCCTCTCGGCTCCGGGGACGAGCTGGGGCAAGGTAGGACGGACCATGGGCGACGCGGACGCGGGTGGCGGTGGTTGGCGTGCCGCCGACGGTGCGTGGCGGCCCGGCGCGCCACCGCCCGGGTGGGAGCAGGTGGCGGGCGGGCGCTGGCTCGCGCCGATCGACGCGACCGCGCCGGACGCGAGGCGCCAGGCGCTGACGGCCGAGGCGATGCTCGCGCTGGTGGCGCCGCTGCGAGCGCCCCGCACGCCACCGATCGAGGACCCGATGCTCGTCGGACCGGCGCGTGGAAGTGTGGCGACCGGCCCCACCGCGGCGCCTCGCGGTCACGCCGACGGGGGTTCCCGCGCCCAGCGGCGGAGCTTCGCGGACATGTTCGACTGGGACGCCATGCGCCCGCCGGACGACGGCCTGCCGCCGGAGGCGCACGGTGGTCCCCCCGGTCTCGCCGCCGGGTCACCCCCTGCCCGCCCCGGCGGTGGCGTCGGCGCTGGAGCGGCCGCAGGCCACGTCGTCGCCGTCGGGGGACTCCCGGGGAGCGCGGGCCTCGCCGAACGGGGCGAGGACGTCCCGGGCTCTGGCCTTCCCGCTGGGGACCCGTGGCGCGGTCCCGGATGGGCCGGTGCCCGTGCCGGTGCCGGGGCCGGCAGGGCCCAGGGGGCACGAGGTCTGCGCTCCACCGTCGCCGGCTGGAGCGCCGAGGGCGGCGCCCGGCTCGAACGCATCCGCCGCGAGCCGACAGACGAGCGGCGTCCCGTCGGCGTCGATCCGGCCCGGACCGTAGGAAACGCGGGGACGTCCGACGGCACGGGCCCGGCCGCCGTTGTCGGCACCGGCGCAGGTCAGGGGCGTGTCGCGGCCGACGGGGCCATCCGGCTCGGCGGCGGCCCGGGGGTCGCAACCAGGTCCCGCACCCGCGCCGCCGGCGGCGGGGGCATCGGCTTCGCCGCCGGCCCGGCGGTCGGCACCGGCACCGGCACCGGCACCCGCACCGCCACGGGCGCGGGCGCGTGCTTCGGTCTCGCCGGCCCAGCGGTCGGCACCGACACCGGCACAAGCACCGGCGACGACAACGGCCGGCACGACCCCGGGGAGCCAGCGCCGTTCGGGTTGGCCTCGTCGCCCACCCGGCGGATCGCCGCCGGGGTCGCCGTCGTCCTTCTGATCGCCGGGCTGATCGCGACGCTCGTTGGGCTGTCGACGGGGAGCGGGTCGAGCGAGGCCGTGGGGCCGACCACCACGGCAGCCGCGGTGCGGGCGCCGACGAGCGCTTCGACCACCACGACCGTCCCCAAGACGATGGCAACCACCGCGGCCTCGGCGAGCACAGCCCAGCCCACGACCATGGCGAGCACGGCGCCCACCACCACGACGACCGCCCCGGCGACCACCACGACTCCGGTGCCCACGACCGCGCCACCGCCAACGGCGCCACCGCCCACCGAGCCCGGCGTCTACTACCGCAACTGCATCGAGGCGGCCATGGCCGGCGCCACGCCCATCCAGGCCGGGGAGCCGGGTTACCGGCCGGAGCTGGACCTCGACGGCGACGGCGAGGCCTGCGAGTGGGACCTCTAGAAGTGCCCGGCGGAGACGTGACCGCGTTCCGGCATCCTCACACCGCGATAGCGGGGTGGCGGACGCCAGATCCGCCGACCGCGAGTCGCCTGGCGACCGCGAGCGCCGCGCGACGGCGAGCACCGCGCGACGGGCGAGCACCGCGCGACGGCGAGCGCCCGGTTCGGCGAACGCCCGGCGACGGCGGCCGGCCGGCCTCACGCCACGGCAGCACCGAAGGAGTCGTAGGGGCGGCCGAGGCGCTCGGCCATCGCCTTGCCCGACGCCACCTGGAACGGGCTGATCCCGCCGCGCTCCCACGGTCCCACCGACCCGGCCCCCAGCGCAGCCGCCGACTTGGGCCGCACGCCGAACCGAGCGCGCACGTCCTCGACGGCCAACGGCGCGAGCTCGAACCAGTCGAGGCGCAGGAAGTCGATGCTGTCGTCACCCGTCACGTCGTCGTGGCACCACGCCCCTCGCGCCATGGCGTCGGCCACCCGCACGGCGGTGGCCTCGCCGTGGGACATGTGCCCGACGTCGGCCTGGAACAGGCCAGCACCCGTACGCAGGTAGCCCGTCTCGAACAGCGACACGACCATCGCGAGCAGCGAGAACGCCCGCATGTCGTCGTTCGCACGCGAGATGAAGGCGAACACCTCCATCTCGGCCTCGACCGTCGTGCCGAAGTCGGCCAGCACGTGGACCCAGTCGTGCTGGGCCAGCAGGGGCGGCGCCGACCCGGGCCGCCCGGGCACCACGAAGCCCCGCGCCCGGTACAGCTGCCAGACCATCTTGCCGAGCGTGCCGTCGGGCAGGTCTTCCAGGGACTCCCAGCGCTCGGCCAGCGCGTCGTCGCGCACCGCCAGGTCCCACGCCGTGGCGAGCTCTACCGAGGTGTGCAGCTCGTGGCGGTCGGACGCCCGCCAGTCCGCGGTGTAGCCGTTGCGCTCGAAGTCCACCGCCGCCAGGCCCAGCGACCCGGTGGCGAAGCGCCGGGCCACGGTGACCATGCCCTCCTCGACCGACAGCGCCGCTGACAGGCGCTCGATGCGCTCGACGACCTCCACGGGTAGGGGCCGCAGCACGAGCGCCAGCAGCAGCGCCACCTGCACGCCGCGGGTGCGGAACGCGAGGTTGCGTGGCGCCAGCGCCTCGGCGAAGCCCTCGGGTGAGAGCGGTTCGAGCCCCTCGACCGAGACGGCGTGGTCGGTCATGGCGGGGAGGATGGCCTCGAGCAGCACCCGTTGGAGTCCGGTGAGGCCGGCCTCGGGCGCCGCCACCGTGGCGAAGCCGCGCGCCATGGCCATGACCTCGGCCGCGTCGGGACGGCTGAGCTTCTCGGTGCCCGGGGTCGGCAACGGGACGATCATGACGCCAGTAGATACCGCCGCTCGGGCCGGTTTCGGCCGGTCGTGGACGAACGAGCCCGTCCCCGGGCACGTCCGCAGCGACGGCGGGTGGAAGTCGGCGGCGTCCGGGCGACACTGCGGGCCATGCCCGCCGTGGACTTCTACTTCGATCCCGCCTGCCCCTGGACCTGGATGACGTCGCGCTGGCTCGTCGACGCCGCCGCCCTGCGGGACGTGACGGTCGGCTGGCACAGCCTCAGCCTCCTCGTCCTCAGCGAGGGCGAGGCGCCCGAGCAGTACGCCGATGTCCTCCGGGCCGCGGCACGGGCGCACCGACTCTTCGCCGCCCTCGACGACGCCGGCCGCAACGACCTCGTCGGGCGCGTCTACGAGGCCATCGGTGAGGCCACCCACCAGCGGGGCGAGCACCTCGACGACGACATCGTGCGCCGGGCGGCCGAGCAGGCCGGCGCCGGCGAGTGGGCCACTGCCCTCGACGATCCCGTGTGGGACGCGGCGGTCGAGGCCTCGACCAAGGAGGCGGTGGACCTCGCCGGCCCCGACATCGGTTCGCCCGTGCTGGCCTTCGGCCGGCCCCGCGTGGGGCTGTTCGGGCCGATCGTGTCGCCGGGCCCCCGGGGCGAAGCGGCGGCCCGCCTGCTCGACCTCGTGCTCGAAGCCGGAGCGATTCCGGGGTTCTTCGAGCTCAAGCGCGGCCGGTCCGCGCCGCCCGAGTTGCCGGCCCCCGCCTGGTCGTAATTCTCCGGGCTACGGTTCCCAGGAGACGCCCGGGTGCGAGGGGACCACGATGCGAGCGGACGCAGCCCGTCCGTCCGGACCGGTGGCGCCTCGTACCTGGCGCTCACCGTCGAGGCCGACCGGAGACCTCCGAGGCGACGACATCGGCGGCGACCTCACCCCCGACTGGGGCATGCACCTGATCGACGCGAACGCGGCGCTCGGCCACCCGGTCGACCTGGTCGACCGGCAGGGCTGGCCTACGCCGGCTGAGCACCGGCTGGGGTGCCGTCGAGGCGGGCGAGCACCTCGGTCGCCGGCACGTCACCCGGCGGCCGGCCTGCGACCGCCATCTTGGCGGCGAGGCGCTGCAGCAGGGCGTTGGCCGGCGTCGGCACGCCGTGCAACCGGCCCAGGAGCACGATCTCGCCCGCCAGGAAGTCGGTCTCGACGTCACCGGTGGCCCTGGCCAGGCTCTGCCAGGTCGAGCTGCCCTTGTGGGGCGCGCCGCCGACCGGCTGGACCGTGATGCGGTCGCTGCGGCGCTCACGATTCTCCCCGCGGCTCGCCACGTCGATGCCGGCGGCGGCCAGGCACGCCTCGCCCTCGTCCCGCACACGGCGCCACAGCTCGCCGGCCGCACCGTCGCGATTGAGCCCCCCGCACACGGCGTCGATGCTGTTGCCCAGGTTGGCGAGCAGCTTGCTGTACTTCCACCGCATGATGTCGGGTCGCGCCTCGGAGTCGAACGTGGCCGCCGCCAGCGCACCGGCCAGATCGCGGGCCGTGGCGTCGACGCCCGAGGGGTAGCGGCCGAGGTCGAGGATGCCGCTGACGGGCGTCGAGTGGGCCAGCACGACGCCGGGTTCGAGGTGGGTCGCGGGGCAGACCACGTTGACCCCGTAGACGGCGGCGAACGAGCGCAGCGCCACCCGCTCGTTCTCGACGCCGTTCTGGGCGCATGCCAGCCGCACGTCGGGCGGGGCGCACGTCGCCAGGCGCCGCACGGCCTCGACCGTCCCCTGCGACTTCATCGCCAGCACGACCACGTCGCCGGGCCGCAGGCCGGCGTCCGCCGGGTGGCCGACGACGGGCACGGGCAGCACGTCGGTGGCCGCCGCCGAGGCCACGGTCAAGCCGTGGTCGCGGATGGCCTGCTCGTGGGCGCCCCGGGCGATCAGGGTGACGTCGTGGCCGGCCTGGAACAGCCGCCCCCCGATGACACCGCCGATGGCTCCCGCCCCGTAGATCACGAACCGCATGGCGCCAGACTGCCGGCGCGATCATCGTGTGTCGATCGCGGGCCACGCCGTTCGTCGTCACGGTGACGATCCACACACCGAGGAGGACCACCATGCAGTACCTGACGCTCCTGTACGGCAGCGACGACGCGACGACCGCTCCCGGCGCCCCCGACTTCGACGACGTGCTGGCCCGCTACGACCGCTTCAACGAGCGCAACGGCGAGGCGATCGTGGCCGGGGAGGCGCTCGAGGGCCCGGGCACGGCGGTGACCGTGCGGCCGGGCGACGGCGCCCCGCTCGTCACCGACGGCCCGTTCGCCGAGACCGCCGAGGGCATCGGCGGCCTATACGTGCTCGAGGCGGACACGCTCGACGACGCCATCGAGCTGGCCCAGCAGATCCCGGCCGCCGCGACGGGCGGCGTCGAGCTGCGCCCGCTGGTGATGTGGCAGGACGCCGACGCCGAGGGCGGTCCCGACATGGGGCGGGCGGCGGCCGCCGCGGCGTCCGAGGGATCGTCCCGCTGGGTCGCGCTGCTGCGCGGCAAGGAGACCGAGGCGGACATCCCCGGCACGCCGGCGTGGGACGAGGGCGCCGCGGCCCATGGCCGCTTCTCGACGTCTGCGGGCGACGGCCTCCGTGGCGGGGGCGCGATCCAGCCGTTGGCCGCAGCCACCGCCGTGCGGGTCCGCGACGGCGAGGTGCTGGTCACCGACGGCCCCCACGCCGAGGGCAACGAGGTCGTGGGCGGGCTCTACCTGTTCCGCCGCATGAGCCGCGATGCCGCTGTGGTGCTGGCCGCCCGCATCCCGGCCGAGGTCGTCGAGCTGCACCGCGTCATGGAGGTTCGCCCCTGACGGCGGACCGGGCGGACCCGGCCGATCCGGCGGACGCGGCCGATCCGGCGGACCCGGCCGATCCGGCGGATCCGTCGGACCCGCTCGCCGGGGCCGAACCGGGCGAGCGGGCCGGCCGGACGCGCACGCCGCCCGGCCGGTCCGGCGGCGTGGTCGAGCGCACGTTCCGGGCCGAGTCCGGGCGGGCGCTCGCCACGCTCGCCCGGCTGCTCGGGGACATCTCGGCCGCCGAGGACGCCGTCCAGGAGGCGTTCGTCGAGGCGCTGCGGACCTGGCGCGCCCGTGGCGTGCCCGCCAACCCGGGTGCGTGGATCACCACGACGGCCCGCAACCGCGCCCTCGACCGCGTCCGGCGCGAGGCGCGACGACCCGACAAGGAGGAGGCCGCGGTGCGCGAGGTACCCGACGACCCGCCCGACCTGCACCCCGTGGCCGACGACCAGCTTCGGCTCGTGTTCACCTGCTGCCACCCGGCACTCGCCCCGGCCGCGCAGGTGGCGCTGACGCTCCGGCTCGTGTGCGGCCTGCAGACGCCCGAGATCGCCCGGGCGTTCCTGCAGCCCGAGCCCACGATCGCCCAGCGGCTGGTGCGCGCGAAGGCCAAGATCCGCGACGCCGCCATCCCGTTCCGCGTGCCACCCGCTCACCTGCTGCCCGACCGGCTGCCGTTCGTGCTGGCCTGCATCTACCTCGTCTTCACCGAGGGGTACGCGGCCACGGCGGGCGACGCGCTGGTGCGCCACGAGCTCTGCGACGAGGGCGTGCGCCTCGCCCGCCTGGTGGTCGAGCTGATGCCCGACGAGCCCGAGGCCCGGGGCCTGCTCGCCCTCGTGCTGCTCCAGGACAGCCGGCGGGCGGCCCGCCTGTCGGCGGGCGGCGAGGTCGTCCTGCTCGAGCACCAGGACCGCAGCGCCTGGGACCACGCCAGCATCGCCGAGGGCACCGACGAGCTGGACCGGGCCGCCCGGCGCCACCGTCCCGGCCCGTACCAGCTGCAGGCCGCCATCGCCGCGCTGCACGCGACCGCGCCGGACTGGGCGGCCACCGACTGGCCCCAGATCGCCGCGCTCTACGCGGAGCTGGCCCGGGTGGCGCCGTCGCCGGTCGTCGAGCTGAACCGGGCCGTGGCTGTCGCCTTCGCCGACGGGCCCGCCGCGGGCTTGGCGATCGTCGACGCCGTGGCCGACGATCCCCGCCTCGCCCGGACGCACCTCCTCCCCGCCACCCGGGCCGACCTGCTGAGGCGCCTCGGCCGCCGGGGCGAGGCGGCGTACGACTACCGGCGCGCGCTCGCACTGGCCGGCACGGCCCCCGAGCGGGCCTTCCTCACCGGCCGGCTGGCGGAGGTGGACCTCAGCCCGGAGCCTCGCCGGGCGGGACGTGCAGGGGATGGTGGTCCCCGCCCGGACCCGGCGTGACGTGCACGAGGTGGTTCGGCTCCCCCAGTCTCGCCCGGTGCCAGACGCCTCATGGCACGACGAGCGCCTGGCCCGGTGCCAGGGGCACGGCCTGGCCGCCCTCGCCGCGCTCCTCGACGCCGAGCACCACGTCGAGCGCCCCCGACACCAGGTAGAGCAGCTCGTCGCCGTCGGGGTGCACCAGGGTCACCGGGCGCCGGCCTGCCCCGCCGACGCCCGGCGGAGGTCCCCGAGAAACCAGGTGAGCGTGCGGTTCAGCAGCTCCGCTCGCTCCCACTGGAGGAAGTGGCCGGCACCGGGCACGACGAACGGCCCGACGGCCTCAGGGAACGCGACCGTGCAGCGGTCAGGGAACGACGGCGGCACGACATGGTCCTCGGGGCCGTGGAGCACGAGCGTGGGGACGGCGCTCGGCTCGAACAGCCGAGGCGCGGCGAGCGGCGGCCGGGTGCCGCAGGCCACCTCGTACATGCCCCACGCCGCCCGGAGCTTCGCGGCGTCCCCGAAGGGCTCGGTCATGAAGTCGACGGCCTCCGGCGAGAACGCCCCGGGCGCGCCCCACAACCGGTGCCCGTAGAAGTCGGCGACGTAGGCCCGGCGCCGCTCGGGCGTGTCGAGCTCGGCGGCCAGGCCGGCGGGGTCGGTGCCCTGGCGCAGGAAGTAATCGGCCTGGGGACGGTGGTGCCGGTCGGGGTCTCGGGGGATGCCGGCGGCGGCGTAGGCCTCACGCAGGACCGGGACCGGCCCGTTGAAGACGACCTGCCGCTCGACGAAGCCGGGGAAGCGCAGGCCGAGATCGATCACCACGGCCATGCCGGCGTCGCCGCCGACCACCACGCATGCCTCGTGGCCGAGCACGTCATGGACCAGCGCGTGCACGTCGACGGAGAAGGCGGCGGTGTCGTAGAAACCGTCGTCGGCCAGCCCCGAGTCGCCGAAGCCCCGCAGGTCGGGGACGATCACCTCGAAGCCGGCGGCGGCGAGCGGCGCCACGTTGCGCCACCAGATGCGCTTCGTCTCGGGGTAGCCGTGCACGAGCACGAGCGGATGGCCGCCCGCCCCCTCGCGCAGGTAGGACAGCCGCACGCCGGTGGCCAGGTCGGCGTGGTGCAGGGCGAAGCGGTCGGCCGCCAGCTCGGACATGGGCCCGATGCTCACTCGGCTGGCGCCTCCTCCGCAACGGCCACACGCCCCGGACCGCCCGGGCCGAGGCTGGCACCGCGCCGGGCGGCCGGGCGGCGGGTCGCCGGTGTCGGGTCACCGGATCCGCCCAGTTCACCGTCGACTCAGCCGACCGTGAACTCGTGCAGCCCGAGGCCGTAGCGTCAGAGGCGGTGGACCGGCGGCGGAGAGCAAGGCGACGATGACCGGACCCAACGACACCGAGGCGGAGGCCCAGGAGCTGTTCGACCGGCTCGTGGCCGAGCACATGAGCGACCCCGGCGTGACGCTCGGCAGGATGCTGCGGGGTGACGGCCTGATGGTGCACGGGAAGGTCTTCGCCATGGCCGTGCGCGGGCGGCTCGTCGTGAAGCTGCCGGCGGCCCGGGCGACGGCGATGGTCGAGGCGGGCGAGGGCACGGCGTTCGAGCCGTCGCCGGGCCGGGCCATGCGCGAGTGGGTGGCGGTCGAGGTGCCGGCGCCGCCGGCGGACGAGTCGGCCTGGCGCCCGCTCGTGGAGGAGGCCCGGGCCTACGTCGCCGCCCTCGCCGAGAAGGCGGCGGCCAAGGCGTCCCGGCGGCGGCGCCCGGCCGCCGGCTGAGGCCCGGCCACCGAGGACCGCGTGCGGGCGGCGTCAGCCCGAGGACGGCGGGACGGTGGGCGGGGCGCCGTGGGTGGCCAGGGCGGCGTTGGACCAGCCCGCCTGGCCTGTGAGCTCGTCGCCGAACCACGCGGGCGGCGTGAATGCCTCGGCGGTGGCCCGGTCGGGGAACTCGACCTCGACGACCGCCAGCCAGTCGAGTCCCCCGCCGTAGAGGTCGAGCTCGGCGGTGAGCCCGTCACCCAGCGGCACACGGTGGCGGACCTTGTCGATGCGCCGTTCGCCGGCGAGCCCCCACAGCTCGTCGAACCGATCGGGGTCGAGGGGCACCTCGACCTCGGTGCGCTCCAGGCCCGAGCCGCCCTTGACCGTCAGCGTGTGGTCGCCGTCCTCGTCGCGCACCCGGACCTCGACGTCGCCGTCGATCGCCACGTACCCCTGCCGCAGACGGGCGCCGGCGTCGAGCCCGCCGGGCACCTCGGCGACCCGGAACTTCCTCTCGACCTCGCTCATCGGCGCCACCCTGTCACGTGCGGCGGCCAGGCCGCTGCCTGCGGCGGTCGGGTTGACCCCCGGCCGGCCCGGGTAGGCGGCCCGCATGGCACCCGACCCGGACCAGATGCAGCAACGGCTCGACGACCTCGAGGCCGGCATCGAGGCCACCCGCGAGCGCGCCGAGGCCGACGGCCTCCTGCCCGAGGACGACCCCGAGGACCGCAATCCCACGCTCGCCGACCCGCACCCGGCCACCCCCGGCGACGAGGGCATTCCCGGCGAAGCCACCGGCTGACCTCGTCGTCGTCGACAGCGGCGCCGACCGCGTCGCACCCGCCCGCCGGGGGCTGCGGCCGCGGCTCGCCTGCCCGGCGTCCTTCGACGACGGGTGAGTCCCTCACGCGTAGCTGAGCTGCTCCTCCCAGTCGCTAGGACGGCCCTCGCGCGTGAAGTCGAAGACGTTCCAGAGCGGCTCGATCGTGCCGACGTGGCGGGGGTCCTGGCCGGGCTCGGTGGGGGCGTAGAGCAGCTCGGTGCCCCAGGTGTGACGGATCGTGTCACCGTCCCGCTCGAACACGTTGAGCATCGGCATCTGGTGCTCGTCGTCGACCTGCCCGTGGTAGTCGCGGTTGTAGTCGTTGCCCGCGGAGGAGACGATCCGCAGGCGGCGCCAGCCCCGATCCTGGGCGAAGGCCAGCAGCCGCTCCAGCGGTGCCTTCGCCACGGCGACGAGCCCCACCCGGGCCGTGACATGCTCGGCTGCGCCGTCGAGCTGGTCGAGCATGGCGGTGCACGAGGGGCACGGGCTCTCGAGGATCGGCAGCAGGGCGGTGCGCCCGGTGGTCGGCCCCGGGCGATCGTCGCCGGGGTGTCGGGGGAACATGAAGTTGTAGACGACGAGCGACCGGGCACCCGGCGGGAACAGCTCGGACAGGCGGACCTCGGTGGGCTCGCCGCCCGGCCCGGCACCCTGGAACACGTAGTCCTCGGGGACGGGACCGCCCGGCGGCAGTGAGCGGCGGGCCTCGGCGACCGCCTCCATCGCTCGGCGCAGCTCGACCTCGCGGACGAGCAGGCGGTCACGCGCCTCCCGGTACTCGGGCGACTCCCCCGGAAAAGTGATGCTCATGCCGGGACTGACCGACGGGGCAGCCGGAAATCATCGGTCCCGGTCCTCTGTTCGGTGACGCCGCACGCCTGCCGGCCGGTACCTCGCGGCGGGCCCGGGGCGATAGCAGGGGATGAGTCTGGCCCGGGGACCCGTCGAGCGGTGCCTGCCGTCTCTGCGGCCGGAGCGTCGTGACAAGTGGGGCCTGGGGGAGACCATGAGCCATCGCAGAGCCAACTGGGGCCGGGCCACGTCCGCCTGGACGATCGGCCTGGTGACCGCCGTCGTCGTCGCCGGCTGCGGGCCACCCCCGGCCCCGCCGTCGCCGGACGGAACGATCGTGCGCGTCAGCCACGCACAGGGCGGGGAGGGAGGCGGCCAGAGCTTCGGGCCGACGACCTCCGGCGACGGCGGCCGTGTGGCGTTCGAGTCGACCGCCTGGGACCTCGTCCCGGGCGACCCCAACGCCTATCTCGACGTGTACGTGTGGGACCGCGCCTCGTCGGTCATCGAGCGCATCACGGGTGGCAACAACGAGAGTGCGTCCCCCTCGATCTCGGCGGACGGCCGGTCCGTGGCCTTCACCTCGACGGCATCGGACCTCGCCCCCGACGACCGCAACCGCCAGGGCGACGTGTTCCTCTGGGATGCGGCGACCGGCACAACCACACGCATCACCGACGGGGACAGCGCCAGCGGCCAGCCCGCCATGTCGGCCGACGGAGGCCACGTCGCGTTCGACTCCTTCGCCTCCAACCTGGCCCCCGGCGACACGGACTTCACCAACGACGTGTTCGTGTGGGACAGGGCCACCGGCACCACGATGCGCATCCCCGGCGGGGAGGAGGGCAACTCCCGCCCTTCGATCTCGGCGGACGGGCGCTACGTCGTGTTCGAGTCGTGGGTCTCGAAGCCCGTCGCGGGTGCCACCGGCGTGTGGGACCTCTACATGTGGGACCGCACCACCGGAGCCACCACGCGCATCACCGACGGCAACGGTGGGAGCCACGGCCCGGTCGTGTCCGCCGACGGCGGGGTGGTGGCCTTTTCGTCGGCGGCGTCGAACCTCGTCCCGGGCGACACCAACGACGGGGCAGATGTCTTCCTGTGGGAGGCCGCCGCGGGCACTACGAGGCGCATCAGCGACGGGAACGGCCACAGCTCCAGTCCCAGCATCTCGGCGACCGGCGACGCCGTGGCCTTCAGCTCCTGGGTGTCCGACGGACTGGTCGATGTCTACCTATGGGACGCCGCCACGGGGATCACCCGCATCACCGACGGTAACGACAACAGCTACGGCCCGGCGATCTCGGCGGACGGCGACGCGATCACCTTCGCGTCCTGGGCGTCGAACCTCGTACCGGACGACAGCAACCGCGCGGAGGACATCTTCGCCTGGTACCGCAGCGAATGAGCCGGGACGGCGGGCGCCGACGCGCCACACGTCGTACAGGAAAGCCGGTGCGCCGGCCTGAGCCGCCCGGAGACGGTGGAGAAGATCAGCGGGCGGCAGAGGGAATGCCGTGGGGGGCCAACTCGGCGTCCGAGACGGCCCGATGTGCCAGACCGGGCGACTCGCCGCGTTGCGGCAAGGGGAGGGGTGCCAATGACGAGGACGAGAGCCTGAAGGCGGTTCGCGCCATCGAAGGGGCGTCACGGTGGTCGACGTCGACGAGCCTCCCGACACCGGGGAGCTGCTCGAGATGAAGGCGAGAGCGTGTGCGGGTCGGACGCGAGCTACATCGCCTGGGGCATGCGCAAGATGCTGGGAAGCCAGCTGCCGCGGAGCGACGGAGGGAACGCATGACGGCCGTGGGGATCGCGACGGGTGCTGGGCGCGGGATGGGGCTGGCCTGTGCCCGGCGGCTCGCCGACATGGTGGACGCGCTGCTGCTCGTCGACCGTGACGAGGCGTCCGCGACCGCAGCGGCCAACGACGTGTCGGCTGCGGGGCAGGCGGACCTCGTCGAGCCGTTCGTCGTCGACATCACCGACAGCGGCGGCCTCGCCCGGCTCGCGGCTCGCGTCTCCGAGCTCGGCACGCTCCGAGCCGTTGCCCACGCCGCCGGCATCTCGCCCACCATGGCCGACTGGCGCCGCATCTTCACGGTCGACCTCGTCGGAACCGCAATGCTGGCCGAGGCGCTCCGCCCTCTCGCAACCGCGGGGACCGCGATGGTGTGCTTCGCTTCGATGGCGCCGCTGCTCGGGATCAGTGAACCGGACCCGGCGGCCGACGCCGCCCTGGACGCGCCGCTCGACGAGCGCCTCCTCGACCGGATGCACGAGGCCGTCGGGCCGGCCATCGAGGACACGGGTGTGGCCTACGGTTGGGCCAAGCGTGGGGTCCAGCGGTTCGCCCAGCAGGAGGCCGTGCGCGTCGGGCCCGTCGGGGCCCGCGTCTGCTCGGTGTCCCCCGGCATCATCGACACCCCGCAGGGTCAGCAGGAAGCGGCGAGCCATCCGTTCATGGAGGTCCTCGTGCAACGGACGCCGCTCGGCCGGGTCGGCCGCCCCGAGGAGGTCGCCGCCGTCGTCGCCTTCCTGCTGTCGGATGAGGCCAGCTTCCTCACCGGCGTCGACATCCTCGTCGACGGCGGGGTGTGCGCCGCCGTCCGCGGCCCGGCTTCGCAGCAGTAGGGCGGCTCCCGATAGCCCGGCCCTGCGGGTTGCCGGCCGATCTCGTACTGGAGATCTCGTGATGGACGACATCGAAGCGATCAAGCAACTCAAGGGGCGGTACTGCCGCACCATCGACACGAAGGACTGGGCAGGCATGCGTCGGGTGTTCGCCGACGACGTGGTCATGGACAGCACGGACTCCGGAGGCGACCTGGTGTCGGGCGCCGACGACTTCATCGCCTTCCTCCAGCAGGTCCTCTGCGACGTCATCACCGTGCACCACTGCCACACTCCGGAGATCGACGTGACCTCGACCACGACGGCATCGGGCGTATGGGCGATGGAGGACATGCTCCGATGGCCCGACGGCTCCGAGCTGCACGGCTACGGCCACTACCACGAGGCCTACGAGAAGCGCGACGGCTCATGGCGGATCAAGACCTCGAAGCTCACCCGGCTCCGCATGGACCACACCCGGAGCGGGACGCCGTGACGTTGACGCAGTTCGGCGTCGGGTGAACATCCCGGGCGGTCCCATGACGGATGGCTGCCCCCGAACTGCTTCGGGCGACCACTACACCCGCACCGGGATCGATGTGAGGATGATGACCACCCTGGCGCGCCGGGGTGTGAGCACCGCACCTGTGGCGCCCATACTGGGTGGCACGACGGCGCGGGAGGTGTCCCCGTGGCAGTGCAGTTGAACCACACGATCGTGCCGGCTTCGGACAATCGGGTCTCGGCCCGGTTCCTCGCCGAGATCCTGGGGCTCCCCGAGCCCGAGCCGTTCGGCCACTTCCAAGTGGTCGAGCTCACCAACGACGTGAGCCTCGACTACATCCAACTCGACCACGTGCCGCGGGTCGAGCACTACGCGTTCCTCGTCAGCGAGCCCGAGTTCGACCAGATCTTCGGTCGGATCCAGGAGCGCGACCTCCCGTACTGGGCCGACCCGATGCACACCCAGGCGGGCGAGATCAACCACGCGGACGGCGGCCGCGGCGTGTACTTCCCGGACCCCGACGGCCACAGCCTCGAGATCCTCACCCGCCCGTACGGCAGCGGCAGCTAACACCCTGACGGCCCCGGCGGGAACACCCCGGTCTCCACCACGGCGGCGGTCGTACGTGTCATCGCAGCCCGGTTGGGCCGGGCGCCGTCGACGATCGATCGCCGGTTCGGGCGCGGAATGCAGATCGATCGGCGATCAGTGCCGTCAGTCCAGGTGGGGGACCACCTCGGCGGCCAAGCGCTCCATCTGTTCGGCCTCGTCGAAGAGCGGGTTGAGCAGGATCAGCTCGGCACCGGCGTCGGCAACCTCACGCAGGCCACGCACACAGGCATCGGGCGGGCCGAAGACCGCGACGGGCGTCAGGTCCGGTAGCCCGAAGAAGCCGTACAACCGCTGCAGCGCCGCGCCGATGCGTTCCCGGGCCCGCTCGGTGTCGTCGTCGACCACCAAGTACACCCGCTTGGCGATCCTGAAGCTGGCCGGATCGCGGTCCTGCTGGTCCATGGCCTCCCGGACGATCCCGACCTGGTCGGCGAACTGTGCCGTCGTCTGGGACCCGGCACCGAAGAAGCCGTCGCCATGCCTGACCGCCCGCCGAAGTGCGGCAGGCGCACTCGCACCGAACCAGATCGGCGGATACGGCTTCTGGAACGGCTTGGGCTCCATCGCGGCGCCGTCGAGCTGCCAGAAGTCCCCCTGGAAGGTGATGCGGGATTCGGTCCAGAGCGTCTTCATCAGCAGCAGGCCCTCGGTGAACCGGGCCACCAGGCGATCCGGACTCGCGTCGAACGCGCTGAACATCCGCTGCCGCCCGCCGGTGCCCACGCCCACCTCGATGCGGCCCCGGCTGAGCTGGTCGAGGGCGCTGAGGTTCTTGGCCAGATGAACCGGGTTGTGCAGGGGAGACACGAACACGACACAGCCGAGGCGCAGTCTCCCGGTGCACGCCGCGGCGTAGGTCATGACCTCCAGCGGAGCCAGATGCGGGATGGCGCCGAGCACCTGCTCCTGGGTCCACGCGCTCTCGAACCCGAGCGCTTCGGCCCTCTCCAGATAGCCACGGAACCCGTCCGGGTCGAACTCGCCGTCAGCGACGAACTGGGGAATGCAGATCGCAACTTGCACTCGCGGAGCGTAACCGCAGGGGTGCGCAGGGACCCGCCGGGGGCCGCCCGGCCGGGGTCGGGCGGGTCGGCACGGTTCACGTCGAGGCCACCGCAACGGCGTCGCCGGATCGTCCGTCATACGCCGGACGCCGTTCGGACGACGGACGCCGGAAGTTCATCTGCGGGGCTCGCACCTGACTCAACTTCTCGGATCGCTCTAGGTAGTCTGGGCCGGCCGATGTTCCGATTGGGAACTGAGTAGGCCGTTTCAGTACCGGCAGGGGGCTTGTCCGTGCTCAGTCGTCTTGGTCGCTGGTGTCACGATCACCGCTGGCTCGTCGTCATCCTGTGGATCGTCGGCCTGTTCCTCGGGAACTTGGTCCTCCGCGCCGCCGGTGGTGCCGATACCGACGCCGACTTCAGCCTCCCGAACGTCGAATCGAAGCGCGGCACTGACATTCTCGAGGACAACTTCGGTGGCCAGGGCGCCGGTTTCGGCGGCTCGATCGTGTTCGAAGCCGACCAGGGGGTCGACGATCCCCAGGTCCGCTCGGCCATGGAGCACCTGTTCGACCAGTTCCGCGACATCGACGGCATCACCCGGGTGGCCAGCCCGTACGACGAGGGCGGCGATCGGCAGATCGCCGCCCACGGCCCCAACGAGGGCAAGATCGCCTTCGCCCAGGTCGACCTCGATCCCGACCTTGACGAGTCGGACCTGGTCGACGTCGGCAAGAGCGCCCGTGACGACATCGACGCCGTGCACGTCCAGGATTTGCAGGTCGAGCTCGGTGGCGCCAGCTTCGCCGAGTTCGAGGCTCCGAGCTCCGAGGCGCTGGGCGTGGCCTTCGCCATCTTCATCCTCATCGTGGCGTTCGGCTCGGTCCTGGCGATGGGCCTGCCCATCGGCGTGGCCCTGGCGGGCATCGGGGCCGGCACGGCGATCGCCGGGTTCATCAGCTTCGTGATCCACCCGCCGAGCTTCGCCTCGATCTTCGGGATCATGATCGGCCTGGGCGTAGGCATCGACTACGCCCTGTTCATCGTCACCCGCTACCGCGAGAACCTGCAC
>DATHAO010000070.1:0-39614 GCA_035296625.1 Acidimicrobiales bacterium | reverse complement strand
GTACTTTGACGTGCAGGCCTTCGGCACCCATGGAACAGACCGCCTCGTCAGCACATCCCAGCCGTACGCCGGCTCACGCCAAATCAGCGGAGGACCTCAGATCTTTGAGATCCAGGCCGTCGGTTCTTGGACAATCACCGTCAAGTGACGCACCTGGCCGCCGCCGTCGAGGAGCACGAACAGCTGCTTGTCGACGATCTCCACACATCCCTGTACGGCCCGCCTCGAGCAGCATCTCGAGGCATGCTGAGGCTTCAGCAGCACGTCGGTCGGTCGGCCGTCGTCCTCGTGCCGTGGAGGAGCTGGTCCGCCGGCGGGACCAGCGCGCCTCGTAGCGCTCGAATTCCTGCGCCACCGGCCGCCAGGGAGTTGGCCCCAAAGATCGGGGACGAGGCTGGCCGGGATCGCCACCGTGCGCAGACCAGCGGCCGACCTGGGAGGCCCAGCAAGCCCGCGGACGCGAGGATCAGCGTCGGGGTCCTGGCGGCCGCCGCCCTGTTGCGTGTTCCCTGGTCAACCGGTGTTGTGCACACGGCCGATCAGTTGATCCGGTTCGCGTCGTCTACCTAGCGACCCAGAGTTCGACCGCCCACCTGGGAGGAGCATCATGAGGACGATCACCGCGACCCTGTTCATCGCTCTCGACGGCGTCGTCGGGGGAGAAGAAGAGATGGGGATGTGGCACTTCCCGTACTTCAACGAGGAGCTGGGTGACGCCGCGATGGGCGCCTACAAACCGGCCGACACAGTCCTGCTGGGGCGTGTGACCTACGACAGCTTTGCTGGGGCCTGGCCGGACCGGGAGAAGGCGGGCGAAGAGGACGCCGCGTTCGCCAAGCAGCTGGGCGACATGCGGAAGGTCGTGGTGTCGAACAAGGAGCTCGAGTTCACCTGGCGGAACTCCGAGCAGCTGCGGGGCGACCTCGTCGAGGGCGTCACCGCCTTGAAGAACGAGCCGGGGGACGCCGGCATCGTCATACCCGGCTCGATCTCGCTCGTCCGCCAGTTGCTGAACGCCGGGCTTGTGGATCGGGTGCACCTGATGGTGCACCCGATCGCCGCCCGGACCGGCTTCCGGCTGTTCGACCAGGGGCAGCCGCCGATCCCTCTCAAGCTGATCTCTTCCCAGGCGTTCCAGACAGGTGTCCTGAACCTCGTCTACGCGCCGGCCGCGGCGCCGGGCGACGCCGGTTACGAGGACGCCAAGTCGCACGTCCCCCAGTCCGACCAGTAGCCCCTCTCCTGCCCGACCGATCGGCGCGCGGCCCGAGGTCTGACTAGGGCACGCGTAGGCGTCGCGTGTCGCCGGGAGGACGCTCGGCGAACCACTGCGCGATGCCCGGCATGCGTTGCTCGAAGTTGCCGGGGGCCGAGACGTTGAGCACCCCGGCACGCTCCGAGCCGCGGTTCTCGAAGCCATGGGTCACGTTGCCCGGCACCAGGACGAACGACCCGGTGCTCGCCTCGATCCATTCGGTGCCGACCAGCACGCTCATGGTGCCGGCGAGGACGTAGAACACGTCGTCCTCCGGATGCGAGTGCGCGCCGGGCCCCTTCGTGTGCGGGTCGAGCCACCACTCCGAGATCGAATACCGTTGTCCGGTCTCCGCACCGTCGGCCTTGAAGACCGCCGAGATGCGACCCATCGGATACGCCCGACCCTCGCCTGGTCCCAGCACCACCGGACCTCGACCGGCGGTGCTGCCGCTGTCGGTCATCGTCGCTCCTTCGCTCGGCCGCCAAGGCTAGTGCCGTGATCATCTACCTTTGCGCGCCACGCGATTTGAGGCTTCGCAAGCATGCAGAGAGCGGTCGATTTGTCGGCCACGTGGACCACCGTCATTGCGCCGAGGGTCGGTCGAGCGGCCGGTGATCGCCGTTCGGTCCGGGGGTGATGTGGATGAGTCTTCCGGGTTCTCGCAGGTTGATGCGATGCCACGTGCCCTTCGGGACGACGAGCGCCTCACCTGCGGCCACGTCGACGGTTCGATCGCCTCCAGGCAGCTCGAGCCGAACGGTGATCGCCCCCGAGACCAGGTACAGGAGTTCGTCGCCGTCGGGGTGGACCTCGCCTCCGTGGGGCGCGTCGCCGGTGAGCATC
This sequence comes from Acidimicrobiales bacterium, assembly GCA_035296625.1. Taxonomy (GTDB): domain Bacteria; phylum Actinomycetota; class Acidimicrobiia; order Acidimicrobiales; family VFJN01; genus DATCLS01. The sequence continues at coordinate 37,513 of DATHAO010000070.1, read as the reverse complement.
GGCGCCCCGACGGTGAAGCCATCGATTCGCTGGGGTGGGCGGCCGTTGTGCTGCTCGACGAGCCGGGCTCGCCGATCGGAGCGGTCGAGGCCGACGACGTTGCAGGACAGGTCGATCCGCTGGCCTGGTTCGATCTCGTGGGTCGTGCTCACGTGCCGTCTCCTGTCGTGGGCTGTGCTCGCCCGCTGGACGTTGTTCGCCGTTGGCGCCTCATCGGTTCGCGAACCTGGGTCGACCGAGCGGCGAACATCTCTGCGATGACCGTCTCGGACGCGGCGGCGATCGCCTGCTCGGTGACCGATCCCGCCGCGTTCGCGGCCATATTCGACCGCCATGCCGCGAGTATCCACCGCTTCCTTGCGAGGCGGGTCGAGCCCGCGGAGGCGGAGAGCCTCCTGGGGGAGGTGTTCCGCGTCGCGTTCGAGCGTCGCGAGACCTTCGACCTCGGGCGAGCGTCCGCTCGTCCGTGGCTCTACGGCATCGCGACGAACCTCATCGCTCGGCACCGCCGAAGCGAGGCACGCCGGCTCAGGGCGATGGCGTCGCTCGCGTCGAGGCGGGTCGAAGGCGCAGAGGACGCCGTCGATGATCGCGCGGCCGAAGTCGCGGACGCCGGCGAGTCGTGGGCGACGGTCGTCAATGCGGTCGATCAGCTTCCCGACGCCGAACGAGACACGCTCATGCGCTTCGCGTGGGAAGAGCTCAGCTACGACGACATCGCAGCTGCGCTCGACGTCCCCGCGGGCACCGTGCGGTCGAGACTGAACCGGGCCCGTCGCCGGCTTCGCGCCGCTCGCGCTGCCGGCATCCACGATCCTGGGTCGATCACGGCCGGCACAGACGATCACGACACGGAGGACCTGCTCGATGAGCGATGACCTCGACCCCCTCCGACGTCTCCGTCCCGACGAGATCCTGCCGGACGACCCTCCCGACCTGGACGTGCTCTCGTCGGGGCGCCGACGCCTGCTTACCGACATCACCGGATCACCGCCGAGCGCGTCCGTCCCTACGCCGTCGATCTATCCGCGGCTCGCCTATCGCGACGAACACGCCGCCCTCGAGTTCCTGGTTCGAGCGTTCGGGCTCGTCGAACGGCGCGAAGCTCGCATGGAGCACCCAACCGGCATGCTCGCCTGGCTCGAGCTCGGCAACGGCCTGATCATGATCGGTCGTGCCGGTCCCGACCACCACGGTCTGGCCAGCCCCGCCGATACAGGAGCCCCCACGGCGATGGTGAACGTCTACGTCGACGATGTCGATGCCCACCACCGCCGCGCCGCCGTCGAAGGCGCCCGCGTGCAACACGAACCCGAAGACATGCTGTGGGGCGACCGCCGATACGAAGTGCTCGACCTGGACGGCCACCGGTGGCACTTCGCCCAACGACGCCCCTACCGAACGACCTAGGCCACCGTGACTCGCGAGCATCTTCGAGCAGCCCTCGACCTGATGGCGGCGCGCTCGACGTCAAGGCTCAAGATCTGGCGACAGGAACCGTCATCGAGTCAGCTCCTGCCGGTGGGTCCCGGCGGTCTCTCCGGCGATCGGGCAGCGGCTGTTGACAAGCGCCCGGACGGCCGACCGCGCGCCCTGGGACGCCGAGGAGCGGCGCGTATCGGAAAGGGCCATGACGGCGAGCAGCACCCAGCGGGGGCTCTCAAGGGATCCTCGACGCTCGCGACGCTCGAACCTGCGGAGCCTTGGCGCCGGCGCTGCTGCAGCCGCTGGTCGAGCGCGCCAGGTCGAACTCAGCTGAGCGAGCCGAGGTCGCCGAGGGTGGCGTCATCGCCGACGAGCTGGCGCATGCGGGTCCATGTGTCCTCGAGGGCCCAGAGCTGCGCGAGTCGCCCGTCGGCAATGTGGAAGATGTGCACCTCGTCGACGCTCATCGAGCGGCCGGTGGCAGCCAGGCCTTGCCAGTCGCCGAGGTGGGTGCCGGTGCAGCGAAAGCGGGCGACGACGGCGCCACCGTCGTCGCCGGCGATCAGCTCGACGATCTCCTGGTGCCAGTCGGGGAACGCCGTGCGGAACTGATCGAACGCTCGGCCCAGCTTGGGTGCGAGTTGGTCGCCGCAGAGGTCGTCGAGGACGTCGAGGTCTCTGCCGTTCATCGCCTCGGCGACGAGCCGGCGGACGAGCTCTCTCGGGTCGGTCACCGCACTGCCTCGCCGACCAGCCGGCGACGAGCTCTGCGATCCGTCACGGCACTGCCTTCCTCGCTGTGACTGCCGCCGCGGCCGCCGCGGCCGCGGCTCCGAGATGACCGGCGGCGATGGCGACGGCGAGCACGGCGAGCCCGGTGCGCGACTTGTCCAGCTGGTGCTCGGCCTCGACCGCGTCGAACACGGCGAAGACCAGCCCGAAGGCCACGACCGCGACAGCGATCCCGCGTCGGCCACGCAGCCACAGCGCACCGGCGAGCGCGAGCGAGACGGCGACGGCTCCGGCAACGACGATCGGACTCTCCACGTCGACACCGAGGATCTCTCCTTCACCTTCCTCGCCGGCCTCGCCGGCCTCGCTGGACCCGCTGTCCCCGCCGGTTCCCTCGGCGCGCTCCGCTGACTCGTCGTGGTCGTCGCTGCGTGGCTCGGCCGCCTCCGACGCAGCGTTCTCGCCGTGGGCGCCGACCGACTCGGCGGCCTCGCCGGGCTCGTCGTGGTCGTCGCCCTCGGCGGTGACGCCGATCACGAACAGCGCTGCGGTCACGAGGAGGAGACCAGCGGCGAGTGTCCGGGCTGGCGCCCCGGCGGCCGGTGGACCCGGTTCGGGTGAGACCGTCTCCCTCACGGCGGGGTCCCCGTCGCGCCCGCATGGTCGGTGGGCCCCCGCCCGGTGCGGGTCTCGAGCCTCGGCGTGGCAACGAGGGCGACCGTGCCGGCCTGCGTCGCGCAGGCGTCGTGCCGGCGGCGGCGCCGCAGGACCACAAGGACGGCGGCCACGATGCCCACCAGGACGGCGACCGAGCCGGCGATGAGATAGCCGGCGGCGGACGCGATGCCGATGGCGCTCAGGGCGCCGAGGATCGGCCCGGCGCAGCATGCGAGGCAGGCGGCGGCGCCGACGCCGAGGGCCCCCGCTCCGGTCTTGACCGGGCTGATGGGCTCGCCGCCGGGCATCACGCGCGCGGCCCGGTCCACTTCGGCGCTCATGCGGACGCACCGAAGAGCGCCGTGACAGCAGCGCGATCTCGGCGACCTGGCGCGGCAGGGCGGCGATCGTCGCGTGCACGGTCGCCCCTAGCCGCTCCTGGACCTGGGTCGGCGACCACGGCGATCTGGCACGTCGTGCTCATGGCCGTGAACCTACGGGTTCGAGTCGACATGAAGGTCAAGGCCCATCTGCAGCCCCCGGCTACGGCCCAGGTCAACGGTGCTGCCCCCGCCACGGACACCGGCCGGTCGTCGACGCGAGCGTCGGCCGCACGGCGGGTGCTCGAGCGCGCCGAGCGTCGTCCCCGGAGGGGCGCCCGGCGTCGTCGCGGCGCGCCAGCGGGGACCCTCAAATAGGGAGCGCAGACGATGGGTGATACGGCGGCTGAGCTGGGAAGATCACGGGCGATGCGACCGGGCCTGCCGCACGCCCTATGTTGCCCCGCCGTGAGGGCCGGTTCGTGAAGGCGTGGATCGTTGGTGTGGCCACGATCGTTCTCGTCCTCGCCGCGGGTGCCGGCCTCGCTCTCACCTGGGACTCGACCCAGACGTCGGCGACGGGGACGTTCGGGCCCTCGATCGAGCTGTCGGACGGCGCGCTGGTGACCACGGCCAGCACGTCGACCACCACGTCCACCCGGGCCCCCCTGCAGTCGCCGACGACCACGCTCGCACCATTGCCCCCCTGCGAGTACCTCGACGAACCCGTCACCCAGGACCCGGCCACCGAGTGGGACACGATCGTGATCGACACGGCGATGCGCCTGCCGGCCGACTACGCACCGGCGGACCTGGTACCCGTCAGCGACGCCGGCTTCGGTTCCAGCGACGACACCGTGCGCGAGTTCGTGATCCCCGACCTGAGCGGGCTGCGGGCCGCCGCCGAGGCCGCCGGCACACCCTTGGCGGTCGTCTCGGGCTACCGCAGCTACGCCTACCAGGAGAACCTGTTCGCCCACCGGGTCGCCGCGCTCGGCCTGGAGGCCACGGCGCACACGGGCCGGGCCGGTCACAGCGAGCATCAGCTCGGCACCACGATCGACGTGCTCGACCCGCCCTCGACCGAGCTGACCGAGGCCTTCGGCACCACGCCCGCCGGCCAGTGGATCGCCGCCCACGCCCACGAGTTCGGCTTCGTGCAGAGCTACCCGGCCGGCGTCCGCGAGAAGACGTGCTACGACTACGAACCGTGGCATTTTCGCTACGTCGGTCGGGACGTCTCCGCCCAGATCCACGCGTCGGGGATGCCGCCCCGCGAGTGGCTGCTGACCCACCGGCCTGACGGGTGACCGCCGCCGACGGCTGGCCCTCGCAGCCCGGCCAGCCCCATGATCGCCGCACGCGACCTCCTCGGCGCCCGCCCCGCCGATCGACTTCCGTGTCCGAGGTCCGTTGGTGGGCAACCGATCCGGGACAGGGAACGTCGCAGCCCGAGCGGCGCGACGCCGACCATGACGACCACGCGCATCTCGGCCGGCAGCCCCACCCCGGTCAGCACGGCCGAGGCGGCCGACGCGGCCGACGCGGCCGACGCGGCCGTCGCGCCGTCGCCGCGCTCGCCCTCGTGGCGCTCGGCGTGGGGACGGTGGCCTGTGCCACCGAGGCCGAGGAGGACCCGGTCGCCGCAGCCGGTCCCCCCGCCGCCGCCGGCCCCGGCGCCACGACGACGGACGACGGCGCCGACACGGACGCCCCGGACACCGGCACGCTCGCCTGGACCGACTGCGGCGGCGGCAATGAGTGCGCAGAGCTCGACGTGCCGGTGGACTACGACGACCCGGACGTCGACACGCTCACCCTCGGCATCGCCCGCGTGCCCGCCGGCGGCGACCGCATCGGGGCCCTGTTCGTGAACCCCGGCGGGCCCGGCGTCGCGGCCTCCGACTACGCGGTCGGCCTGGCCGCGTCGCTGCCCCCTGAAGTCACGGAGCATTTCGACATCGTGGGCGTCGACCCCCGCGGCCTCGGACCGAGCGCCATCGACTGCGGCGGCGACTTCGTCGACCTCTACAGCGTCGACTACTCGATCGACTCGCCCGACGACGAGGAGACGTTGCTCGACGTCAGCCAGGACTACGTCGACGGCTGCGATGCAGCCGCCGGCGACCTGCTTCCGCACCTCGGCACCCAGGACGTGGCCCGGGATCACGACGCCGTGCGCGCCGCGATGGGCGACGAGCAGGCCAACTTCCTCATGTACAGCTACGGCACGGCCATCGCCCAGGAGTACGCCGAGCTGTTCCCCGAGCGGGTCCGCTCGATGGTGATCGACGGCGTGCTCGAGCTCGGCCCGAGCGGCATCGAGAACGCGACCGACCAGGCGCTCGGCTTCGAGAGCGCGCTCGACGCGTTCGTGGCCGACTGCAACGACGACGAGTCGTGCGCGATCGCTCCGGACGCGGAGGGGGCGGTCGACCAGCTGATGGCCGCGGTCGAGGAGGAAGAGATCCCCGCGTCACCCCGCGACCTCGGCCCGGGCGACCTCGTCCTCGGCATGGCCGACGCCCTCTACAGCGAGTCGCTGTGGCCGGACCTCGCCCGCGCCACGGCCGATGCCCTCGACGGCGACGGGACGACCATGGTGGCGCTCACGGACGACTACCTGAGCACCGGCACGTTCGACGTCTACTTCGCCGTCAACTGCATCGACTTCACGTGGCCCGACAGCACCGAGGAGCTGCTGGCCGACGGCCGCGACGTGGGGGAGCAGGCCCCGCACTTCGGCGAGTCACTGGTCAACGACTACGTCCGCTGCCCCATCTGGCCAGCCGAGGGTGAGCCGCTCGACGAGGTCACCGCGACGGGCACCCCGCCGATCCTGGTCGTCGGCACGACGAACGACCCGGCCACGCCGTATGCCGCCGCCCAGCGGACGGCCGAGCGCCTCGACGACGGCGTGCTGCTGACCTACGAGGGCGAGGGCCACGGGGTCGTGGCCAGCGGCGTGTCCTGCATCGACGACGCCGTCGCCACCTACATCGTCGACCTCGAGCCCCCGCCCGAGGGCACGACCTGCTGACCGGGGGCCGGGCCGACCCACGACGGCGACGGCCACGGCAAGGCGACCCGGGCACGCAGGCAACGACATCAAGACGGCCGGAGGCCGCCGGCTCAGCCGACCGTTCCCTCGGCGACGAGCCGCTCCAGGGTCAGGTCCGCGTGCTCGGCCTCGACCCGCGCCAGCCAGTAGGGGCTCTCGAACAGCGCGTACAGCGTGCCGTCGGCCCGGCCGAGCACGCCCACGCCGGGCAGGGCGCGCAGCGCGTCCTCGGATGCCTCGTCGGTCTTGCGCGCGATGGTGTAACGGGTCGGCGACAGCTCGGTGGGCGCCCCGAACTCGTGCTCGAGGCGCCACATCGCCACCTCGAGCTGCATCGGTCCCACGGCGGCGAGCACGGGCGCCTGGTCGCCCGTGTCGGGGTCGCGCAGCACCTGGACCACGCCCTCCTCGTCGAGCTGGGCGATGCCCTTGCGGAACTGCTTGAACCGGCCGGTGTCCTTCGCCCGGGCGACGGTGAAGTGCTCGGGGGCGAACTCGGGCAGCCGCGGGAACTCGACCGCCTTGTCGGCGTAGAGGGTGTCGCCCACGCGAACGTCGGTGGCGTTGACGAGCGCCACGATGTCGCCGGGGAACGCCTCGTCGACCGTGCCACGCTCCTGGCCGAACACCGAGTGGGCGTACTTCGTGGCGAACGGCTTGCCGGTCGGCTGGTGCGTCACGACCATGCCGCGCTCGAAGCGGCCCGAGCACACCCGCACGAAGGCCACCCGATCGCGGTGGGACGGGTCCATGTTGGCCTGCACCTTGAACACCAGGCCCGAGAACGGGTCGTCGAGCGGGCGCGGGGTCCCGTCGACGTCGGGCCGCGGCGTGGGCGGCGGGGCGAGCGAGACGATGCCGTCGAGCAGCGTGCCGACGCCGAAGTTCGTGAGCGCCGAGCCCACGAACACGGGCGTCTGCTCGCCCGCCAGGAACAGCTCGCCGTCGACGTCGCCGGCGAGCTCGCCGAGCAGCGCCACCTCGTCAGCGGCGATCTTCCAGGCGTCGCCCTCCTCCTCGGCGGCTCGCTCCGCGCGGACGAGCTCGGCGGTGGCCTCCGCGGCGCCGTGTGCCGTGCGCCCGTAGCGGATGAAGTCGCCGGTGCGGCGATCGATGAGGCCGCGGAAGTCGCCGGCGATGCCCACGGGCCACGTCACCGGCACGGGCTGCAGGTCGAGCCGCGTCTCGATCTCGTCGAGCAGCTCGAGGCCGTCGCGGCCGGGCCGGTCCCACTTGTTGAGGAACGTGAGCAGCGGCACGTTGCGCGCCCGGCACACCTCGAACAGCTTGAGGGTCTGCGCCTCGATGCCACGGGCCGAGTCGAGCACCATGACCGCGGCGTCGACGGCGGCCAGCACCCGGTAGGTGTCCTCGGAGAAGTCGCGGTGGCCGGGCGTGTCGAGCAGGTTCACGACGTCGTCGCGGTAGGGGAACTGGAGCACCGCGGACGTGATCGAGATGCCGCGCTTCTGCTCGAGCTCCATCCAGTCGGACCGGACGCGACGGCGCTCGCCGCGGGCCTTGACCTGACCGGCCTCCTGCACGGCGCCGCCGTAGAGCAGGAACTTCTCGGTCAGCGTCGTCTTCCCGGCGTCCGGATGGCTGATGATGGCGAAGGTGCGCCGGCGCGCGGCGAGCTCTGCAGGACCTGACATGGAAGTTTCCAGGCTAGGCCGTGGGACGTGCGGCGATGCGCTGCACCCGGCCGGCCACGGCCACGAGAACCCACGGGCCCGGGACGCGGCGGCACGACCGCGGGCGGGTGGGGCGGTCCGCCCGGGTCGTGCTGGTCGCGGTGGTCGAGGCCCCACGGTGGGACCCCGAGCTGTGACGGATGGCCGTGCGGATGGCCTCCGCCGCGGCCTCCGCACTCCGCCGCTCGCCCGCCTGCCAGGTCCGCCGTGGGGTCCTCGACCACCGCGACGGTCACCGTACGGTCGGTTTCCGCCGGCGGCATCGGGGTGAACCCGCAACTACCCAGGTCGAGGGATGTGCGGGTCGACCCCGACGCCCGCGTCGGGGGTCGCCGGGGTCTGGCGACCCGCGCCGCGGCCCCGGAACGACATGGCTCGGCGGCCCGCGGCCCGCGGCCCGCGGCCGGCCGATCAGCGCCCGAGGAGGTAGGGCACGACGAGGGCCAGGGTGTCGGGGCAGATGTCGTGGGTGTCGAGCCAGTCCCCCAGCGCCGCCCCGGGCACGAGGACCAGCTCGGTGACCTCGCCGTCGGGGCAGGTGTAGGGGCCGTCGTGCTCGAGGGCGTAGACCCGCCCCGCCAGCCGCACCTCCCCATCCGCATACGCCCCCGCCCCGACCTCGACGAGCAGCGCTTCGTCGACCTCGACGCCGGCCTCCTCGGCCAGCTCGCGCCGGGCCGCGGTGCGCCACGGCTCCCCGACACCGGCCACGCCGCCGAAGGCCAGGTCCCAGCGCCCCGGCCACACGTCCTTGTCGTCGGCGCGCCGGTGGGTCACGACCTCCCCGGCCGAGGTGGTGACCACCACGTAGGTGGAGCGGTGCCGCAGGTTGCGGGCCCGCATCTCGGCGCGGCTCACGACCTGCAGCACGGTGCCGACCTCGTCGACCACCTCGACCGGCTCGTCGCCGGCGCCCGCCGCCACGCCGGGCTCAGGCGAACGTCGGCGTGATGCCGAGGGCCTCGTAGGCCGCGTTGACCAGGCCCTGACTGCGCGGGTCGCCGGTGAGGTTCGCCATCATCCGGTTCATCACGTAGGCGAACCCGACGCCGGCCTCGGGGTCGGCGAAGGCCACCGATCCGCCCGCCCCGGCGTGGCCGAATCCCTTCGGTCCGCCGTAGGGCGAGAACGGCGACGACGTCATGAACCCGAGGCCGAACGTGGTCGGGAACATCAGCACGCGGTCCGCGCCCTCGGTCTGGGTCGTGGACGCGGCGGCCACCTGGTCCGGGCTCAGCAGCGGCGTCGAGGGACCGCCCTCCACGCCGCCGATCGTGGCCGCGTAGAGCTTGGCCAGCGACCGGGCCGTGGCCACGCCGTTGGCGGCCGGCAGCTCGGCGGCGCGCACCTCGGGCCGGTTGAAGACCCCGTCGCCGGTGAACACGCCCTCGCCGGTGACCGGGTCGATCGTCCCGCCCAGTGCCTTGGCGAGCAGCGAATCGGGGCCGAGGAACTCCTCGATGAACTCGGTGAGCGTCTGGGGCTCCTCGACCTCCATGCCGGCGCCGTCGTCCCGGCCGGCGCCGGGGCCGAGGGCCCGTGTGGTGAGCGGCGCCACCCGGGACTGCAGCTCGTCGGGCAGGCCGATCCACGCCTCGAGCCCGAGCGGCCCCGCTATCTCGTCGCCGAAGAACGTGCCGACGCGGCGCCCGGACACCCGGCGGATCACCTCGCCGACGAGCCAGCCGTACGTGACGGCGTGGTAGCCGTGCGCCGTGCCCGGCTCCCACTCGGGCGTCTGGCCGGCGAGCGCATCGACCACCGGGTCCCAGGCCAGGGCGTCGTCGAGGCCGGTCGGTGTGACGACGTAGGGCAGGCCGCCCTTGTGACAGAGCAGCCATCGGACCGGCACGTCCTCCTTGCCGGCCTGGGCGAACTCGGGCCAGTACTCGGCGACGGGGGCGTCGACGTCGAGCTCGCCCCGCTCGGCGAGCAGATTGGCGCAGATGGCCGTGAGGCCCTTGGTGGAGGAGAAGACGAGCTGGAGCGTGTCCGCGAGGTACGGGGCGCCGGTCGCGGCGTCGGCCACGCCGCCCCACAGGTCGACGACGGGCCGCCCGTCGACGTAGAGCGCGCAGGCCGCCCCGACCTCGCCGTGCTCGACGAAGTTGCGCGCGAACGCGTCTCGCACGCCCTCGAAGCCGGGCGCCACCGTGCCGCCGACCGCGGCCGCCTGTTGGTCGATCCCCATGGGCTGGTCCCCCTCGTGTCCGGTGGGACAAGGCTGCCGCTTGCACATTGACTGCAACAAGTCGCGGTTGGTCCCGCCCGAGCGGCGGCGGGTACCGTGCGGCCGCTTTCCCGAGTGCAGGAGATGTCGTGCGACGTTCCCCCATCCTGGCCGCGGTGGCCGCCGGACTGATCCTCGTGGCGACGGCGTGCGGCGACGACGACGACTCGATCCCCCAGACCGGCGACGTCCAGACCGAGGACACGGCCGACACGACGGCGACGACGGCCGCCGCGGACTCGACCGACTCCGCGCCGAACACGGCGACGACGGGCACCACCACCGACGCCGACAGGACGACCGACACGACCGGCGCGGGCGGCGTCGACGCCGGCACCGGCGACACGGGCACCACGGACTCCGGCGGCATGTGACCCGGCGGCTCCACGACCGGACCGCCGGACCGCGGCGTCGCCGAACGAAAACCGCCGCCGACCGCCTCAGTCGGGCGGATCGGCCAGCTCACGGACGGCGGTGAGGGCGCGGGTGAGGGCGTCGGCCTCGGCGGCCGAGCCGTGGGTGTCGATGTCGGCGCGGGCCGCGTCGAGGACCGCACGCTCGACGTGGTAGGCGACGAGCTGGCCGATGATGCCGGCGAGCGTGCGCAGCGACACGGCCACGCGGTCGGCGCCGTCGGCCCGGTCCGCGCGCCGGAGCCGGCGTCCCACGAGCTCTGACCAGGCCGTGACCACGTCGCGGCCGAGCGCGTCGGTCGTCTCGAGCAACGGCCGGGCGATGCGCATGAGGTCGTCGAGCGACAGGCCCACGCCGAGCAGCGCCAGCACGTGGCGGACGAAGCGGACGTCGGCCTCGCTGAACCGGGCGCCGGACCCGCCGGGCCGGGTGGCCGCCACCGGGTGGGGCCGCAGCAGGCCCGTGGCCTCGAGGGCGCGTAGGACCTCGACCGGCACGCCGCTGCGCTCGGCCACGTCGACGAGCCGTAGCACCGCCCGCTCGTCGCCGGCCACCGCCCCCGGGGCGGCGTCGTCGAGGGACTCGGCGATCATCCGGAGCGAGTAGCCGCGCTCCTTGAGGCGCCGGATGTGGTCGAGCCGCTCGCGGTGCAGCGGCCCGTACCAGGCGACCCGGCCCACGTGGCGCGGCGGCGGGACGAGCCCCTTCGACTGGTACGCGCGCAGCACCTGCACGCTGATGCCGACCTCCGCGGCCAGCTCCTCGGCCCGGTAGCCCAGCTCGACGCCCTCGGGCGCTCCCTCAGCCGTCATGGCGGTCGCGTTCTCGTCATGGCGGTGGATCTCCTGGACGTTACCGAACGACACTTTTTTCTTCGACGTCTTTCTAGAAGATTTCAGCCTCGGTGTGTAACCATTGGTGGACGCGCCGGTCAGAACCTCTCGCTCTCCCCCGAGCGACGACGACCGCACACCCCCCGCCGCACCCCTCCGGAGGCCTGCCCGTGCCCCATGCCGTGATGTTCCCTGGCCAAGGCGCTGCCGCGTCCGGTGCCGGGGAGCCGTGGCGGCGCGACCCCGCGTGGTCCGTGGTGACCGAGGCCGAGGCGGTCCTCGACCGCCCGCTCGCCCACCTGCTGCTCGACGCGGACGCCGCCGAGCTGGCCACGACCCGGTCGAGCCAGCTCGCCGTGTTCCTCACGTCGCTCGTGGCGTGGGAGGCGGTCGCCCCCCGGCTGCCCGGGGCCCCGGTCGCCTTCGCCGGCCACTCGCTCGGCCAGATCACCGCCCTGGTCGCCTCGGGGACGGTCGACCGGCCCGACGGCTTCCGCCTCGCCGCCCGGCGCGCCGACCTCTCGCAGGAGTCGGCCGACGCCAACCCCGGGCGCATGGCCGCCCTGGCCGGTGCCGATCTCGAGGCCGCCGAACGCCTGTGCGACGCCATCGAGGACCTGTGGGTGGCCAACGACAACGCTCCGGGCCAGGTGGTGGTGGCCGGCACGGCCGGCGCCGTCGAGCGGGCGGTCGACGTGGCGGGCGACGTCGGGATACGCCGCCTGAAGGTGCTCGCAGTCGGCCACGCCTTCCACACCCCCCTGCTGGCGGACGCCGCCGAGGGGCTGCGACCCCTCGTCGAGACCATGCGCTTCCACGAGCCCACGGCGCCGATCATGGGCAACACCGACGCCGTCTTGCATGCCGACTCATCGGGATGGCCTGATCGGCTCTGTCGTCATCTGATGGAACCAGTGCAGTGGCGGTTGTCTCAGGAACGCCTCGCAGCCGCTGGCGCCGACACCTTCTTGGAGATCGGGCCGGGAAGGGTGCTGGCTGGTCTCGCCAAGCGCACCGTCCCTCAGGTAACGGTCAACACGATCGCACAACCCGCCGAGCTGGTTCAGCTGGGGGCTGCCGGCACTCTCTCGGAGGTGGGCCCATGACGTTCGACGAGACGATCGAGCAGTCGTTCGACGAGCAGGCGGGCGATGCCCGGGTCACGGCCATCCACGCCGAGGACCTGCACGTCCCGGAGCGGCTGATCGCCGCGCCGACCGCCGGGGTGTTCCGCTCGGCGCCGCCCGAGGTCGTGACCGGCGAGGGAGAGATCGTCGAGGCCGGCCAGGTGCTCGGCACCATCGAGGTCACCGGCGACACCGTCCCGGTCACGAGCCCGCACACCGGCTTCCTCATGGGGCTCCTGGCCCACCCGGGGGAGCGGGTGCGCTCGTCGCAACCCCTCGCCTGGGTACGGATCGTCACATGATCCCGCTCCCAGCCCGGGCATCGGGGGGCATCGTCGTCGCCGGGTGGGGCTCGGCCCTGCCGGCCTGGCGGGTCACGAACCACGACCTCGTCGGCCGCCTCGACACGAGCGACAAGTGGATCGTCGAGCGCACCGGCATCCGCGAGCGCCGTGTGGCCGGGCCCGGCGAGACCACCGGCCCGCTCGCCGTGCAGGCGTCGCGGGCGGCCCTCGAGCGGGCCGGGCTCCGTGCCGCCGACGTCGACCTCGTGGTTGTGGCGACCTCCACCCCCGAAAAGCCGATTCCCTCGACGGCCGCCATCGTCGCCGCCGCGCTCGGCACGACGGCCGGGGGCTTCGACGTCAACGCCGCCTGCAGCGGCTTCGTCCATGCCCTGGCCACGACGGCCGGACTGCTCGGCGCCGGTGCCGGATCGACCGCCCTGCTGGTCGGGGCCGACACGATGACCAGCGTCATCGAGCCCGAGGACCGCTCGACGGCGATCCTGTTCGGCGACGGCGCCGCCGCCCTCGTGCTGACCGTGGCGCCGCCCGCCCCCGACGACCCGACCACCGGCGGCATCCCCGGCGCGGGGATCGTGCCCGGGCTCGTCGCCGCCGACCTGTTCCACGACCCGGCCGGCCTCGACCTGCTCGTGGTCGACGCGGGTGGCAGCGCCCGGCCGGCCACGGCCGAGACCGTCGCCGCCGGGGCGCACTACCTGCGGATGGATGGGCGCGAGGTGTTCCGCCGGGCCGTCCGCGGCATCACCCAGTCGGTCCAGCGGACGCTGGACCGCGCCAGGTGCGGTCCCGACGATGTCGCGCTGTTCGTTCCCCACCAGGCGAACGCGCGCATCGTCGAGGCCGTCCTCCCCCGCCTCGGCATCCCCGCCGAGCGCACGCTGAGCACGATCGACCGCTACGGCAACACCTCGGCGGCGTCGATCCCGCTGTCGCTGGTCGAGGCGGCCGACGCCGGCCGCATCGCCGGAGGGGACCTGCTGCTGATGTGCGGCTTCGGCGCGGGCATGTCGATCGGCACCGCGCTGTGGCGCTGGGGTGCGGCCGAGGCTGCGACGCCGGCGACCGCCGAACCGGGCGCAGGCGCCACGGACGGCGCCGACTCCACCGGTGCCCGCGCCAGCCGCGAAGATGCAGCATGACCATGCGCACCGCACTCGTCACCGGGGCCTCCGGCGGCATCGGCTCGGCCGTGGCGCACCGCCTGGCCGCGGCCGGCCATCGCGTGGCCGTCGGCTACGGGGCCTCGGCCGGTGCCGCGGACAAGGTGCGCGACGCCGTCGCCCAGGCGGGCGGCGAGGCGATCGCCGTCCACGTCGACGTGCGCGACGTCGAGTCGGTCGACCGGGCCTTCGCCACGGTCGAGGAGGCGTTCGGGCCCGTGGAGATCCTCGTCAACGCGGCCGGCGCCAACCGCGACAAGCTCACCGTCCAGCTCAGCGATGACGACTGGCATCACACCCTCGACACCGACCTCTCCGGCCCGTTCCACACGACGCGCCGCGCCCTGCGCCCGATGGTGCGGGCACGCTTCGGCCGCATCGTCAACGTGTCGTCGATAGTGGCCGCCACCGGCTCCCCGGGCCAGGCGAACTACGCCGCCGCCAAGGCGGGCCTGGTCGGCCTCAGCCGGTCCGTCGCCCGCGAGGTGGCCTCCCGGAACATCACCGTCAACGTGGTCGAGCCGGGTCCCGTCGCCACCGCCATGACCGACGCCCTGACCGACGCCCGCCGCGACCAGCTGGTGGCGGCGACGGCGGTGGGGCGGCTCGGCTCGCCCGAGGAGGTGGCGGCCGTGGTCGCCTTCCTGGCTTCGGACGAGGCGTCCTACGTCACCGGTGCCATCGTGCCGGTCGACGGCGGCCTCGGCATGGGCCGCTGACCAACTGAAAGGAAACCCCCGATGAACCGCTCCGATGCTCTTGCCGCGCTCCGCACTGCCGCCGTCGAGGTGCTCTCGGTGCAGCCGGACCAGGTCACCGAGGAGGCGTCGTTCGCCGACGACCTCGACGCCGACAGCCTCGACCTCGTCGAGCTCGTCATGCAGCTCGAGGACAGCCTCGAGGTGAAGATCGAGGAGGACGACCTGAGTGAGGTCCGCACGGTGGGCGACGCCGTCGACCTCATCCTGTCCGCTGCAGGCGCCCCCGCGTGAGCGACGACCACCGCGACCACCGCGGTCGCCCGCGGGTGGCGGTCACGGGCCTCGGGGTGAAGACCCCGGCCGGCCAGACCGTCGAGGACATGTGGCGCACGTTGGTCGCCGGCGAGCCGACCGCCGGCCCGATCACGCTCTTCGACGCCTCGGCCCATGGCGTGAACCTCGCCTGCGAGGTGCGTGACTTCGACCCCGTCCCTTACGTCGGGCCGAAGGAGCCGCGCCGCACCGACCGCGCCGCCCTGCTGGGCGTGGCCGCGGCGAGCGACGCCCTGACCGACGCCGCCTCGGTAGCCGAGCTCGGCGCCAATCCGCTGCGCTGCGCAGTGGTCGGCGGCTCCGGCGTGGGCGGCCTCCGCACGCTCGAGGACCAGGTCATCGGCTACGCCAGCAAGGGCCCGGAGCGGGTCAGCCCTTTCCTGGTACCGATGATGATGGCCAACGCCACCGCCGCGCTCATCGGCATCCACCACGGCTTCACCGGCCCGAACCTGGCCATCGCCACCGCGTGTGCCACCGGATCGCACAGCATCGGCGAGGGCGCCCGGCTCGTCCGGGACGGCAGCGCCGACGTCGTCGTCTGCGGTGGCACCGAGGCATCGGTGAGCCCCGTCTGCATGGCGGCGTTCACCCGCATGGGCGCGCTCACGAAGAACCCCGACCCGGCCTCGGCCTCGCGCCCGTTCGACGACGAGCGCGACGGGTTCGTGATGGGCGAGGGCGCGGCGTTCGTCGTGCTCGAGCCGTGGGACCGGGCCGTCGCCCGGGGCGCCACCATCCACGGCGAGGTGCTGGGCTACGGCCTCACCTGCGACGCCCACCACATCACGGCCCCGGCCGAGGACGGCTCCGGCGCCGTCGCCTGCATCGAGATGGCCCTGGCCGACGCCGGCCTCGCCGCCGGCGAGATCGGCCAGATCAACGCGCACGGCACCTCGACGCCGCTGAACGACGCCGCCGAAGCCGCCGCCATGGCCAAGGTATTCGGGCCCGGTGCCGTGCCCGTCACGTCGGGGAAGGGCGTCACCGGCCACATGATCGGCGCCGCCGGAGCCGTCGAGGCGGTCGCCGCGCTGCTGTCGGCCACCCGTGGAACGGTCCCGCCGACCGCCAACCACCGCTCGACGAGCCTGCCCATCGACGTCGTGTCCGGCGAACCCCGAGCCGTCGGCCCGGCGCCCGTGCTGTCGACGTCATACGCGTTCGGCGGTCACAACGCCGCGCTCGTGCTGGGGCCCGCCCCCGCCTGATGCCGGCTGCGCCCGTCCCCCGCCTCCCCGTGGCCACGGGCCACCCCGGCACGATCGAAGCCGGCATCGGCGTGCTGCCCGGCTTCGACGCCGACCGGCCCGTGGCGTGGTTCCGGGGGACGGCGACAGCCACCGACACCGAGGTCATGACCCGGACGATCACCGCCGGCATCGAGGCGGGCGTCCCGGTCGTGGGCGTGCTCACGGGCATCGGCGTCGACCCGGCGGCCGGGCTCGAGGCCCTCGTCGGCCACGGCCAGGTGGCCCGGGCGCTGGCGGGCGCCGCGGGGCTGGTCCCCACGGTGCTCGTCGTGGACGGGCCATGCCTGGGCGGAGCCGCCCTGGTGCTCGGCTTGGCCGACGTCGTCGTCATGACCGAGCGGGCGCACGCGTTCGTGAACACCCCCGCTACCTCCGCCCGCTTCACCGGCACCGACGACCTGGACGCCGACCCGCTCGGCGGCGCCTGGGTGCACCACGCCCGCAGCGGCGTCGCCGACCTCGTCGTGCCGAACGTCGACGTGGCGCTGGTGCTCGTGGCCGACCTGCTCGACCACCTGCCGCCCAACAGCCACGAGGCCCCGACCACGCTTGCGGCCGACGACCCGGCCGACCGGCCGACGACCCGGGCGGCCGTCACCGTGCCGCACGACGGGCGGGCGTCCTACGACGTGCGCCGGGTCATCGAGGACATCGTCGACGACGGCGCCTACCTCGAGCTGCGCACCCGCTTCGGCTCGAGTGTGACCACCGGCGTGGGCCGGATCGGTGGCATCGCCGTGGGCGTGCTGGCCAACCAGCCGAGCCAGCTCGCCGGCGCGCTCGACATCGAGGGCTCGCAGAAGGGCGGGCGCTTCGTCCGCTTCTGCGACGCCTTCAATCTGCCGATCGTCACCCTCGTGGACACGCCGGGCTTCCGCCCGGGTCGCGACCAGGAGTGGCGGGGCATGATCCGCCACGGCGCCAAGCTCGCGTTCGCCTACGCCGAGGCCACCGTGCCCCGGGTGTGCGTCGTGCTGCGCAAGGCCTACGGCGGCGCCTACATCGTGATGGACTGCAAGTCGATGGGCAACGACTGCGCGCTCGCCTGGCCGACCGCCGAGGTGGCGGTCATGGGCGCGAAGGGTGCGGTCGAGATCCTGCACCGCCGCGAGCTGCTCGCCATCGACGACGAGGAGCGCCAGGCCAAGCGGCGGCGCGAGCTCGAGGCCGAGTACGAGGCCGTGCACCTCTCCCCCACCGTCGCCGCCCAGCGCGGCTTCATCGACGCGGTCATCGAGCCCGCTGACACCCGCCGCGCCGTGGCCGGCGCGCTCGCCGCCCTGGCGGCCAAGCGCGAGCGCCTGCCGCAGCGGCGCCACGAGAACATCCCGCTGTAGAACCCACCATCGGAGGGCCCCGGCCATGCTGCTCGACGGCAAGAAGCTGGTCATCACCGGCGTTCTGACCAAGGACTCGATCGCCGCCGGCGTGGCCCGCCGGGCCCAGGAGCAGGGCGCCGAAGTGCTGCTCACGTCGTTCGGGCGGGGCATGCGCCTCACCGAGCGCGTGGCGCGGACCCTCCCGCTGCCGGCGGATGTGGTCGAGCTCGACGTCACGAACACCGAGCACCACCGGGCCCTCGCCACCGAGCTGGCCAACCGGTGGGGCAAGGTCGACGGGGCCCTGCACGCCGTCGGGTTCGCCCCCGAGACGTGCCTCGGCCAGGACAGCGGTCTGATGGCCGCCGACTGGGACGACGTCGCCACCGCCCTGCACGTCTCGGCGTACTCCCTCAAGACGCTAGCCCAGACCGTGGCACCGCTCATGCCCGAGGGCGGGTCGGTGGTCGGCCTGGACTTCGACGCCCGCCAGGTGTGGCCCGCCTACGACTGGATGGGCGTGGCCAAGGCGGCACTCGAGGCCACGGCGCGCTACCTGGCCCGGGACCTCGGCCCACAGGGCGTGCGGGTCAATCTCGTGTCCGCCGGCCCGCTGCGCACGCTCGCCGCCCGCTCGATCCCCGGGTTCGCCGCCATGGAGGACGCCTGGGCCCGGCGGGCGCCGCTCGGCTGGGACGTGCGCGACTCCGACGCCGTGTCGAAGGCGTGCGTGGCCCTCCTGTCGGACTGGTTCCCGGCGACGACGGGCGAGATCATCCACGTCGACGGCGGGGCTCATGCCATCGCCCTGTCGGTGGACGAGGGCCCGGCGCAGGCGGCGACCGCCGCTACCGCGGGTGCCGGCGCGGCGGAGGCCGGCGGTGCTCAGGCCGAGGGGACGGATGCGCCGAAGCGGCCGGCGGACGTGGGGGCGATCGCCGACGGAGCGGCGGCGGGCGCAGGCATCACCGGCGTCGACGCCGGTCAGCCGTGAGCCCGGTCAGCGGCAACGGGGCGAGCGGGTCGCTGCCCGGCACCGCGGGCGTCGGCGACCCGGTCGACCTCCTGCCCCACCGCCCGCCGTTCCGCTTCGTCGACGTGGTCGACGAGCTCGTGCCCGGCGAGCGGGTCCGGGCGCGCTACCGGGTGACCGGCGAAGAGGCGTTCCTGGCCGGTCACTTCCCCGGCAACCCCATCTTCCCCGGGGTCATCCAGCTCGAGGCGCTGGCCCAGGCCGGGGCGATCGCCCTGCTGGCCGACGTGCGCTACGCCGGCAGCCTGCCGCTGTTCGGCGGGGTCGAGGGCGTCCGGTTCCGCCGCCAGGTGCGGCCGGGCGACGAGATCGGTCTCGCCGTCGACCTCGAGAAGCTGTCGGCGCGGGGCGGGTGGGGCGCGGCCACGGCCACGGTCGCCGGCAAGCCGTGCTGCCAGGCACGCCTGTTCTTCGTGCTCGCCCCCGGGTCCTGAGGCGCTGTGGCACCCCGGTGGACGCCCGGCATCGGGACGGTGCCGGGCGGGGCGTCTGAGACGATGGAGCGTGAGCGCCACCCCCGACCTGCCGCCCGCCGACCCGTCCCTCGTCGAGTTCGCCGTCGAACTGGTCCGCGATGCCGGCAACGCCACGCTGCACTGGTTCCAGGCGCGCGACCTGGTCGTGGACGCCAAGGCCGACGGCACGCCCGTCACGGCCGCCGACCGTGCGGCCGAGCGGATGGTGCGTGAGCGCATCGGCGAGCGCTTCCCCGACGACGGCGTCCTCGGCGAGGAGGAGCCCGACAGCGCCGGCACGTCGGGCCGTCGCTGGATCGTCGACCCGATCGACGGCACGAAGGCGTTCACGCGGGGCGTGCCGCTCTACTCGACGCTGCTCGCCCTCGACGACGAGCACGGCCCGGCGATCGGCGTCATCGGGCTGCCCGCGGTCGGTCAGGTGGTCTACGCCGGCCGGGGCCTCGGCTGCTTCGCCGACGGCACGCCCGCCCGGGTGAGCGACACGGCCCGTGTGGCCGACGCTTACGTCACCACCAGCGGCTACAGCCACTGGCCGGAGGACCACCTGCTGGCGGTGCGCCGCTCGGGCGCGCAGATGCGGACCTGGGGCGACGGGTACGGCTACGCCATGGTCGCCACCGGCCGGGCCGACGTGATGGTCGACCCTCAGGTCGAGGTCTACGACGTCGCGCCCATGCCCGTGATCCTGTCCGAGGCCGGCGGTGCCTTCACCGACCTGTCCGGCCGGCCCGGATCGGGCGGTGGCAGCGGCGTCGCCACGAACGGGCGCCTGCACGCCGAGGTGCTGGCGCTGCTCGCCGCCGGCGCCTAGATCCACTTCTGGCTGCGCAGGTAGCGGAAGAGGCCGTAGACGCACACGGCCATCAGCCCCAGGGCCAGCGGGTAGCCCCAGAACTTGTTGAGCTCAGGCATGTGCTCGAAGTTCATGCCCCACACGCCGGCCAGCAGGGTGGGCACCGCGGCCATGGCTGCCCACGAGGCGATGCGCCGCATGTCGTCGTTCTGCTGCACCGAGACGTGCGAGAGGTTGACCTGCAAGACGTCCGAGAGCAGGTCTCGTTGGATCTCTATGCGGCTCGCCGCCCGGCGCAGGTGGTCGTCGACGTCGCGGAAGTAGTGGCCCAGGTCGTCGTCCCACAGCGGGTGCGGGTTTGCGTGTAGGCGCTCGACAGGCTCGAGCAGCGGGTCGACCACCCGGTACATGTTGAGGACCTGGCGCTTGAGCTTGTAGATCCGGCCCGCTGGGTTGTGCCTGTCATCGGAGAAGACCTCGGCCTCGATCTCGATGATGTCGTTGTCGAGACCGTCGAGCACCGGCGAGTAGTCGTCGACGACCCGGTCGAGCACGGCGTGCATCACGGCGATCGGGCCCCGGGCCAGGCGCTGTGGGGCGGCCTCGAGCTCGGCACGCACGGACCTCAGCTCGCTGGCCTCGCCGTGGCGGACCGACACGAGGAACCCCTTGCCGGCGAAGAGCTGCAGCTCGGCGAACTCGATCCGCTCGCGTGCGTCGTCGTAGCGGGCGGTCTTGACCACGAGGAACAGCACGTTGCCGTAGAGCTCGAGCTTGGGGCGCTGGTGCGCCTTGATGGCGTCCTCGACGGCGAGGGGGTGCAGCTCGAACTCCGCGGCGACGCCGGCGAACTCCTCGGGCGAGGGCTCGTGCACGCCGACCCACACGAAGCTGTCCTCGTTCTGGCACGCGGCCTCGAACGCCTCCTCGAGCGGGAGGTGCCCGGCGCGTCGCTCGCCCTTCTCGTAGACCGCGCAGTCGACGATCACGGGTCGATTGTGACGCAAGATGGACGGATGCGACGCGCTTCGTACCTGTCCGCCGTCGAGCGGGAGGCTGCGGCCCTCCGTGGGGTGGCGTCTACGAGGGACCTGGCGACCGCCGTGCCGGCGTGCCCGGGCTGGGATCTCGAGCGTCTCGTCGGCCACATCGGGCGGGTCCACCGCTGGAGCGCCGGGTGGGCGGCGGCGGGCGCGGCGCCCTCCGTCGAGCGACCCCCCGGCGGTCCGGACGTGGTCGCGTGGTCGGCGGCCGGCACCCAGGAGCTGGTCGCCGCGCTCGCCGAGGGCGACGACGACGCCATCGGGCCGACGTGGGCGGGCGACCGGCCCGGCATCTTCTGGCCGCGGCGCATGGCGATCGAGACGGCGCTGCACCGCTGGGACGCCGAGGCCGCCGTCGGGGCGCCGGCGCCGATCCACGCCGAGCTCGCGGTCGAGGCGATCGACGAGCTGTTCGACGTGCTGGTCCCCGAACGGGCGGCGGGCGCGTTGGCGGGCGCGGGCGAGACGCTGCACCTGCACGCGACCGACGTCGCCGGCGAGTGGCTGATCACGCTCACGGCGGAGGGCCCGCACGTCGAGCGCAGCCACGCCAAGGGTGACGTGGCGGCCCGCGGGACGGCGTCGGACCTGCTGCTGTTCCTCTGGAACCGCGTGGGCGCCGACCGGCTCACCGTGTTCGGCGACGCCGCGCTCCTCGACCGCTGGACGACCTCGGTCACGTTCTGAGCCCTCGGTCCGCGGCCACCTGCCCCTGGCGCCCTCGGTCCGCGGCCACCCGCCCCTCGCGCCCTCGGTCCGCGGTCGCCCGGGCCACCGCGACGGTCGCCCGGGCGGAGTGGCGCTTCCGGACCACCAGCACGGCGCCCGGACCGGCCGCGAGCAACGCGGCCGGCTCGGCCACCGTCGGACGGGCACCCGCATCGGCGGCCGGGCCCACCGACTCGGCATCGGGGGACCGGCTGTCGGGATCGACCGGCGTGGCGGACGCTGTCGACACGGGGCGGGCGCTCAGCCGCGCCACCGCGGCGAGGGCGGGGGCGGGGAAGGCGACGACGGGGCGGCCGAGGGCCAGGACGGCCGGGTGGGCGGCGCGGTGCTCGACGGTCGCCACGGCCGCCACGTCCGCACGGTCGAGCCCGGCACCGGCCAGGCTGGCGTCGACCAGGTCGGCGAGCTCGGCCGGGGTCGCGGCGCTTGCCACGCCGACGCCCACGTACAGCTCGGCGGCGACGCCGCTCACGCCCGCGACGACGGGCCCCAGCACAGGAAGACCGGGTTCTCGGGGACGAGCCGCACGCCGAGGACGCCGATCGGCGCCGCCCGGGCCACGCTGAGCTGGACCATCGCCCCGAGCCGTTCCCGGGCCGCGAGCGCCCGCTCGACGATCGCGTAGGTGGCCACGACGGTCCCACCCGTGCGCAGGCGGGCGACGGCGGCGTCGAGCACGTCGATGCCGCCACCGCCCACGAACACCCGGTCAGGGTCCGGCAGGCCGGCCAGCGCGTCGGGGGCCTCGCCCTCGACGACCGTCACCGTCGCACCGTGGGCGCGGGCGTTGGCCCGGACCCGCTCGGCCTGGGCCGGGTCGCGCTCGATCGCCAGGACGGTGAGCCCGGGGGCGAGCGCCGCGCACTCAACGCCGACCGACCCACTGCCGGCGCCCACGTCCCACAACACGCCGGTGGCCGGCAGCGCCAGCTTGGCGAGTGCCACGGCCCGGACCTCGGCCTTCGTGATCATCCCGTCGCGATGGTCGAACGCCTCCTCGGGACGCCCGAACGCCGGCCCGCCCCGCGCGCCGCCCGCCGACCACGTCAACGACGCCGTGCTCGCCGCAGGGGACGGCGCAGCGCCCAGCAGGACGACCACGGCCATGGGCGAGAACCGGCCGGCGGCGAGGCCCGGCAGGTCGGTGCGCAGGAGTTGCTCGTCGGGCCCGCCGATGTGCGCGACCACGGCGACGCTCCATGCGTCCGGCCGGTCGAGCGGGGCGGCGAGCAGGGCCCGGCCCAGCGCCTCGGGCGGCGTATCGGGGGCGGTGAGCACGGCGACCTTCGCCCCGGCCCCGCCCACGGCGCCCGCAACACCCGCGGGAGCCGCCGCCCCCGCCGCCACGATCGCCGCCACGGCATCGGCCAGGGAGCGACCGTGGGCGGAGACGACGGTGGCGTCGTCCCAGGGCAGCCCGAGGCGGGCGAACGCCATCGCCACCGACGACGGCGCCGGGTGCACCGCGAAGCGGCCGGGGCCGATCCGGGCCCCGAGCGCCCGTACGATGCCGAAGAACCCTGGGTCGCCTGACGCCAGCACGCACACCCGGGCGCCCAGCGACGACCGTTCGTCGACCGTCGCCAGCACGTCGTCGAGCGGGCCACGCAGCAGGACGAGCTCGGCGCCCGGCGGCACGACGGTTTCCTCCAGCTGCCGCGGCGATCCCACGACGACGTCGGCCGCCGCCAGCGCCGCCTCCGCCCCCGCTCCGTAGGGCACGCCGCCCAGCAGCCCCACGACGGCGATCGAGCCGTCAGCCATCGCCACCGCGCGCGGGCGCAGCCGGGCGGGCCGGGCGGAACGAGTGGTCGTAGCCCGACGCGTAGACGTGCGTGGGCCGGAGCGGCGGGTCTCCCCCGAGGGCGTCACCCACCAGGACCAGCACGGTCGTCGTGGCGAGGGCGGCGAGGTCGTCGGCCAGGCGCCCGACGGTGGTGCGGACCAGGCGCTCGTCGGGCCACGACACGCGGTGGGCGATGAGCGCCGGTGTCTCGGGGCCGTAGGCCGAGCCGACCGTGGTCAGCTCGGCCTGGAGCTCCGCCGGGCGGGCCGCGGACAGGAACAGCGCCATCGTGGGGCCGAGGCGGGCGAACGCCGCCACCGACTCCCGGGCGGGTACCGACGCCGCCGTGCGGTGCGCGAGCCGGGTGAGCACCACGCTCTGGGCCACGCCCGGAGCGGTCAGCTCGCGTCCGGCGGCGGCCGCCGTGGCCGCCAGAGACGACACGCCCGGCACGATCTCGAACCTCCGCCCGTGGCGGGCGCACCAGTCGATCTGCTCGGCGATCGCCCCGTAGACCGACGGGTCGCCCGAGTGGAGCCGCACGATGGCGCCATCGGGATGGGCGGCGAAGACGGCCGTGACCTCGTCGAGCGTCATGACCTTCGAGTCGTGCAGCTCGACACCGGATCGGCAGTGGTCGAGCACGTCGGGCGACACGAGCGACGACGCCCACACGACCACGTCCGCAGCGCGCAGCCGGTCGACGGCTCTCAGGGTGACCAGGTCGGCCGCCCCGGGGCCGGCGCCCACGAACGAGATCACGCCCGCTCCCCCCGGCCCCGGACGGGCGCAGGGGCGGCCGGAGCGACCTCCGCACGGTCCGCCGACTGGGCGGACCGCAGCGGCGGGGCGATGACCGTCGCCAGGTACGAGGCCGGCCGGTCGGCGGCTCGGGCCACGGGCACCGTCCGCCCGCCGGGCAGGCCGAGCATCTCGCCCACCACCGCCGGCGCGAGGCGACCGTGGCGCTCGAGCGCGGCGGCCAGCTCGGGCAGGTGGCGCCCGCCCTTGTAGACGACGAGGCTGCGGCCGTCGTCGTCGAGCAGGAGCTCCAGCCGGGTCGGGTCGTCGCCCATCGTCACGAGCGTGAGCTCCTCGTCGCCGTCGGCCAGCACGGTCGCCGCCCTGGCCGCCAGCTCTTGGAACGCCATGATGCCGGGGACCGTCTCGACGATCAGCCCCGGCCGCTCGGCCGCCACGATCTCGGCCATACGGGGGAACACGGACCACACGTTCGGGTCGCCGAGCACGGCCACCACCACCAGCTCGCCCCGGTCCAGGTGGCCCACGAGCGTGGCGCCGGCCGCCCGGATCGACGAGGCGCGGGCCGGTTCGTCGCCGCCGATGTCGATCACCACGCGGTCGACGGCCACGTCCGGGGCGGCCGAGCGCACGACCGCCTCGGCCCGACCGATCGCGTCGGGGCTGGTAGTGGCCACGACGACCCGGTCGGCGGCCCGCAGCACGACGAGCGCCCGCCCCGTGACGAGATCGGGGTCCGACGGACCGACCCCCACGCCGACGAGCCGGGGACCCGGGGCCACCGGCGCCGCCGGCGGACCGGCCGCGGTCGCCGGTGCCGGGCTCGACGAGCGGACGAGCCGCTCGATGGCCAAGCGGATGAGCTCGGCCTCGGACCGGCCGCTGCGCGCCGAGAGCGCCGCCAGCTCGGCCTTGAGCGGATCGGGCAGGTAGACGGAGCTCTTGCGCACGCGCGTAGGGTAGACGTAGGGCATTCGGGCCGTCAGCACCGGCGCTGGCCGAGGGAAGATGAGCGACGACGATCGCCCGGCCGGTCCGCTCCGGCGGGGCTGGACCACCGGGGCGTGCGCCACCGCCGCCACAACCGCTGCCTACCAGGCGCTGCTCACGGGGCGCTTCCCCGACCCTGTGACGATCCGGCTGCCCAGGGGGCAGGAGCCGTCGTTCCCGCTGGCGCACGCCCACCGGGCGGCGGCCGGCGACACGGCAACGGCCGGCGTCGTCAAGGACGCGGGCGACGACCCCGACGTCACCCACGGCGTGCTCGTGCTCGCCACCGTGCGGCCCGGCCCCGCGGGGACCGGTGTGACGTTCCAGGCCGGCGAGGGCGTCGGGACCGTCACGCTGCCCGGCTTGCCGGTGACCGTGGGCGAACCGGCCATCAATCCGGTCCCCCGCCGCATGATGGCCGACGCCGTGGCGGCGCTGGCCGCCGAGCACGGCGGGATGGGCGACGTCGAGGTGGAGGTCGCCGTGCCCGGGGGCGAGGAGATCGCCACCCGCACCTGGAACCCGCGCCTCGGCATCGTGGGGGGCCTGTCGATCCTGGGAACCACAGGGGTCGTCGTGCCCTATTCGTGCTCGGCCTGGATCCACTCGATCCACCGGGGCGTCGACCTCGCCCGGGCGACCGGGCAGCCGCACGTGGCGGGGTGCACGGGCAGCACGTCCGAGCGGGCGGTGCAGCAGCGCCTGGGGCTGCCCGACACGGCCATGCTCGACATGGGCGACTTCGCGGGCGGCCTGCTGCGCTATCTGCGGCGGCACCCGGTCGAGCGCCTCACGATCGGCGGCGGCTTCGCCAAGCTGACCAAGCTCGGCGCGGGCGCGCTGGACCTGCACTCGGGGCGCAGCCAGGTCGACCTCGGGTGGCTGGCCACCCGGGTGGACGCTCTCGGCGGCGATCCGGCGCTCGTCGCCGCCGTCCGGGAGGCGAACACGGCGCTCCAGGTCCTCGGCATGGTTACCGACGCCGGCCTGCCCCTCGCCGACGCCGTGGCGGACGCCGCCCGCCGCACGGCCCTCGCCGTCCTCGACGGCGCGCCGGTGGCGGTCGACGTGCTGGCGGTCGACCGGCAGGGCACGGTCGTCGGCGCCAGCGCGCCGGGCTGAAGGACCGGGGCGTATAGGGCACCATGCCCTACGTCCGTGTAGCGTCGCTGACCATGCTGGACTCGTCCGCCGCCACCGCGGAGATCGTGCCGCGAGGCGCCTGCCCGACCGCCCGGCGCCCGTTCGTGGCCGCCGACGGCCTGCTCGTGCGGGTGCGGGTGGCGGACGGCGAGCTGCCCGTCGCCGGGCTGCGGGCGCTGGCGGCGGCCGCCAGCCGGCACGGCAACGGCGTCGTCGAGCTGACGAGCCGGGCGAACGTGCAGCTCCGCGGCGTGCGGCCCAAGGCGCTCGACACGCTCGTGGCCGACCTCGTGGCCGCCGGCCTGCTGCCGGCCGACGAGGCGGACGAGCCGCGCTGCGACGTCGTCGTGCCACCCACCGCCGGTCTCGGCCTCTCCGAGCCGGTCGACGTGCGCACGATCGCCGCTGACCTGCGGGCGCGTCTGGCCGAGCTGGCCGCGGCGACGCCCGCCGACCGGTGGCCGCCGAAGGCGGCGGTCGTGGTCGACGGCGGCGGCTCCCCCTCGCTCCGCGGCCGCCCGGCCGACGTGGGGCTTGGCGCCGTCCGCCGTGCCGACACCGGTGCCGTGGCCGTCGAGCTGGCGGTCGGCACCCCGCTCCCCTCCGAGCCGACTGGTCCTCCCGGGCCGACCGGCCCTCCCCGGCCGACCGGTCCTCCCGGGCCGACCGGTGCCCCCCGGCCGACCGGTCCTCCCCGGCCGACCGGTCCTCCCGGGCCGACGGCGCTGGTCGTGGAGGTGAGGCACGCCGCCGCCGTGGCCGCCGCGCTCGTCGGGCTCGCCGTCCGGGCGCCCGCCTCCGCCGGCGGCGGACCGCCCCGCCTGCGTGACCTCGTCGCCGAGTGTGGCGTCGACGCCGTCCTCGATCGACTGCGGGCGATGCTCCCGTCCCCCGCGCCCGGCGACCCCCCGGTTGTCGAGCGCGTCGCCCGCGAGCACCTCATGCCCGCCCTCGCCCGACCAGCGTCCGTGAGCGCTCCGCCCGCGAGCGGGCCGGCGGCACCAGCACGCGCCGGCGCACCTCTGGGCCGGGTCGGTACGGCGAGCGACGGCACGTCAGCGACCATCGGACCAGCCTTCCACGGCGCACCTCTGGGCCGGGTCGGTACGGCGAGCGACGGCACGGTGGCGATCGGCGCGGCGCCGCCGCTCGGCCGGCTCGTCGGCCCTACTCTGGCCGCACTGGCCGACGCCGTCACCGAGGCCCGGGGGGACAGGCCACGGGACGCAGGCGAAGGTGACCGCACCGTGCGGCTGACGCCATGGCGCAGCGTCCTCGTCCCCCGCGTCGCCGAGGAACGGGTCGGGACGCTGGCCCGGAGGCTCGCCGCGCTCGGCTTCGTCCTGGACGGGACCGACGCCGCCGCCGCCGTGGTGGCGTGCGCCGGCAGCGCCCGCTGCGCCGCCGGGCACGCCGAGGCCGAGGCCGACGGGCACCGGCTGATCGCCCGCCTGCGCGCCACGGGCCCCGCCGCGGGCGGCACGCCGGTCGGCGTCCACCTGTCCGGGTGTGCGAAGCGCTGCGCCTCCCGCGCGGTGCACGACGTCACGCTCGTCGGCACCCCGGGCGGCCGCTACGACCTGTTCGTGCGCGAGCCGGGCGACCCGGACGGCGAGCGCCTCGCCCGCCGCGGGCTGCGCGCGGACGACCTGCCGGAGTGGCTCGCGTCCCGACGCGGCGCCCCGCCGACTCACGTGACCGCGCCCGGAGGCGCCCGATGACCTCGCTCGACCACGTAAGCGATGGCGACGCCATCTACGCGCGGTCGTTCGCCACGATCCGGACCGAGTGCGATCTCTCGAGGGTCCCCGAGGACCTCGAGAAGGTCGTCGTCCGCATGGTGCACGCCTGCGGCATGGTCGATCTCGTCGAGGACGTCGCCTTCAGTCCCGGCGTGGGCATGGCCGCCCGCGAGGCGCTCCGGCGGGGGGCGCCGATCCTGGCCGACTCGATGATGGTCGTCCACGGCGTCACCCGGGCCCGGCTCCCGGCCGGCAACGAGGTGGTCTGCACACTGCGCCATCCGGACGTCCCGGCGGCGGCGCAGCGGGCGGGCACCACCCGGTCGGCGGCCGCCGTCGACATGTGGCTGCCCCGCCTCGCCGGCGCCGTGGTCGCGATCGGCAACGCGCCCACGGCGCTGTACCGCCTGCTCGCGCTGCTGGCCGACGGGGCACCGCACCCGGCGGCCATCCTCGGCATCCCCGTCGGCTTCGTGGGGGCGGCCGAGTCGAAGACGGCGCTGGCCCAGGGCGACCACGGCGTGCCGTTCCTGACCGTGCACGGCCGGCGGGGCGGCAGCGCCATCGTGGCCGGCGCCCTCAACGCGCTCGCCAAGGAGGAGGAGTGACCGGCTCCCTCTACGGCATCGGCGTGGGTCCGGGCGACCCCGAGCTCATGACGCTGAAGGCCCTGCGGCTGCTGCAGGCGAGCGAGGTCGTCGCCTACTTCGCCGCCCCGGGCCGCCCGGGCAATGCCCGCCGCATCGTCGATCCGCACCTCCGGCCCGGCCAGCGCGAGTTGCGCCTCGAGTACCCGGTGACGACCGAGGCCGTCCCGACCGGCACGTCGTACGAGACGCTGCTCGTCGACTTCTACGACACCGGCGCCAAGCGGGTGGCCGAGCTGCTCGACGACGACGTCGACGTGGCGCTCGTGTGCGAGGGCGACCCGTTCTTCTACGGGTCGTACATGTACATGCACAACCGGCTCGCCGACCGGTACCGAACGGTCGTGGTGCCGGCTGTGCCCTCGGTGCTGGCGGGTGCGGCCGTGCTCGGCGCCCCGCTCGTGTGCCAGGACGAGGTGCTGTGCGTGCTGTCCGGCGTACTGCCCGGCGACGAGATCGAGGCGCGGCTCCGCACGGCCGGGGCGGCCGTGATCATGAAGCTCGGGCGCAACCTGCCCAAGGTGCGAGACGCGGTCGAGCGGGCCGGCCTGCTGGACCACGCCCGCTACGTCGAGCGGGCCACGATGGCCACCGAGCGGGTCCTGCCGCTCGCCGAGGTCGATCCCACCAGCGCCCCGTACTTCTCGATGGTCGTGATCCCGAGCCGCACCGCCGCCACGCGATGACCGGCTCCGCAGGGCCGGCCGGCCTGGTGTCCGTCGTCGGCATCGGTCCGGGCGAGGCCGGGACGTGCACCCCCGACGTCGTGGAGCGGGTGCGGCGGGCCACCGACCTCGTCGGCTACGCCCCGTACCTCGACATGGTGACCGCCGCGGCGGGCGCCCCGCCCGGCGCCGCCCGCCACGCCTCCGGCAACCGCGGGGAGGCCGACCGGGCTCGGCACGCCCTGGACCTCGCCGCGGCGGGCGGCCGCGTGGCGGTGGTGTCGTCCGGCGACCCGGGCGTGTTCGCCATGGCCGCCGTCGTGATGGAGCAGCTCGATGCCGATGCCGGCGCGCCCGTCCCCCGGTGGGCGGCCGTCGAGGTCGAGGTGCTCGCCGGCGTGACCGCGGCGCAGGCCGCGGCCGCCCGGGTCGGCGCTCCGCTGGGCCACGACTTCTGCGTGGTCTCCCTGTCGGACAACCTCAAGCCGTGGCCCGTTATCGAGCGCCGCTTGGCCGCGGCCGCGGGCGCCGACTTCGTGATCGCCCTGTACAACCCGGTGTCCCGCCACCGCCCCTGGCAGCTGGCGCGGGCCGCTGAGCTGCTGGCCGCCAACCGGATCCCGTCGACGCCGGTCGTGGTGGCGCGCGACGTCGGGCGGCCCGGCGCGACCGTACGGGTGGTGCCGCTCGGCGAGCTCGCCGGGGCGCAGGTCGACATGCGCACGGTCCTGGTCGTGGGCTCGTCGACGACCAGGTGCTTCACGCGGCCGTGCGGCGACGTCCACGTCTACACGCCGCGCACGTACCCCGGAGCCCCGTGCTAGGAGCCTCCCGGGGCGGCGGTCACGGCGTCGAACCAGCGCAGGGCCCCGTCGACGGTGCGCACGAGGTTGCCCGGCGGGGACGGCGGCCGGTCGACGACGACCACCGGCAACCCCCGCTCGCGGGCCGCGATGAGCTTGGCGACGGTCGCCTCCCCGCCGCTGTCCTTGGTGACGACGGCGTCGATGTCGTGCGCATCGAGCAGCGCGCCCTCGTCCGCGACGGAGAACGG
Source organism: Acidimicrobiales bacterium (assembly GCA_035296625.1). GTDB lineage: Bacteria > Actinomycetota > Acidimicrobiia > Acidimicrobiales > VFJN01 > DATCLS01. The sequence continues at coordinate 7,080 of DATHAO010000070.1, read as the reverse complement.
CCCCCGGGCCAGCAGCGACTCGGCCCGCGGCAGGGGCAGCGGGTCGGGCGGCTCGATCGTGCGGACCAGGAACCACGCCGCCCGGCATTGTGCGAACGGCGCCAGCTCGTTGCGGCCCGTGGTCAGCAGCACCCGCCGGCGCCCGCCCGCGTCGACCGCCGCAGCCGCCGCCGCGAGATCCGGTACGCGCTCCCAGCGGTCGCCGGCCCCGGCCACCCAGCCGGGGCGTTCGACCCGCAGGCGGGGGCGCCCGGTCAGCTCGGCCGCCTCGGCTACGTGCCAGCGCATGCGGGCGGCGAAGGGATGCGTGGCGTCGATCAGCACGTCGACGCCGGACGCCCGGACGTGCTCGACGAGACCGCTGACGCCGCCGAAGCCGCCCACGCGCGTGCGGCCGGCCGGGGCGCGCGGGGCGATCGTGCGGCCGGCGAACGACGTCGTGACATCGACGCCGGGACGCTCGGCCAGAACCCGGCCGAGGGCCGAGGCCTCGGTGGTGCCGCCGAACAGCAGGACCCGCAGGGGGCGGCGTTCGGGAGAGCGGTCCACGGCGAGGGCCGGGAGGCCGGCTCAGCTCCGAGCGGCCGGCACGGCGGGGGTGCCCGCCCCGGCGCAGGCCGACCCCGCCTCGGGCGCGCCGCCGCCGCCGCGGTACTGATCGATGAAGGCGAGCAGCCGCTCGTCGTCGACGGCATCGAGAGCCAGCTGGCGGCCCCACGCCGTGACCACCAGCGGCGTGTCGAGGTCCTCGGCCGGGGTGGCGACGACCCGGGGCTGGTCCTGGACGAGTGCCCGGATCACGTCCCGGGCGGCGTCCGGCAGTGCGGGGTCGTAGGCGATCCAGATGGCGCCGTGCTCGAGATCGTGGACCAGGAACTCCTCGGGCGGTACCTCGTCGGGGCCCTGGTCGACGTCGTAGAAGCCGCACGTGCCCGGCACCGGGTAGTGCTCGCCGCCGACGGGCGGCTCGCGGTCGTAGGTGAGGTCGTCCTGGGTGTGGTGCCGGCTCGCGACCTCGAACGCCTCGACCCCCTCGATCCCCTCGTCGGCCGGTCCGATCAGCTCCCCGCCGCTCACCTGCCGGGACGTAGAGCTCGCCTCGCTGGACGGCGAGGCGTTCGCGTCGCCGTCACCACCGCAGGCGGCGGCGAGCAGCAGGAGGGCGGCCGCCAGGGCAGTGGCAGCGGGGGGCGTCACGGCGGGGCAGCGTAGCGGCGACATCCGCCGGTACACCCGCGACAGAGCGCAGCGGTCGACACCCCGGCAAGCGGACCGTCCCGCCCTGCGTCCGGGCGAGCGGGCGGTCCCGCCACGGTCGGCTCAGGTGCCCTCGAACACCGCGGCGCGCACGCCGCTGCGCGACAGGTCGCGCAGGAACGGCAGCGGCTCGACGAGGGCGGCGAGGCCTCCGGCGCCGCGGAAGGCGATCTGCCCGCCGACGATCCACCGGGCCGTCTGGCCGGCGACCGTGCCCGCCGCCACCGCAGGGCGGTCGACGGCACCGAGCACGATCGTGTCCTGTGCCCGGCCCCGGCGACCCCGGACCTCGACCCGCAACCCACCGATGCGTCCCTCCGCATGCGGCCGGCGCAGCATGGGCAGGCTGGCGGTGAACCGGTCGCGCCGGGTGGCGGCCAGCCGGGCGGTGACCCGCTCAACGCCGGGGAACGCCGGCACGAGCAGCAGGCCGTCGGCCAGGCTGGCCCGGTAGCAGTCGGCGCCGCCGATCGGGTCGGGGAAGAACGACAGCTCCCGCCCGGACCCGGGCGACCGGCGCCGCCAGGCGTGGTCCCGCCAGTCGAGCCCCGTCCCGCGGAGGGCGGCGTGGTGCTGGCGGGCACAGGCCGGACCCCCCGTGCCGTGCTTCGACACGTGGATCTCGTCGATCGTGTCGAGGTCCGCGGCGGCGTGGCGGGCCAGCAGGCAGGACAGGCCCGGCGAGAAGCCGGCGCCGACGGCCACGACCACGTCGCGCTCGCGGGCCTCTGCGTCGAGGTCGACCAGGCGCTGGACCGTATGCACGCTGTCGGCCACCGAGACCACGTGGCGGCCTGCCGCCACCGCCTGGCGGGCCAGGTCGACCTGGCGGCCGGCGGGGGTGGCGATGACGACCAGGTCGGCGCTGGTGGGGTCGGGCTCGTCGACCGGCACGGCCCGGGGACCGAGGGCGGCGACCACGGCCGTGCGGCGCTTGCGGTTGACGTCCGCGACGAACACCGCCTCGATGGACTCGTCTGCGATGAGGTGGCGCGCGGTCCGGGCGCCCACGGCGCCGGCCCCGCACACCAGGACGGTGGCGCCCACTAGCGGAGGTCGGGCCCGGACAGCTCGCGCCACCCGCCGGCCTGCGGGGGCGTCCCGCCGGTGCCGCGCAGGCGGAGCACGGCGGCGACGACCGTGGCGATGCCGACGGCCGCGAGCGCACGACGGAGGAGAGCCATGGCGGGCACCTTAGAGCCTGCCGCCCGAGCACCCACCTTGAGCCAGCACGTCACGCCCGGCGCCGCGACGCCCCCGGCGAGTCGCTGGCGGGGCCGTGTCGGTGTCAGTCGCCGCTCCGTCCGAGCAGTTCGCTGGCGAGCAGATCGAGGCGTTCGGCCCGCTGGCGGACGGGTGACTGGCCGCGCCCGAGGTCTGCAGACACCCGCCGTACATGCTGTCCTGGGGACCATGCGGGAGGGACGGCTGGACCAGCGGTGGAACGCCTCCGGGCGGCGCAGCCTGTGGGGTTGGGGGTTGGCCGCCGACGAGCCGACCGATGAGCAGCGACGCAAGCTGGCCAAATCGCTCGCCCGGCGCTACGGGGTCGAACCACGCGCCGAGCAGGCCGCCTCCATCGAGGACGCCGACCTGCGCCCGCCCCGCCTGGCGGTCCCGGCCGCGCTGGCGGAGGCCTGCACCACCGACACCCGGGAACGGGCCCGGCACAGCTACGGGATGGCCTACACCGATCGGTTGCGGGCGTTCCGGGGCCAGTTCGACGAGCCGCCCGACGCGGTCGCCTACCCGGCCGACGAGGCGGAGCTCGAGGCCGTCCTGGACTGGTGCGATGCGGCCGGTCACGTGGTCGTCCCCTTCGGCGGTGGGTCCTCGGTGGTGTGGGGCGTCAACCCGCCGGCCGAGGCGGCGACCGTGGTGACGGTCGACCTCACGGCGATGGACCGCGTCCTCGAGATCGACCACGCCTCCCGGGCTGCCCGCATCCAGGCCGGGGCGATGGGACCCGCGGTGGAGGACCAGCTGCGCCCGCACGGCCTGACGCTGCGACACTTCCCGCAGTCGTTCGAGTGGTCGACGGTGGGTGGCTGGATCGCCACGCGGTCGGGCGGCCACTACGCCACGAACCAGACCCACATCGACGACTTCGTCGAATCCGTGCGGATGCTGACCCCGTCGGGCTGGTGGGAGTCACGCCGGCTGCCGGGCAGCGGAGCGGGACCGAGCCCGGACCGGCTCGTGCTCGGAAGCGAGGGCACGCTGGGCATCGTGTCGGAGGCCTGGCTCCGGCTGCAGCGCCGGCCGCGGTTCCGCGCCACGGCGGGCGTCGGGTTCCCGTCGTGGGAGGCGGGCTGGCACGGGGTCCAAGCAATCGTCCAGGCGAAGCTGTGGCCGGCCAACCTCCGCATCCTCGATCCGGTCGAGGCCGAGCGCGGCGCCGGGCTCGACGGGACCACCGCCCTCGTGATCGTCGGGTTCGAGTCGGCCGACGTGTCCCAGCGGGCCAACATCGAGGCGGCGGTCGCCCTCGCCCGCGATCACGGCGGGCAGATCCGCGACGACGACGTCAGGGTGACCGACGCCGGCGCCCCCACCGGTCGGGGCGGCACGGTGGGCGCCTGGCGCGACAGCTTCGTGGGCTTCGACCTGAACAGCATGACCGGCCTCGGGCTCGTGGCCGACACGTTCGAGACCGCCATCACCTGGGACCGCTGGCCCGACTTCGACGCCACGGTGCGGGCGGCGCTGACCCGTGCCCTCGACGAGGTGTGTGGCGGAGGCCTGCTGAGCTGCCGGTTCACCCACGTCTACACCGACGGCCCGGCGCCGTACTACACGTTCGCCGGCATGGGCCGCCAGGGCGGCGAGGAGCAGCAGTGGGCGGAGCTGAAGCAGGCGGCGTCCGAAGCCGTGGTCGAGGCCGGCGGCACGATCACCCACCACCATGCGGTGGGGCGCATGCACCGCCCGGCCTACGACCGCCAGCGCCCGGACCTCTTCGCCGCCGCTCTGCGGGCCGCCAAGCTCTCCCTCGATCCGCGCGGCCTGCTCAACCCCGGGGTGCTGATCGACTGAGGCCCGCCTCGGTCAGCTCAACCGCTTGGGGATCGCCTCGTCGGCGGCAGCCCACCCCGTCGTGGCCCCGAGCAGCCGGCGGGCCCGCCGCCCGAGGTCCCCGAGGTCGACCCGGCCGGCGTCGGCGGCAGCAACCAGACGTTCCGCGAGGTCGAGCGCATCGTCGAGGATCGGCGCCTGCGACGCGGCATCCTGGCCCATGTCGTGCAGGATCGTGCGCTCGGTGCGCGAGGCCACGATCGGGTCGGCGATCCCCTCGATCCACACGCGCGTGCGACGCCCACCACCGCGCTCGTCCCCGCGCAGCGGCTCGAGCGCGTAGATCCGGTCGGCACGAGCGAACTTGCCGAACCCCAGGAACACCATGCGTGGCTCTCCTGGCACGGCACGATTATCCCTGTTCCGGATGCCGCACGCGCGCAGGGTCCCGAGTCTGGGGGCTCTCGACCTGGCGCGGGCGCCGTTCACCGGTTCGAGCCGATAGGCCCGAACCGGCACCCGGATGGGAACGACGACAGATCGACGACTGCCGTCGCCTTGGCGCTCGTCTGAGGTGATCGATCCCTAGCCGACGCGTCGGAAGAAAGTGCTGGAAGGGTCGGTCCCGTGCGACTGCGAGAAGAACGGTGTGAAGGCGTTCCCCACGTTGGAGAGCCCCTCGTAGTCACCCGTGAAGAACCCGAGGGCGAACGGTGCCAAGCGCATGTCGAACGACGCGTCGGTCACCTGCACCTCATCGCCCCAGTTGGCCGAGCTGGTGCAGGCCGTCGGGGTGGTCGGGTCGCAGTGGACCAGGAAGTAGTCGGTCTCGAGCGTTGCCGCCGGTGTGTTGTTACGGAAGTCGTAGTACGTGACACCGACGGTGCCGTCCGCGGCGACGTGCACCGAGGCCGTGAACGCCTGCTGGTCGCCCGCCGGCTCACCGCCCGGCGTCAGGTTCACCTTGATCGGCGTCGACCAGGTCAGACCGCCGTCCCGCGACTGCGAGAAGGCGATGCTGTCGAACTGACCGCCGCTGAAGCGCGAGTCCTGCCAGACCGCGTACAGCGCGCCGCTCGCCGGGTCGACCGCCACGTCAGGGATGATGTCGCCCGTCCGCACCGGGTCCCCCGTCTCCGGGTCCGTGATGCCGATCGTCTGCAGCCGGTCGACCAGGGTGGGGCCGGACCAGGTCACGCCCTTGTCCGTCGACCGGAGCAGGCGCACGCTCCAGCCCCGCAGCTTCTTCGAGTTCTCGTTGTGGAACTCCGCGAAGAGGTCTACCAGCGTGCCGTTCGGCAGCACGACGATCTGGTTGGCGATCGTCTGGTCGTTCTGACCCGGGTCGTAGATCGACCGAGCCGGCTCCCACGTCACACCGCCGTCGGTGCTCCGAGCGAACCACGCCGGCCCACGGAACGCGTTGGTGACGAACCCGGAACGGACACTGGCGCTCTCGCTCGAGGGGAAGAGCAGGCGGTCCCACACCGCGTAGACGAGGTCGGCGTCCGTGGGGTCCGCGGTGATGGACTGCTTGTCGTTGAAGACGTTGGCGTCGAGATCCCTGATCACGGTGACCGGGTCGCTCCAGGTGAGGCCGCCGTCGGTCGATCGGCTCGCCAGGAGGGCATGGTCGAAGTCCTTGGGCTCGAACGGCGGCGCGATGTCGTTGAACGACAGCGCCAACTGGTGCAGCGTCCCGTCGGGGCCGAAGGAGACCCACGGGTCAGTTGCCCGCTGGTAGTCGCCCGTGCCGGCCGCGGTGCCGCCCGAGCACTGCGTGATCCCGGGGATCACGACCTGCTGCCAGCTCGTTCCGCCGTTGAAGCTGACGCCGGCCACGAAACCACGGGCGCCTCCGTTGGACCAGCGGTCCTGCTGCCAGATGCCGGCGATGTTGTCGGGATTCGTCGGGTTGACGTCAATCCAGGGCTCCACCTCGCTGTTGAGGGACACCTCTCCCGACTGGCCGCCGACCCCGTCCGCCGTGCAGCCCAGGAACGGACTCGAGCCGGAAACCTGGACGAGCGGCCCTCTGTCGAGAATGTCAGCTGTTGCGGGCGCAACGGCGCTGAGACCGAGTCCCAGGCTTGCCGTGACGACGAGCAAAGCACGATGTCGCATGACCTGCCCCCTGTTCGTGCTTCTCCACCCTTCCACGACAGTCGCACGGGTCAGCCAGCCGATCAAGGGTTGCGAGGGCTGGGTGCTCTCGCGACGTCTGACATCATCAGCGCCTCGATTTGGCGCATCGCTCGTTCGGTTCCACGTCCGTCCGGCGACTGCACCAGTCGGAGCGGGTTTCGCAGGCTGCGTCGGCAACGGCCGCCCACTCGACCGTAGGCATCAGGTAAACCCTCCCCGTCAAGCATCAGCCGGAGCCGCCCATCATGGAGGACGTCTGCGTTGTCGAGTCTGGCTCTTCAGGGTCAAGGGCGGATGACAGCGGCCCGGCGGACGAGGACTCGCTCACCCCGACAGGGCCAATTGAGTTCGGGGCGACCGAGGTCTCTCCAATCGACCCACATGATCCTGAACTGCTCGAGAACGCCGTGCCGTGTCCCGAGGACGGCGAGACGACCCCCGTCGAACTCGAAGACCACGGGTGTGTGCATGACGGTGCCTTCTTTCCGGTTGCCGCAGTGTCCTGCCCTGATGCACGGAGACTCATAGTCGCTATCGATGTAGGTTTCGGCTACGAGGGCGACGAGTTCTTGTCTTGGCAGACAATTTGGTGACGCTGCCTCACCAAGCTGCTAGAGCGCAACAGGCGGTTCGTGTAGCGGGGGCCGCACGATCGGCGTTCTT
>DATHAO010000069.1:0-156382 GCA_035296625.1 Acidimicrobiales bacterium | reverse complement strand
CCGGCGCGCTATGCCGCCACGCTGCGCTGCTGCTCTTCGTAGGCGACCGCCGCCTCAACGAGGTGGAGGTCCAGGTCATAAGCCCCGGCGATGTCCTCAAGGGACTCCCCGGCGTCATTCAGTTCCCACAAACGCTCCGTCGCCACCCCCGCAACCGTCGGCCGGCCGAACCGTAGAAGCGGGTCGATGACCACGGGTGACGCTTTGCCCGCAGGGCGCATCCGCACCGCCACTTCGTCCGTCGATGCGTCCGTCGGGGCGAACGACACCTTCCTGAGGAACCTCTCGACGGACTCGGAGAGCATCAACTGCTGGCCGGTGCGCACCACCATCGCGATGGTGCTGGGGATCCCTTGCTCTTCTTGGACCTTCATCACCAGCTCTAGACCGTCGATGTAGGGCCGATAGTGGGCCAGCGGGTAAGGCGTCTCAAAGCGCTTTCGCAGGGTCTGGATCACCGGGCGGAGCCGCTGCAGGGGCACCCCGGCCCTGCGGTACTCGCGCAGATAGCCAAGCTCGACGAACTCCCCCCAAGTCACGATTTTGCTACCGGTCGACTGCTCTCGGATCACCGGCTCGTAGAACACGCGTTTGCGCGTGTAGCCGTCGAGCCAGCCATGGACCTTGTCGGAGCGGAGGCCCAGTAACTCAGCGGCTTCGCCAACGCCGTAGACCGGCCGCTCCAGTGTCAGTACCTTCGCCACGTGTTAGATACTGCCGTATCGTGTCCCGGCTGCGCTGAGATACGTAGCACGCTGGGGTCGGCGGCGCCGGTCGGCGGCGCCGCACAGCTGCGGGGCGGCCGGTAGGCACGAAGGCGTCTCAGGGTCCGCTGCTGCCCAGCAGATCGGGCGGCCTCGGTGCCCGCCGGACGGCTGCTGGCACGTGCGGCCGGAACGTCAGGCCGTCGACCGCATCGGCGGAGCGCACGGCCCTGAGCAGATCGAGCGTCGCGGCCACGGCGTCGTCATCGCCAGCGAGCCGGTCCAAGGTCCGACGGCTCGACGGGGCGAGCTGGGAGAAGTCCGGCAGGCCGGAGGCTCGGACCAACTCGCGGTAGCGCTCGTCTCGGGTGATGTCGCCCACGCGTCGCCTCCTCATGGTCGCTGGATAGCGGTGCTAGCGTCGCTATCGTTGTCAGCATGAAGGACGCCGTCAAGACCGTCAACCAGACTGCGAAGGTGCCGAGCGTGCTGATCCGCGACATCCCCGACGACCTCCACCGCCGCCTCCGAGTCGCCGCCGCCTACAGGGGCGAGTCGTTCACAGCCTTCGGGATGCGCGCCGTCGAGCGCGAGGTCGAGCGCGTCGAGGCCCAGATGGAACGGGACCGGCGCAAGCGCGAAGGCGAGGACCGGTGAGCAGCGACGAGGATTAGATACCCGGCAAGTAGTCGAGTAGCCGGTCGCCAAGGTCGGTGATGCACCAGCCAGCGCCCTTGCCTTCGCTATCGCCTATCACCGCTTGTTGTCCGATGAGCCCGTGGCGTTGGAGCACGCCGAGCGGCCCGTCGACCACAACAGGGTCGAGCCCAGCAACCAGCGCCAGGTCGACCGTCCACATGTACGCCGGGTAGCCGTAGCCGCTCGCAGGTCCCGCCTCGGGGCGCACGTTGCGACTGTGGCGCAGATTCGAGAGGCACGCGAGGACTCGAAGGTCGATCGGCTCGACGTCGGAGATGATCCGCGTCATGAGCGCAGCCTGGTCGAGGCGAGCGTCGTCCTTGGCGAGCGCTCCTTCGGCAAGTGCCCGGCCCAGCGCTCTAGCCTTCTGCTCCGTCGAGGCACGGGCGGCGGCCTCGACGGTCGAGTCCAGCAACCAGAGCAACCGGTCGTCGGATGAGATGCGCTCTAGCAGTTGCTCTGCGTCGCCGAAGACGTCGGTGGCCTCGTCACTCGCTGCCTTGACCCTGGACCACGCTCGTTGGCTCGCGTCCTGCAGATAGTCAAGGAATGCGGGGAGGATGCCCACGGCGAGGGCGGTGGACTGCACCGTGGCGGGAACACCAGGCGCCGCGAGGGCGAAGGTCAGCAACGTCAACCCGAGCTTGGTCCCCGGCACCGACTCGGGGACGTCTAGCTGGTCATCGGTGCCGTCGGACACAGCGCGGCAAAGTACACCAGCGCGCGGATGGTGCCGCGTGTCGACCCTGAGCCGCCCACGTTGGCCCAGCGCCTGGGCGATTTGGGCCTGAAGCGGGCCCTGTACCGGCTCCTCCGCATCCTCGCGGCCCTACGGGCCGCCAGACGCGAGCCCGGCGCGGTCGGGCGCCGGCCGGTGCGGCCGCCAAGCCCACCGCGGGCTGTCGCGGGCGATGCGATGCGACGGTCTCTGACCAAGCCAGCCCCGGGCGGGTCACACGTGGGTCACACCCGAGCGCCGGTTCCCTGGTCGCAGCCCTGTTAGCGGAAGGTATGGGATTCGAACCCATGGTGACCCGGAGGCCACAACGGCTTTCGAGGCCGCCCCATTCGTCCGCTCTGGCAACCTTCCGTCGACGACGCTACCAAAGCCCCCGAGCGCCCCTCGAACGGGCCCGCTACCGGTCGGACCGGTCGCGTGCCGGTCAGACGACGACGGGTCGGCGGGTGGCAGGCATGTCGTGGACCGGCCGGTAGGCCCGCCAGGCCTGGGCCAGCCGGCGCACGATCTCCTCGAGGACGGGGGGCTCGCCCGTGTACGGGAACCGGATGTGATCGCCGTGGTCGCCGGTGGGCGACATCACGTCCCCCGGGATGACCTCGACGCCGTAACGCAGCGCCATCTGGGCGAAGGCCGCAGCGTTGCCGCCGGGCAGGCGGATCCACAGCGACGGGCCGCCCTGGGGCACCCGCCACTCCCATTCGGGCAGGGCCGCGGCGAGCAGCTCGCTCGCCACCGCCAGGTTGTGCCGCAGCATGACCCGGTGGTCGTCGCGCAGCTTGGGCAGGTACGGCACGAGGCGGGCGGCCACGGCCTGGTCGAGCAGCGGTGAGCCCAGGTCGTTCATGGCCTTTATCTCCGCGAGCCGGCTGATGGCCGTCGCCGGGCCCCGCAGCCACCCGACGCGCAGGCCGCCCCACGCGGTCTTCGAGAACGAGCCGGCGGTCAGGACCGGGGCCCCGGGCGGGGCGTACGCGGCGATCGGCCGCGGGCGCTCGTCGTCGAGCGGGGCGCCCTCGAGGGCGTTGTCCTCGACGAGGGGCAGGTCCTGGGCGGCCACCAGCTCCGCGATGTCGCGGCGCCGGTGGGCGGCCAGCGACGCGCCGGTCGGGTTGTGGAAGGTGGGCATGAGGTAGAGCAGTGCGGGGCGGGCCGCGGCGACGGCGGCGGCCACCGCCCGGGTGTCGACGCCCTCGTCGTCGACCGGGACCGGCACGAGGCGTGCCCCTCGGGCCCGGAAGATGTCGAGCGTGCCGCTGAAGCTCGGGGTCTCGACCACCACGTCGTCGCCGGCGCGCACGATCAGCGTCGTCGCCAGGCTGACGGCTTGCTGGGCCCCGGTGGTGATGAGGATCTGGTCCGGGGTGGTGGGGGTGCCCTCGTCGGTCAGCGACTCGGCCAGGGCCTCTCGCAGCGTCGGCAGGCCCGCGGGCAGGTAGCCGGTGTGGGCCAGCAGCTTGTCGGCGTCCTCGGCGGCCACGGCGGCGAGGGCCTCGGCCACCAGTGGGTGCGAGGGGAAGACGGCGCAGGCCAGGGAGATGAGGTCGCCCGGGTCGTCGATCAGCGACCGGTAGATGGGGCTGACCGGCAGCGAGACGTGGGGGTCGGTGGTGGCACCGGTACACACCCGGGTGCCGCTGCCCTGCCGGCTCTCGAGCAGCCCCTCGCTGCGCAGCGTGTCGTATGCGGCGACCACGGTCGAGCGGCTGACGGCGAGGCGCAGGGCCAGATCGCGCTCGGACGGCAGCCGGTCGCCCGCGGGCAGGTGACCCCGCTCGATCGCGCGGCGCAGCGCATCGCTCAGCTTGCGGTGCAACGGGCCCGGTCCGTCGGACCAGCGCCCGATCACGCCCTCGACGCTCTGACTCATACCAATCCTCCGGCAAGTGGCCCTAGAAGGCGGTCTGAATGGGCTGCACACTCATGCATACCACTCCAGTTCAGCCGGAGACTACCAGTTTACGCCGCGTCAAATGGTTTGCAATTGGTAGCCAGCGGGATCCATTCGTCGGAGGACGTCCAATGTTCGAGATCTTCTGCCCGTCCCACGGGTCCCGCGTCCTGCTGGACCACAGCCGCATCGATGCGCTCCGCACGACGCCCGAGGGGCCGGTGCTCGACTGGCGCTGCTGGTGCGGCGAGCGCGGCTCGCTCGTCGGCGGCCGACGGCCACCCTTGGCGGAACCCGATCGGGCGCCGCGCCGGGGGCCGCACCCCGCCCCGGCGGCGGCCTGAGTCGCCCACCCCGGCGGTGGCTGAGTCCACCGCCCACCTCGACGATGGAGAGGAGGTTGCCGTGTTCATGTCCCAGACCATGGCCGAGGCGCTCGTCGCCGACCGGCGTCGGGCCCTGCAGAGCCGCGCCGGACCGTACCGCCAGGCGGATTCGCCCCGCCGGTGGACCCGTCGCCCCCGGCGGTGATTCCTCGGCGACCGGCCGGTCACCCGGCCACGGGGCACAGGTCACCCGGCCACGGGGCCACAGCGGGACCTCGCGGCCCCGCCGGTGGGTCCGTCGCCGCCGGCGGTGTTTCGTCGGCGACCGGCCGGTCACCCCGCGCCCCCGCCACGGGGCCACAGCCAACCCCGCGGCGCCCCCGCGCCGCGGGGCTCAGCCCCGGCGCCCGGCGAAGAAGCCGCTGAGCTGCGCTGCCGCCTCGGCCGCCCGCACCCCGGCCACCACGTCGGCCTCGTGGTTGAGGCGGGGGTCGGCGCACAGATTGTGCAGCGAGCCGCAGGCGCCCGCCTTGGGATCGGCGGCCGCGTAGACGACGCGGTCGACCCGCGCCGCCACGGCCGCTCCGGCGCACATCGGGCAAGGCTCGAGTGTCACGACCAAGGTGGTGCCGCCCAGACGCCATGACCCCACGACGTCGGCGGCGTCGCGCAGGGCGAGGATCTCGGCGTGCGCCGTGGGGTCGCCCGAGAGCTCGCGCTCGTTGTGCCGCCGGGCGATCACCTCGCCGTCGCGCAGCACGATGGCCCCGACCGGGACGTCACCGGTCGCGGTGGCAAGAGCCGCTTCGTCGAGCGCAAGGCCCATGGCTGCGTCGAGGTCCACGGGGGGCGACGCTACCGGTGTCCACCTCGCACCGCCCCGCCGGCTCCCCGGCCGTCGGAGGCGAGTCGCGCCCTGGCGTTCGCAGGGTCGACCATTGGATGGCGAAAGACAACCGCCTTCGAGGTGACCCTCTTTCGGTCCGGACGATGGACCGGTCGGTTCGTGCGCAATTCGTGGCGAAAAGACGCGATATCTCCCTTAGCGGGACATCGATGGAAGCTACGTCGTCACACTGACGCATCGCCTGGCAATCGGCCGAAGTCCCACGTAGAGCGCTTTATTCACGCTTCTGCGTGATATGTCTGCCGAAACGGCGCAAAGTTTTGATGACTGGTGTGTGGACAGGTACGGTGCCCGGCGACTGGGAGCGGCGAGCCGGACGGGCTCGTGGGCGGAGATGTCAAAGGTGGAGGCGGGCCTTGAACGTTATCGACGCGCGCGCTGTTGAAGCGCGTCGCCATGCGGTGATCCTGGCGGGAGGCAAGGGCGTGCGACTGCGGCCCTACACGACTTCCCTGCCCAAGCCGCTGGTCCCTCTCGGGGACGAGTGCGCCATCCTCGAGGTGGTCATGCGACAGCTGGCACGCGCCGGCTTCGCGTCGGTCAGCCTGGCCATCGGCCATCTGGGCCAGCTGATCCGGGCGTACGTCGGCGACGGCACCCAGTGGGGCCTCGATGTCCGATACTGGGAGGAGGACAGCCCTCTGGGCACCGTCGGGCCGCTGATCCAGCACCGCGACGAGCTGCCCGACGACTTCCTCGTGATGAACGGCGACATCCTCACCGACCTGCCCTTCGAGCAGCTGCTCGACCACCACTGCCAGCGTGGCGGTGAGGTGACCGTGGCGGCCTACACCCGCCAGGTGGCCATCGACTTCGGCGTCCTCGACCTCGAAGGGCCCGCCATCGTAGGGTTCCGCGAGAAGCCGACGCTCCAGTACACGGTGAGCATGGGCGTCTACGCGCTGTCGCGGACCGTGCTCGAGCGGTTGGAGGCGGGCATGCCCTACGGGTTCGACGACCTGCTGCTCGAGCGGCTGCGCGCGGGTCAGCAGCCGGGCGCGTTCCTGTTCGACGGCTACTGGCTCGACATCGGGCGACCCGAGGATTACGACCGGGCCAACGAGGAGTTCCCCGTCCGACGACCCTCGCTGATCGGGTAACGGACGTGTCCCTCCGGCTCGCCGTCATCGGCGGCCGGGGCTGGTTGGGCCGGGCGGTCGTGGAGGCCGCCCGGCGTCATGGCGTGAGAGTCACCACTCTCGGCCGTGCCACTGGTCCCGCACCCTCCGACATGTACACCACCGTCGACACTGCGGACGGATCCGCCCTGGCGAGCGCCCTCGACGGCGTCGACGTGGTGGTCAACGCCGCGGGCGACGTGTCCGGCGACCTGGCGGCCAGTGAGCTGGCCAACGTCGACCTGCCGGAGCGGTTGGGCCGGCTGGCCGCCGAGGGCGGGTGGCGCCTCGTCCAGGTCGGCTCGGCGGCCGAGTACGGACCCGGCGCGTCGGGTCCGGCCCTGGTGGCCGAGCACCACCCCTGCGCGCCTGTCTCGATCTACGGCGCCACCAAGCTCGCCGGTACCGAGGCGCTGCTCCGCTGGCGCGCCAAGGGGGCCTCCATCGTGGTGGCCCGAGTGTTCAACGTGGTCGACGGCGAGATGCCGCCGGCCAATCCGGTGCGCGATCTGGTCGTCCAGGTCCGGCACGCCGCCGAGTTCGGCGTCGCCGGCGTTGGCCCCGAGATCGCCGTCGGCGATCCCACCACCGAGCGCGACCTGACGCCCCGGGCCGACGCGGCGCAGGCTGTCGTGGCGCTGGCCACCCGGCCGGCGTGGCCCGCCGAGCCGGTGGTCAACGTCTGCTCGGGCGTCGCCACGAGCTTTGGCGACCTGGCCCGGGCCCTCGGTCGCCGCCTCGACCTCGACGTCGAGGTGGTCGACCTCGGCTGGCCCCGTGGGGGGCGGATCATCGGCGATCCGCAGCTCCTGCGGTCCTTGATCACGCCGCCCGATCCCCGAGCGATCGACGGCTTGGCCGACGTCGTGCTGGCCACGCCCCTTCTCCGCCCCCACTCAGGAGCGTTCGATGTCCGATGACGTTCATCACCCTGCCCCTCCCGCCCGGGCTCCTCGACGGTGGCGCCGCCCCGGCGCCCTGGCGGCGGTCGTGGCTGTGATCGGAGCCGCCGGCGCCTGCGCGCCGCCCCCGGACCCGGTGCCGGCCGCCCGGGTGGTCGACCTGAAGGTGCTGGTCGTCTCGACCGGTCCGCGGGCGGCTGATGCCGGCCTCGAGCTGATGGCTCGGACGATGGACCAGTACGGGGTGCCCTACGACGTGATGGATTCGTCGGCTGTCGAGCTGACCGAGGCCACGCTGCGCGACGGTGACCGGGGCCGGTACAACGGCGTCATCCTGACCTCCGCGGACCTGTACACGCCCTCGGGCAGCGGGTTCACGCTGGAGGAGTGGCAGCGCCTGCACACCTATGAGCGTGACTTCGGGGTGCGGGAGTCGGTCGTGTCGGGCTTCCCGGCCACCGACCCGGCGCTCGACCTCGACTACGGAATGGGGGCGGTGGGCGCCCTGGACACGAGCACGGGCCACTGGGTGGCCCCGGCCGGCACCGGCCGGTTGTTCTCCTACGTGAACACCACGAACACCCTGGCGATCCCCGAGTACTCGGTGTGGGGCACCGCCCGCGGGGCCGGCGGCCCGAGCCCGGCGGTCACGCCGCTGCTGGTCGACGACGGCGACCCGAGCCACGTCCTTGTCTCCCAGCTGACCTACGCGGATGGCCGTGAGGTGCTGCTCTCCACGATCGGCAACTCCTGGTACCGGCTGCATTCCAACGTGCTCGCCTACCAGTTCCTCGACTTCGCCACCAAGGGACTGTTCATCGGCGGCCGCACCGTGTCGCTGGCCACGCACGCCGACGACCTGTTCCTGGCCGACGACCTCTGGGACCCGGCGACCCACACGACCGACATCGACCAGCAGTACCGGATCGGCTCCGAGGACGTCGAGAACCTCGTCGCCGCCCAGCAGGCCATGCGCACTGAGCACCCGCTGCTCGGCGACTGGAAGGTCATCCATGCGTACAACGGCGTGGGCGCGGGCGCCCCGGGCAACCCCAGCGCAGGCCCCGACCCCCTGACCGACAGCATCGTCGCCCACAAGGACGAGTTCGGCTGGATCAATCACACGTACCGGGCCCTGCAGATGGACCGGCTGTGCCCGGACCCCGACGAGCCCCAGCCGGCCGAGTGCCCGCGGACCGACTACCAGACCGCCTATGACGACATCGCCCGGAACCGCACGGTGTGGACGAACCTGGCCCTGCCCGACTACGAGCCCGGCCTCACCTACCTGCTGAGCGACTCGCACGCCGGACTGCACGACCGGAACGGCACCGAGGAGGACGCCTCCGACGACACGCCGTATCCCGAGGGGCGCAACACCGACTTCCTGCAGGCCGCCTACGACCTCGGGGTCCGCTACATCGCCTCGGACTCGTCGCGGCCGAACCAGGACCTCGAGCAGAGGGTGCCCGGCTTCACCGACCTCTACCTGCTGCCCCGGTACCCGACGAACGTCTACGTCAACGCCACGACGCCGGACGTGAACACCGACGAGTACAACTGGATCTACCACGACCGCTACGTGGCCCAGGGTCAGGACCCGTGCACGATCCCCGGAGCGATCTGCACCACGAAGTCCTACGAGCAGGTGCTCGAGTACGAGGCCGACACGACGGTCACCCACATGCTCTCGGGCAAGGCGTGGCCGCACTACTTCCACCAGACGAACCTGCGTGACTACGGCAGCGGCCGAACGCTCCTGATCGACTGGGTCGACGCGGTGATGACCCGCTACGACGCTCTCTTCACCCTGCCGGTGAAGACGCCGCTCGCGTACGAGTTGGGCCCCGACGCCCGCGATCGCATCGTCACCGCCGAGCAGCACGTGCGCGGCTCGGTCGACCTCGGCACGGGCGAGGTGACCCTGGTGGCCGACGGGCCGGCCCGACCGCGCGTGACCGGCCTCGCCGGTGGCGAGGTCTACGGCGGGCAGTCGCAGCGCAAGGTCGACGTGGGTGCCACGCCGACGACCTTTGCCGCCGAGGACCAGGTGACGGCGGTCCTGTCGCCGCCGACGACCACGACCACCACGACGGCGCCCGCGCCGGCCGCGACGGACGACCCGACCTCGACCACGACGCCGACCACGACCGGCGACGCACCGAGCGGCCCGACCACCACCGTGGTCGATACGACCACCTCCACGACCACCGGGGCTCCGCCGGACACGACGGTGACGACGGTCGCGGCCGAGGAGCCGACCACCACCGTCGCCGGGCCGTAGCCATTGCCGGAGGGCCGAACACCCCCCGACGGGCGACCCGCGACACGACGACCACATCCGAGACACAACGACCCACGCGAGACAGAGGACTGCTGGCGGGCGGGCCTTGGTGAGTGGCACGGACATGCCACCGACCTCTGCTGGATGAGGAAGCAGGAGAGATGACCACGCAGACACATCCCCGCGCGGAGCCGGCGACGGCTCGGGGCTCTGCGCTCGTGACTACCGCGGCACCCGGCGCCGCGGCCGGGGGCGGGGCGCCTGCGACGTCCTCAGCAGGTCTCGCGCCAGGGGTCGAGCCCGAGGTTCTTGCGGATCGACGACAGGCCGAGGCGCCGGGATTCGGCGCAGAACTCGGCGGGGGAGAGGTCGTACTCGGCGTGGAACACCGGCTTTCCCCGGTCGAGGAACGGCCGCAGCTTCTCGCACTCGCCGAACTCGGCGCACTGCTCGACGACCGCGAAGTCGAACGTGTCGGCGAGCTGGGCGACCTGGTCGAGGTCGTTCTTCAGGCCGATCGCCAGGCCCCTCTCGTGCGCCAGGTCGGCGATCATGTGGTTGAACGCGAGCTGGTCGTCGGCGGAGATGTCGAAGCCGGTGCCCTGGGCGTAGCTGTCCATCCAGTCGGGCTCAGCCGCATCCGCGCCCTTCTGGGCGCACAGGTCGAGGCGGGCGGCGATCAGCGGCCGGAGCACGTCGAGGCGGCGGATGTCGAGCCAGCGCTCGTCCTCCCAGCCCTCAACGGGACCGCCCATGATGTCCTCGGGGTAGTCGCCGGAGTCGGGGCGGTAGGGCTCCCATGACCCGGCCGAGAAGTAGCAGATCACCCGCCGGCCCTGGTCGCGCAGCGTGCGCACCGTCTCGGCCGGCGTCTCGAACAGGTCGACGTCGAACACCTCCGCCTCGACCGACGTGTCGATGGCCCGCCCGTCGAGCTGCCACTGCCACGTCAGCCCCTTGGTCGGTCGCCAGTGATTCCCTGCGGTCGGCATGCCCTGTCCCTCCGTCGGGGGCGCGGTCTGTTCGGGCCCGCTCGCGCCCGGCTCCCCAGCCGGCCCTGTGGCCGGCGTGGCGCCCGAGAACGGGCCGATCAGGTCGCCCCACCACCTCGGCTGGCGGCGCTCGTCGCCGCTCGACAACGCCGGTCCCCCGTCGACGGGCCGGCCCTCTCGCCCCCGGCCGTCGGTCGCATCTTCGCCCCCGCACGCACTCGTCAGGAGTGCCAGCACCGTCGCTGCCGCTCCGAGGCGCCGCCATCGCCGCGCCGTGTCCGCCCCACCTGGTGCCATGACCCTCCTGCCCCAACCGGACAGAGTCGAGGCCGTTCCGCCCCCCTCGCCCGTCGCCCGAGCCAACCTAGACGGGTCGGCTGCACGTAGGCGACAGGCCGATCCGGCCGGGCCCGACGTGGTCCTGGTCACGGAGGGCACTTACCCGCACGCCTACGGAGGCGTGAGCGTGTGGTGCGACCAGATCGTCTCGGGCCTGCCCGAGCTCGAGTTCAAGGTCGTCGCGCTCACGGCGTTCGGCTACCAGGAGCCCGTGTACCAGCTGCCGGCCCACGCCCGGGTGCTCAAGACCGTCGGCCTGTGGGACAACCGCCGCGACCGGGCCGTGCACCACCGGCTGGAGATCGACTCGCTGGCGGCGTTCCTCGCCCAGCTGCTCACGAACGACCACGACGACGTGGCCGGCTTCACCCAGTTCGTCTACGAGCTCGTGCCGTACGACGGGCGCGAGATCGCACGCCAGCTCAGCTTCGGCGAGCTGCTCCGGGCGCTGGACGAGGAGTTGCGCGAGCCACGCTGGTCGGTTCTCGAGGGGGTGCAGGCCTCGGACCTGGTCCAGGTGGCGGAGTTCCTCGACCACCTGCTGCGGCCGCTGACCGCCGACCCGGGCCCCGCGCCGATCTACCACGCCAGCTCGAACGGCCTCGCCGCCCTTGTCTGCATGATGGCCCGCCGCCGGCACGGCGGCCGGTTCGTGCTCACCGAGCACGGCATCTACCTGCGCGAGCGCTACCTCGAGCTGCGCCGGGCCACCATGTCGCGCCAGGCGAAGGCCCTGCTCGTCCGGTTCCACCGCCTCGTGAGCGCCACCGCCTACGCCGAGGCCACGGTCATCGCTCCGGGCAGTCGGTGGAACCAGCGCTGGGAGACCCGCTACGGAGCCTCGCCGGCCCGGGTCCGCACCATCTACAACGGCATCGATCCCGACGAGTTCCCGGTCCGGCCGACGGACGCCCCGTCGCCCGTCGTGTCGTGGCTCGGCCGAGTGGACCCCATAAAGGACCTCGACACTCTGATCCGGGCATTCGCCGTGGTGAACGCCGAATGCCCCGAGGCCCGCCTGCGGCTCTACGGCCGTACCCCGGCGAGCGGCGAGTGGTACCGCGACGAGATGGACGCCCTCATCGCCGAACTGGGCCTGGACGGCGTCGTCACGTTCGAGGGCGGCGTGGCCGAGAGCCACGACGCCTACACCGACGCCCAGGTGGCGGTTCTCTCCAGCATCTCCGAGGGTTTCCCCTACTCAGTCATCGAGGCGATGGCGTGCGGCCTGCCCACGGTGGCCACCGGGGTGGGCGGCGTGCCCGAGGCCGCGGCCGACACCGGCTTCGTCGTCACCCCGCGGGATCCCCGGGCCCTGGGCGAGGCGATCCTCGTGCTGCTGGCCGACGGCGACCGCCGCGCCGCGATGGGCGCCGGTGCCCGGGAGCGGGTGGTCGGCCACTTCACGCTCGACCACTGCCTCGAGGACTACCGGGCGCTCTACGACGAGCTGCGCCGGGGTGGACCCGCCCGGCTGCACGTGGTGGGTCAGGGGGCCTACGAGCACTCGCCGTCTCAACGGCTGCTCGGCCACGACGAGGCCGAGGCGCTCGTCGCCGCCATCGGCGGACCCGACGCCATGACCGCTGCGGTCGACGCCGAGGAGGTGGCGGCCACGCTGGAATCGGTGGGCATCACCGATCAGGTGGCGGTCGAGCGGTTCAGCTCGGAGGACGTGTTCGACCTGGCGGAGCGGGCCTGGGACCAGCTCCACCACGAGCCGGCGCCCGGCGAGCTCGACGATCGCCCGGGACTCGCCCGCGTGCCGGTGCTCGGCGCCGTCGGGCGCGGCCTCGCCTACGTGCTACCGGCGGTGGCCGTGTCCGCGGCCACGATCGCCGGCGCTCCGCAGGGCTCGCTCGTGGCCGCCAGCGCCCTCGGCTGGGGCCTGGCCCAGGGGGCCGGCGTGCTGGCCTACACGGTGCTGCACCGGACCCCGTCGCCCACGGAGCTCGCGCCCCTGCGCAAGGCGCTGCTCGGCGCCGTGCTCGCCGTCATGGCCGGCGGGGCGGTGGCCGGCGGTCTCGCCCAGCCGGTCGACGCTCTGGCGTTCTCTCTACCGCTCCTGCACCTGGTGGGCTCCACGGCGCTCGTCATGGCGGCGCGGACCCGCGTGCTGCTGGCCGTGCTGGCGCCCGTGTCCACGCTCTCGGCGGTCGCGCTGCTGAGGCCGGCGTCCGGGCTGCCCGCGCTGGTGGGCCCGGTGAGCGTCGTCACCGTGGCGGTGACGCTGGGCCTGGTGGCCAGCGCCACCCGAGGGCCGACGCCCAAGGGGCGGCTCGTCGAGGCGGGTGACTGGCTGCGGTCCCTGCCGCTGGTCGTGTGCGGCTGGGCGACCGCTGCGTTCGCGCTGCTGTCGGTGAGCGCGGTGAGCCACCTCAACGGTTTCCACGGCGTCGACAGCCGCCAGTGGCTGATCGTCGGCCTGCCCTTGTGGGCCATGGTCGGCGGCTGCGAGTGGCTGCTGCTGCGGCTCAAGCACGCTCTCAAGGCCCTACTGGAGTCGAGCCCGTCGCTGTGGGTGTTCCGCCGGGCGGCGGGCTGGACGGTCGCCCTGTGGCTGTCTGTCGCGGTGGCCGCGCTCGAGCTGACCGTGGGGCTCGCCACCGTGGTCGCCGATCTGGCGGGGCGGGCGGCGCTGGCGGCCTCGTCGGTGTTCTTGCTCGTCGCCGTCGCGCTGCTGGGCATCACGGTGATGACCGCCGCCGGGCGCGCGGGCCGGGCCGCGGTCGTGGCGGGCACTTCCGCCGTCGCGCTCGGCTGGATCGCCGCCTCCCCCACGACGCCGTTCGGCCTGGCCGACCACGTCGCCGCCCTGCTCGTCTGCGGCACCGCCGCCGGCGTGCTGAGCCTGGGGGCCGCCCGCATTCTCGTCGACCCGGCCAGCCAGCGATGATCCCTCCCGTGCGGTCCGGGCCGTGCGGCCCTCGCCGTCACCTACCTCGTCACACCCCATCGTCGTTTGACCCGATCTCGTCACACCGGACCGCGTCAGCCCCGACCTCTCGAGAGGACAGCTCCATGCTCCATGCCGTGACGGGCGCCGACGGCTTCATCGGCTCGCACCTCGTGGAGGGCCTCGTGGCCGAGGGCCACAGGGTCCGCGCCCTGGCGCTCTACACCTCGCTCGGCACCTGGGGATGGCTCGACACGCTGCCCCGCGAAGTGCTCGACAACGTCGAAGTCGTGGCCGGCGACGTGCGCGACCCCGAGCAGATGGCCGCGTTCTGCGAGGGCGTCGACACGATCTTCCACCTGGCTGCGCTGATCGCCATCCCGTATTCGTACGTGGCGCCCCGGTCCTACCTCGAGACGAACGCCGCCGGCACGCTCAACGTGCTGGAGGGCGTGCGGCGACACGCTGTGCGCCGCATGGTCCACACCTCGACCTCCGAGGTGTACGGCACGGCCCAGCGCGTCCCGATCGACGAGGACCATCCGCTGCAGGGCCAGTCGCCCTACTCGGCCTCGAAGATCGCCGCCGACCAGATGGTCGAGGCGTTCGTGCGCAGCTTCGAGGTGCCGGCCGTGACGCTGCGGCCATTCAACACCTACGGGCCGCGCCAGTCGGCCCGGGCGGTCATCCCGACAGTGGTCTCGCAGATCGCCGCCGGGCGCCGCGAGATCAAGCTGGGCGCGCTCGAGCCGACCCGCGACTTCAACTTCGTTGCCGACACCGTGGCGGCGTTCATGTCGATCGGCGCCGGCGAGGACAAGCTCATCGGGCAGACGTTCAACGCCGGGTCCGGCCGCGAGATCTCGGTGGGCGACATGGTCCGCACCGTGGTCCACGTGATGGGCGCCGACGTCGTGGTGAAGGCCGACGAGAGCCGCTTGCGGCCGGCCGGGTCCGAGGTCATGCGCCTGCTCGCCGACCGGTCACGCCTCGAGGCCGCCACGGGGTGGATCCCGGCCACGACGCTGGAGCAGGGCCTCTCGACCACCGCCGAGTGGTTCAGCGATCCGGCGAACCTGGCCCGCTACCGGGTCGACACCTACACGGTCTGACCGTCGATCGCGGTCCGGCGCCCCGGCGCCGGGCCCCCACCCGCCCGGGCCCGATGCGCCCGGCCGCGGCACTCCGTTGGTGCTCGCGGCCGGGCGATCGGTGTGTCCGCGCGGCGCGCATGTCAGCGCGAGCTCGACGCTCGGCGCGGAGAACCCCTTGTCCCCGGCGGTGCGCGTGCTGCTGACTGAGCCTCCGCGCGTGGACCCACCTGGCGCTCATCGACCGGATGACGATCTAGTCGGGAACTGGCATGCAGCCGGATCTGGACTTAGACCAGCGTGGGGCTAGGATCCGGGTGTGTCCAGGGAGACATCCGTCGACAAGGATTCGCTGCTCCGCCGTCACGGCCTGCAGGTCACGGCCCAGCGTCTAGCTGTTCTGCGGGCGGTGTCCGTCCGACCGCACAGTACGGCGGACGACATCCACACGGTCGTACGGGTCGAGATCGGTGCCATCTCACGTCAAGCCGTGTACGACGGCCTCGGGGTCCTCACCGACAAGGGCCTCCTCCGGCGCATCCAGCCCGCCGGATCGCCGGCCCGCTACGAGGATCGGGTCGGTGACAACCACCACCACCTCATCTGCCGCACCTGCAGCCGGATGGTCGACGTCGACTGTGCGGTCGGCGACGTGCCTTGCCTGACGGCTGCGGACGAGTCGGGCTACGAGGTCGACGAAGCCGAGGTCATCTACTGGGGCCGATGCCCCGAGTGCGTCGCCGCGACCTCTCGCTCGACCGAGGCTGAAGGCGCGCACGCAGCGTTAGACACCAGTTGAGCAACACAGCCCCGGACCCAGACAACCAAGGTCGGGAGCAGCCAGCCATCGAAACGAACACCGAGAGAGGGGAAACCGACGTGTCTGACACCGGCAGCGAGAGCGAGAACCCAGTAATCCCGTCGCCCACGCTTAAGCGGACCCGGCCCAGGACGAACCAGGACTGGTGGCCGGACCAGCTCAACCTGCAGGTCCTCCACCAGCACTCGCCCCGCGCAAATCCCATGGAGGAAGACTTCCACTACGCCGAGGAGTTCAAGACCCTCGACGTCGAGGCCCTGAAGCGGGACGTGTTCGAGGTGATGACGACGTCCCAGGACTGGTGGCCCGCGGATTACGGGCACTACGGGCCGCTCTTCATCCGGATGACGTGGCACGCCGCAGGCACGTACCGCATCGCCGACGGCCGAGGGGGTGGCGAAGGCGGCGCGCAGCGCTTCGCCCCGCTCAACAGCTGGCCCGACAACGTGAGCCTGGACAAGGCGCGCCGGTTGCTCTGGCCGGTCAAGCAGAAGTACGGCCGGAGGATCTCGTGGGCCGACCTGATCATCTTCGCCGGTAACTGCGCCCTGGAATCGATGGGATTCGAGACGTTCGGCTTCGGCTTCGGGCGAGAGGACATCTGGGAGCCCGAGGAGATCTTCTGGGGCCCCGAGGACACCTGGCTCGGAGACGAGCGCTACAGCGGCGACAGGGAGCTCACCGGTCCTTTCGGCGCCGTGCAGATGGGCCTGATCTACGTGAACCCCGAGGGCCCGAACGGCAACCCGGATCCGCTGGCCTCCGCCCGGGACATTCGAGAGACCTTCCGCCGCATGGCGATGAACGACGAGGAGACGGTGGCGCTCATCGTCGGCGGCCACACGTTCGGCAAGTGCCACGGTGCCGTCGATCCCCAGTACCTCGGTCCCGAGCCCGAGGGGTGTCCCGTCGAGGCGCAGGGCATCGGCTGGGCGAACTCCTACGGCAGCGGCAAGGGCCCTCACACGCTGACCAGCGGGCTCGAGGGCGCCTGGACCAACGACCCGGTGCAGTGGGACAACGGGTACCTGGACAACCTGTTCAGGTACGAGTGGGAGCTGACCACGAGCCCCGCCGGCGCGAATCAGTGGACTCCCAAGGATCCCGCGGCTCAGGGCACCGTGCCGGATGCGCATGATCCGTCGAAGCGCCACGCGCCCATGATGCTGACGTCGGACCTGGCGCTGAAGCTGGACCCGATCTACTCGCCGATCGTGAAGCGCTTCCACGAGAACCCCGACCAGCTCGCCGACGCGTTCGCCAAGGCGTGGTACAAGCTGTTGCACCGCGACATGGGGCCCGTCTCGCGCTACCTCGGCCCGTGGGTTCCGGAGCCGCAGCTGTGGCAGGACCCCGTTCCCTCGGTCGATCACGAGCTGATCGGGGAGGACGACATCGCCTCCCTCAAGGGCAAGATCCTCGGATCAGGACTATCCATCTCCCAGCTGGTCTCCACCGCGTGGGCGTCGGCGGCGAGCTTCCGCGGCACCGACAAGCGGGGCGGGGCGAACGGGGCACGGATTCGCCTTGCGCCACAAAGGGACTGGGAGGTCAACGACCCTACCGAACTGGCCACGGTGCTGCAGTCCCTCGAGGAGATCCAGCAGGACTTCAACAGCGCACAGTCCGGCGGAACGAAGGTCTCGCTCGCTGACCTGATCGTTCTGGGCGGATGCGCGGCCGTCGAGCAAGCGGCGAAGAACGCCGGGCACGACGTCACGGTTCCGTTCGTGCCAGGGCGCACGGACGCCTCACAGGAGGAAACCGACGTGGAGTCGTTTGGCGTGCTCGAACCGGCCGCCGATGGGTTCCGCAACTACCTCCAAGCCGGCGAGAAGTTGTCGCCCGAGACGCTGCTGCTGGACCGGGCCAACCTGTTGACGCTGACCGCTCCCGAGATGACGGTCCTCATCGGAGGCATGCGTGCCCTGAACGCCAACTTCGGGCAATCCGCACACGGCGTCTTCACCGACCGGCCCGAGACGCTGACCAACGACTTCTTCGTAAACCTGCTCGACATGAGCACGGAGTGGAAGGCATCGGTCTCGTCCGAGAACGTGTACGAGGGACGCGATCGCGTGACTGGCGAGGACAAGTGGACCGGCACCGCAGTCGACCTCGTCTTCGGTTCGAACTCCCAGCTCCGAGCCCTCTCGGAGGTCTACGCATCTGACGACTCGAAGGAGAAGTTCGTGCGTGACTTCGTGGCTGCTTGGGACAAGGTCATGAACCTCGATCGCTTCGATCTCGACTGATCGACGTCCCCGGCCTTGGTGACCGGTTCCGGTCGAACCGGTCACCAAAGCACCGCTCGGCGCACCACGCGAGCCGCTCAAGTCAACTCGCGTGGTGCGCCGCCTGTGACGGCGAGGACGAGGACGGGATCGGTGCCCTTCTCGACCTTCACTCCATAGGTGTCACGGGCACGCAGCCATCTCTTGGAGACCTCGGCGACCTTGTCGCCGTCGTGTTCGATCTCGTACTCGTGGTCGACGAAGTTGCCCTGGATCTTCAGGTCGGGCCCACCGTCAACGTCGACGTGGTACCGGTCGCGTAGGCCTGGGTGACGCGACATCACCTCGGGCTGGGTGACCTCGTGTCGGTTGTCGCAGCGGGTTGCCGGCGGGACGAGAATGGGTTCGTGCGGCCTCGGGGTACGAGCCCTCGCTTTGTGGGGCGGGGTGGTCGAGCTTGCGCTGCTCGGCGAGCTCCTTGGTGAGGCCCGGGCGGGCGATCCGGTCACGGTGTTCGTCTGTGGTGAGGCCGGCGCCGGCAAGACCCGTCTCGTCACCGAGGTGACCGCCGTGGCCCGCGATGGGGGGGCACGCACGTTGGTGGGGTCCTGCACGGCCGTTGGGCGTCGGTCTTTCGCGTTCGCGCCGTTCGTGGAGGCGCTTGGCCCCGTTGTTCGAGAGCTTGGCACCGGTGGAGGGGGCGGTCGGAGTCCGGTCGGGCCTGGGCTCGCCCGTCTCGTGTCGGGACCGGGGGGTGGTCCGGCCGGTCGCGACTCGCCGGATCCCGGTCCGTTTGGGGTGTCTGCCCAGCTGCGCCTGTTCGAGGCGGTGCTCGACGGATTGGAGGGTGCCGCGGTTCCGGCTGGGCTGCTGGTGGTGATCGAGGATCTGCATTGGGCGGACCCGTCGAGCCGGGGCCTGTTCGAGTTCCTCTCCCGCAGCTTGCGTGGCTCGGCCGTGCTGGTGGGGACGATGCGGACCGATGAGCCGGATGATGCTGGGTTCCTGGCGTGGCTGGCCGAGGTCCAGCGGGGCCCGCGGGCGATCCGGGTCGATCTCGAGCGCTTCGGCCCGGAAGAGCTGACGGAACCCGTGGCGGGGGTGTTCGGTCGGCCGCCGTCGGCCGAGCTGGCGAGCCGGGTGTACGAGCGGTCAGGCGGCAACGCCTTCCTGGCCGAGGAGCTGCTGGCCGCGGGTGAGCGGGATGTGCTGGTGCCGACCACGGTGGGAAGCCTCGTGCTGGCCCGGATGGCGGGAGTGTCGGCGAGCCTGTCTGGGTATGACGAGCACGGATCCAGGGGCCGGAGGTCGTGTACGCATACGCCAACCTCGCCGACGCCTTGATCAGGCTGGGTCGACTCGACGAGGCCGCCGTCGAATCCGGCTCTACGGGGTCAAGGGTGCCGGCTTCGCCGACGCCGCCGCCCTTCTCGGATGCGAGCCAGCGTTTCCCATGGCCACGGAGAACCGGCCCTCCATGGCGCCCCGGAGCGAACCGCCTCAACCAAGAACTCCGAGGGCCGGCGCAGCTTGAGGCTCCATCGAGACTCGATCGGGCCGCTCCGACTCCGCCTCGATCCGCAGCCCGAGCTCGGCGAGCGTCACGGTCGCGACCATCTCCTGTTGCGACTCCGCTTCCTGCGTTCGTCTCCAAAGGTTCGGGCGGGGCACCTCGGTTCCGACGATCCGTGTGGCAACTCATGCACACCGGTAGGCCGAATCGCGAACCAATCTCGCTAGTCGCCCGTATTGATGGGTGAAACGGTGATCCGCCTGGATTGCCCGCTCTCAAGACAAGGACGACCATCATGCAACGAGTTCTTCGTGCTCCCATCTTCTGGATCTCTGTCGCAGTCGTCGCCGCGGCTGTGGTGATCCTGGCTCTCACCATGGGCGGTGGCGGCGGCGGGGGTGGGGTCGGCTACTGACGCATCTGGGGTACGACCCCAAGCATGGCCAATGAGAGATGCCTGCTCGCGAGCGACGCCAACTGATAGTGCCATCTTGTGGTCCATCACCGAGACCGTTGGCCGTTGCCAGGCGAGCAGTGGAGTACCAGAACGGGCATTCGGTGCGGACGTTTCGGACCCTTGCGTGTCGGTTGCTTCTGCCCAGAATGTAGGAACGCGAGTCCCTGCAAAGCAGCGACTAGCGTTCTCTCGGTATCAGCCTGGAGCAACCACAAGGTTAGGAGACGGAAATGCAAGCTGACCTGCGAGAGACAAGCTGGTCGCACGGGCCAGTTGCGAGAGCGGTGCCGAAACGGCGGCGCACCTGGCCCAAGCTGATGGTCGGTGGCTTGTTGGCCGCGAGTGTGTCGTTGGTCGCAGTGGCGGCCCCCGCCTACGCGATCAACGACCCCAGGGTGCCGGCCAACGAGTGCTCGCCGGACAACTCGGCCGCCGTGGGCGACCCACTGGACCCAGGGAACCCCGGCATCAACCTGCACACGCCGCAAGTGTCCCCGTTTGTGTCCGGCAACAACCCTGGAGTGTCGACTGGAGCATTGGGACAGCAGAATTCGAACGCCATCGGGACCTGCCCTAACTCACTGCCCTAACTTCTAATCTCGCCGTCTTTATACGCGAAGGCCGGGGCGACCACCCCGGCCTTCGTCAGATGGGCCCTGCCCGCGCCAGATCCGCCGATCTCGCGCACTGTTCGAATATGCGGAATGCGCCAGGCACAGATCGTGTGCGCCAGATCGTCGAGCCGTCGCGCCGTGGTGGTAACGCCAGAACGGCGCCTCTGGGTGGCCGGGCAGCTCGTCGGCAGCGCGCAGAACTGCCATCCGCGCTGGCGTCGTGCCCGATCGTGCCATCGGCTACCTGTGCAAGTACCTGACCAAGTCCATCGCCGGGACCCACGGTCTCGAACCTCGGACCGAACACCCGTACGATGGCGGACAGTAGCACCTGCTCAGAACGCATGGTCCCGGACGGCGGACCCGTCCGGTCGTGCGGTGCGGAGGGAGTGGGATTCGAACCCACGGTGGGTTGCCCCACACACGCTTTCCAAGCGTGCCGATTCGGCCGCTCTCGCATCCCTCCCGGGGCCGCACACGCTATCCTGTGTCGACGCCCGTGGTCGCAGGTGGCGACCGGGTCCTGTGCAACCGCAACCCGTGAACCGAGTCAGGGCCGGGAGGCAGCAGCTCTCAGCGGAGCTTGCGGTGTGCCGCAGATCGCCTGGTCGCCACCTCCGGTCACGGGCGCCGTGCGTCTCGCGGGCACCGGGGGGGCGTTGGCGACCGGCGAGGCTCCGGGCGTCGGTAGCATCGGCGCGATGGCCACGTACCAGTCGCTCTACCGTCGCTACCGCTCGCAGCGGTTCGACGAGGTGCTCGGCCAGGACCACGTCACCAAGGCCCTGCGCAACGCCGTCCGCGACGGCCGCGTGGGGCACGCCTACCTTTTCAGCGGCCCCCGCGGCACGGGCAAGACGTCGACGGCCCGCATCCTCGCCAAGGTCTTGAACTGCGCCGCCCCGGTCGACGGCGAGCCCTGCGGCACGTGCGAGAACTGCGTGGTCGTGGCCGAGGGTCGCGTCACCGACTGGCTGCTCGAGCAGGACGCCGCCTCGAAGAGCAAGGTCGACGACATGCGCGACCTGCTCGAGCGGGTGCCGCTCGGCACGTCGGGCAACCGCAAGGTGATCATCCTCGACGAGGTCCACATGCTGAGCCAGGGCGCTGAGAACGCCCTGCTCAAGACGCTCGAGGAGCCGCCCGAGCACGTCGTGTTCGTCCTGGCGACGACCGACCCGCAGAAGGTGCGGCCGACCATCCGCAGCCGCACGCAGCACTTCGACTTCAAGCTCCTGCCGCCCGAGGTGCTCGCCGACCACGTCCGCCGCGTCATCGCCGATGCCGACCTGGGGCTCGGCGAGGACGCCGTCGAGCACGTCGTCCGTGTCGGCGGCGGGTCGGCCCGTGACACGCTCTCGGCGCTCGACCAGGTGGCGGCGCTGGGCGAGGTGGTCGACGAGGTCGCGCCGGTCGACGCCATCGTCGACGCACTGTGCGACCGGCAGGCCGGGGCCGTGCTCGTGGCCGTGGCCGACGCGCTGGCCGCCGGGCGGGACCCGCGCTCGCTGGGCGAGGCCATCATCGCCAGCCTGCGCGACGCGTTCCTCGCCCTGATGGGGGCCGCCGAGACACACCTGCCGCCGGCCGACCGGGCGCGGGCCGCCGCGGTGGGCGAGCGGCTCGGCGCCGCCGGGCTGACCCGGGCGCTCGAGGTGCTGGGCGACGCCCTCGTCGAGCTGGCCCGCAAGCCAGACCCGCGCATCGTCGTCGAGGTGGCGCTGGTGCGCCTCACCCGGCCCGACACCGACCGCTCCATCGACGCCGTGCTCGAGCGCATCGACCGGCTCGAGCGCGGCCTCCCCGTCGCCGGTGGCGCAGGCCACGCTGCCGCCCCCGGCGCCGTCGACGCGACCCCTGCCCCCACGGCGGCGTCCGTGGCGAACCCCGGCGTGTCCGGCCCTGGTGCCGATGCTGACGGCTCGCGGGGTCTCTTGGCCGGGCCCTCCCCGGCCGCCGGCGGACCTCGATCCGGTGGCGAGCCGACGACCACGGCGGGATCGGCCCGGCCGGGCAAGGGTTCGGCCGCCGCGGCCCGCGCCGCCCTCGCCGGCAGCACGGCGGCCGCCATGCCCGGCGCCGGGGACCCGAGCGCCGGCGCCTCGGCTCCGGCCGCGTCGGGTCCCGCCCGCTCGGCTTCCGCCGGGTCGGGTGCCGGCTTGTCGGACGACGCCACCCGCGTGCCCCGTGCCGCCCGCCCGGCTTCCGCCGCGTCCGGTGCCAGCCCGTCGGGCGACGTCACGTTCGCCCCCGGTGAGCCGGCCGCCCCCGCGTCTGCAGCCGGCCCGTCGGACGACGTCACATTCGCCCCCGGTGAGCCGGCCGCCCCGTCCCCCGCCGGCCGGCGCCCCACGCTCCGCTCCGTGGTGCGCCAGCGTGGCGCCGAGTCGACCACGGCCGAGCCTGTCGCCGCCGCCGCACCGGCGACCAAGGGCGGCGCCGCCATCACGCTCGCCCAGCTCCAGGGCGCGTGGGAGGGCCAGGTGCTCGCGAACCTCGCCATCCCCGTGCGCAGCAAGTGGCGGGGAGGGCACTGGATCGAGGCCGACGGCACCACGCTGGTCTTCGCCGTCGACAACGAGTGGCACCAGCGGGTGTGCGAGGAGACCCGCTCCGAGGTCGAGGGGGTCCTCACGGCCCACTTCGGCAGCCCCACGGTCGTGGCCGTGGTGGTCGAGGGCGGCGGCGCCCGACCGGGCGCCCCGGCGGGCCGCGCGCCGGCCCGGGCACCAGCGGGCGACCGGGGCGGCGCACCGCCTCCCGACGACCGCGACGACGAGCACATCGATCCGACCGAGCTACGTGACGCCGGCGACACCGTGGGCGGGGTCGACCTCCTCGTGCGCGAGTTCGGGGCCCAGCTCGTCGAGGAGGACCACAGATGACAGACACACCGCGTGGCGACGACCCGGCCGACGCCGACCTGCCCGTGGCCGGGGGACTGCCCGACCTAGGTGGGCTCGGCGACATGGGCGGTCTCGGCGGCCTGCTCGAATCGGCCCAGGAGGCGCTGTCCGCGCAGTCCCGCGCCGCCGAGGAGGTGGTCGAGGGCAGTGCCGGCGGCGGCGTGGTCACTGTCGAGATGAGCGGAGCCGGCGAGGTGCTCTCACTGACGCTCGACCCCGAGGTGGTCGACCCCGACGAGATCGAGATGCTCCAGGACCTCGTCGTCGCCGCCCTGCACGACGCCGCGGCCAAGGTGACGGCGCTGCAGCGGGAGGCGCTGGGAGCCTTCGGCGGCATCGACCTCGGCGATCTCGGTGGCCTGGGAGGCGGGGGCGCCGGCGGCCTGCCTGGCGCCGGCCCGGGCTGAGCGGCGCACGTGGCCGTCTACGCCGCACCCGTCCAGGACCTGATCGACGAGCTCGGCCGGCTGCCCGGCGTAGGACCCAAGTCGGCCCAGCGCATCGCGTTCCACCTGCTGATGTTGTCGAAGGATGACGCGCTGCGCCTGGCGCGGGCCATCGCGGACGCCAAGGAGAAGGTGGCTTTCTGCACCACGTGCTTCAACGTGGCCGAGGGCGAGACGTGCGGCATCTGCCTCGACGCCCGCCGCGACACCACGATCGTCTGCGTGGTGGAGGAGCCCCGCGATCTGGTCGCCGTGGAGAAGACCGGCGAGTTCCGGGGTCGCTACCACGTGCTGCAGGGGGCCATCAGCCCGATCGACGGCATCGGTCCCGAGCAGCTGCGCATACGCGAGTTGCTGGGCCGCATCGAGCGTGAAGGCGTCGCCGAGGTGATCCTCTGCACCAACCCGAACCTCGAGGGTGAGGCCACGGCCCTCTATCTGGGACGCATGCTGGCGCCGCTCGGACTGCGGGTGACCCGCATCGCCAGCGGGCTGCCGGTAGGCGGCGATCTCGAATACGCGGACGAGCTGACGCTCGGCCGGGCGCTGGAGGGCCGGCGCGAGGTGGGCGCTTGAGCCTCGAGGGCCGGGTACTACGTGCCGTTGCCCTCCGCGCCGCACAGCCTCGCTGGTGCTCCCTGGGGCACCGGCCCAACGGTCGGGGCGGGCGGACGGGACCGACCATCGGACCGGTACCCCAGGAATCACCAACGAGGTATGACGAACGGGTCGGAAAAGGACACCAGCGAAAGGTTCAGCGCAACCCTACCGGAGGCGGTGGTGTCGCCCTACCTGTCCTCAAGCCCAACCAGTCCGTCAACGACGTTGCGGAGACGTTACACCCGTACCCGCCGGAGGGCAAGCCCCCACTTTAAGTGGGATTTTGGTCACTGTAAGTGAAAGGTCGCCGTGATCCTGGCACGTCAGGACGCCAACTGCGTGCCCAGGGCGGCCAGCATCTCGGCCCGCGTCGTCGCCCCCAGCTCCTGGCGGATCTTCGTCACGTGGTGTTCGACGGTCTTCGGCGAGATGTAGAGCTGGGTCCCGATCTCCTTGTGGGTGAGGCCGTCGACCACGTGCTGGGCGACCGCCTGCTCCCGGTCCGAGAGCACGCTCGCCGCCGATGGCACGTCGGCGGACTCGGAGGTCCGGCAGCGTGCGTGGGGAGACCGAGCGCCATCGGCGGCGATCGTGATTGCGAGCCTGATTCGCAGCGGAGGGCTGCGCGTGGCGGGTCCGGCCCGGTTGGTGTCGGGCCCGGTCGCGTGGAAGGGTCCCACCCATGGACTTCGCGCCGAGCGGCCGGTCCCGCGAGCTGCAGGACCGGCTGACCATGTTCATGGACGAGCACGTCTACCCAGCCGAGCAGCGGTTCGAGGCCGAGATCGCCGAGGCGGGCGACCCGCACCACCACACCACCGTCCTCGAGGAGCTCAAGGCCGAGGCCCGCACCCGCGGCCTGTGGAACCTGTTCCTACCGCACGCCACCGAGTGGTCCGAGGGCCTCTCGAACGTCGACTACGCCCCGCTCGCGGAGATCACGGGGCGTAGCATCCTCGGCCCCGAGGCGCTGAACTGCTCGGCGCCCGACACCGGCAACATGGAGCTGCTCCAGCAGTTCGCCACCGACGCCCAGAAGGAGCGGTGGCTGCGGCCCCTGCTCGAGGGCGAGATCCGGTCGTGCTTCGCCATGACCGAACCCGACGTCGCCAGCTCGGACGCCACGAACATCTCGCTGCGCATCGCCCGCGACGGCGACGACTACGTGCTCGACGGCCGCAAGTGGTGGATCAGCGGCGCGGCTCGGGACAGGTGCCGCGTCGCGATCGTGATGGGCAGGTCCGACCCCGACGCCCCGCCGTACCGGCGGCAGTCGATGATCCTCGTGCCCATGGACGCCCCGGGCCTCACGAACGTCCGGTCGCTGCCGGTCTTCGGCTACCAGGACAACGAGGGCCACAGCGAGCTCCACTTCGACGGCGTGCGGATCCCCGCCGACAGCCTGCTCGGCGAGGAGGGCGGCGGCTTCGCGATGGCCCAGGCGCGCCTGGGCCCCGGGCGCATCCACCACTGCATGCGGGCCATCGGCGCGGCCGAGCGCGCCCTGGAGCTGATGTGCCGGCGGGTGCAGTCCCGCGTGGCGTTCGGCAAGCCGCTCGCCGACCAGGGCGTCATCCAGCAGTGGATCGCCGACAGCCGCATCGAGATCGAGCAGGTCCGCCTGCTGGTCATGAAGACGGCGTGGCTCATGGACACCGTCGGCAACAAGGGAGCCCGCATCGAGGTCTCCGCCATCAAGGTGGCGGCGCCGAACGTGGCGCTCCGCGTCGTCGACCGGGCGATCCAGGCGCACGGGGGCATGGGCCTGTCCGACGACGTGCCGCTGGCCATGATGTACGCCCACCTCCGCACGCTCCGCCTCGCGGACGGGCCCGACGAGGTGCACCGCATGTCGGTCGCCCGCCGTGAGCTGCGGCGCTACGAGTCCGCCTGAGGCCGGGCCACGACCGCGAAGGGCGCCGACGGGGGGCGCGCTAGGGTCGCCCGTCACGTGTGGCGGCGTGCGAACCGAGCGTGTTCCCGGCGGGTGTCGGAGGACCGAGGCCAAGGAATGAGGAGACACCTTCCATGCGACGCACCGTGATCAGCCTTTTGGCTGTCGGTGCCCTGGCCTTCGCGGGGTGCAGCGACAGCGACAACGACACCGGCACCGCCGGCCGTGAGAGCGACGACAGCGCCTTCTGCGACGCCTTCGAGGAGCTCATCGGCGGCGGGTCCGACATCAGCAACGACGAGGCCCTCGACACCATCCGGTCCCTCGAACCGCCGGACGAGATCGCCGACGACTACGCGGTCTTCGTCCAGCAGATCGAGATGTTGTCGACCAGCGACCCCAACGATCCCGACGCCGTCGAGGAGTTCCAGGCCCGCAACGAGGAATTCACTGCGGCCAGCGACGCCGTCCAGGGTTACGTCGAGGACGACTGCGGCATCGACACCGGCGGCGGCGCCGACACGACCGCCGGCGGGTCGGGCGATGCCGGGTCCGCCGACACGAGCGGTGAGTAGTCACCACACCGGATGTCAGACAAGGAGCGATTCCCCATGCGACGGACCCTGATCGGCCTCGCGGCCGCAGGTGCCCTGCTCGTGGCCGGGTGCGGCGGCGACGATGACGATTCCGGCACGACGGCCGGCGGCGACGGTGGCACGTCGGAGTTCTGCGAGGAGTTCCTCGCCTACGACCAGCAGTTCAGCGAGAACGACGACGCCAGCGAGGACGAGGTGATCGCGGCGATCCGCTCGCTCGATCCCCCCGAAGAGATCCGGCAGGACTTCGACACCCTGCTGGAGGGCCTCGACGAGCTGTCCTCGATCGACACCTCCGATCCCGAAGCTTCAGCCGAGATGCAGGAGCAGATGGCCCAGTACACGGCGGCCAGCCAGAACATCCAGCAGTTCGTCGACCGCGAGTGCGGCGGGTCCGACGACACGACGGCCGACTCGTCGGCCGACACGACGGCGTCGGATTCGACCGTCACCAGCGGCTGAGCCACCCGCTCGAGCGTGGCCACGGGGCCGTCCATCCGGGCGGCCCCGTGGCGCGTCCGCCTCAGCAGCGGTCGCCCCGCAGCACCGTGAGGCGCACCCGTGTGCCGTCGTCGCTGGAGGAGAAGTCGACGTGGTCGGCCAGCGTGCGCATGAGGGGTATGCCGAGGCCGCTCTCGTGGCGCAGGCGCCGGGGATCGGTGGCGGGCGGCAGCAGCTCGACGTCACCCGGGTCGAACCCGGGTCCGCGGTCGACGATCTCCACGGTCACGGCGTCGTCGCCGAGGTCGCAGAGGATCTGCACGGGCCCGTCGGCCCACGTGGTGCGGTGGGCGTCGATGGCGTTCGAGCACGCCTCGCTCACCGCGACCTTGAGATCGTCGAGGCGGGCGCCTCCGAGGTCGGACACCAGGGAGGTCACGGCGGCATCGACCACCAGCCGGACGAGCGAGAGGTAGGCGGATCCGGCTGGGATCTCCAGCTCGACGACCGCCACCGGTCAGCCCCCGGCGACGGCGGCGTCGAGGGAGGGAAGCAGCGGGACGGCCTTGTCGAGGCCCGTGATCTCGAACAGGCGCCGTATGCGCCCCTGGGTGCACACCAGCCGCATGTCGCCGCCGTGGGTGCGCACCCGTTTGAGGGCGCTGATGATGGTGCCCAGCCCCGTCGAGTCGAGGAAGTCGACTCCCTCGAGGTCCAGGACGACCTGGGTCGAGCCGTCGCCGACGAGGGCGATCAGCTTCTCCCGCAGCGCGGGGGCCGTGGCCACGTCGAGCTCGCCGAAGATCGACACGACGGTCCATCCGGCGATCTCGGACACCTCGGTACGGAGCTCCATGGCGCCGGTGACCCTACCCCCTCGTCCCACCTCGTCGGACGCAGGTGGCCCGGCTCGCCGCCCTACACGAGTGGAATTCCACTGGCGTAACCTGGGCGGGTCATGACGCTCATCACCGAGCACGTCGGCGGCGCCGGGCGTGCGCGCCGCCCCGGGCCAGCGGACGCCGGCGCGACGACGCCACTCGACGCGGTGCACTCCGCGCTCGAGGTGCGCGCGGATGGTGGCGTGCCAGGTGATCGGGCGTCGCCGCTGGTCCACGTGCACCGGCTGCCGGCCCGGCCCGCCCGGCTCGGCGAGCTGGCCTGTCCGCTGCCGCCGGCGGTCGCCGAGCGGTTGGGGGTCGCGGCGCTGTGGTCGCACCAGGCCGAGGCGATCGACCTGGCGCGCGCCGGTCGGTCGGTCGTGGTCGCGACCGGCACGGCGTCGGGCAAGTCGCTCTGCTTCCAGGCGCCGATCGCCGAGGCGGCCGCCACGCCTGTGCGGTGCGGGTCGTCGCTGATGATCTTCCCGACGAAGGCGCTCGCCCACGACCAGCTGCGCTCGCTCACCGGCCACGACTTCCCGGGCGTGGCGGCGGGTGCCTACGACGGCGATGCCGGCACCGAGGAGCGGGCGTGGATCCGGCGCCAGGCCAACGTGGTGCTGACCAACCCCGAGATGCTGCACAGCGGCATCCTTCCCCACCACGACCGGTGGGCGACCTTCCTCGGGCGGCTCCGCTACGTCGTGGTCGACGAGCTGCACGCCTTTCGGGGCATCTTCGGCAGCCATCTCGCCCACGTGCTGCGCCGGCTGCGGCGCCTGGCGCACCGCTACGGGGCCGACCCCACGTTCCTGTGCTGCTCGGCCACCATCGGCGAGCCCGAACGGCTGGCCGCGGCGCTGTGCGGGCTGCCGGTCGAGCCCGTGCTCGACGACGGCTCCCCGTGCGGCGAGCGGCTCGTGGCCGTGTGGAACCCACCCCGGCTCGACGAGCTGACCGGAGCGCGAGTGTCGAGCAACACCGAGACGGCGGGACTCGTGGCCGAGCTGGTCGGCTCTGGCCGGCGGACGATCGCGTTCTGCCGCAGCCGGCGGTCGACCGAGGTGGTGGCCTCGGACGTGGCCCGGCGGCTGCCCGTCCGCCTGCGGCGGCGGGTGCGGCCCTACCGGGGCGGGTACCTGGCCGACGAGCGGCGGGCCATCGAGGACGACCTGTTCGGCGGTCGCCTCGACGGTGTCGTCGCCACGAGCGCCCTCGAGCTGGGCATCGACGTGGGCGGCCTCGATGCCGTCGTGCTCAACGGATTCCCGGGGACGATCGCCTCGTTCTGGCAGCAGGCCGGCCGGGCGGGCCGGGCGGGGCAGCCCTCGGCCGCCGTGCTCGTCGCCGGGGCGGACCAGCTCGACCAGTGGCTCGCCGCCCATCCCACCGAGCTCGTCGACCGGCCGCCCGAGCGGGCGGTGATCAACCCTGCGAACCCGTTCGTGGCCGACGCCCATCTGCGCTGCGCCGCCCAGGAGATGCCGCTCACCCACGACGACGAGCGTTACTGGCCGGGGCTGCTCGACGAGGTCGTGCTGCGGCTCGCGCGCCGCGACGACCTCGAGGTCCGCATGCGGTCGCGTCAGCGGGGCCCCCAGGCGCTCTACACCGGCGGCGGATGGCCGGCGCACGACGTGGGTCTGCGGGTCGGCGCGGGCGGCGAGCTGCGGATCCGCACGGCCGAGGGCGAGGCGATCGGAACGGTCGAGCTGTCCCGGGCCTGCGAGCAGGTGCACCCGGGAGCGTCGTACCTGCACGCCGGTCAGCACTGGCGGGTGACGGCCCTCGACCTCGACGGGCGCAGCGCCGTCGTCGAGCCGGACGACGGAGCCACCTACACGGTGGCCCGCACCGACATCGACATCCGCATCGGCGGGTGGGACGACCGTCGCCGGCTGGGCCCGGTCGAGGTGGGCCTCGGGCCCGTCGAGGTGCGCCAACAGGTGACCGGCTTCCAGCGCAAGGATGCCTTCTCGGGGCGGTCGCTCGGCGTCGAGCCGCTGGACTTGCCGCCGTCGACGCTGCGGACGCGGGCGTTCTGGTACGTCGTGCCGGAGTCCCTGCTCGCGACGGCCGGGGTCGAGCGGCCGGACGTGTCCGGGGCGCTGCACGCCGCCGAGCACGCGGGGATCGGGGTGCTGCCGCTGTTCACGATCTGCGACCGCTGGGACGTGGGCGGCGTGTCGACGGCCCGCCAGCGCGAGCTGGGCACGCCGGCGATCGTGATCTACGACGGCTACCAGGGCGGCGCCGGCGTGGCGGAGCTGGGCTTCGAGGCGGCGGCGCGCCACCTGTCGGCGACGCTGGAGGTCGTGGCGTCGTGCGGTTGCGTGGCCGGCTGCCCGTCGTGCGTGCAGTCGCCCAAGTGCGGCAACGGCAACGAGCCGCTCGACAAGGCCGGGGCGATCGCCCTGCTGCGGGCCATGACGTCGCCCGCACCATCCGCCGCCACTGCCTGAGGGACCGCCGTCGCCGGGCGGGAGCGTCGCCGGCGGTCGCCGGTGGCGGTGGGGTTTCATCGCTCCACCCGCATGGTGGCCTGCGCCTCGAGGCGGTGGCGCCCATCCCGGTGGGGTTTCATCGCTCCACCCGCATGGTGGCCTGCGCCTCCAGGCCGGTGGCGCCCACGAGGGCGCGCAGCAGTGGGATCCGCACGGGGGAGGAGTACCGGACCAGCACGCGCACCGGGGTGCCCACGTCGCCGCGCTCGCCGACGCGCACGTCCATCCGGCTCGGGTCGAGGGGCCCGGCCCGCTCGGCGGCCCGGCGGGCGGCGTCCGGGTCGTCGTCGACGGCGGCGGCCCGGGCCGCCTCGCGGGCGGCATGGGTGACGAGGTTCTGGTCTCGGGCGACGAGGGCGACGTGCACGACCGTGAGCAGCAGCAGGGCCACGAGGGGCAGGACCAGCGCCAGCTCGACGCTCGCCTGCCCGCCGTCGCCCCGCCCGCCCGGCCGCCACCGGCCGGCGTGGCCGAGCTGGCCACCGTGGCCGGCGTCCCGGGCGGGCGGGGGCGGGGTCATCGGTCGGTCAGCTGACCGATCACCGACTCGAACAGGTCGGTGAAGGCACCGGTGCCCCGTGCCCAGGCGATCACCCCGAGGGCGATCAGGCCGGCGACGAGGATGACGAGGCCGTACTCGGCCGTGGCCTGGCCACGGTCGTCGGGCACCGGCCGACGGCGGCGGTGCGGTGCGGCCACCGCCGGCCGGGTCCGGGCGCCGGCCAGCTGGAGCTGGATCCGGGCGAGGGCGTGCAGGATCATCGGGGGGTTCCTCCCGGTCGGGGTGGGTTCACGGGCTCAGCGAGCCGAGCGATCCCGCCAGGAGCGGGACGACGGTGAGCAGCACGAACGCCGGGAGCGTCGTGAGCACGAGCGGGAAGAGCAGGGTGACGGGCAGCCGGCGGGCGGACTCCTCGGCGTGGCGACGGCGCCGCACGCGGGCCTCGATGCCGACCCGTTCGAGGGCCGGGCGCAGCGGAGTTCCGTAGCGGTCGTGCTCGACCAAGGCGTCGAGCAGCGGTCGGGCGGCGGGCCCGGCGGCGTCGCCGAGCAGCGCCAAGGCGTCGGCGTTGATGCCCCCGCCGGCGACGTGAGCGGCCCCGGCGGCGAGGCCGGCCCCCAGCGGACCTCCGGGGCGTCCGCCGATAGCCCCGAGCGCCGACGCCACGGGCAGGCCCGCCGAGGTCGTGAGCAGGAGCAGGTCGACGACGTCGGGCAGCTGATCGACGACCGCCGCCTCGTGGGAGCGCTCGGCCCGCCGGGCGGCCGCCGCCGGGGCGAGTAGGGCCCAAGCCAGGGGGAGGGCGCCGAGGGCGGGGCTGACGGCGGCGAGGGCCACGGCGGCGGCGAGAGCAGCGCCCGTGCGCCGGTCGGCGGCCTCGTCGGGTGGTCGCCGGGCGAGCCCCCGCACACGGGCGCCGAGGGCACGGAACAGCGGCGCCGCCCGT
Organism: Acidimicrobiales bacterium; assembly: GCA_035296625.1. GTDB lineage: Bacteria > Actinomycetota > Acidimicrobiia > Acidimicrobiales > VFJN01 > DATCLS01. Next base: position 124,140 of record DATHAO010000069.1, on the reverse strand, counting down.
GCGTGCCCCGGTCCTCTGCACCCGGCGTCGGCGTGGCCGGCGTCGGTGCCGTCGCCACCGGCGCCTTTATGGCCGAGGCCGACGCCGCCCCGGTAGTCGCCGACGTCGATTGCGTCGTGCGCGTGCACGGGGAAGTCTGCGGCACCTGGCGCCGTGGATCCTGTGCCGCTGGGAGCCATGGTCACGGCCGCGCCGGCCGCGCCGGCCGCGCCGGCGGCCCCGGCCGCGCCGGCCGCGCTGGCCGTCCCTCGGGCAGCGGTCGCGCCGGGGGACAGCGGACGGCGGGCCGGTCGGTGGACGGCACCGGCGAGGACCGCGACGACGAGGGCCCACGCGACGCCCAGGGCCGGGGCGGCGAGGGGGCTCACGGCTCGCCCCAGGCCAGGCCCAGGGCGGGGGCGGCGATAGGGCTCACGGCTCGCCACGCCGGGTGAGGTGCGCCATCCACCAAGCGCCTGCGGCGTCGAGGCCCAGGCCGACGACGAGGCACGCCCAACCGGCGGGGGTGCCGAGCAGGAACCGTGACGAGGCCTCGTCGGTGGCTCCGAGCAGGAGAGCGAACCCGAGCGGCGCCACCGAGAGGACGAGCGTGCTCATCCGCGCCTGGCTGCCGAGGGCGCGCCGCTCGTCGGACAGATCCAGGCGCTCGCGCAGGGTTGCGGCGACCCCGTCGACTGCCCGGCCGGGGGCGGCGCCGACCACGGTCGCCAGGACCAGCGCCGACGCGGCCAGGCGGGTGCCGGCGTCGTCGTGGCGGGCGGCCCACTCGTCGAGCACCTCGACGACCGCCCGGCCGCCGTCGGCCTGGCGTCCGAGGTCCGTCAGCTCGGGGCCGATTGGGACAGGCAACCCGGCGCCCGCCGCCCCGAGAGCGGTCGGCACCGACGAGCCGGCCCGCAGCGCAGTGGCCAGCCGTTCGAGCGCTCCGGGTAGCTGGCTGCGGCGGCGGCGCCGTACGTCGGTCCGGGCCCGGCGGCGCGCCACCACGGGTGCGAGCGCAGCGGCGAGCACGGCGCCCGCCAAGGCCAGCGGCCCCCGAGCACGGTCACCACCGCGGCACCGGCCACGACGACCGGTGCGAGCACGCCCGGTGCCCGCCACCACACCGACGCGCCATGGTCCGGCGTATCCCATGGCCCGCTCGGCCTGGCCATCCCGGTCGCGCCGGTCCGGGAGGCCAGCCCGGCGATCTCCGCGCTCCCGAGGCCCCGGGCGGCGAGCCCTGCGGCTCGCGCCCGTGCCCGGTGGCCGAGGAGCTCGGTCCGGTACGCGACGGCCGCCAGCACGGTGGCCACGGCGATCACGAGGGCGGTCACGGCACCAGCCCGTCGCCCGGCGGTGGAGCCATCGGTCCCCCGGCAGTCGGCAGTAGACCCGGTTCGGTTGGCAGGGCCGCTGCTGGCTCGGTGCCTGGCGGTGCTTCGCCCGGCGGGGTTGGCGGTGGCTCGCTGGTCGGGAGTGCCATCGTCGCGGCCGGCGGGGCCGCCGCCGCCCGGCTCGCCGGGGCCGACAGGGCCCTGCCGTCGGATGGGGACGGGGTCGGGGCATCGGCCACGTCGGGGCGGCGGGGACGACGGCTAGGCGCACGGACGATGGTGTCGGCCTTGGCGAGCAGGCGCACGCGTGCGCCGGCCGCCGGATCCTCGGCGACCTCGGCCACGGCCGTCACGCGGCGGTGGCCGTCCGCGCCCCTTGACACGTGTACGACTAGGTCGACCGCGGCCGCCACCTGCTCGCGCACCGCGGCGAGCGGCAGGTCGCCGCCGGTGAGCGCCATCGTCTCGAGGCGCCGCAGGGCATCGGCCGGGCCGTTGGCGTGGCACGACGACAGCGAGCCGTCGTGGCCGGTGTTCATCGCCTGGAGCATGTCGAGGGTCTCGGCGCCCCGGACCTCGCCCACGACGATGCGGTCCGGACGCATGCGCAGCGCCGCCCGCACCAGCTCGCGCACCGGCACGGCGGCCAGACCGTCGGGGGTGGCGGGGCGGGTCTCGAGGCGCACGACGTGGTCGCCGGGCAGTCGCAGCTCGGCCGCGTCCTCGACCGTGACGACCCGTTCCCCTGCCGGCAGGTGGCGGCACAGGGCGTTGAGCAGCGTCGTCTTGCCGGCCCCGGTCGGGCCGCTCACCACCGTGTTGAGCCGGGCGTGGACGGCCCAGACCAGCAGGTCCGCCACGGCCGGAGCACAGAACGCGCCGAGCGGCAGGGTCGTCGCGCCGAACCGGCGGATCGTCACGAGGGGGCCGTCGACCGCCAGTGGCGGCAGCACGACGTGGACGCGGGACCCGTCCGGCAAGCGGGCGTCGACGATCGGCGTGCTGCGGTCGGCCCGCAGCCCCAACGGCGCAACGACCCGCTCGACGAGCAGCGCGATCGCCTTGCGATCGAGGACGACAGGCGTCGACGCGAGCCGGCCGGCCCGCTCCACCCACACCGCACCCGGGCCGTTCACGAGCACGTCGGTCACCGCCGGGTCGGCGAGGAGCGGTTCGAGCGGTCCGACTCCGCCGATGCGGGCCAATACCCGATCGACGACCGCGTCCACATCGGCTGCCGGGAGCAACGGGGCTTCGTCCCGCACCAGCGTCACGAGCTCCCAGCGGTCGAGTCGGGCTGCCACGCCGCTGGCCAGCACCCGCCGGTGCACTCTGGCGTCGACGTCGCCAACGTCCCCCGCGGGCCGAGCGCCGTGCGTTCCCCGCACCGCCTCGAGCGGTCGCGCGAGATCCCACGGGCCCGCCGCCGCGGCGGACCCTGCGGTGAGGTCCGCCACCGCCGCCGCGGCGGACCCTGGGACGAGGTCCGCCACCGCCGCCGCGGCGGGCCCTGCGATGAGGTGCGCGGCGACCGCCGTCCCCGGAGCCGCCGGCGGCGCGGCAACAACACGTGCAGCGCGGTCAGGCGACATGACGCACCGCCCGCTCCAGTGACCGGGGGAGACGGGTGGTCAACAGGCCGGCGTCGACCGCTCGGGCGATCGCCGGGTCGGCGGGGATCTCGGCCAGCACCGGCACCCGCACCGCCGCCTCGACGTCCGCCCGCCCGAGGACCCGACCCAGCTCGTGCACGATCACCACCTCGGTGGCCGCCACCGGAGCCGTGACCGCCCGCCGTAGCGCCAGGTAGCACAGCCGGGTTACGAGGACCGAGCGGTCGGCGGCCCGGAGGAAGCCGACCGTGGTGGCCCCGAGGTCGCTGCCGCAGTCGGCGACCACGGGGCGCACCCCGGCATCGAGGAGGGCCGCCAGCACGCCGGCCCGCTCGGCACCGAGCGCCCCGGCGCCCCGGGGGAGAAGCGCGAGGCCTCGGCCGGCGCCGACTTCGAGGCGGGCCAGCGCGTCGGCCGGGACGTCGTCGCCGGCGGCCAGCCAACCGGCCAGGCCGGGCGAGTCGGGATCGGGCAGGCCGAGCACGGCGGCGCCGTCCCCCGCCAGATCGGCGAGAACGGCGCCGGCGCGCGACCGGCGGGCGAGGGACAGGGCGAGGGCGGCGGCCGCCACGGTGGTGCCGGCACCACCCTTGGCCGACCAGCAGGCGAGGAGCACGTCGCCACCTCCAGGGCACGGGACCAGGGACCAGAGGCCGGGTTCCGGCGAGGGGAGGCGACGCCCCGGGCACATCCGGTGGCGTCGGCGAGAGGCGCAACGTTACCCAGGGGGAAGAAGGGTGATCAAGGGGTGTCGAACGGCGGACATGTCGGTGGCAGAGCCCGGGCCGGCACGGCCGCCATGACGGGTGCCGGTAGGGTCGCCGGACGTGGAGGCCGCCTTCTTCGATCTCGACAAGACGGTCATCGCCAAGGCGTCGATGGTGGCCTTCAGCGGCCCGCTGCACCGCGCGGGGCTCGTGTCCCGCCGCCTCCTACTGCGCGCCGCATGGGGACAGCTCATCTACGCACAGTTCGGGGCGTCGCCGGCCCGACTCGACAAGCTGCGCGACTCGGTGCTCCGCCTGACACGGGGCTGGGGGCGAGACGAGGTCTCCCAGATCGTCGAGGAGGCGCTCGTCGACGTGATCGAGCCGATCGTGTTCGACGAGGCCCTCGACCTGATCCGCCAGCACCGGGCCGCAGGCCGCAAGGTGTTCATCGTCTCGGCGTCACCCGAGGAGATCGTGGCGCCGCTGGCGCGGTTCCTCGGCGTCGACGAGGCGATCGCCACCCGGGCCGAGATCGACGCCGGCGGCCGCTACACGGGGCGCACCGAGACGTACTGCTACGGCCCGGAGAAGGTCGTCGCCATCGACGCCGTGGCCCGGCGCGACGGCATCGACCTGGCCGCGTCGTACGCCTACAGCGACTCGGCCAGCGACCGGCCCATGCTCGAGGCCGTCGGCCACCCGGTGGTGGTCAACCCCGACCGCGAGCTGCTGCGCACGGCCCGCCGCCGCGGCTGGGAGGTGCGCCACTTCGCGCACCGGGTGCCGCTGCGCGCCCGGGTGCCCATGCCGGCACCGCGCCACGCCGCGGTGGGCGGTGGGGCCGTGGCCCTCGCGCTCGGCGCCGGGGTGGTCGTGCGCTGGTGGCGGTACAGGAAACAGCCCTCGCCGCCTCCGACGGGCCCTGGCGGCAGGGCGTCGGGGGGAGCGAGGGCTGTCAGAACGAAACCCGACGCCGTCAGACGGCTCGTACCTTCTTCGCAGCGACGGTAGCGAGGACGGCGACGACGACGAGGAGGAGGACCTTCTTCATGGGCCAAGACCTTAGCGTCGGCGTCAACCGGCTGTCGTGACGAACCGGGGGCTCAGGCGCCCCGGGTAGCGCAGGATGTGAGCGGGTGCGCACCGGTTCTAAGGTGCTCGCTCATGTTTACCCAGCGCCCCCTCCTGCCCCTGCAGCGGCAGTCCGAGGGCCGGGCGATCGGCCGTCGGCCCCTGCAGCCGCTATTGCTGTCGACCGCCACCGGCGTGGCCGTCGGCCTCGCCGTCGTGGCGCTGCAGAAGGTGTCGTTCGACGCGCTGCTCGAGCCGCTGGGCCGCCGGCCGCTATGGGCGCAGGCGCTGGCGCCGGGGGTCGGACTGCTCGTGGCCTGGCTGTGCCTACGCTGGTTCGCCGATCGGGCGACGCCGACGACGACCGACGAGTACATCCGCAACTTCCACGAGGAGGCCCACGAGCGCCTCTCCGGCAGACCGGTCCTCGGGCGCATCCTGGCCGGCATCGCCACGATCGGCTTCGGCGGGGCGCTGGGCGCCGAGGGGCCCGCGCTCTATCTGGGCGCCGCGGCCGGCTCGTCGCTCCAGCGGCGGTTCGCACGCTTCTTCTCGCGTGAGGACGCCAAGCTGTTGATGGTGGCGGGCGCCGCCGCCGGCATCGCGGCCATCTTCAAGGCCCCGGCCACGGGCGCCCTGTTCGCCATCGAGGTGCCGTACCGGTCCGACGTGGCGCGCCGCAACGTGCTGCCGGCCATGGTCGGGGCCGCCGCCAGCTACATGGCGTTCGCCGCCGTCGAGGGCACGACGCCCCTGCTGCCGGTGGGCGGCACCTCGTTCGACTGGCCGGACCTGCTCGCCTCGGTCGCCGTCGGCCTGCTCTGCGGCGCCGGCGCCCGGCTCTTCGCGATCGGCCTGCGCTACCTGCGGGCCAACGTGGTCGGTCCGATCCCCGTCGCGTTGCGGCTGGCCGGTGCGGCGGTGGTCCTCGCCGTCCTCGCCGTGGTGACCCACGCTGCGGCTGACGCCCCGCTGTCGCTCGGGCCGGGCTACAACGTGATCGCCTGGGCGGGCGACCCCAGCCACGCCCAGGCGCTCGTGCTGCTCGTGCTGGTCGTGCGGGTCGGCGCCGTGATGGCCACCGTGGCCGGCGGGGGCGTCGGTGGGCTGGTCATTCCGCTGGCCGTGCTCGGCGCGCTCGTCGGGCGGCTGATGAGCGGAGCCCTGGGCACGGCTGACTCCGACCTCCTGCTGGTCGTCGGCATGGCGGCGTTCCTCGGCGCCGGCTACCGCACGCCGCTCGCCGCCGTGGTACTCGTGGCCGAGACGACGGCGGTGCCCGGCTTCGTCGTGCCCGCCGCCCTGGCCACGGCCGCCTCCCAACTCGTGGTCGGCGACGAGTCCGTGTCGGCCCACCAGCGGGCCGGCCGCCTCGGTCACCTCGAGCGGCGCTTCGAGCTGCCGATCAGCGCGGTGCTCGAGACCGACGTCCGCACCGTGCCCCCCGACGCCACCATCGAGGAGTTCCTCACGGTCCACCTCGTCGGCTACCGCCAGCGGGCGGTGGCGGTCGTCGAGAACGGAAACCGCTACCTCGGCCTCGCCGTGCTGGACGAGGTGGTGGCCATCCGCCGGGAGGCGTGGTCGACGACCGAGATCCGCACGATCGCCCGGGTGACCGTGCCGCGGGGGCGCACGACGTGGCTGGTGCGCGACGCGGTGCAGGCCATGGAAGGGGCCGACACCGACGTGTTGCCGGTCGTCGACGGGGAGGATCGGTTCGTGGGAGTGGTGACGACCGAGGGGGTCTTGCGGTTGGACGAGATCCTGGAGCGAACGGGGGGCGGCTGAGCCGCTCGTCCCACCGCCAACGGGTGGGGGCCTGTCGCCTGGGGTGCCGGCCTACCGCGACGTATGACCGGCGACGGACGCGTCCTGTCGCCTGCGGTGCAAGCCTACGGCCGCCGGGGAAACCCGCCCCGGCAGCGGCCGGCATCCTCAGCGCCACCCGCCCGGCGCCTCGTTCGCGCCCACGTGCGTGAAGGCCGTTCGTTCTGCGCCCGCTGGGTGCGGGCCGCTCGTTCTGTGCCCACGTGCGTGAGGAGGCGCTCGTTCCGCGCCTGGCCGAGGACCGCTCGTACGGGGGCCCGCAGCGTGAGCCCGAGCGTCCGGCCGCCCGCCGGGGGGAGTGCGGCACTGCGGCCGGCGGTCGCGGGCGGTGGGAGATCGGGGGGCTGCGCCGGACGGGCTTGATGGGTGTGAGAGGGGGTGCGGGCGCGGAGGGCCGCCGCAATCGGGGGAGCGCCGGCCCGGTCGGTGACGTCTAGACCGCGAGCAGGTCGCGGGCGCCGGTGTCGGACGACGGGTGCCGCAACTTCGACATGGCCCGCGCCTCGATCTGGCGGATGCGCTCACGGGTGAGGTTGAAGTGCTCGCCCACCTCTTCGAGCGTGCGGGGCTCGCCACGGTCGAGCCCGAAGCGCAGCTTGAGGATCTCGCGCTCGCGCTCGTCGAGTGGTGCGAGGAGGCGGTTGATCTCCTCGGGGAGCAGCGCGGTGGCGGCCACCTCGAAGGGCGACTCGGCCGAGCGGTCCTCGACGACGTCGCCCAGCTCGGCGTCGCCGTCCTCGCGGAGGGGCTCGGACAGCGACAGGGGCTCGGCGGCGAAGCGCAAGGCCTCGGTCACCTTGTCCTCGGGCATCTCGACCTCGGCGGCCAGCTCGGCCAGCGTGGCCGGACGACCCAGCTTGAGCTCGAGCCGCGCCCGGGCCTTCTGCAGCCGGGCGAGCGTGTCGCCGGCGTGGACCGGGAGGCGAATCGTGCGGCCGGTGTTGGCGATGCCGCGGGTGATCGCCTGGCGGATCCACCAGGTGGCGTAGGTGGAGAACTTGAAGCCCTTGCGCCAGTCGAACTTCTCGACGGCGTGCATGAGGCCGAGGTTGCCCTCCTGGATCAGGTCGAGCAGGGGCAGGCCCGAGGCCTGGTACTTCTTGGCGATGGACACCACGAGGCGCAGGTTCGACTGCACGAACGTGCGCTCGGCATCCTCGCCGTCGCGGGCCGACCGCCGCAGCTCCCGCTTGCGTGCCGGCGTGAGCTTGCGCCCCTCGGCTTCCAGCTCGGTCCTCGCTGCGTTGCCGACCTCGATGGCTTGGGCGAGGCGGACCTCGTCATCCTTCGTGAGCAGCGGGTACTGCCCGATGTCGGTGAGGTACAGCCGGACGAGATCTTCCTCGTCGCGCTCCACGCGCTCCTTGGGCAACGTATCGTCCTTTGTTGTGACGCCGGTTTCCGTGGGGAGTTGCGCGACGGCCACCGTGGCGGGAAAAGGTGCACGAGGCGGTGCGACGAACTCGATGCTCCCGGAGGACCCGGGGCGTCGCCAAGGATACCCGGCCGGTCAAGGGTGGACACGGCCGCGCGCACCAAGGGTGAGATCCTCGGATGCCCGGCGATCCCACGACCCATCAACGTACACGCCCTGACGGGCGCGAGCAGGGATCCTCCGCAGGAATTCCGCCCTCGCCGGCACCGCACGAACGCGCTCGGCGTCCGTCGCCTCCGTAGCGTGCCGTGCGGGGGGTTTCGCGTTGACTAAGGTCCCTCGTCCAGGGGAGGGATGCAACTCGCCCGGTGGTTCAGATGAAGGCGAACGGCGCTCATCAATGGTGACGACCCCGGAGGCCTCACGCGTGCAGCTCACCGACGACCGGCCCATCGCAACGGGGATCCTCCGCGCGCCCGACGTCGGGCGGCGCCCGACGTCACTCCCTGTCGGTCGCCTCGTCGACGCCGCCCGGGCCGGCTCCTGCCGGGCGTTCGAGCAGCTCTATCGCACGATGGCCGGGCAGGTGGCGTCCTACTTGCGCTGGCACCGGGCGAGCGACCCCGACGGCCTGACGAACGACGTCTTCGTGCAGGTGCACCGCAATCTCGGTGCTTTCAAGGGCGACGAGCAGGGCTTCCGGTCGTGGGTGTTCACGATCGCCCACCACCGCATGATCGACGACCGCCGACGGGCCAACCGCCAGCCGCGCGTCGACGGCGAGGCCGGTGTCGAGGAACACGTGGGCACCGGCGACGTCGAGGACGACGTCCTGGCCTGGCTCGCCCACGACAACGTGCGGGATCTGCTCGCCGTGCTCTCGCGGGACCAACGCGACGTGGTGCTGCTGCGCATCGTCGCCGATCTGTCCGTCGAGGAGGTGGCGCGCATGCTCGGTAAGCGCGAGGGCGCCATCAAGGCGCTCCAGCACAGGGCGCTCAACGCCCTGCGCCGCCACATCGATCGCCAGCCCGCCACGGCGTGAGCTCGCACGCCCTCGCCGGTGACCGGCTGCGGGGTGCCGGTCCGATCGACCGCGCAACCCCGGCGCACGAACGGTCGTTTGCCTGAACGGATGCGCAGCTCACGCCTCAACGAGCACGAGGTCGACGACGTGCTGGCGGGACGCCGGCCGCTCGGGCGCGCCCGGCCGGACGGCCTCGACGAGCTCGTCGCGGTTCTCTACGCCAGCCGCGAGGTCGAACCCGCGCCGCCGATGTCCGACGAGCTCCGGACCGCCATCGCAGAAGGCCAGGGCGCGGGCGTGGTCGGACCCACGGGAGCGGTCGCCGCGGCCACGCCGATCGGGGTCGCCGACGGGTACCGCCGGTCCGTCGCCAGCGCCCGGGGCGGCTCGTTCGTCCGCCCCGCGGTGAGCGTCGCCGCGGCCGCCGTCCTCCTCGTGGGCCTGGTGCTGGCCGCGACCCGGCCGTCGCTCGACCGTTCCGGTCCTGAGGCCGCTGCGCAGGTCGGGTCGGCTGTGGGGTTCCGGATGAGGGTCCCCGAGGACGCGGTCCGGCTGCCGGGGGTGTCCGGTTCCGACGCGGCGACCGGCCCGGCGGGAGCAGACGCGGCCCCCGCCGTGCCGTCCGATCCCACCGAGGACCGGGCCACGCCGCCTGCATCCGCCGGCGAGCCATCGCCTCCGACCGGCGCCACGACCGGCACGTCGACGGCCACCTCACTCCTTCTGGATCAGGGCCGCGACGACCACCGGGGTGTCGACGACGACCGGGACGGCGACGCGGACGGCAGCTGGGGAGGAGCGCGGGGCACGCTCGATGCCGGCGACACGCGCACCTGGGCTCAGGCCGGGACGGACTCGACCGTCGACCCCGCCGGCGAGCCGACGCCGGTGACCACCCAGGCCCCGAGGACGGGCGACGGTGCCCGAGACGAGCCCGTCGACAGCACGACGCCTCCCACCACGGTCGACCCCGAGGCTCGCGCGATCCCGGACGACGGCACGACCGCGGACGAGGGCGCCACCACGTCGACGACTGCTCCCGCCCCGGTGGCGCCCGAGGGTTAGGGGCGGCCCCCGCCGCACCGCTGAGCCGTAGCCGTGGAAAATCAGACCCCGCGACGGTCGTCGCCACCGCGGGCGCGGGTCAGGGAAGCGGGGCGGTGAGGCCGTCGGCGCCGAGGAGTGACTCGAGGCGAGCGACCACCGCCGCGGCCCGCTCCGCATCACCAGCGGTGCGCACGAGCGACTGGACCAACGCCTCGCCCTCTCGCCAGTCGGCCACGTCGTCGGTCAGGACCAAGCGCAGCGTCCGCAGGACCGGTCCGTCCGCCATGGCCGACCCCGCCTCCGCGTGGCGCCCGTAGGCGGTGATCAGCCGGGGCAGCACGACCCGGGACAGCCCAGCCAGGCGGTCGAGCGTCGCGCCGCGGTCGCCGGCCGGGTCGCCGTCGTCGCCGGTCCGGCCGGACGCGTCCGGCGCGGCCGGGGCGCTTTCGCGGGACCGGCCCGGCGCTGCCGACGCAGCCGGCGCGTCTCGCGTCGCCAGGGCGTCGAGGGCGGCGGCCGCCCCGGCGCTCGGCGCGGCCACCAGCTCGTCGACGTCGCGCCCCGCCACCACGGGACGGTGGCCCAACCACAGCTCGGCGTGCCAGGCGTGGTGCCGGGCCTGCGCGGCGAGGCGTACCTTCACCTCGGGTTCCGGCACGTCCGGCACCCACCCGCCCACGATCTCGAACAGCCGCAGCTCGACCCAGGCGTAGCCGCCGACCAGCCGTGCGCTCTCGTCCATGGTCAGCACGCCGGGCAGTCTCGCGCCCGGGCCTCGCGGGCCGGGGCCACGATCTCGGCGACGACGACGGCGGCCAGGATCAGCCCCCCGCCCGCCACCATCGAGACCGTGAGCGAATCGCCCGTGGCCCACCCGAGCAGGGCGGCGAACACGGGTTCGAGCAGCAGCACGAGCGCCGCCCGCGACGGCGCCACCACCCGCTGGGCGGCGACCATGGCGGCGAAGGCCAGGGCCGTGGCCAACACGCCGGTCAGTGCGGCGGCGGCCAGCGCCCCGGCCGGTAGGGCGACCCCACCGGTGGCGACCGCGGGGACGAGGCATGCCGCACCGACGGTCAACAGCTGCACGCAGGTGAAGCGCAGCGCGTCGTGGCGGTCCGCCGTCTCGCCCAGCAGCACGATGTGGACGGCGAACGCCAGGGCGCAGCCGAGCGTCAGCACCTCGCCCCGCCCGATCCCGGCGCTCGATCCCGCACCGCCGGTGAGCAGCGCCAGGCCGGCCACGGCCAGCGCCACCCCGGCGAAGGTGAGCGGGTGGGGCCGCCGGCGGTGCACCGCCCAGGTGATCAGAGGCACGATCATGACCAGCATGTAGGTCACGAACGCCGAGGTGGCAGGCGTCGTGTACTGGAGGCCGACTGTCTGGGTCACGTAGCCGGCGAGCAGGGCCGCCCCGGCGAGCACACCGTGACGCACCTCGTGCGGCGTGGCCGGGCGGCCGCGGGCCAGCACGGCGAGCACGGCGCCGCCCAGCAGGAACCGCACGGCGAGGAACCCGATCGGGTCGGCGTTCTCGACCGCGTCCTTGACCACGATGAACGTCGTCCCGAAGAAGAGCGCGGCGACGACCAGGGCGGCGTCGGCCCGGCGGCGCGCCGTGCGTCCCGCCGGCACCACGACGGACGGGGCCGCCGGGCCCACGGCTGCCGGCAGCGCCCCCGTCCCGGCGGCCCGGGGCGGCGGCGTGAACGGTTCGGACACGGGCGCGGCGCGATGGGACGGCGCCGGGTGGGGCCGCCGCTCAGCCCCGGTAGGCGTTCGTGATGGGGACCCGGCGGTCCTTGCCGAACGCCTTGGGGGTGACCCGCACGCCCGGCGGCGTCTGGCGGCGCTTGTACTCGGCCGCGTCGACCAGGCGTGTGATGCGCGCCACCAGCTCCGCGTCGAAGCCCCGCTCGACCATCTGTGCCCGGGTCATGTCGTGCTCGACGTAGGCCTCGACGATCGGGTCGAGCACCTCGTAGGGGGGCAGTGACTGGGCGTCGGTCTGGTCCGGCCGGAGCTCGGCCGACGGGGGCTTCGTGAGCACGTCCTCGGGGATGATCGCCCGCCCGGTCCGGGCGTTGCGGTCGCGGCACAGCTCGTAGACGAGCAGCTTGGGCACGTCCTTGATCACAGCGAAGCCGCCGGCCGTGTCGCCGTAGAGCGTCGAGTAGCCGACCGCGGATTCGCTCTTGTTGCCGGTCGTCAGCACCATCCAGCCCCGGTTCTTGTTCGACAGGGCCATGAGGATCACGCCGCGGATGCGCGACTGCAGGTTCTCCTCGGTGATGTCGGGCTCGAGGCCGGCGAAGCTCGGGGCGAGGAGGTCGAGCAACGCCGAGTGCGCGGCCTCGATGTCGATCGTCCGGTGTTCGATCCCGAGCTCGACGGCCAGCTTCTCGGCGTCGGACAGCGAGTGGTCCGACGAGTACCGCGACGGCATCATCACGCCGTGCACCCGCTCGGGGCCCAGGGCGTCCACGGCGATGGCGGCGACGAGCGACGAGTCCACGCCGCCCGACAGGCCGACCACCACGTCGGTGAAGCCGTTGCGCAGCACGTAGTCGCGCGTGCCGGTGACGAGCGCCTCGTACACCTCGCGCACCGGGTCCAGCAGGTCGGCCACCGTGCCAGGTCGGGTGGCGGTGCTGGTGGCGGCCCGGGGAGCGGTCGACACCTCGACCACCGGCAGCGCCACGTCGGTAGCGCGGCCCCGCGGGTCGAGCAGCCGCTTGCGGAACACCGGTTGCACCTCGATGTCGCACACGTCCACCCGCTCCTCGAACTGCGGCAGGCGGGCCACCAGGTCGCCGTTCGTATCGAACACCATCGACGCCCCGTCGAAGACGAGCTCGTCCTGACCTCCCACCTGGTTCACGTACACCAGGGCGCAGGAGGCGTCGGATGCCCGGGTGGCGAGCATGCGTTCGCGCTCCGCGAGCCGGTTCGCGTAGTACGGCGAGGCGTTGATGTTGACGACGAGCTCGGCGCCCCCGGCGGCCTGCATGGCGATCGGCCCGGTCGGGTTGAACGCGTCCTCGCAGATCGAGACGCCCACCCGCACGCCGGCCACGAGGACCAGCGTGGGTGGCTCGGTGCCTCGGGCGAAGTAGCGCTGCTCGTCGAACACGGCGTAGTTGGGCAGCTCGCGCTTGTGGTAGATGGCCCGGACCTCGCCGCCGGCGCACACCGCGGCCGCGTTGTACAGGTCGCGCCCGGCGTCGACGAAGCCGACGACCACGGCGCATCGGCCGGACGCGGTGGCCGACGCCACACGGCCCAACGCTGCCTGGCTGTCGGCCACGAAGCCGGGCTTCAGCAGCAGGTCCTCGGGTGGATAGCCGGTGAGGGCCAGCTCGGGGAACACCGCCAGGTCCGCATCCTCGGCCTCGGCCCGGCGCAGGGCGTCGACCGTGCGTTCGACGTTGCCGGCGAGGTCACCGACGCGGGTGTTCAGCTGGCACAGCGCGACGCGGAGGCGGGCCACGCCCGCCAGCGTAGGCGGCGCTCCCGTCCGGCCCACGTCCGCCGTGGTCACCGCGGGTCGCGGCGCGGCCCGTCCTCGGTGGGGGCATGATCGTCCTGTGGTCCCCGTGGCGCTCGGCGATCTGATCGACCGGTCCGCCGACCCGCGCGGCGTGCGGACCGGGCTTGACCGGCTCGGCCACCCCGCCGTCACCCGGCTGGCTGCCTCGGCCGACCCCGACGGGCCCTCCGGTCACGCCGTGCGCGTCCTCGCCGCCAGCCGCAGCCTCACCCGCCTTCTCGAGGCCGACCCGCAGGCGCTCGACGTGCTCGCCGACCTCGACGAGCGCGTGGCGCCGCCCCCGCCCGGCGAGGTGGAGGAGCTCGTGCGCTGGAAGGACCGCGAGATCCTCCGCATCGCCGCCCGCGACCTGGCCGGGCTCGACGACGTCGAGCACACGACAGCGGCGCTCGCCGAGCTGGCCTCGGACGTCCTGCGCGTCGCGGTCGCGCAGGTGGGCGTCGAGGACCTGGCAGTCATCGGGATGGGCAAGCTCGGCGGGCGGGAGCTGAACTACGGCAGCGACATCGACCTGCTGTTCGTGGGCGGCGAGGTGCGCAAGGCCCGGGCCGTCATGGACGTGGCGCGGCGCGCCTTCCGCGTCGACGCGAACCTCCGGCCCGAGGGCCGCGACGGTCCGCTGACCCGCAGCCTCGACAGCTACGCGGCCTACTGGGAGCGGTGGGCCGAGCCGTGGGAGTTCCAGGCCCTGCTCAAGGCCCGGCCGGTGGCCGGGGACCCGGTCCTGGGCCGTGCGTGGGCCGACCGGGCGGCGGCCGTCCTGTGGGCCCGGCCGCTCACTCCCGACGACGTGCGCTCGCTGCGGGCCATGAAGGCCCGCACCGAGCGCGAGGTGGCGGCCCGCGGTCTCGGCGAGCGCGACCTCAAGCTCGGCCGGGGCGGCATCCGCGACATCGAGTTCTCCGTCCAGCTGCTGCAGCTCGTACACGGCCGGGTCGACGCCGAGCTGCGCTCGCCCACGACGCTCCGGGCGCTCGCATCCCTGGCGGCGGGCGGCTACGTCGACGCCGGTGACGCCGCGGGCCTCGATGCCGCCTACCGGTTCCTGCGGCGCGTCGAGCACGCCCTGCAGCTGGAGGACAACCAGCAGACCCACATCCTGCCCGTCGAGCGCGACCGGCGCGAGCGGGTGGCACGGGTGCTGGGCTTCCGGGGCTCGCCCCGGACCGGTCCCGTCGAGGCGTTCGAGGGCGAGCTGGCCCACCACCGCAACCTCGTGCGGGCCACCCACGAGCGGCTCTACTTCCGGCCGCTGCTTGAGGCGCTGGCCGGGGCCGGCACCCTCGCTCCGGAGACGGCGGCTGCGGCGCTGGCCTCGTTCGGGTTCACCGACGTCGAACGCACCCGTCAGGCGGTGCGGGAGCTCACCCGGGGCCTGACCCGGTCGTCGCGGATGATGCAGCAGCTGCTGCCACTGCTGCTCGACTGGCTGTCCGAGACGCCCGACCCGGACCTCGGCCTGCTCGGGCTGCGGAAGATGGCCTCGGGGCAGCAGCGATCCATGGAGCTGGCCGTCGCCTTCCGGGACAGCCCCGACGTGGCGAGGGCGCTGTGCCGCCTGTTGGGGACGAGCGGCTTGATGGGCGACATGCTGGTCGAGAACCCGGACCTCATCGTCCGCCTCGCCGATCCGGCCCGCCTGCGGACGCTCGCCCGCGACACGCTCGTCGAGTCGTCCGGCCGAGCGCTGGGCTGGCGCCGGGAGCGAGAGGAGTGCCAGCGGGCCCTGCGCCGCTGGCGCGACCGCCACCTGCTCGGCGTGGCCGCCCGCGACATCGGCGGCGCAAGCGACGTGGCCCTCGTCGGGTCCGACCTCACGGCGCTGGCCGAGGCGGTGCTGGAGCGGGCGGTGGTGACGCTCGACCCGCAGGTGCCCTTCGCCGTCGTGGCGCTGGGGCGGCTGGCCGGCGGCGAGCTGTCCTACGCCAGCGACCTCGACGTCGTGTTCGTCCACGGGGCGACCACCCCGGACGAACAGGACGAGGCGATGCGCCTGGCCGGCGGCGTGCTTCGCTTCGTTGCCGGCGCCACGCCGGCGCACCGGATCTACGCGGTCGACACGAACCTGCGCCCCGAGGGGCGCGACGGCCCGCTGACCCGGAGCCTGGGCGGCTACGACGCGTACTTCACCCGCTGGGCCCACGTATGGGAGCGCCAGGCGATGGCCCGGGCCCGCGCGGTCGCCGGCGACCGCGACGTCGGAGACCGGTTCGCGGCGCTCGTGGACGCCGCCGTGTGGGGTCGGCCGTTCACGACCGACGACGAGCGGGAGGTACGGCGGCTCAAGGCCCGCGTGGAGCGCGAGCGCATACCGCCCGGCGAGGACCGGGAGTTCCACCTCAAGTTGGGCAAGGGCTCGCTGTCCGACGTCGAGTGGACGGTGCAGCTGCTGCAGCTCCGTACCGGCGTCCGCTCGCCGGGGACGATGGCGGCGCTCGACGCGCTCGAGTCGGCCGGCGGCGTGACGGCCGGCGACGCCCAGGTGCTACGCGCCGCGTACCGCTTCTGCGAGGCGGTGCGGAACCGCTGGTGGTTGGTGGGCTCGGCGCCCGCGGCCGTCGACGCCCTTCCGTCCCGTCCCGACGACCTCGCCCGGTTGGCCAGGTCGCTGGACACGACGCCGGCCTCGTTGCGGGCCGACTTCCGGCGGGTGACCCGCCGGTCGCGCCGGGTCGTGGAGCGCCTGTTCTACGAGGCGTGATCGCGCCGGACGCCCGTGCGGACCGGCGTCTCGGCCCGGACGCACGGCGGCTGGAGGGCACGCCACTGTTTGCCCTCGAGGTGTTGTCGCCGACCACCCCTCACCGTGACGTCGGCCTGAAGCGGCGGGCCCACGCCGAGGCGGGGCTCCGGTGGTTCTGGGTGGTCGAACCCGCCGGTGCCGAGCCTCACGCATGCGGCTGGAGGGCGATCACCCTCGTCGAGCACGTGACCGTGGTGCTGACGTCGCCTACGACTCCGAGGACCCGGTGAAAGACACACGTGGCGCGTCGGCTGGTCGAACCCGTGACCTGCGAAGCGACTGACCCCTGGTCATGGCCGGTGGCGGAACCCCCGGGTGGCAGCCAAGATGACCTCGCCGTCGACGCACAGGGGGTCCCGATGGCCGTCACACCCGAGGTGCAGAACTTCCTCGCCATGCTCGCCACCGTCGAGGCGCCGCCCGCCTCCGAGCAGACACCCGACGAGGTACGTGAGGCGTACGCGGCCCTGTCGTCGCTGGCCAGCCGCGAGGACGTCGGCTCGGTCGCCGACCGCACGATCCCCGGCCCGGCCGGCGGCATCCCAGTGCGGATCTACACGCCTGTGGACGGGGTGCCCGCCGCCGTCGCCGACGGGACACGAGGCGTGCTCGTCTTCTTCCACGGTGGCGGCTGGACGATCGGCAGCATCGAGACGCATGACCCGAGCTGTCGGGCGCTCGCCAACGGGGCCGGCGTGGTGGTCGTCTCGGTCGAGTACCGGCTGGCGCCCGAGCATCCGTTCCCGGCGGCGATCGACGACGCGCTCGCGGCGATGCGGTGGGTGACCGGCCACACCGCCGAGCTGGGCGCCGACCCGGGCCGAGTCGCCGTGGGCGGCGATTCGGCCGGTGGCAACCTGGCGGCGGTCGTGGCGCGCGAGTTGCGTGACGCGGAGCCGCCCCTGCGCTTCCAGCTCCTCGTCTACCCGGCGACCGACATGACGATGTCGTTCCCGTCCATCGACGAGAACGGCGACGGATACTTCCTCACGAAGGACACGATGTCCTGGTTCCGCGCCAACTACATGAGCGACGGCGACCACACGGACGGCCTCGCCTCGCCCCTGCACGCCGATCCCGCCGACCTGGCCGGGGTGGCCCCCGCGCTCGTCGTCACCGCCGAGTACGACCCCCTCCGCGACGAGGGCGAGGCCTACGCGGAGGCGCTGCGGGCAGCCGGCGTCGCTGTCACGGCCACCCGGTACGACGGGGTCATCCACGGGTTCTTCTCGCTGCCCGACATCCTGCCCGAGGGGAAGGCGGTGCTCGACGAGGCCTGTCAGGCGCTCCGCACAGCCCTCGCCTGAGCCTGCGATATAGCAGGATGGACATCGCCACGATTTGCAAAGTCGAACGTGTAACCATTCATCGAAGGCGGATGAAGACATAACGGGAAATATCTCCATCGGTTTGTTTGGGTTCACCGAACGGGGGAACGTGCAGACTGCAACTGGCCGGTTCGAAGGGGAACCGTGCACGTGAACCGCCTGTTGCGCTCGGGAGTCAACCGACTGGCGGAGGTGTAGCCGCATGATCCGGACCTACGACGAAGCGATGTGGGACGCCCGGCTCAGCACGACGCTGCGTCTGCGGTGGGCCGAGTGGCGGGCCCGCCGCCAGGCCCGGGCCGGCACGCTCGACTCCGACGGTCAAATGCGGTGGGCGGCGACGATCGCGGAACTGCGCGACCGCAACGTCTTCAAGCGCTGACCCGCGGGGTGCCGGCCTACCGCCGCCGGGGACACCCGCCCCGGCAGCGGCCGGCATCCTCAGCGCCACCCGCCCTCGTCGGTGGTCGCCCGACCGCCCGTCGCTCTACTTGCGACCCGGTAGGCGGTCCATCAGCCGCAGCGCCGCCGTCATGAGTGAGGCGTAGCGGCCCGGGTCCATCGAGGCCGGTGGCCCGGTCGGCAGCAGCCGCTGCGAGGCGACCGTCTGCGACTCGGTGTACTTGAGCAGGCCGTGGGCGCCGTGGCGGCGGCCGATGCCCGACGACTTCCACCCACCCATGGGCGCATCGACCGACGCCCAGGCGGCGGCGTAGCCGTCGTTGACGTTGACCGTGCCCGCCTGCAGGCGCGTGGCGACCTCCTCGCCACGCGAGATGTCACCGGTCCAGACGCTGGCGTTCAGCCCGTAGTCGCTGTCGTTGGCCAGCGTCACGGCCTCGTCGATGCTGTCGACCCGGTATAGCGACACGACGGGGCCGAACGTCTCGTTGGCGAAGAGCGTCATGCCCGGACGCACGTCGGTGAGCACGGTGGGCTGGTGGAACCAGGGACCGAGGTCGGGACGAGCCTTGCCGCCCGTCAGCACGGTGGCGCCCTTGGCGACGGCATCGGCTACGTGAGCGACAACCGTGTCGAGCTGCGACTGCGAGACCAGCGTGCCCATCTCGGGCCGGTAGTCGTAGGCGTGTCCGACCCGCAGCGCGGCGGTGGCCTCGACGAACGCCGGGACGAACCGGTCCCAGATGGCGCTGTGCACGAACATCCGCTCGATCGAGATGCACAGCTGCCCGGCGTTCGAGAACGACGCCCGCACAGCGCCGGGAACGGCCTGGTCGAGGGCGGCGTCGTCGAGCACGATCAGCGGGTTCTTGCCGCCGAGCTCCATCGAGCAGTCGACGAGGCGCTCGGCGGCCCGGGCGGCGATGCCCCGGCCGGTGGCCGTGCTGCCGGTGAACATCAGGAAGTCGCTGCCGTCGATGATCGACGGGCCCAGCTCGGCGCCGGAGCCGGTCACGATCTGCAGCAGGCCGGGCGGGAGTCCGGCCTCGTCGAGCGTGACGGCCGCCCACAGCGCGGTGAAGGGCGTGTTGCTGTCGGGCTTGGCCAGCACGGCGTTGCCGGCCAGCAGCGCCGGGATGGCGTCGCTGATCGCGAGCGTCAGCGGGTAGTTCCAAGGCGAGATGATGCCGACGAGGCCCTTGGGGTGGTGGTGCTCGTGCACCTGGGTGAGGCCGGGCATGGCCCCGGCCCGACGGCGCGCCTTGAGCAGCCTGGGCGCGGTGCGGGCGTAGTAGCGACAGGTCTGGGCGACGTCCGCGATCTCCTCGAAGGCGTGGCGGCGGGCCTTGCCGTTCTCGAGCTGGATGATGTCGAGCACCACGTCCTGCCGGTCGAGGACCAGCTCGGCGAACCGTTCGACGACTTCGGCCCGCTCGCGCACAGGCCGGCGGGCCCAGGCCACTTGGGCCTCACGGGCGACGGTGATGGCGGCGGCCACGTCGTCCACCGTGGCGTGGGGGACCTCGCCGACGACATCCCCCGTGCCGGGAGCGAGAACCTGGCGACCCGGGCGGGGGGCGGCCGTGAAGGCCCGCTGCGCCAGGCGTTCGATGAGGGCGGCCGTGACGTGGGGCGCCGGCTGGGCCGGACGCTCTGTGCCGACGTGGGGCTGGGTGGTGGTCATGGTGTCCCCTTCCGTGACGGGCGTCCGCCGGGCCGGTGGGGGCGGACGCGCCCCGGCGACCGTCGCGATCCCGGCGTCACCCCGCAGTGTGCCAAGCCGGGCGGCGATCAGCCCACCCGGGCGCGGCACGGCCGTGCACCCGCCGGGCCGCCCGGGCCGACCCCGTCCGCCAGGTGGCCGGCGCACGTCGTCTAGAAAGAGTGATTGGCCCGCCTCACGTCCCGCACACCATTGCGGGTCGGGAGCCACCACGGGCCCGTCTCCCGGGGATGGGGGCGACGCGGTCGCTCAGGCGACGTCGAGCCGGTCCGCCACCGGCGGCGGGTCGGTGGGCCCGGCCGGCGCCGACGCCACGTGGGCGCGTGGGTCGGCGGGCACAGGATCGAGGCCCGCGAGCAAGATGTCGCAGATGGCGGCCAGCTGGTCGACCTGTTCGTCGGAGAGCCGGTCGAACAGCCGGGTCCGCACCTCGGCGACGTGCCCGGGGGCCGTGCGCTCGAGCATGGCGGCCCCATCGTCGGTGAGCACCGCCCAGGTGGACCGGCGATCGTCGGTGCAGGGCTCGCGCCGCACCCACCTGGAGCGCTCGAGGCTGGCGACGGCGTGGGTCGTGCGGCTCGGCGAGTGGCGCAGCGTGCGGGCGAGGTCGGACATCCGCATGCGTCGGTCGGGCGAGGCCGACAGCGTTACGAGAATGCCGTAGTGGGTGTGCGGTAGCCCGGCGTCGCGCAGGACCTGGCGGTCGAGCGCCTCGTCGAGCAGGTGGGTGGTCAGGAGGAACCGCTGCCACGTGGCCTGCTGCCGGTCGGTGAGCCAGGGGCCCGACTGGTCGGACATGACGACGAGGGTAGCGGAATGGTTGAGCCCTCAAGTAGGTTGTGGGAGAAGTACTTGAACACTCAAGCTCCGAAGGAGCCAGCGATGCCCGTCACCCGCCTCAACCACGCGGTGCTCTACGTCCGTGACGTCGAGCGCACCCGAGACTTCTACGAGAACGTGCTCGGCTTCCGCACGCTGACCCACATGCCGGGCAAGGGGGCGTTCTTCCAGGCGCCGGGGTCCACCAACGACCACGACCTGGGCGTGTTCCAGCTCGGCTCGGGCGCCGGCCCGTCGATGGCCGGGCGGGCCACCGTGGGCCTCTACCACCTGGCCTGGGAGGTCGACACGCTGGCCGAGCTGGCCCGCATCGCCGGGCTGCTCGAGGAGCGCGGCGCCCTCGTCGGGGCCAGCGACCACGCGTCGACCAAGTCGCTCTACGGGCGGGATCCCGACGGCCTCGAGTTCGAGGTCTGCTGGATCGTGCCCGCCGACCGGCTCACCGACGACCTGGCCGAGGCCAAGCTGTCGATCCGACCGCTCGACCTGCCCGCGGAGATCGAGCGCTACGGCGCCGACACCCGCGGTGGCGTCGGCGTGTCGATCCCGACCCCGTCCTGAGGCCGACCCGCCAGGCCGCCCGCCTCGCGGGCCCCCGACGCGCCCGTCAGGCCGCTCGGGGGGCGAACATGATGACGGCAACGCCGACCAGGCAGATCGCCGCGCCGACCACGTCGTAGCGGTCGGGGCGGAAGCCGTCGGCGACGATGCCCCACGCCAGCGAGCCCGCCACAAAGATCCCGCCGTAGGCGGCGAGGATGCGCCCGAAGTGGGCTTCGTCCTGCAGCGTGGCGACGAACCCGTAGGCGCCGAGCCCGGCGATCCCCGCGCCGACCCAGGCGGCGCCCCGATGCTCGCGGACGCCCTGCCACACCAGCCAGGCGCCCCCGATCTCGGCGATCGCGGCGACGGCGAACAGCACCAGCGTGCGCACGACCGACATCGCCGGGACGCTACCGGCGATCCCCACGGCTCCCGAGGTCGACGGCCGCCGCCGCTGTCGGGACCGCGCTGCGCCTCGACACCTCCCGGGCATTCACGAGGCGTTCGGACGACCGGACTGTCGGCGCCGAGACCGATTGCGGTTGGCGGCACCGAGACCGATTGCGGGTCGGCGGGACCGAGGCCGATTGCGGGTCGGCGGGACCGAGGCCGATTGCGGATCGGCGGCACGCACCGCATCGCGAGCGCCGAGCCGGCGCGGTGTGCACGCCTCGGTCGACACCCGCCACGAACCTGGACACATGACCATCGGGCGCCAGCCGCCCGCGGCGGCGCGCCCGGTCTACTAGGCCTCCGTGGCCGGCCGCAGGATCCGCAGACCCCACCTGGACCGGCGTTGACGGGCAGGCTCGGACGCGCGCCCGAACCCGAACCGTCGCACCCTGAGCACCTTGGTCGGAGCCTCTTGGTGCGAGTGGCCTCGGGCTGCCCGCGCCAGCCGCCGGTTGTCCGCCTCGGTCAGAAGCGCCTCGCGGTGCTGGTGACTCATTTCCATCGCTTCGAACGGCATCATCGTCCGCCGCCTCCTCGCTGCTCGAGTCGTTGTGTCGTCCTGCAGCGACATCATCGGAGAGCTCGGCGGGTGGGTCGCCGTCGGCTGACGCAGAACCCGTGTGCCATGCGTCTCACGTGCTGGTAGCCCGCACCCGGATCTGGGTGGGCAGGTGCCCCTTCGTGCCGACAGCTCTCGAGCACGACGCTCCCGAGGTGGTCGAGGGCCGTGTTCAGCAGCGCTGCGGTTCCAGGTGCAACGCGGTGATCGCGCCGCGCACGACGTGCCTCCCTTCGTGGTGTTGGCTCTGCTGGTGGTGACGGAGGCAACGACGCGCTCGCCCAGGGCGCGGGGTGTCCGGTCGGGCGGCCCGCGCCCCGGCTCAGCCGGCGAGTAGGGCGTCCATCTGGCCGACCGCCTGCTGCAGACCCTCTGCCGCGCCCATGCTCAGCATCTGCTCCATCTGCTCCCGGGAGTCGAAGACCGAGCGCAACTCCATCCGGGTGCCGCCGTCGTGCTCGGTGAGGTGCACCTGTGCCGTGGTGGTCGGCATGTCGGCGATCGGTGTCCCGTCCTGGTCGGCGAAACCGTCGGTGAACTCGAGGGACCTCGGCGGGTCGACCGACGTGACCCGCCACCAGCCGCGGTGCTTCTCCCCGTCTGGACCGGTCATGAAGTAGGTGACCTCACCGCCGGGGGACAGGTCGTGGCGCTCCACGGTCGCCGGGTGGCTCGGCGGCCCCCACCAGCGCTCCAGCTGCCGCGGGTCGGCCCAGAGCTGCCACACGCGCTCGATCGGGGCGTGGAAGTCGGCGACCAGGGTGAGGGTCAGGCTGGCGAAGTCCTTGTCGAGGCGGGTGACGCTCATCTCTCTTGTCCTCTCGTCGGGTTGTTGTCTTTTCGGTCGGGGACCTCCGCCAGCAGGTGCGACATCCGGTCGACTCGCCCGCGCCAGGCCATCTCGAGCTGGTCGAGGGCCTGCCGCGCCCGTCGTATGGCGTCGGGGTCACTGCGCACGAGCTGCTCCCGTCCCCGGCGCTCCTTGGTGACCAGGCCCGCCTCCTCCAGCACCGCGACGTGCTTTTGCACCGCGGCGAAGCTCATCGGGTAGCCCTCGGCAAGTCGCGACACCGACAGCTCGCCTCCCACGGACCGGCGGAGGATGTCGCGGCGGGTGCCGTCCGCCAGTGCGTGGAACAGGTGGTCCACAGCGTCGTCGGTCAACTCACCTACAACCATCTGGTTGTAGATTAGCGCCGGCCTCTACTCACCGCAAAACCGCTCGCACGTGCCCGCAGGGTCCTGTGGTCACAGCGACTCCGAGAACCGGTCGCTTCTGACGTCTAGCCGGTTGGCGTGCGCGGTGTCGCCTCGCCGGCGCCCGCCCGCCACCGCCG
Source organism: Acidimicrobiales bacterium (assembly GCA_035296625.1). Classification (GTDB taxonomy): domain Bacteria; phylum Actinomycetota; class Acidimicrobiia; order Acidimicrobiales; family VFJN01; genus DATCLS01. The sequence continues at coordinate 100,673 of DATHAO010000069.1, read as the reverse complement.
CCCGAACTCTCGCATCATCGCCGGGTACACGATCAGGCGCCGGAAGGGCCTGATCGCGGCCATGTAGGCGGTCCCGAACCCGCCGTGTGGCTTCACCAAGACGGCCATCTGGCCGCGGTAGCCGCCGGTCCCGTCCGGGACCCAGCCGACGTGCATGACCCCGTGCATCGTCCGGTTGGCGATCTCCGCAGCCCACTCGTCCGCGAGCAGGTACAGCGACGTGAAGGGGAGCGCGACGAAGTCCGGGCCGGATGGGGCGTCCTGTAGATCCATCGGCAACCGATCGCGGAGCGTCGGCGCCCCGGAGCCGCAGCCGGAGCCGGGGCCGGCGTCCGGGCCGTCCCAGCCGAAGAGCGCCCCGACCTTCCATCGGATTGCGAACAGCGTGCGGATGGCGCCGGAGGAACTCTGCGACGGATCGCCCGAGGCAGCGAGCTGCACCAGGCGGGGAAAGTCGTCCGGGCCGCCCGGTGTCGGCAGCGACCACACGTCCTCGACGCTGAAGTCGCGGGTGAGTTCGTGGATCCGCCACGGCCGGGAGGTGTGCGCGGTGTTCGGGAGCCTCATTCGTCGACCTCCATCTCTGTGCTCTCCAGGGACATCGAAGCCTCGATCGCTACGAGCGTCAGGTCAGGTCGGCGTGGGCGCCACGTCAAGGAGGCCGGAAACGATCCCTTCGGCGATCAGAGCGTCGGAGGGTTCTCTCTGGCGAGGCACACTACGGCTCCCCGCCGCGTTGGCCGCCGCCTCAGAGGGCACGCGGTGGCTACCGTCGAGCCCGTGTCGCGTCGCCGGAGACCTGACACCGCAGCGACGGCCGCGGCTCCCGACCTGCCCGTCAGGGCGTGGCCGCTGACGGGTCGTGCGGCGGAGTTGGAGGTGCTCGGCGAGCGCACCCAGGACGCCTCGTGCGGGGGCGTCGTCCTGGTCGGTCCGGCGGGCGTGGGCAAGACCCGCCTCGCCGAGGAGGCGCTGCGGTTGGCGGAGCGGGCCGGTTGGCCGACCGCGCGGGTCGTCGGTCACCCGACGACCCGGGAGATCCCCCTCGGCGCGCTGGCCCACCTGATCCCGGCCGAGCTGGTCGCCGAGCTCGGGGTGGGGGAGGAGGAGCGGCCGTCGCTGTTCCATCGCGCGCATCACGAGCTCGGCAGGCTGGCAGGCGACCAGCGGCTCCTGCTCTTCGTGGACGACCTGGACCTGCTGGATGACACCTCGGCCGCCCTGCTGGTGCCGCTCGTCGTGGCGCGCCGCATCTTCCTCGTCGGGACGGTGCGCAGCGGACGGACCGCACCCGGTCGCCTGAGCAGGCTTCAGCGCGACGGCCACCTCGCCCGCATCGATCTCGAGCCCCTGGACCACGACCAGCTCAACGTTCTCCTGCAGCGCGCCCTCGACCGGCCGATCTCCGGCCGCGCCCTCAACGAGCTGCAGCGCCTCTCGGGCGGCAACCTGCAGATCGTCACGGAACTGGTCCGGGGGGCGTTGGACCGGGGCATCCTGGCCAGCACGAGCGAGGGCTGGGACCTGGTGGGTCCTCTGCCCACGACGGCCCCGCTGCGGGAGCTGGTCGGGGAGCACCTCGAGGTGGTGGACGACGCCGGCCTGGCCGCCGTCGAGATGCTCGCGATGTGCGAGCCGATCGGTCTCGCCGACCTCGAGCAGCTCAGCGGCCTGGACACGCTCGAGCGGCTCGAAGCGGACGGGATCGTCGTCGTGGTTACCTCGGAGCGCCGACTCGCCGTCCGGCTCGCCCACACGCTCTACGGGGAGATCGTGCGGGAGCGCCTGCCGTTGCTGCGGCGGCGCAAGATCCTCCGTCAGCTGGCCGACCTGCTCGACGGGCACGGAGCTCGCCGGCGCGAGGACCAGGTCCGGGTGCCGCTGTGGCGGCTCGACAGCGGTGGCGAACCGGACCCGGTGCGGATCCTCCGGGCGGGACGGCTGGCGCTCGTGGCCCACGACCCGGCTCTGGCCTTGCGGCTGGCCGCCCCGGCGCTCCCCGGGGCGGCGAGCGACGAGGAGAACGGCCAGCGGCTGCAGATCCTGGCCGAGGCGGGCGCCATGGTCGGTCGCCCGGCCGAGACCGAGCGTCACGTCCGGGAGGCGTGGGAGCTGGCGATATCGGATCGCCTGCGGGCCCAGCTCGCCGTTCGCCTGGCCGATTCCCGCTTCCTGGCCGGGCGGGACCTCCCGGGCGCGCTCGCGGCCTGCGACGAGGCACGGTCGCGGCTGCGCGAACCGACGGCCGTGGCGACGCTCGATGCCCGGCGGGCCACGCTGCTCGCCAACGCGGGCCGGCCCGGCGACGCCCTCCGCGTGATCGAGGCCCTGCCCGGCGACCTCGAGGCCCACGTGCGCGTCGACGTGACAGTGGCCCGGGCCGCCAGCCTCCTCAGCGTCGGGCGCTGCGACGAGGCGGCCGCGCTGTCGAGGGAGGCGGCCGTGGACCAGGCGGATCTCCCCGGGTGGCTCGCCCAACGCGGCACGGCTCGTCACCTCATGAACGAGGCCCACGCGCTCGCCTACGCCGGCCACTTCGGCGCAGCCCGGGCCCTGCTGGAACCGGCCGCCGAGCGCTCGCTGGCGGCCCGGGCCATGGCCGGGTGGGTGTGGTTCGAGATGGCCCTCGGAGAGATCGCACGCGACACGGGCCGGGCCGACGAGGCGATCCGGCGCTGCCGGGCGGTCGCCGACGCGGCGCGGGAGGCGGGGCAGGAGGCCGTGCTGGTGTGGGCCCACGTCGGGATTGCGCAGGGCCACCTGCTGCTGGGCCGCTGCGCCGAGGCTGCCGCCGCGTTGCGTCGGGCCGACGACCTCGGCGACAGCCCCGTCGCCACCTCGGCCGCGACCCGGGAGCGGACCCACGCCTGGCTCGACGCCTGTCGCGGCGATCTGGTTGCCGCCCGCAGGCGGCTGGCCCGTGTCGCCGAGCAGGCACGAGACGACGAGGTCCTCATCTTCGAGGCCGCCGTGCGGCACGACATCGCCCGCTTCGGCGACCCCGAAGCGGTGGTCGATCGGCTGGACGAGCTGGCGGCCATCGTCGACGGGCCGCTGACCCCGGCGTTCGCCACCCACGCCCGCGGTCTCCTCGAGAGGGACCCGAAGCTCATCGCTAGCAGCGTGGACCAGCTCGAGGCCATCGACGCGCTCGCTCTCGCCGCCGAGGCCGCCGCCGAGCTCGGGGACGTCCTGAGCCGCCGTGGCGACCAGCGGGGTGCCACCGCCGCGCGGCGCCGGGCTGCCGCCATCGCCGCTCGCGCCGGCGGCGTGGCGACACCGCCGTTGGCGCGCGGGAGCGGCATCGAGCCGCTGACGGCACGCGAGCGAGAGGTCGCCCTGCTCGCCGCCGAGGGGCTGCCGAGCCGGGACATCGGCGGGCGCCTCCACCTGTCGACCCGAACCGTGGACACCCACCTGGCGAGGGCGTACCGCAAGCTCGGCATCGGCGGTCGCGACGAGCTCGCGGGCGCGCTCCGCAACCTCGCCTAGGCGCGGGCGTCTACGTAGGCGGCGGGCCGTCGGTCGGCGCGAAGTTGCGTAATCGCTACGGACGTCCGTCGTCGCCGATTCACGGACGCTGCTCCCCGTGAATGCGAAGCACCTGAGCCCGGGCGGGCACCGATGACCGGCGACGACCTGCGTCGCGTGGACGACTCCTGGGGCGCGCTGGACGCTGCGGCGTGCCGGGAGCTCGAACGGTGCCTCGCGGCCGAGCTCGACCGGGTGAGGGTCGGCGACGCCGCCGAGTGCGCCGCCTGGCTCGTCGAGGCCGTGAGCGACCTGGTCGGCCGGTTGGCCGTGCCCACGCAGCTCGGGGAGCACGCCCGGGCGCTGGCCGCCACATGGCCGGGACGACCGGGCCACCCACGGTTCGCCTGCGAGGGCCGGGCGTGGCTGCAGGCCATGGCGTCGGTCGCGCCGCACTGGACCCGGGAGACCGACGCCGCCTGGCGCCACGCCTGGCAGCTGCTCGCCGAGGTGCTCTATGAGGACAGCTTGTCGCCCTTCGCACCGCCATCGGTGGAACCGGCATGAGCACGATCGAAGGCGTCGCTGCGATCCCCCTGCCCCAGGGTTCCGTCGTCTCGGGCACCGCCGCGCCGACCCATGACTGGCGCCATGACGCCGCCCTCAGCGTCGCCGTCGTGGCGGTGCGCCGCACGGGCTCACCGCAGGCCGGCATGGTCGCCGGCATGCCGACGCTGTGTGCCCTGCACGCCCTGGTTCCCTGTTGACGTCGAGAAACGGAAGCACGATGGCCCTCTCCTCACCACACCTGATCGCCGAACCACCCCGCGTGGAGGCACCGACTATGAGCCGTATCAACCGTGTGGAGCAGATCAGCTCCTCAGCAGTGGATGCCGCGACGCGGGTCGTGCTGATCGCGTTCACAGCGTTCACCTTGCTTGCCACCAGCGCGCTGCTTGGAGGCGCCGCAGCCACCGACCGCTACTTCGCCTGGACAATCAGGGCGGAGCCGAACTCGGCATTTCTCGGCGCCGCCTACGGTGCCGGTTTTGTGCTCTCCGCGCTTGCCTTGCGACGCGACCGGTGGAGCCAGATACGGGTCGGGGTGGTCACAGTCACCGTGTTTGCGGTGCTAACCCTCGCGGCGACTTCGATCCACATGCATCGCCTCCATTTGATGACCGGTGGTCCCATGGCACGGTTCGCGGCTTGGGTCTGGCTCACCGTCTACATCGTGATCTCGGTCGCCTGCGTCATCGTCGTGGGCCGCCAGGAGCGCCGCGGGGGAGGACGCGAGGCTGTCCGCCGACCCATGCCCGGCTGGCTGACGGCACTCCTCGCCGCTCAGGGCGTGATCCTGTGTGCCGCGGGTGCCGTGCTGTTCTTCGGGGACACCACCGTTCACCACATGGCGGCCTCGGCAACCGGCTTCTGGCCATGGCCGCTGACCCCGCTAACCGCCCAGGCGATAGGTGTCTGGCTCATGTCCTTGGGGTTCGCGGCCGCCGCAGCGATCTGGCAGCGGGACCTGAGCCGGCTGCTCCTACCGGCCGTGACCTACGCCGCATTCGGGGCCTTCGAGTTGCTGGTCGCGCTGCGGTACCGCGCTCAGATGAGCGCCGACGACGGGTGGCTCTGGGCCTATGTCACGGTGCTCATCGCAATCGTCGCGACCGGCGGTTACGGCTGGTGGGCAGCTCGGCGCTCCATCGAGGCCGCTCGAGTTCGCCGACCTGCACGCCGCCGTGCCGGTGTTCGGGCCGGGGCTCCCGCGGCGCACCTCTGACGCTCGAACGTGCGGACGCGAGGCCGGCGGCGGACACCGGGAGCTGACGCAGCCGCGTCATGATCGCCTCACGGTGCCCTGCGGTCGGCACGAAACCGCAGCTCAGACGCTAAATATCGTAGTAGAGGTGGAACTCCCACGGGTGGGGGCGCAGGCGGAGGGCGTCGACCTCGGACTCGCGCTTGTAGGTGATCCACGCGTCGATCAGGTCGTCGGTGAAGACGCCGCCGGCCTTGAGGAAGGCGTTGTCCTGCTCCAGCGCGTCGAGCACCGCCTCCAGCGACCCGGGCACCTGCGGAACCTTGGCCAGCTCGTCGGGCGGCAGGTCGTAGAGGTCCTTGTCGACCGGCGTGGGCGGCTCGATGCGGTTCTGGATGCCGTCGAGGCCGGCCATGAGCATCGCCGAGAACGCGAGGTACGGGTTGCACGACGGGTCGGGGCAGCGGAACTCGAGCCGCTTGGCCTTGGGGCTCTGGCTGTAAAGCGGGATGCGTATCGCGGCGGACCGGTTGCGCTGGCTGTACACGAGGTTGACCGGCGCCTCGTAGCCGGGCACGAGACGCTTGTAGCTGTTCGTGGTGGGGTTCGAGAACGCCAGCACGGCGGGGGCGTGGGCGAGCAGGCCGCCGATGTACCACCGGCCCAGGTCCGAGAAGCCGGCGTAGCCCGCCTCGTCGTAGAACAACGGCTCGCCGCCCTTCCACAGGGACTGGTGGGTGTGCATGCCCGAGCCGTTGTCCTGGAACACGGGCTTTGGCATGAACGTCGCCGTCTTGCCGTGCGCCGCCGCCACGTTCTTCACGACGTACTTGAACAGCATGGTCTTGTCAGCCATGCGCGTCAGCTCGTCGAACCGCACGTCGATCTCGGCCTGTCCGGCCGTGCCCACCTCGTGGTGGTGGATCTCGACCTCGATGCCGACCTGCTCGAGGGTCAGCATCATCTCGGTGCGCAGGTCCTGGAAGTGGTCCGCCGGCGGCAGGGGGAAGTAGCCCTCCTTGTAGCGAATCTTGTAGCCGAGGTTCGGCCCCTCCTCCCGGGCCGTGTTCCACGCACCCTCGACCGAGTCGACCTGGTACGACGCCGAGCTCGCATCCTGGTGGAACCGGACGTCGTCGAATATGAAGAACTCGGCCTCGGGGCCGACGTAGCAGGTGTCGGCGATGCCCGTCGAGGCCAGATACTCGCCGGCCTTCTTCACGACGTAGCGCGGGTCGCGGGAGTACGACTCGCCGGTGAGCGGGTCGTGCACGTAGCAGTTCATGGCCAGCGTCTTGCGGGCCGGGAACGGGTCGAGGAGGGCCGTGTCCGAGTCGGGGATCAGGATCATGTCCGACTCCTGGATCTCCTGGAACCCGCGGATCGACGACCCGTCGAAGCCGACACCCTCCTCGAACATGTCCGCCGAGAGCTGGCCCGCCGGCATCGAGAAGTGCTGCATCAGACCGGGCAGGTCGCAGAACCGCAGGTCGACGACTTCGATGCCCTCGTCGCGGATCAGCTGGAGGACCTCGTCGGACGTTCGTTCCTGCACTGTGGCTCCCTTCGGCCAGGCTGCGGCTGGACCGGAACGCTACAACGGCGACTCCGGCGTGTGTCGTGGACCCGGCGCGACGAGGGGACGCCCGGAGGCGCCCCCTCGCGACCGCACCGGGCGGCCTCGACGAGCGTCGAGACGCGTCGGGCGTCGAGCCGCGTCGAGCGGCGTCAGCTCTTGGCGAGCACCGAGCAGCAGGTCTCGACGATGAGCCTCGTGACGATGTACGGATCGCAGTTGGCGTTGGGCCGGCGATCCTCGATGTAGCCCTTCTTGTCGACCTCGACCTGCCACGGGATGCGCACCGACGCCCCGCGGTTCGACACGCCGTAGCTGAACTCGTCGTAGGGGGCGGTCTCGTGCGCACCGGTCAGGCGGTCCTTGATGCCGGCGCCGTAGCCGGCGATGTGCTCCTCGACGCGGGTGCCGAGCGCCTCGCACGCCGTGATGATGGCGTCGTAGTTCTCGCGCATCATGTTGGTGGAGAAGTTCGTGTGCGCACCGGCCCCGTTCCAGTCGCCCGCCGCGGGCTTCGGGTCGATGCTGGCGGCCACGCCGTAGTCCTCGGCGATGCGGTACAGCAGCCACCGGGCGATCCACAGCTCGTCGCCGACCTGGGGCGGGCCCACCGGGCCGATCTGGAACTCCCACTGGCCGGGCATGACCTCGGCGTTGATGCCCGAGAGGTGGAGGCCGGCGGCCACGCAGGCGTCCATGTGGGCCTCGACGATGTCGCGGCCGAACACCTCGTCGGCTCCGACGCCGCAGTAGTAGCCGCCCTGGGGGGCCGGGAAGCCGGTCGGCGAGGGGAAGCCGTAGGGGCGCCCGTCCTTGAAGAACGTGTACTCCTGCTCGATGCCGAAGATCGGCTCCTGGTCGGCGTACTCGGCGGCCGTCGCGGAGCATGCGGCCCGCGTGTTCGTCTCGTGCGGGGTCATGTCGATGTACAGGACCTCGCACATGACCAGCTTGTCGTCGCCACCGCGGATCGGGTCCGGGCACGAGAAGACTGGCTTGAGGACGCAGTCGGACTGGTCGCCGGGGGCCTGGTTGGTGCTGGACCCGTCGAAGCCCCAGATGGGCAGCTCCGCGCCGTCCGCAAGGATCTTGGTCTTCGAGCGCAGCTTCGCTGTCGGCTCGGTGCCGTCGATCCAGATGTACTCGGCCTTAAAGGGCATCGGGGGGCTGTCCTCCGGGGTCTCGTGCTGCAGGCCCGCGCTGCAGGCATCCGGAGCACGACCCTTCCACCAGGGCTTTTCCCCGTTGTTGCCCGACCGTGAACGCTATGTGAACCGAAACAGGTCCAAGTTGCAGCCCGGCCGGGGTCATCGCAGGATGCCCGCATGGAGAGCACCGAACGACAGCGTGAGTACGTGCTGCGCACGGTCGAAGAGCGGGGCGTCCGCATGGTGCGCCTCTGGTTCACCGACGTGCTGGGGCAGCTCAAGTCGTTCGCCATCTCCCCGGCCGAGCTCGAGAACGCGTTCGACGGCGGCATGCGCTTCGACGGCTCGTCGATCGACGGGTTCAGCCGCGTGCAGGAGTCCGACGTGCTGGCCAAGCCCGATCCGAACAGCTTCGAGATCCTCCCGTGGGCCGACAGCATCGGGACCTCGGCCCGCATGTTCTGCGACATCGCCAACCTCGACGAGACGCCCTTCGACGGCGACCCCCGCCAGGTGCTGCGGCGCAACCTCGACCGGGTGCGCGAGCGGGGCTTCAGCTTCTACGCCGCCCCGGAGATGGAGTTCTTCTACTTCGCCGACGGCAACCCCTCCGGCAAGCCCAAGCCCCTGGACGAGGCCTCCTACTTCGACCTCACCACGGCGGACGTGGCCACCGACCTGCGGCAGCGCACGATCCACACCCTCGAGGCGATGGGCATCCCCGTCGAGTACAGCCACCACGAGGACGCGCCCAGCCAGCACGAGATCGACCTGCGTTACACCGACGCGCTGACCATGGCCGACAACGTCATGACGTTCCGGCTGGTGGTCAAGGAGGTCGGGCTGGAGGCCGGCGTGCACGCCACGTTCATGCCCAAGCCGCTGACCGGCGTGCAGGGCTCCGGCATGCACACCCACTTCTCGCTGTTCGAGGGCGACACAAACGCGTTCTACGACCCGGGCGACGAGCGCAACCTGTCGAAGGCGGCCCGGGGCTTCATCGCCGGCTTGCTGCGCCACGCCCCCGAGATCACGGCCGTGACGAACCAGTGGGTGAACTCCTACAAGCGCCTGGTCGTGGGCTACGAGGCCCCGATCTACACGTCCTGGGCGCGCAACAACCGCTCGGTCATCGTCAACCTGCCGCCGATCAAGCACGGCAAGGCCGAGAGCGCCCGCATCGAGTACCGGGCGCCCGACCCCGCCTGCAACCCGTACCTGGCCTTCTCGGTCGTCCTTGCGGCCGGCCTCAAGGGTCTCGAGGAGGGCTACGAGCTGCCACGCGAGACGGCGGTCAACCTCTACGAGCTCACGCCGCACGAGAGGATGGCCGAGGGGATCGACACGTTGCCCCAGTCGTTGAACGATGCTCTCGACGTGATGGAGGAGTCCGAGTTGGTCGCGGAGGCGCTGGGGGAGCACGTGTTCGAGTGGTTCATCCGCAACAAGCGCACCGAGTGGATGGACTACAAGTCCACCGTCGGCCAGTGGGAGCTCGATCGCTACCTCGGCAGGCTCTGAACCAGGCGACGCGAGAGCTGCCGATGGAACCCCTTCTGCTGTTCCCCGACCCCGCGCCGCCCGAGCTCGCCCAGGCCCTCGACCTCGTCGGCTACCCGTGGAAGGCCGTGACCGACGAGCGCGCCGCGACCCGCAACGAACCCGAGGACGGGTGGGCGGGTGGCGTCGTCGTTGCCGCGAACGACGCCGAGGGCGCGTTCTCGTTGTGCCGGGCGCTGCGCAAACGCGACCTGCCGCTCGAACCCCTGCTGCTGCTCATCTCGGGCGCCCAGCTCGGCGACCTCGAGCTGCGCGACGACCTGTTCGACGACTTCTGCCTGTACCCGTTCCAGCCCCTCGAGCTCGAGGCCCGGCTCAAGCACCTGTTCTGGCGCACCGGACGCGGTACGCGGCCTGAGCTCGTCGAGTACGGCCCTCTGGTGCTCAACCTCGAGACGTACCAGGCGGGGATCGACGGGCACCCGCTCGACCTCACCTACATGGAGTACGAGCTGCTCAAGTTCCTCGCGTCGCACCCGGGGCGGGTGTTCACGCGCGAGACGCTGCTCAGCCGGGTGTGGGGCTACGAGTACTACGGCGGCGCTCGCACGGTCGACGTCCACATCCGGCGCCTCCGCGCCAAGCTGGGCGAGGAGCACGCGAGCCTCATTCAGACCGTCCGGTCGGTCGGCTATCGGTTCGGCCAGTCGCGCTGGGGCGTCTGAGGGTCCCGCGTCCGGCGGGCGCCGGGCTCCGCCACGGCGGGCGACCGGTTCGCCTCCGAGTAACCGGTCCGCGTGGGGCGGGTGACCGGCTCCGGGGGTGACCGGCTCCGCCTGCGGCGGGACGGGCTGGACGCGGTGAACGCCTAGCGGTTGAGCTCGAGCAGCTCGCTGCCCTCGTAGCGGGCGTCGGCGTCGCTCTTGAGGGCCCAGCCCAGCCCGGCGGCGGCGAGCGCTCCCGACATGGCGACGGCCACGGGGAAAACGACCAGGAGGATGACCGCCAGGATCACGGCGCCGATCATGGCGTCATCTTCCCCCGACGAAGGCCCACGCCTCCACTTCGACGAGCGCCCCGAGCGGCAGCTCGGCGATGCCGACGGCCGAGCGGGCCGGGCGGTGGTCGCCGAAGCCCTCGACGTAGGCCTCGTTCATGTCGGTGTAGTCGCTCATGTGGCGCAGGAACACCGTGGTCTTCACCACGTCGGTGAGCGACGCCCCCTCGGTGGCGAGGTGGGCCTCGAGGTTGCGGATGGCCTGGCGCAGCTCGTCCCGTGTGCCGCCGTGCACGAGCTGGCCGTCGGCCAGGCCGACCTGACCCGAGACGATCAGCCAGTCACCGGCACGCACGATCGGCGTGTAGGCCCCCACGGGCCGCGGAGGTGAGGTCATGGCCGTCGACCCTAGCGGCGCCCGGCGTCAGCGGCGCCGGACCGGCGTGCCGGTGGGCCACGCCGGGGGCGTGCCCTGCGCCAGCCAGGTGGCGGCGGCCACGGCGGCGAACACGGCATCGGAGCCGTTGACCGGCGGGCCGTCGGCCGGCTCGACGGTGACGTCGATCGGTGGCGTGTCGACGGCGCGGAGGACGCCGAAGCTGCGGATCGTCAGGTCGTGCACCTCGCCGGCGCCGTCGACCGCCAGGCCCTCGCTCGTCACCCAGCCGAGCGCCATGTGGGTGGCGCCGACCGCGTACGACCGCACGACGATCTCGTCGAGCGGGTCCCCGCACGTGACCCGCACGCTGACCCGGGGGGCGTCCCCGAGTGCGACCTCGGCGGTCGCCACGGCCCCCTCAGGCGAGCACACGGTGACCGCCGCCCGCCCGTCGCTCCGCTCGGCGGCGGCGACGCCCGGCCTGTCGCTGCGACCGGGAGCGCCGGCACCGTGGACGGCGGCGAGCAGCGCGATCGCCTCGGCCCAGCCTGTGGCCCGCGGGGCGCACGACGTGGGCGGACCCGGCACGTCGACCTCCTCGATCACCAGGCCGGGGGCCACGGCGACGATGGCCTGGGCGAAGCCGGGGCTGCGGACCACGCGCACGACGCCGGTCCCGTCGGCCCGGACGCCGGCGGCCAGGGGCGGCCGCTTGGGACCGCGGCGCACGGCGTCCTCGCGCGACAGCACGACCCGCACCGGCCGGTCGTGCTCGTCGGCCAGCGCCCGGGCGGCGGCCGCCACCGCGGCGTCGGCCTTGCCGCCGAAGGCCCCGCCGTTGGCCAGCGGTGTGGCCGGCTCGCCCCCGGGCACGCACCACGACGCGTCGACCTCGAGGTAGGCCGGCTCGACCCAGGTCGTCTGCAGCGTCACCGCCCAGTCGCCCTCGGGCACGGCGACCGGGTGGGTCAGCTCGGCCGTGGTTCGCCGCCCCTGCACCTTCCCCGACGCGGCCCGGGCTTCGGCCAGCGTGTCGCCCACGGCCCAGCCGCCGGCGCCATCGGGCACGGCCACGAGGGCATCGTGCGGGGCCAGGTCGTCGGCGAATCCGCCGCGGCCGAGCGCCACCTCGGGGGCGACCCGCTGCGGGGCCCGTCCCTCGATCGTGGCCCGCCGGGAGGCGGCGTCGAGGTCGCGCGCGTGCCCGCCCGGAGCGGCAGCCCCGCCGAGCGCCGCCGCGTCGAGGATCGTGCGCCAGCCGGTGCACCGGCACAGGTGGGCGAGCAGGGCCTGCTCGACCGGTGCCGGATCCGTGAGGTCGGCGCCCTTGGCCCGCAGCGCCTCCAGCCGCAGGACGATGCCCGGCGTGCAGAACCCGCACTGGCTGGCGCCGGTGGCGCAGAACGCGTCGCCCCACGCCTGGCGCCGGTCGGCGTCGAGCCCGTCCAGCGTCGTGATCGTGCGGCCCCGCACGCGCCGGGCCGGGGTCACGCAGGCGACCCGGGGCTGGCCATCGACCAGCACGGTGCAGCAGCCGCACTGTCCCTGAGGGCTGCAGCCGTCCTTGGGTGACCGTGCCCCCAGGAGCTCACGGAGGGCGACGAGCAGGTTCGTGCCGTCGTCGGGCACCTCGACCTGCATGCCGTCGACCTCGAACTGCAGCGGGGGCCGGGTCACGTCGGGCACGCGGCGAGGATAGGGGCGCGAGCGCGCCGGCCGGCACGGCGGCCGGCCGTCCCCGGGCGCCTCAGGCGTCGCCGAGCGCGAAGAACCGGCCGCTGCGGGTGCCGACGAACATGCGGCCTCCCCAGACGGCCGGCGTCGACTCGATGCAGCCGCCCAGCTCGACGGACCAGAGCTCGGGCGGGGTAACGGTCGTGTCCGACACGTCGTAGCCGTGGAGCACGCCGCTGCAGTCGCCCTGGACGAGCACGTCGTCGACGATCACCGGCGACTGCCACGTGGGCGGCGGCAGCTCGAGGGTCCAGCGCACGGCCCCGGTCCGGCGGTCGACGCCCAGCACCCGGCCGCCGTCGGTCGGAGCGACGACCAGGTCGCCGTACAGGGCCGGGGTGCCCCAGATGCCTGCCGGCAACGTGTCGCGGTCGTCGACCTTCCACACGAGCGGGTCGGCCCGGCGCGGGTCGAGCTTCATGAGCTGGCCGATCTCGGCCGAGCGCTGCGTGCCGCGCTCGTACTCGCTGCCCACGTACAGGAAGCCCTCGTCGTCGACGACCACCGAGGCGTCGGTGTCGTCGCCGGTCCAGAAGCGGAAGGTGCGGGTTGGCATGCGCCCCTCGGCGACGCCCGAGACGTCCCACCCCTGCACCAGGCCGCCGGAGTTCGCGAAGTAGATCGTGCCCTCGTGGTACGAGACCGAGTTCTCGATCGAGACCTCGTTGTCGCCAATGGCGCCGAGCAGCTCGTCGTCCCACCCCGGCGTGTTGAACACCAGCTGCGGGGCCACGGTGACCGAGCCGTCGGCGGCGTAGCCCCGGTTCAGCTTCACGATGTGGAACTGCGAGTTCTCGCCGCCCTCGTAGAGGAGGTCGTCCATCACGAGCGGCGAGCCGTCCCAGTCGTCGTTCCACTTGGTGGGTGACACGGCATCGGCGGACAGGGACCACAGCTCGACGGGCTCGGGTCCGGCGATCGAGATGACGTGCAGCGAGTTGTCACGGCTGCCCGAGTAGACGAGCGGGAAGCCGTCGGGGTCGACGCTGACCGACCCCTTGATGATGTCGCCCGTGGGGAACGGCGGGATGATGTCCTCGCCGGTCTCGAAGTCGACGAAGTGCACGTGGCGGTCGTAGGCCCCGAAGACGACCCAGGTGCGGCCGTCGCGCTCGAAGACCGACGGCTGGCCGGTCCAGCCGGTGCCGCACCACGTCTTCGTCTCGTTGCCGACTGTCGACTCGGCGCACATGTTCCCGTCCTCGCCGGGATAGGTCCACAGCACCTCGGGGCGCTCGGGCACGGGGCCCTGGCCGTAGTAGCTGCGCGACGGGCTGCCGCGGAACGTGAGTAGGCCCGGCGTGGCGAAGCCCGAGGCGGGGGCGCCGCCGGCGTCGTCGGCCGCCGTGGTGGGCGCCCCGGGGGCACCGGGTTGCGCGGCGGGGGCGGTGGTGGCGCTCGCCCGCTGCTCGGTGGCGTTGTCGTCCGCCTCGTCGCCGGAGCCGACGAGCTGGACACCGGCGGCGATGCCGGCGATGAGGAGGCCCAGCACGACGAGCGCACCGAGCCGCCGCCGGTCGTGGCGCGGGGCGACGGCGAGGTGGGCCGCGGCCGGGCGACCGGGGCCACCGACGCCCCCGGTCGGGCCACGCCCGCCGCCCGCGCTCGGGCCAGGAGGGGGAGGCGGGCTGTCGGGAGCGCGCCCGCCCGGTCCGGGACCGCTCATCGGCGCTGCGCCGATCGGCCGGCGCGCCGGATCGCGCCATGGAGGTCCGCCCCCGGCGCCGGCACCCGGACCGCCGGCACCCGGACGGCCGGCACCCGGACGGCCGGCACCCGGAGTAGCGGCGCCCGGACCGTCGGCACCCGGACCGCCGGCACCCGGACCGCCGGCACCCGGACCGGCGCCGGGCGGTACACCGCCGGCCGCGGTCTCGGCGTGGCGCCACCGGGCGGCGGAGCGGGGGCGCTCGTCGCCGGGACCGCCGTAGGCCGTGTCTCCGGCGGAGTGGTGGCGGCGGTCGTCCGCGTAGGGGTCGTTCTCGCCCGAGCGCGGACGACGGCCGGCGCTTCCGCCCGCCGTCGATGGCTGATCGGGGGACCGGCCGCCGCGCGACGAGGACCGCCTATCGTCACGAGCGCCCACCCCCGCCTCGACTCGAAGAGGCCCGAGCCCGACCTAGCTGAAGCTCTGGCCGCAGCCGCAGGTGCGCTGGGCGTTCGGGTTGTCGATGGCGAACCCGGCGCCCTGGAGCCCGTCCTTGTAGTCGAGCGTCGCACCCTCGAGCAGCATGGCGCTCGACGGGTCGACCACGACCTTCACACCGTTGAAGTCGACTGTCTGGTCGTCGCTCGCCACGTCGGTGTCGAAGAACATCTCGTAGCTGAAGCCCGAGCAGCCGCCGGGTCGCACGGCCACGCGCAGAGCGAGGTCGGGCACGCCCTCGGCGTCGATCAGCGATCGGACCTTGTCGGTTGCGGTGTCGGTGAGGACGATCACGTCTGGTGCCTCCTGGCGTCTCTTCGAGACCTGTTGAAGCCTATCGGGCGGGTGTGACGGCCGGAAACGCGGATCGTGGCCGAGCTCACGACGCCCGGGCCGTCACGACGAGCTCGACCTGGCACGGGCTGCGGTCGAGCAGCGAGTGGAAGGCGGTCACCCGGCCGCCCTCGTGGGACTCGACGAAGCCCTCGACCAACCCGCGGTGCAGGCTGCACACCAGCTCGGGGTTCGCCTCGGCGAGGGCCTGGAACGGGCAGTGGGTGAAGGCCACGGTGGCCGCATCGCCCTCCTCGACCACCGCCGGGTCGAACCCGAGGGCGTCGAGCCGGGCCACGAGGCGGTCGAGGCACGGCGAGTTGGGAGCGACGCGCTCGGAGTCGGCGGCGTCGGCCACCCCCTGGTCGCGGCCCGCCTCGGACGCCTCTTCGCCGCCCAGGCCGGCGGCCCCGGCCAGCTGGAGGAGCATGCCGGCGAGCAGCGGGAACGTGGCCGGCTCGAGGCCGAGGGACGGGGCGTCGGTGGCCAGCGAGTAGCGGTGCTGCGGCCGGCCCACGGTCCCCCGGGCGTCGGACTCGACGGCCAGCAGGCCGACGTCCCGCATCCGCTCGAGGTGGGGCCGCACCGTGTTGGGGTGCAGGCCGAGGGACTCGCTGATCTCGGCGGTGGCCAGAGGCCGCGGCGAACGCGCCAGCTCGAGGTAGATCGCGTAGCGCGTGTTGTCGCCCAAGGCCTTGAGCACGGCCAACCGGGGTGCGGACGACTCGGGCACGGGACAGAGCGTATCCGTCGTCTCCGGAGTTTCACCGGGCCGCGTCGGTAGAATCCGATCCGTGCCCGCCCTCCCGACCCCCGACGACATCCTGGGTGTCCTCCGCGGGGTCATCGACCCCGAGCTGGGCAGCGACGTGGTCGACCTCGGCATGGTGCAGGGCGTCGACATCGGCGACGACGGTGCGGTCACGGTCACCGTCGCACTCACGACCGCGGGTTGTCCGCTGCGCGCCCAGCTCCAGAAGGACATCCGGGTCCGTGTCGGGTCGCTGCCCGGCGTCAGCGAGGTGACGCTGTCGTGGACCGAGATGACCGAGGCGCAGCGCTCCACCGCGATGGCCAAGGCCCGGTGGAACGTCACGCAGCGCCCGGAGGACACCTCCGTCCCCAACACCACCAAGATCGTCCTGATCGCTTCCGGCAAGGGCGGCGTCGGCAAGTCGTCGGTGACGGTCAACCTGGCGGCCGCTCTCGCCGCCCGGGGCCTCACCGTCGGCGTGCTCGACGCCGACATCTGGGGCTTCTCGGTGCCCCGCATGCTCGGCGTGCAGGGCCGGCTGGGCGGCGAGACCGACGGCGACCGCAAGCGCATGGTGCCCCTCGAGCGCCGGATCGGCGACGGGGTCGTGCGGGTCGTGTCGATGGGCTTCCTGGTCGATGGCGAGGAGACCGCCCTCATGTGGCGTGGCCTGATGCTCAACCGGGGCGTGCAGCACTTCCTGCAGGACGTCGCGTGGGGCTCCGACCTCGACTACCTGCTCGTCGACATGCCGCCGGGCACCGGCGACGTGCAGATGGGCGTGGCCAAGCTGCTGCCCCACGCCGAGGTCGTCGTCGTCACGACGCCGGCCCGTGCCGCCCAGAAGGTGGCCGAGCGGGCGGTGGGCATGGCGCGCAAGAGCTACCTGCGGGTGGCCGGCGTGATCGAGAACATGAGCGCGTTCGAGTGCGACCACGGCGAGACGTACGCGTTGTTCGGCGAGGGCGGCGGCGAGCAGCTCGCCATCGATTCCGGCGTGCCCCTGCTCGGCACCGTGCCGCTCGAGCCCAGCGTGTCGGCAGGCGGCGACGGCGGCGAGCCGGTCGCCCTCGGCACCGGTCCGGCCGCCGAGGCGTTCCGGGCGATCGCCGCCCGCATCGTCGAGGAGGCCGTTCCGCCGGCGGCGATGGCGGGCTGCAGCGCCCGCATGCTCGACGCCGCCGTGGCAGCGCTCGACCAGCTCGACGCCGCCGAGGTGTAGGCGGGCCGGCGGCGGGGCGGGCTCGGCGGGGCCGCGCGGCGTCAGGTGCCGGGCTCGGTCGAGTCGCCGCCGCCCGGACCGGCGGCGTCGTCGCCCAGCTTGCGCTCGGCCGCCTGTTCGGCGGCGTGCGCCATGGCGAGGTCGAGCAGCGAGATCACCGATGTGGTGGCGAGCGGACGCAGCCGATCGAGGGCGTGGGTCAGCTCGGCCCAGGCCGCTGGGTCGTCGGCGTCGGCGTCGCTGCGCGAGTCGGGCCAGAGGTGGTCCATGAAGAAGTCGACCAGCAGCTCGGCCATCTGCTCGGTGTGGGTGCGCAGCCGCTCCATGATCTCGATGCGGCGCTCGAGGGGGAAGTCGAGCGACGCCAGCTCCTCGGCGGCCCGGAACAGCGCCGGGGCGGGGAGCTGCCAGCGGCCGTCGGCCAGCACCCGCACGATGCCCAGCTCCTCGAGGGCCGCGGCGACGACGGGGGTCGGGCCCCCGCCGATGCGGGCGGCGCCCTCCTCGGGGTCGATGATCTCGACCTCGTCCTTGCCGGCGGGCGACACCGCGGCCTGCACGAATGCGAGCGCGTTCGCCGCCGTGTCGGGCGCCCGTTCGAGCAGCCGGCGGATGGCGACGAGCGTGAGGCCGTGGGCCTGCAGGTCGCGGATGGCTTCCAGCCGCTGAACGTGGGCGGCGTCGTAGCGGGCCGTGCGGCCCTCGCGGCGGGGCGGGGGCAGCAGCCGTTCGGACTGGTACCAGCGGATCGTGCGCACCGTGGTGCCGGTCAGGCGGGCCACCTGATCGACGGTGAGCCCGTCGAGCGTGTCGGGGGCCGCGGTCACGGCGACGCAGGGTAGTTCACGGCCGCCCACCGCCGGCAGGCATGACGTCCCTCGTGGGAGCTCAGGCGGCCGACCACGTGTCGTCGAGCCCGTCGCCGCGGGCGAGGCCTTCGTCGGCGAGCTTCCGTAGGTGCGCCCAGAGCGAGTAGCGCGCCCAGCCGTGCATCTCGACCGGCACGTCCGTGTAGACGTCGGCCACGAGCTGCGGGATGTCGGCCGAGCCCCGCGCCCGGAGGGCGTCGATGACCTGCCGCTCCCGCTCGAGCCGGTGGCTGATGTAATCGTCGATCACGCCGATCGGATCCTCGATGACGTGCCCGTGGCCGGGGGCGATCGACCGCAGCCGGGGACGCAGCCGCTTCAGCCGTTCAAGCGACGCCAGATAGGCCGACATGTCCCCGTCGGGCGGAGCCACCACCACGGTGGAGCCCTGCATGATGTGGTCGCCCGAGAACAGCGTGCGCTCCTCGTTGAGGAGGTAGCAGAGGTGGTTCGAGGCGTGGCCGGGCGTGTGCAGGGCCGTGAGGTGGAACTCGGTGGCCTCGATCACGTCCATGTCGCCGAGCGTGCCGTCGAGGTCGACGCGCACGTTGCCCAGGTGGTCGCTGCCCCCGTCGAACGCCAGGATCTCGGCCCCGGTGCGCTCGCGCAGGGCGGCGGCGCCGGGCGAGTGGTCGGAGTGGGTGTGGGTCAACAGGATCCACCGGATGCGGTCGCCGCCGCAGCCGGCGATGGCGTCGAGGTGGGCCTCGTCGTCGGGGCCAGGGTCGATGACGATGATCTCGTCGATGCCGACGAGGTAGGTGTTCGTGCCCGGCCCGGTCATCGACGAGGGGTTGCGGCACACGATGCGCCGCACCATGGGCGACAGGGCGCTGGCCACGCCGTAGACGATCGGCCGGGGAGTGTCGAGGGCGTTGTCGCTGCTCACGACGGACCGCCGAGCTCGCCGCGGTCGCCGGAGCCGGCGGGTGGGTTTTCCCAGCTCTCGGCGTCCCACACGCCCGGGTTCCCGGCTGAGCGCCCACCGCCGAAGCCGCGCCCACCGACCCCGCGCCCTCCGCCCGAGATGACGGTCAGCCGGGCGCGCCGGACCACAGCGGTGAGCAGCACCCGGCGGGCTACCGCCCGCGTGGGCGGGAGCAGCAGCACGATGGCGAGGCAGTCCGTGATGAAGCCGGGCGTGATCATGAGCGCGCCGGCCAGCAGGATCAGGAAGCCGTCGGCCACCTCGCGACTGGGCATCTCACCCCGATCGAGCGCAGCCCGGACGCGCACGAACATGTCGACGCCCTCGCGCTTGGCCAGCCAGGCGCCAACGACGGACACGGCGACGAGCAGGGCGAAGGTGTTGAGGACGCCGATGCCGTCGGCCACGGTGACGATCAGCGCCAGTTCGGCGACGGGCAGGGCCAGGAACAGCAGCGCCAGCACTAGGGCCATCGGAAACGTCCTACGAGCAGGTATTCGAGGGCTCGATCACTGACGTAGCCTACCGGTCGGCCGGCGGCTTCAGAGGGCGGGCGACCGGCGCCGGAGCGCGCGATCACCCGGCACCACACCATCGACCCCCCGTCGGTGGTGCGGTGCCGGACCGTGAGATCGGCGACTAGTTGTGCTGGGCCACCAGGGCGCGGCGCTCGGCCTCGTTGAGGCCGCCCCAGATGCCATGCGGCTCACGGATGCGCAGTGCGTACTCCAGACACGGCTGGCGCACCGAACACGTGGTGCATATGGCCTTCGCTTGCTCTTCCCGCTTGAACTTCTCGCTCTTGCGCTCGAAGTGCGGCGGTGGGAAGAAGACTGCGGCTTGCGGACCCCGGCATGCGGCCCGTACCTGCCACGCCTCCTCGATGCGCTGTGCACTCACGGACACACCCCCCTTCTGGACCGGACCCTACAACTCGCATTGAGGGCGTACAAGGGGTAGTTGCTGACATCCCGACACGAGAGTCGGGAAATATGGCTGGTCACGAGGTGTGTAACTAGACGGTGACGGCTATCTGGCCGAGAATGCGGCCGAGCGCAGCCGAGACAATGGCGCCGGACGGATCATCCAAGTCGGCCGGTGCCGGCGGACGCTCAGTCGGCGCTGCGACGCCGCTCACGGTGATCGCGTGCGCCGCCGACCTCCGGCTCGACCTCCAGCACGAGACCGTCGATCGCCACCACGCGCATGGACTCGCCAGCCCGGATCGGCGTGGCACGGTTCGTGCGGGCACGCCACGGGGCGTGGCGCACCTCCACGACACCGTCGGGATCGACGTCGGTGCGGGCCGACCCCATCTCGCCGATCATCCACTCGCGGCCGATCGTCGGCGTCGAGAAGCGGGTGCGCACCATCGTCGGCATGCCGGCCAGCATCGTCAGCGTGATGCCCACGAACGCCACGAGGAGGGTGACCCAGCTCACCGACACGCCGTCGTAGAGGGCCAGCGAGCCGAGCACGAACGCCACGGTGCCGATGCCGGTCCACACCCGGGGGACGCCGGTCTGCACGTCGACGCCGTAGGCGACGATCGAGGCGATCAGCAGCCCCACGCCGACCGGCCGGGTCGGCAGCTCGGCCAGCCCGTAGGCGCCGAGCAGCAGCGAGCCGGCGCCCACGACGCCGGCCACCCCGACACCGGCGGTGTACAGCTCGAAGAGCAGCAGCGTCAGGCCGACCACGAACAGCAGGTAGGCGACCGGGGGGCTGGCCACGCTATGCATCAGCTGGGCGACGATGTCGGGGCTGGCGAACCGCACCGGGGTAACCGGGCGCAGGCCGCCGTCGGCGGCCTCGGTCTCGACGCCGGGCAGGCTGATCACGAAGTCGCCGACGACCGGGGCGTCGTTGTCGACGACGCCCAGCTCGGCAGCCCTGGGGCCGCCAACCCGGTCACCCACGTCGACGTCGCCCAGCTCGGTGGGGTCGACGCCCGACGCGTCGAGCAGCGCGGGGGACACCTCGACGCTGGCACCCGGCGCCACGCCGACGACCTCGGCCGCAGCGAGGAGGCGCACCGCCTCGTCGACGGCGCGGGAGCCGGTGGGTCCGACCCACACGTCGACCGGGACTGGCGACGACTCGATCGTCGACACGAGCTGGTCGAGCCGCTCGTCCGACACGGTGGCGCCGCCGCTGTCAAGCTGGAGCACCACGGCGACATCGCAGTCGGCCGGCGCCGCCGCGATCTCCTCCTCGACGAAGTCGACGAGCACGGTGTCGAGCAGCCCCTCGGCCTCGACCACCGTGACCTGCCCCTCGCCGTCGCACGATGCGGTCGGTTGGGCGCCGATCGGGCCGCCGGCGAGCACCAGGGTTGCGCCGGACGTAGCCAGTGCCACCGCGACCTTCGCTACAGTCCCGCGCGCCGCCGGTCGGGAACCGGCGGGGAGCGCCTGATGTGAATCCTGAACAGTTCTTCGCTGCATCTCGGCTGGTCATCGTGGCCGGCAAGGGCGGGGTCGGCAAGACGACGGTCAGCGCGACGCTGGCTCGCGCTGCCGCCCTGTCCGGCCTGTCGACCCTCGTCGTCGAGGTCGAGGGCAAGTCCGGCCTGCCCACCATGTTCGGCCAGCGGGCCCTCGGCTACGACGAGACCGTCCTGTCGCGGGGCGGCGGACCCGCAGGTGCGGCGGACGTGCGCGCCCGCACGCTCACCGCGGACGGGGCCCTGCTCGAGTACCTGAGGGACCACGGGCTGTCGCGGGTGTCCAACCGCCTCGTGTCGTCGGGGGCGCTCGACATCGTCGCCACGGCCGCCCCGGGCATCAAGGACATCCTGCTGCTCGGCAAGGTCAAGCAACTGGAACGGGCCGGCGTCGCCGACCTCATCGTGCTCGACGCCCCTGCCGCCGGCCACGCCATCACGTTCCTGCAGTCGGCGCGCAGCCTCCTCGACAGCGTGAGCGTCGGGCCGATCAACGCCCAGGCCCGCGACGTGCTGGAGCTGCTCGAGGACCACGAACGCTGCCAGGTCGTGCTCGTCACCGTGCCCGAGGAGACGCCGGTGAACGAGGCGGTCGAGACCGCGTTCTCGCTCGAGGACCGGGTCGGCGTCGGGCTCGGTCCGATCGTCGTGAACGGCGTGTACCCCGAGCTGCCGGGCATGACGGCCGACCCCGTGGCCGCCGCAGCGGCGGCCGGTGTGTCGGTGCGCGGCGGCGAGGCCGAGGCACTGGCGGCGGCCGCGGCGTTCCGGCGCGACCGCACGTCGCTGCAGGCCGACCAGGTCGGCAGGCTGGCCGACCAGCTCCCTTTGCCCCAGCTGCGCCTGCCGTTCCTGTTCACGACCGGCATCGGCCCGACCGAGCTCGACCGGCTGGCGCACGCGTTCCTCGCCCAGGTCGACGTGCTCGCGGGGTTGCCGCTGTGACCGACGGGAACGACGGGTCCGCCGGGGTCGCGGACTTCGACAAGCTGGTCCGCGACCGGCGCATCGTCGTGTGCTGCGGATCGGGCGGCGTGGGCAAGACCACGACCGCCGCGGTCGTCGGTCTCGAGGGCGCCCGGAGTGGCCGGCGCACCGTCGTGGTCACGATCGACCCCGCCAAGCGCCTGGCCGACGCCCTGGGCCTCGCCGGCCTCACAGGCACGCCGAGCCGCATCGAGGGCGACTGGCCGGGTGAGCTGTGGGCCACGATGCTCGACACGAAGTCGACCTTCGACGACCTCGTCGCCAAGTACGCGGCCACGCCGGAGCAGGCCGAGCGCATCCTCGCCAACCGCTTCTACCGCAACATCTCCGGGGCCCTGTCGGGCACGCAGGAGTACATGGCGATGGAGAAGCTCTACGAGCTGCACGAGGAGAGCGACTTCGAGCTCGTGGTGGTCGACACTCCGCCCACCCGCAACGCCCTCGACTTCCTCGACGCCCCGCGGCGGCTGTCGCGGTTCCTCGAGCACCGCCTGTTTCGCATGCTGGTGGCGCCGAGCCGCGGCGTGCTCAAGGCGGTCAACGTGGCGGCCCAGACGTTCCTGCGGACAGTGTCGAGGGTCGTGGGCGGCGACGTAGTGCAGGACGCCATCGCCTTCTTCCAGGCCTTCGAGGGCATGGAGGAGGGCTTCCGGATGCGGGCCGTGCGCGTCAACGAGCTGCTGGCCGCGCCCGAGACGGCGTTCGTGCTGGTGGCGTCGCCCCGCCAGGACACGGTCGAGGAAGCCCACTTCTTCGCCGACCGGCTGCGGGAGGCCGGCATCGTCGTGCAGGGCCTGATCGTGAACCGGGTGCACCCAAGCTTCACCGACGCGCTCCCCGAGGCGCTGGCGGCGCGGGCCGACACGCTCGACGGGACCGATCTCGGCGGGCTCTACCGCAACCTGGCCGACTTCGAGCAGGTGGCCAGCCGCGAGCACGAGCACCTCGCCGGGCTGGCCGACGCCGTGTCGCCGGCACCGTTGGCGTGGGTGCCGTTCCTGCGATCGGACGTGCACGACCTGGTCGGGATGGCCGAGGTCGGCACCCACGTCTTCACCCGCTCGCCCGGCTGACCGGCCGGCCGCTCGGCCGGGTCAGCCGCTCGGCCAGCGCCCGTCTCGGGCGGTCGCTCGGCGCCGGTCTCGGGCGGTCGCTCGGCGCCAGCCTCGGCGGTCGCCTGGTGGCGCTGGCCTCGGGTGGTCGCTCGGCGCTGGCCTCGGGCGGTCGCTCGGCGCTGGCCTCGGGTGGGCGCCCGCTGCGTCGGCCGCTCCGGCCGCGCCGGTCTAGTCGGTCGCTCGGTCGCCTACGCGGGGGCGGCTCCTGGTTCGCTCCGTCGCTCGGCAGTCGACGGTGTGCCAGGTGCTACTCGTCGAGCGAGTGGGCGGTCTCGTCGAGGGCCTTCACGGCCGCCTCGACGGTCTCGGTGACCGGCACGATGCGGTCGAAGCCAGTGGTGTGCAGCAGGCGGGTCAACGTCGGGCGGCTGCAGGCGACGGCGACGTCGCCACCCGCCTCGCGGGCGCGCCGGATGCCGCCGATGAGTGCGCCGAGACCGGCCGAGTCCATGAAGGGGACCGCCGAGAGATCGATGAGCAAGTAGTGCGCGTCGGCGAGCTCACCGAGCGCGTCACGGAACTGGCCAACCGTGTACGCGTCGAGCTCTCCCACTGGACGGCACACCGTGTAGGTGTCCGCGTCCTCCACCTGGATGTCGAGCACTGCTCCTCCTCATGGAACCCGCCCGGGGATCGTAGCGGCCGCCGTAGCGCCGAGAGCGCTCGCACGAACACAGGAACGCGCCAACGTGACCGAACCTGATGTGCCGGCCCCCTTCGTTCCCTGATGAGCAGTGGCACTAACCTGCCCCGACGTGCCCGACGTGCTGCTCGCCACCGACGCCGACTGGATCCACGACGAGGTCGACGCCGCCCTGGCCGACGACGAGACGAAGGTCCTGCGGGTACGCACGGGGCGCGAGGTGACGCCGGCCGTGATGGCGGCGTCCCCCGGACTGGTCGTTCTGGACCTGCAGATCGGCAACATGGGTGGCATCGCCACGGCGCTGAACCTGCAGCAGGAGTTCGAGGGCACCGACCGGCCCCAGCCGCCGATCCTGCTGCTGCTCGATCGGCCGGCCGACGTGCCGCTCGTGCGGCGTTCGGGCGTGGACGGCTGGCTGGTCAAGCCGCTCGACGCCTTCCGCCTCCGCCGGGCCGCCCGGGCCCTGCTGGCCGGCGACACCCACGACGAGCCCTCGGGCCTCGCAGCGCTCTGACCATCGCGCGGCCCGCCCGGCGCCGTGGCTCTGCCCACCCGGGCCGTGGCTCTGCCCGCCTCGCTCGCCGTCGTGGGATCTCGTGTCGAAGCGCTGGCGGCGAGCGGGTAGAGTCACTCGTCCGTTCGGGGAGTGGCTCAGCTTGGCAGAGCGCTGCGTTCGGGACGCAGAGGTCGTGGGTTCAAATCCCGCCTCCCCGACTCCAGAGAGGGCCTGGTGACAGGCCCTCTCGTCGCGTCCGACCTACACACTGCGGGCCCTCGGATCCGTTCCCATCGCGCGTCCATCGCGCGGCGCCAGGAACCGGGCTCCCATGGCATCCGCCCCTGCATGCCCCCGCTCCGTCACGACCTGGGCGTACAGCTCCAGCGTCAACCGAGCGTCCGAATGACCAAGCACGGCCTGAGCCGTCTTCACGTCGACGCCGGATGCGACCAGCCCGGTAGCCGACGCGCGTCGGAGATCGCGGAAGTCGAGGCCTTCATACGCCTCCTTGCCAGTCGCGTCGTCCAAGACCATGCGACCGAGGCCAGCCGCCACCGCTGCCGGATACCAGACCCTGCGGAGCCAGTTCGTATAGCGCAGCACCCCGGCGCAGCGCCCCGACCGGCACATGGAGGGCAGGTCGTTCGTCTCGGACGCTGGCCCGCGACGGACGGCCAGATCGGCAGATAGGGCGCGCGGTCAGTCCTCGGGGAGTGCGGCGAAGGTCCGTTTGGCGGCGCGGTACCAGCCCATCCCTGAGATCGGGTGCTTCCAGCGGCCCTTCATCTCTTTGAGGGCGGGCGCGTGTGCGGTGTCACCACCGGCGACCATCTCCTTGAGATGCCGGTCTTGGGCCTTGATGACTTCGTCGGCGGTTTGACCTTGGTGTTGGTGGTCGCATGGCCCACCGAGTTCCTTACATGTCATCGTTTTCATCAGCTCACTGCCTTCCCATGAGTTTCGCGATCTGAGGTGTCGACCAAAGCTCTGCTCGGCGTCACGCCGTGTTGCGTTCGACGCTGACACCTAGGCCTCGCACACCAAGCACTCCGCCCACAGTCGCCGTCGGCGTTCTCGCAGACGCGGGCGCAGGCGGCCTGTTCCACGCGTACACATTGCCCCAACCGAGTACTCGCCCGCCCGCTGGGCGGGCAGCAGAGTAGGCCGAGCGTTCCGAGCGGCAGTTATGCGTGGCTGTCATCTCGCCATGGTCGGCCGCTGTGGCCGATCATCCTGTCGGCCGTTTCGACTCGTAGAGGCAGCGGTTTGGGTGCCTTTTTGCGTTGACGGCGGCTGCGTGAGTGCTCACGATCCTGTGGGACGGTGCAAGCGGACGACCTGGCTCCTGGCGGAGCAGCCGCTGGCAAGCACCGCCGGGAGGAGGACCGATGTGGGAGTTGTTCGGCGAGTCGGACCAACGGTTTCGCGTGGTGTCGGCCGTTCGGAACCCCGGCAGTGGACTGGAGGTCTTCGGTCTTGCCGAGGACGGCTCGGTCTTGCAGAACGTGGAGAGCACCCCGTCGATCGATGACTGGACCGGCTGGTCTCCCGTCGGCAGACGACCAGTTCTTCGAAGGCTTTTCCCGGACCGAAGCAGTCCTGGGTTTCTGAGTCTTGGCGTGAATACGTCGTACGCCGGACTACTGCGCGTGTTCGGCGTGGCCCGCGATGGCAGCGCATGGACCAACGGGCAGACTTTCCCCTACCGGAGCTGGCAAGGGTGGAGGCGGTTCGGCGTCGTCGCCGGCTGGCGGCGGCGGTTCAGCGCCGTCTCCGACGGGTGGCTGCGGTTCGGCGTTGTCTCCGCAGGGCTGCGCGAGGTGGTCGTTCCGAGTAATGACCTCACGTTGGGGAACACGGTGTTCGGTCTCGGTGTCGACGACACGGTGTGGATCAACCTCCAGTACGACCCGTACCAGCCTCAGGGGTGGCACGGCTGGCAGGAATTCGGAGATGAAGCGTTGCTCCTCAGCTCGCTCGTCGTCGGCCGGCCCGACGACCTCACGATCGAAGCCATCGGTATCGCTTCCGACAACACCGTCTGGAGGAACTCGGCGCACGTGTGGGAGCTCGACCAATGGAGCGGGTGGCAACCCTTCGGCGCACCTAATGACCAGTTCCGGGCGGTCACCGCGCTGCGAACCGGCATATGGGACGGGTCGGAGTCCGATGTGTTCGCTCTGGCGTTGGACGACACGATCTGGCGACGCGCACCCGGCAGCAATGCCTGGGCGCGGTTCGGCGACCCTGATGACAGGCTGAGCACGATCACGCCGATCTGGAATGTCAACGGCCTCGCTCTCGGGGTGGCCGGTACGGGTCCCGACGACACGATCTGGCACGCCGCCCTACTCCCGTCAGGCCAGTGGGGGCCGCTCGATCCGTTTGGGTCAAGCGGCGACCAGCTCCGACAGCTCACCTTTGGTCGGGGCAACGACTACCGAATGCACGCCTTCGGCACCGCGCCGGACGGCACCGTCTGGCACAAGTCCCAAACGGAACCTGGAACCTGGCCGCCACCATAGCCACCTGCACGGCGCGCGAGCCGGGTGGACCTCACGTCCATGGCGATCAGGCCGGACTTGCCCTAGTCGATCGAAGCGACCGGCTGACGCCGGGGCGACGCCCGCAGCCTAGCGGCCAGTGCCTGGCCCCGTCCCCTGCCGGTGCCTCGCCCTCGCTACAGCACCAAACACCCATTCACGCGCCGCCCCGGCGACCAAACCCACGGTGTCCCATAGCGGCGTTGGGCGCACCGATTGCACGATCTGGTGCGGGCCCGCGGCCGCCGCGGGCGCACGGATCGCCGACCGGCTTACTGCCCCTGCCGATGCTCCTAGGGTTGTGAAGGGCGAGGCGGTAACAGGGTAGGTGGCTGTAGACCTCGCTACCGAATCCGCCTCTGAAGGATGCAAGAGAGTGCCGGCAGAGCCGGCACCGGCCTGCGGGCGGGCGCCAGAGGCGCCCGTCCTCGGCCGCCGACGGCGATCGTCTCCAGCACCGCTGCGTCCATGCTTGGCGTCAGCCGGAATATGTCCCGGTCATCCCGTGCAGTGGATCCTGCCTTGGGTCCGCGCACGGTCTCCCGAAGGAGTGCCTATTCGTGCTGCTCCAGCTCGTACTGCTCGACCACCGCACGCCAGAGCTTGCGCCCCTCGGATCCAGCTCCCTTCGGAGCGGCGGCACGGCGCTCACAGGAGGCCTCGAGGCCCGTTTGTTTCAGCCCACATAGACGGCGAGGCGACCACCCGGACGGTCCTCATGGGGTGGTGCATTGGAGAGGCCGCCCCACCGGGGGGTGGGGTGTCGTCCGCAGTCAGTGGGGCCAGAAGACGGCGAGCGTCGGGTCGAGCAGCATCACGGCCGACCCACCCTCGACAGGTTGAGACCGTGTGTACGTGGCGAGCCCGGCGATCCTGGCGCCGTCTCGGAGGTCGCCGAGCGAGCCCTCCCCGCTCGACGTCGACGCGGCGCTCTTGCCAGTGCTAGACACGATCTCGAAGGCGGAAGGGGCGAAGATGAAGCGTCGAGTTCGGACACTCCTGGGTGCGGTGGTCGTCGTCTCGTTGACCACGCTGCTGACCGCTCAAGGTGCCGAGGCACAGGAGGGACCTGCCGTCACGGTGACGCCGAGTACGGGGCTGCAAGACGGACAGGTCGTGACCGTGACGGGGACCGGCTTCACGACTGGCACCTCGGACATCGGTCTTGCCCAATGTCCCGCCTCGCCGTCTTCGTTCACCCTCTGCGTCGGCCAGAAAGTCGTCCCTGCCTCTCAGGGGTCTTTCTCGGCCACCTTCACGGTGCAGCGCATCATCGGCGGCGTTGACTGCGCAAGCGCGCCCGGTGCCTGCGTCATCGGCGCTACCAACTTGCAGGGGCCGGACGGGGCCTTTACGGAGCAGGTCTTTGTTCCACTCACGTTCGGACGGCCTGCCCCCCAGTCCAAGGCCGACTGCAAGCGTGGAGGCTGGCGAGACCTGGCCGATGACCAGGGCCGGCCGTTCCGCAACCAGGGGCAGTGCGTGAGCTACGTGGTGGCGCACAGACCATAGGTCGTTCACCACGCCTTGCCCTCGATCTGACGGCCGACGTAGTCCTCGATGGACGAGACCACGACGCGTCGACCCGTCGCCGCCCGACACGCTCGGGCCACAACGTGAGCCCGTCCCGGGTCGAAGCTGCTCAGATGGGTCCACCCGCGCGGCGGCCGGGGCAGCCGACGGCCCATGGTCGGGACGATGTCACCTCACGACGTCCGGTCACTGGAGGGCGGTCGTCATGTGGAGTCCGCAGGTGTGCGACCTCGGCTCTCGGCGAGAAGTTGATCGATGAGGATCTCTGTTAGCCACCGCTCATACCGTTCGGCCGGCCAGCCTCTGTCGAGAACGAGGAGCCGGTAGAGCTCGGGGGACATGAGGGCGTGGATGATGTCGCCGGCATCGCGCTCTCGCAGCTTGGGCCGCAACGCGCTGGCGCGAGCCAACGAACGCGCGATGAGTCCTTGGCCTTCCTGCCTTTGGCGGGCCAGTTCATCGAGCAGCGCCGCCGCGTCGAGGTCTGAGCCCGCGGCGCTGACGAGGATGCGGTAGATCGGCGCGGTCCTTGCGTTCACTTCGACGGTGATTCCCACAAGGCCGGCAAGCTGGTTCTTCGGGTCGGGGTCGGCGAGGAGGGATCGAACGTGGGGGCGCTCTGCCAATGGAACTGCCTGATCGTCGCCGACGATGGAGACATCGAGGAGGGCCTCGAGGATCCCGCGCTTGGACGAAAACAGCCGGTACACAGTGGCCGGCGGGACATCCGAGAGGTCGCTGATGGCCTCGATCGTCGTGGCCCCGTAGCCGCGTTCGAGGAACAGATTCCGGGCGGCGTCAACCACCGCGGCCCGAGCCAGGCGGGTCCTGGCCTGGCCGCGCTTGCCATCGGAGGATCGTTGTCCCTGGTCGTGGGACCCCACATCGATGAGACTAGCACTCTCGAAATGATAGTGATACTCTCACTCATGTCCAGTGGGAGAGCCAGCACAGGAGGAACGATGAGCGCAACGAAGGCCACGGGGCGGTCCACCAAGAACACCACCGCGACCGGCAAGAAGTCCGACGGATTCACCGACGACGAACGCGCTGCGATGAAGGAACGCGCCCAAGAGCTGAAGGCGGAGGCGCGCCGCGGCCCGCGCGCGAAGAAGGACGGCGAGGCCGACGTGCGCGCCAAGATCGCCGAGATGCCGGAGCCGGATCGCGCCATGGCCGAACGGCTCCACGGCCTCATCAAAGCCAGCGCGCCATCGCTGTCGCCGAAGACCTGGTACGGGATGCCCGCGTATGCCAAGGACGACAAGGTCATCTGCTACTTCACACCTGCGTCGAAGTTCAAGTCCAGGTACGCCACGCTCGGCTTCAACGACGCGGCGAACCTCGACGAAGGCGCTATGTGGCCAACTTCCTTCGCGCTGACGGGGTTGACCGCCGCCGAAGAGGCAACGATCAGCGCGCTGGTGAAGAAGGCGATGAGCTGAGGACCCGGCAGAGCCTGCGACCGGCCCCCGCCCCGGTCGGGATCGCCGGTCGGGGCCCCTGCCCCAGCGACCGGACGTCGCTGGCCGCGTCGCTCGCTGGGTCATGTCTGCTGCGCAGCAGCTCAGCCCCGCGGGCACGGCATTTCGCTTGCCGGCCTTCACGGCCGTCACAGGGAACGACATCTGCGATCCACCTGCCGCCTCGACCGGGCCGAATCGGCCTTACGCCGCCTCGCCCACGCGCACCCAACCGCGTCCCAGAACGCGCGGTGGCCCAGCGGTGCCGGTAGCACCAAACGCCCGGATCCAAGCGCATCAATGCGAGCCGTCGCACCGTCCGGTCGGGGCGCCGTGAGGCATCAAGCGGCACCCGAGCCTGTGGCCCATGTCCTAGGACCGATTCGTGAACCATGTCCCGGGACCGGACACCACCACTCGATAGCGCTCTGCCGGATTCGGCTCTACGAGATCAAGGCGGCGCCGAAGGGGCCGCGCCCCGCGGGCGGGCTTGGTGGCCGTCCTCGGCCGGCCCCCCGGAACACCACCACCTTGGCGCCGAGTGACCGGCACAGCCCCGGGCTATCGCCCCTCCCTGGTAGCTGCCATCATCCTGGTGTCTGTCCTCGTGCCCGCTGGCGGCCTCTACTCGGCCCGCTCGTCTCACCTGCCCCAGGCGTCAACGCCGTCCGGCTTTGGCCGCCGCCCGACCGACTATCGCCTGACGTGATCCGCTCGTGTCGTGTCGTCGGCTTCCTCCTCGCCGCTCTCTCGGCCTCACCTTGTTGATATGTGCCTCATGTGGCTCGATCGCGGATCGGCTGTTCTCCGCTAACGGTGGAAGTCGCCGCGCTTGACCCGTTCGACAAGCCACCTGGCCCGAGCTCCGGCGTCCTGCCGGCGACACCTGATTTCGAGGATCGGGCGAGTGGGCGTGTCTCGCACTGGAACCAGCGCGATCCGCCACGACCGAACCAGAGCCGCGAGCCAGGACGGCGACGGCCCAGACTTGTACGTGATCACGCACCAGAGCTGGCCAGTGGGGTCCGCGACACCTTCCCGGTGGATGGCTGGCGGTTTCGCCACGGCAGCCACACTCCCACGTGAACGACAGGTTCGTGCACGCACAAATCGTTGACGCACGGGAAGTGTTCGACGACTCGATGCAGGTCGGGCCCGGTTGCCACCTCGGCCCTTCCCATTCGCACAAGGCGGGTTCGATTCCCGTCACGGCTTCACGGGCTCTCGCCCGAGTCCCCGGCTGCACGGTTCGCCAGTGACGGCCATGGTTCCGAAGCCGTCGATGATCCTCAGGCCGTCGCACCGTCATAGCTCTTGGTGCAGCCGGGCGGGAGGAAGGACGGATGCCCATGGTGGTCATCGCGGGCCACCTCGAGGTCGACGCCGGTGACCGGGGCGAGTACGTGACCGCGCACGGGGACCTCGTCCGCCGCGCTCGCCAGGCCCCTGGATGCTTGGACCTGGCGATCGCCGCCGACGCGCTGGATCCGACGCGGGTCAACAACTTCGAGCGCTGGCAATCCATGGAGCACCTCGACGCCTGGAGGGCCGTCGCCCATGCACGGACACCGGAATCACCGTTCGCAGCGCCGACGTCATGATGTACGTGGTCAGCGACGTCCGACCGCCGTTCGGCTGACGCCACTCGACCGTCCCCGACCGCCGGCTGAGGGCGACGGGCCGCCTCGCTGGGATGGCCTGTCATGGTAAGTACACCTCTCATCCGGGCCTTCCTGTACCTCCGCGGCGGTGGTTGTGTCAGGTACGTCCCGATGTTGCTGCTGAGGGCCGTGCGGCGCCCGGCGCTCGTCAGCGGCACGACAAGATGAACAGGAGGAGCCCGTATGCGTGGAGCCGTGATGCACGCCCCCGGCGACGTCCGGGTCGAGGAGCGTGACGACCCGAGGATCGTCGAGCCGACCGACGCGATCATCCGCCTGTCGGCCACGTGTGTCTGCGGGTCGGATCTGTGGCCCTATCGAGGCATCGAGACCGTCGAGGGGCCTGCGCCGATGGGTCACGAGTACGTCGGCATCGTCGAGGCGGTCGGCCGCGACGTCGCCACGATCAAGCGGGGCCAGTTCGTGATCGGCTCGTTCTTTGCCTCGGACAACACCTGCGAGATCTGCCAGGCCGGGTACCAGAGCTCGTGCGTCCACCGCGTGCTCATGGGCACCATCGGAACGCAGGCCGAACTGGCCCGTGTTCCCCTCGCCGACGGCACGCTCGTGGCGACACCGGACCTGCCGCCGGCCGACCTGATCCCGAGCTTCCTCGCCGCCTCCGACGTGCTGGGCACCGGCTGGTTTGGTGCCGTCGCCGCCGCAGCCGGTCCCGGCAAGACCGTCGCCGTGGTCGGCGACGGAGCCGTGGGGTTGCTCGGCGTGCTTGCCGCGAAGCAGCTCGGAGCGGAACGGATCATCGCCATGAGCCGCCACGAGCCACGCCAGCGGCTCGCCCGCGAGTTCGGCGCCACCGACATCGTCCAAGAGCGAGGCGACGAGGGCGTGGCCAGGATCAAAGACCTCACGAACGGGCTCGGCGCACACTCAGTGATCGAGGCGGTCGGCACCCAGGAGTCGATGATGCAAGCCCTCCGCGCCACTCGCCCCGGCGGTCACGTCGGCTACGTCGGCGTCGCGCATGACGTCGCGCTCCCCGGCGACGAACTGTTCTTTTCCCACGTCCACCTCCACGGCGGCCCCGCCCCCGTCCGCCGCTTCCTCCCCGAACTCAGCGACCTCATCTGGAACCGGACCATCGACCCCGGCAAGGTCTTCGACCTCGAGCTGCCCCTCGAGCAAATCGCCGACGGCTACAAGGCCATGGATGAGCGACGCGCCACCAAGGTCCTCCTGACCCTCTAGACACGAAGCGGAACCGCACCGGAGCACTCGTCGCGGCAGAGCGAAGACAGAACCGGCAAGCAACGCCGATCCTTCCTCGCCGGCCCGGTCGCAAGATGAGTTGATCGGGCCAACGAGTTTTGGCCGCTTTCGCCACTCATCCCATACGCCGGTCGTGGCGCCGGATCTGTCGGCAGCACTGGTGTGCCACTTGCGGGGCTGCTTCAGCGACACTGGCACCGTGGCGGCTGGGCCCACCCTCCTGGAGACCATCCGGCGAATGCGCCGTGAGCTGGTAAGACACGGCCCAATGGACGTCCGGACCGAAGGCGACTTCGAGCGCGTGTCGATCCCCGACGATGACGCTGATGTGCTCCGAGACCTGCTCTTGGCCGAGAACGCCCGGATCGTGGTCGAGATCGGCCTCGCCTACGGACGCTCCGCCCTGGCTATCGCCGACGCCCTCGTCTCCCCAGGGACCGAAGGTGCCGCCCACGTGATCATCGACGTCTTCCAGGACCAGTTCCACGACACCGGATGGAACACGATCGTCGCCGCCGGGCTCACCGATGTCTGCACCCTGCTACGCGAACGATCTCAGTACGCCCTGGCCCGCCTCACGGCCGAGGGCTTCGTCGCCGACGCAGCGTTCGTCGACGGCAGCCACGTCTTCCACAGCGTATTCGTCGACCTGTTCTTCCTTCGCGAGCTCGTGCGCCCCGGCGGCCTGATCGTCCTCGACGACTGTCGCTGGCCATCGGTGGCCACCGCGGTGAAGTACTACGAGTCCAACACCGGCTGGCAGGCCGAGCCGATCGACAGAGAGACCCGGCTGCGCGCCTACCGGCTGCCGAACCCGAAGATCGAACCGAGCTTCGAGCACTTCGCACGGTTCGGCCTCGACTCGCCGGGCTGAAGTCAGCCGGGTCCCCCAGATCGCCGGGACTGCAACCTGCCGTCAGCCCAAGGACTTGACGTGGATGAGCCCGGCCTCGGTCGGACGACAGCCACACGCGTCGAAGTAGAAGGGCACGAGGTCAGGCGTTAAGTCGACGTGGAGCCACTCGCAGCCCGCGGCTTGCGCGTGAGCTGCAGCTCGTCGGACGACCTCGGTTCCGATTCCCTGGCGCTGACAGCTGCCGCGCGTCTTCGTGTCGATCTCTCCTCGCGTCCGACCTACTCACCGCGGGGCCCAGAATCGGACTGTGCCCCGCGGTCTCCCGGCGCATGCGGCCCGAGGAACTTCGAGCCCGTGGCGTCGAGCGCCCTCCGGTGCTGCTCCGTGACGACCTGGGCGTGGAGGTCGAGCGTGACCCGAGCGTCGGTGTGCCCGAGTACCGCCTGTGCCGTCTCTTCACGTCCACGCCGGCCGCCACAAGCGCGTCGCGAGGCTATGGTGCGTCACTTGTGCCGGAGCACCTCCACTCGGGGTTTTGTGCGATCTCGTGTCGATCGACCGGGCTTACGATCCGAAGAGCGCATCGACACATGCCACCACGGCGCTGACATCGCCCTCGACCGTTCCGCAAGCTATGAAATCAAAGGCTTCCTGAGTGCTGAACCCAGGTCCGGTGTTCGTTGCTCGGCACGGGAAGTCACCGCCGGACACGAGTGACACCTGAACAAGGCCGAGCGTCGGGTCCTCGTAGAAGATCGGGCCGCCTGAATCGCCGTTGCAGGTGCCGCTCTCGCCCTTCGCGATGTTCATCGACAGTCTCAGCACATCATTGACAGGGTTGTACGCGGCGTACGTGAGGCCGTCGGCGATGTACCGGATGAGGAACGTCGATGTGTTGGTTCCAGATGGATCGGCTGGTCCGGTCTCCTGCCCGGGGATGGGGAACTTCTCGCCTGTCCCATAGCCGACGGCGGTGAACGACAGATCGTGAGTCGGGTTGCTGACGCTGTCGATCACACGCGACAGATATCCCGGATCTGGAGCGATTTGAACCGGCGTGAGCGCCCCCCAGCGGTCCTGGATCGTCTGGCCGAGAGTGTTCTCGGCACTCGTGGAGAACACGACGAGCCCGTAGTCGAACGTTTCAAAGGGCGCGTCCTTCGCAGGATAGCTGATCGGAACTCCACCCGTGACGTAGTAGGTGGCGATCGTCGTCGTCCCGTTGACCTGATTGTTCTGATCGAACGACACGCCAACGGAATCAATGGTTCCCGCCGCAATTGCGTCCGCCCACGCATCGGTGCAGTGCGCCGCGGTCAAGATCACGACCTTGTCCGCATCCGAATAGAGCAGGCTTCCACTGCAGCTGATGCGTGCCACGTTCTCGTCCTCGACGATTCCCCGCAGAGACGCAACGTTCGGATATTCATTGTTGACGTCTGGTGTGCCCCAGGTAATGGCGCCGGCCATTGACGGCATCGCGACGACCAGCGCAACAACAGTGAACAGCACAACGAGTCTCGTTCTCATACTAATCTTTCCCCCCTGTCGATGTGCTCCAAATTCTGGAGGTGGCTTTCATAGTGTCCCCGTGCTCATCGCCTCGTGCCTGGTGCGACCGTATCACGGCTCGACCTGATGGAGCGTGGGTGGCGGTCTCATTGACGTGCTGGCCGACCGCGGTGGCCTGCGACTCACTCGCGGGCGCTGCCGCGGGGAACCTCGTAGAGTCCTCGGTCGGCGTCGCTATCGGTACCCGCCGAGAGCGAGAACCTCGAGCGGAGGT
This sequence comes from Acidimicrobiales bacterium, assembly GCA_035296625.1. Taxonomy (GTDB): domain Bacteria; phylum Actinomycetota; class Acidimicrobiia; order Acidimicrobiales; family VFJN01; genus DATCLS01. Next base: position 65,089 of record DATHAO010000069.1, on the reverse strand, counting down.
GGCGTCATGGTGGACGCGGGTGGCGCAGAACAGTCGAAGGGGCGGGCGCGCTGTTCGGCGACGTCGATGCGAGCGGTCAGGTGGGCGCGCATGCGGATTACCTCGACCGGGTACCCGGCCTGATGGACGAACAGCGGCAGCGCCGGTTCGAGCGCCTGCACCTCCGCGCCGGTGATGTCGTGCTCGACGCTGACACCGGGATGGGCGAGGTTGCCCGCATGCTCTCCTGCCCGGGTCGCACCCGGTGGTCGGGCCATCGGTGTCGACCTAAGCGCGCAGCTCGTCGAGCGAGCCCGGGAGCGGACAGTCGGAATGGCGGAGGTCGAGCATCACGTCGCCGATTTGATTGCGCTGCCGTTCGAATCAGAGATGTTCGATGCGGCATACGCCGAGCGGGTGTTCATATGGCTGAGCGACCCGGACGCCGCGATGGGGGAGCTCTTCCGGGTGCTCCGCCCGGGTGGTTGCCTCGTCGTCGTCGACCCTGATCACCCTCGCGTGGCCACCGACGCCGACGATCGGGCGCATCTCGCCGATCAGGATGCTCGTGCTGCCGAGGGACGCTTCCTGGTGTCGACCGCTCGCAACCTCGTCGAGGCCGTCAAGCCGGGCGGCTGAGCGCCCCGAACACGTCCAGAGTGGCCGGATGGCGCCGCCGTCGCCAGCGGCTACACCCGTACAGATGAGCAGCCACCCGGCACGGCGTTCCGGGCGAGCATGTTTGTTGGCGGGTGTCTGACGAGCGGGTGCCCAGCGAGCGATCACCCCGGCCGTGTCCCGGGCCAGGACCGTGATGCTTTGATTCAGCTGGCCGTGGCACGTCTCTCGTAGGGACGGACATGGGGGTGCAGGACATCGGTCGTGCCCTTGAAGGCGTAGGGGTCCTCGCCGGCGACGAGCAGGATGTCCCGGTGATCGGTGGTGGCCATGGTGTCGTCGCCGGTCGGAGGGAACCACGGCAGAAGGGATTCGGCGCTCATGTAGTGGTTGACCAGGGCGCGCCGCAGGCCGAGTCGGCCGGCGTTCGGGAGCGACCGGTGCAGGACGTGCCCATCGAAGATCAGGGCGGCCCCGGCCGGAAGCTCGACGGGGACGGCGTCCGCGTCGCGATAGGGCAACCCGTAGGCCTGCGGGGTGCCGTCGAAGCGGACGTCGACGTTGTCCTGGACCGGGTAGAGCACCCCCCGCCGGTGGGAACCGGGGATGACCCACAGGCAGCCGTTGTCGACCGTAGCGTCGTCCAGGGCGAGCCAGACGGCCGTCAGGGACCGGTCGCGGGTGGGGATGTGGCTCTCGTCCTGGTGCCACGCCTGGCCGGCATGTTCTCGGACTTCAGGAAGAGCATGGACTGGACCATCTTGACGTTCGGGCCGACCACCGCCGTGACCGCGTCGACGATCGCGGGCAGTTGCCCGATGTCACGCATCAGGGGCGAGACCTTGTGCGGGAAGTGGATGCACAGGTAGCGGCGCAGGATGGTGGCATCGTCCAGCTCGCTCCCGGGCGTGACGCCGTCGATGTTGCCCCGGGCGCCGCGGCAGATCGCCGTCGCCTCGGCGCGCACGGCCTCGAGCACGTGGCGCTCCAGGGCGTCGGCGACGATCACGTAGCCCCGGCGTTCGTAGTCGGAACTGCCCGTTGCGGGAGCTTGTCGCATCCGCACATGCTGGCGAGCGTGACGTGGCAAGGGAAGGTCCGAAAGGACCCAGTGTTCGCCTGATGTGCGCTCTCGGGCCGGGGCTCGACGGTGAGGCGGCCCGCCGTCGCCGACTATCCGGCCGGAGCCCTGCGCCGGGTGACACGCTCGGCTCTGCCACCCTGCGAGGATGGCTGGATGGGCGAATGGGTCTACTTCATCCATCCGCCGCGGGAGGACTTCGCGGCGACGATGACCGAGGACGAGCAGGCGGTGTGGGCGACGCACTTCGAGCGCCTCCAGCGACTGCTGGCCGAGGGGGTCATCATCCTCGTAGGGCCGACGCTGGGTCCGGTGAACACCGGCATCGCGGTCTTCGAGGCCGAGGACGAGCCCGCCGCCCGCCAGATCATGGAGGAAGACCCCGCCATCGCCAGTGGCATCGCCACGGGCGAGTTGCGCCCGTTCCGCGTCTCACTGCTGCGCGGCCGCGACTGAGAGCCACATCCGTGAAGTCGAGCACCGAGTGCGGGATGGGCGGACAGACCAGCGCAACCGGCGAGCTGCCCGGCGACACGACTAACCACTCCCGACCCCAAGCGCCACGACTGCCCTCGGCCGAGCTCCGCCCGTCGGCGTCAAGTGTTTCCTATCGGCGCCTCGTGGTCGACGCCCCCCTACTGCCTCGCATTCCGTTGTTGCCGCGCTACGACGAAGTCGGTGGCCGCCAGCGGGCATCTTTCTCCGGTGGCCACCGACACCGGCTTCCAAGGGATCCTGTAGCGTCCGTCTAACTCGATCCCCAGTGTCTAGCCTGCTGCACTCGGATCCCGATCCCGTCGTTGCGACGTCATGGACGAGCGGGGAAGTTACGCATCGTAGAACACTGCCGTGGTGCCACAGCGCCCTCGGCAAGACGGGGAGGCATCGACATGCCGGAGAGCGTCTACAAGATCATTGAGTTGGTAGGGACCAGTACCGAGTCGTGGGAAAAGGCGGCCGCAGCTGCCGTTGCCAAGGCCTCGCAGTCCCTGCGGGAGCTACGGATCGCCGAGGTGTCCGAGCTCGACCTCCAGATCGAGGAGGGGCAGGTCCGGGCATACCGGGCGAAGGTGAAGGTCTCGTTCAAATACGAGAGCGAGGAGTAGCGCGAGGCGGTGTCCTTCAACGCCGGTTCCCTGCTCCTCCGAGGACGGCCAGGAAGTCGAACTTCGGGGATCAGGACTCGGTGACCTGCGGCCGCAAGCTCACACGGACGTAGGTCGAGCGTCGTAGATGGCCATCTCCGGTGAGCCGTCCGCTAGGGCCGCTACCTCGTTTACGAAGACACCGGAGGCGGCCACGTGGAAGTGCGCACGAAGCGCGTCGGCGTCGGCCCAATGCTCGAGAAACACCAGCCGCAACGGATCCTCGGCATCGTGGTGGACCGAGTGGAAAAGGCATCCCGGTTCCTGTCGGGAGCGCTGCACGTGCTCCAGGCTCAGCGCGAGGACACGCTCGAAGGTGTCAGCGCGCGCCCGGATGCTGCCAGTGACCAGGAGCACGAGCTCACGCTATCGAGGGGGCGGAACGGCGAGCGGGCGACGCAGGGCAACAGATCCCCCGCCGCCACGGCCAACCCCGTGACGGCCCCCCGCGAGGACCTCATCGCGATGAGGCTCCCACGGCCGAGCCCAGCTGCTCGGCGCCGGGGACGCTGAGCACGACGACGGCGATGTCGTCGACCGTCCGGCCGTCCTGGAAGTCGACGGCCGCGTCGACGATGGCGTCGGCGGTCTGCCGGGCGTCTGATGCTGCCGGCATGCGGACCAGGAGATCGATGAGCCTGTCGCTGCCGAAGAGCTCGCCGTCTCGCCGGGCCTCGGTGACGCCATCCGTGTACAGCACCACACGATCACCGGGCCGCAAGAGGACCGACACGTCCGTCGAGCGGTGCTGGCTGACCATCCCGAGGATGCGGCCGAAGCGGCCGATGCGATCGACGGTGCCGTCAGCGTCGATCCGCAGGGGGCGTTCGTGGCCGGCGCAGGCGAGGGTGGCGGTCCATGCGTTCCCGGACGACCGTTGGACGGTCATGTACACAGCGGTGCAGAACCGGTCGCGTTGGTGCTGGAGGAGGGCTTCGTGCGCTGTCTGCAGGACCGCTGCCGGGCTCGCCGCGCGCAGGCCGGCAGCGAGGATCGTGTAGCGGGCCACGGCCGTCATCGCGGCGGCGGCAGGACCCTTGCCGCACACGTCACCGAGCACGATGCCCCAGGTCTCGGCAGTCGTTTCGAAGACGTCGTAGAAGTCGCCGCCGACCTCGGTGCCGTCCCCGGAGGGACGGTAGGCGCCGGCGACGTCGAGGCCGGGGATCGACGGGGCCTGCGGGGGAAGGAAGCTGGACTGCAGGGTCGCCGCCAGGGTGCGGGCGCGGGCCTCGGACTCCTCGGCCCGGCGTCGCGCCGCCACGAGCTCTGCCTCGTAGGAGCGCCGTTCGCGGGCGTCGAAGATCACCGTCCGCACGACGTGTGGGGCACCGTCCTGGCCAAGCTCGAGCACCGAGTTGACGAGCACGGGGAGGCGCTGACCTGCCCTCGTCACCAGTTCGACGGCGATCTCCCGGACCTGGCCCTGCATGCGCAGGGCCGGGGCGAAGTGGGTCTCATAGAAGATGCGGTCCCCGGACGCCAGCAGCTCCTGGAAGCGACGCCGGCCGACGACCGCGTCGCGGTCGTAGCCCGTCCACGACAGGAACGTGGCGTTGACCTTGACGATCGTCCCGTCGGGCAGCGACGACAGATAGGCGCACGGCGCGTGCTCGTACAGCTCCTCGGGATCGTCCTCGACGAGGGCCAGGTAGAACGCGGCGTCGGCACGCGGTGCTGCTCTCGGTGGCCCGTGCTCGCTAGAGGCTCCCGAGGAAGCCCTCGATGGCATCGATCGTCTCCTGGGGTGCGCTGAGGTTCGGACAGTGCCCGGTCGCCCGCAGCTGCACGAACGTGCTCTGTGGGATCTGGCGGTGGACGAAGCGGCCCACGGCCTCGGGTGCGATCACGTCGTCGGAGCACTGGAGGACCAGCGTCGGCGCCATCACCTGGACCAGGTCGTCCCGGTTGTCGGACAGGAACGTCGCCCGGGCGAACCTCGCCTGGATCTTCGGATCCGTGCGGCAGAAGCTCTCGGTCAACTCGGCGCCGAGCTCGGGACGATCGGGGTTGCCCATGATCACCGGCGCCATCTGGCTCGACCAGCCCAGATAGTTGTTCTCGAGTGACGCCAGCAGGCCGTCGATGTCGTCCGGCTCGAACCCGCCCACGTAGCCGTCGTCGTCGATGTACCTCGGCGACGGTCCCACCATCACCAGCGCCCCGATCCGCTCGGGCGCCCTCCGTGCCGCGAGGACGCCGATCATCGAGCTGACCGAGTGGCCGACGAACACCGCGTCGGTGAGCTCGAGCGCCTCGCACACCTCGACCACGTCCGATGCGTACCCGTCGAGCGACGAGTACCGGTCGACGTCGTAGGCAGCGAGGTCCGAGCCACCGACGCCCACGTAGTCGAAGAGGACCACCCGATACGCGCCCTCGAACGCCGGGGCCACGAACCGCCACATGTGCTGATCGCACCCGAACCCATGCGCGAACACCATGGGGCGACCATCGGGCACGCCCGTCACGACGACGTTGTTCCGATCCAGGACGGCGTGAACGATCCGACGACTCTACCGAGAGCCGCCGGCGGCGTGCACGTGTGAGGCGGCACTCGCCGTGACCCCTGAGACCCCACCGGATCGCAGCAGCATCGTGGCCCGGCCGTGGCGGCGGTGCACGGCCAGGCCACACAATCCTCGATGGCACGCGGCCCACCGAGGACCGCGAGCGGGTCAGCCGGGCCGGTGGCCCGTGCCGGCGGCGCCAGTCGCGGGATCGCCGAGGTCGGGCATGGTGGCGGGAGGTGCCTCGGGTGCGTCTGCCACGGCGTCGGGCGTCGTGGACGGCGGCGCCTGGGAAGCGCCGGCATCGCCAGGAAGAGCGACCGCTGCGGCGTCGGCGGCTTGGTCGAGCCCGGTGCCGTCGGCGGGGCGGGCTTCGGCCCGCGCCTGGCCCACATCGGTCGGGCGGTGTGCGGCGCCGGGTGCACTCGATGAGATCTCGGATCCGTCGACGCCGGGCTCGCCGTCGCTTTCACCCGTGGCGTCGCTGGACACCACAGCGCCGAAGTTGTCGCCCTGGTCGGCGGCGGGCTCATCGAAGTCGACCGGAGTCACTGCCTCGATGGCATCACGCGCCCTCTCGTTCGCCTGGTCGGGCAGCATGCCTGCGGCTCCCGCTCCGGCAACACTGGCCGAGGCCACCGTGGCACCCACGCCGATCTTCGCCGCTAGACCGAGGCTCGCGAGCTTGCTCGCGGCGATCGAGAGTCCTTGTCCGGCCATTCGCTTCTCCTCCTCATGGGCGCGACAGATACGCCCCCAGTAACGGCCTGTCTCCAACACCGGGCCCAGCCGACAAGCCGATGACGTCTTGCGGATTGGTTATCGCTCGGCGCTGCTGTGGGGGTACGTCCAACCGCACCTCCGCGGCGCCCGCGGTCGATCCTGCGCCGTCTCCTCATCGGTCATCGCCAGATTGTTGTTCGCTGCCCTCGGCTGCGAGCCGGGTGCCGTTCGGGGTGTCGGCGTCGCGGGGCACGACGGCATCGCCGGCCACCTCGCCGATCGTCGGGTAGACGACGAGCACCAGGCCGACGGCGAGCACGGCGGCGACGAGTTGGGCGGCGACGAAGGCGGGGACCGATGACGGCGCGATGCCGGCGAAGGTATCGGTGAAGGCCCGGCCGACGGTGACGGCGGGGTTGGCGAAGCTGGTCGAGGACGTGAAGTAGTACGCGGCGGCGATGTAGCCGCCGACGGCGAAGGCGGCGGCGGTGCTGCGCCCGGAGCGGACGACGCCGAAGACGACGACCAGCAGGCCGAGCGTGGCGATGCCCTCGGCGAACCACAGGTGGCCGGCGAAGCGCTCGGTCGTGGACCACTCGATCGCCGGCAGGTCGAACATCAGGTTGGCGACGATCGCTCCGGTGATGGCGCCGGCGACCTGGGCGACGACGTAGCCGCACGCGATGGCGGTGTCGATGCCGCCAAGGATCCGGTCGGCGATCGTGACGGCGGGGTTGAAGTGGGCGCCCGAGGCCGGACCGAGGGCGAGGATCAGCGCCACGAGGATGCCGGCGGTGGCGGCGGTGTTCTGCAGCAACCGCAGACCGGGGTCGGTGCTGAGGCGCTCTGCCATGATGCCCGAGCCGACCACGCCGGCGACGAGGAACGCCGTGCCGGTCAGCTCGGCGACGAGCCGTCGCACCAGTGGCGACGGCGACGGGCGGCCGGGCGCCCGGCGGTCGCGCAGCAGCGCGGCGCCCGGGGTGGTCGTCACGCGCTCGTGGGCACGTCGAGGCTGGCCATGAGGTCACGCACCCGCTGCTCGATGTCGTCGCGCACGCCGCGGACGACCTCGAGGGGCTCGTTGGCCGGGTCGGTGAGCACCCAGTCCTCGTAGCGCTTCCCGGGGAAGATCGGGCAGGCGTCGCCGCAGCCCATCGTGACGATGACGTCGGCGGCGCGCGCGATCTCGTCGGTCCACGGCTTGGGGTACTCGGTAGAGATGTCGATGCCCACCTCGGCCATGGCCTCGATGGCGGCGGCGTTGGTGTGCTCGCCCGGGTCGGAGCCGCCGGAGAAAACTTCGACGGCGTCGCCGGCGAGGTGGCGGAGCCAGCCGGCGGCCATCTGGGACCGGCCGGCGTTGTGGACGCACAGGAAGAGCACGGCAGGGATGTCGGCGGCGCCCCGGTCGAGGCGAGCCAGGGCGCGCAGCCGGTCGCGGGTGAGGCGTTCGATCAGGACGGGAAGCCAGGTGGTGACCCTTGCGCCGTTCTCGAGTCGGGCCCGGGAGTCGGTGATGTAGCGCTCGATCGACTCGGGTCCCAACGTGCCGGCGAACTCGTCGCCGAGGCGCCGGGCGGCCGTCCTGATCCGGAGGTGCTGATCGGCGGTGAGCGAGCCGTTCGACGGGGTGTTCGACGCCAAGATCGTCACTCCTGGGTGTCGTGGCCGGCGATGGCCGTGATGCGATCGTCGAGCTCGGTGAGGGCGGCGTCGAACGCCGCCCTCGTGCCGACGGGGACCGGGTCGGGGATCGACCAGTGGAACCAGGCCTCGCCGACGTCGAGCTCCTCGTGGGCGCGATCGCAGACGGTGACGACGACGTCGGCGTCGAGGTCGCTGGCGTCGAGCGCCCGGGGCCGGGCGCCGGTGAGATCGAGCCCCGCCCGACGGGCGGCGGCAACGGCGCCGGGGTGCACCCGGTCGGCGGGGTGGGTGCCAGCGCTGGTGGCGAGGCCGCCGGTGTGGGAGCGCCAGAGGACGGCGGCGACCTGCGAGCGCGCCGAGTTGTGGGTGCAGATGAACACGGCCCGGCCGCCGGCCCCGCGGGGCGGCCTTGGCACGGTGACGGCCCGGGCGGCGTCGTGGACGAGCCGGACGTAGCGCCGGCGGCGGTCGCCGGCCGACATGACCCGCTCGACGAGGCCGACCCGTTGGAGCACGTCGATGTGGTGCGCGAGCAGGTTGCCGGCGAGGCCGATGCGGCGAGCGAGGTCGGAGGGCGCCCGGTCGGAGACGGCGAGCGCCTCGACGATGGCGAGCCGGGCGGGCTCGCCGAGGGCGGCGTGCACGGCCGCCCGGCGTTCGATGTCGGCGTCCACGACGGCGAAGATACTCAATCTTGATTGAGTCAGTCCTCGCTGAGACGGGAGTTGTGCCGGTGTTCACCGGCGGTTCCGATCGTCGTCGGCCGCCGGCCGCCGCGACGGGTGTGCGGGCGGCCTCGCGTCCACCGACCGGGCGGAACGTCGGAACTGTCGGTGCCGGCCGCCGAACCGGTGCGGCCCTCAGCGGGCGAGCCGCCGGCCGATCTCCCAGTGGTGTCCTGACGGGTCCGCGATGCGCCCGATCCGCCAGCCGTGGTCCTCGGACACGGGTGCGACCTCCGTGGCCCCCGCCGCGAGTGCGCGGGCGACGGCGGCCTCGGGGTCGTCGACCGTGAGGATCATGCGGACGGACCTCCCGCCGAGACCACGGGGGCTCGAGGCAGGATCGGCCTGGATCCAGAAGTCCGAGCCGCCGATCGCGAGCTGGGCCACGACCACGCCGCCGTCGTCGTCCTCGAGGCGCTCGAGCTCGACCGCGCCGAACGCGGCCCGGTAGTAGGCGAGCGCGGCCGTGGCGTCCTCCACCGCGAGCCAGGGAGCGATGCTGGTCATGGAGGCTCCTTCCGCCGGCCGGGACCGGGGTCAGCCTCGCACGTCCGTGGCCGGCATCCCGGCCCCGGCAAACCGTGGAGCCGAGCGGCCTACGCACACCTAAGTTGCCAGCGTGACCACGTTGCACGGGAACTTGGCGACGCTCCGCCCGCCGACGGCGTCCGACGTCGCCGAGCTGGCGAGGATCCGCGAGACGCCCGAGGTGCGCGACCGCTGGCGAGGTGGCGACGACATGGTGGCCGCCGTCGAGGAGGACCTCGCCGAGCCCGGCTCCGTCCCCTACGTGATCGAGCACGACGGCCGGGTCGTCGGGTGGATCCAGTGGGACGCCGAGGACGAGCCCGACTACCGCCACGCCAACATGGACCTCTACCTCGACCCGGCGGTCCACGGCCGCGGCATCGGCACCGACGCGGTGCGCACGCTCGCCCGGCACATCATCGACGAGCACGGCCACCACCGTCTGGTGATCGACCCGGCCGCCGACAACGCCGCCGCCATCCGCTCCTACGGCAAGGTCGGCTTCCGCCCGGTCGGGATCATGCGCCGCTACGAGCGCGACGCGGACGGCGGCTGGCACGACAACCTGCTCATGGACCTGCTCGCCGAGGAGCTGACCGAGTAGGGGCGACACGGCGAGCCGGCACGCCGGGCATAGCCTGGCCGCTCGTGACGGGCGTCGGGTGGTCGGGGGAGCCGTGGACCCGGCAAGACGGGGCCCGCAGAGCCGCCCCGGACGGATTACGGGCCCCGGCGGAGATCCACTCCGAGCACGCCTACCGGTTCCCGACGACGCCCGATGTCCTGTGGGCGGCGCTCACGGACGTCGGGGCCTATCCGAGATGGTGGCCGTGGCTGCGGGCGTTCGACGGCCGAGCGCTGGCCACCGGCGACGTCTGGCGGTGCACGATCTGCCCGCCGGTGCCCTACGCCATCCGCTGCTCCGTCGAGGTCACGGTGGTCGCGCCGAGGTCGCTGGTCGCGGCGCTGGTTACGGGCGACGTGGTCGGGGAGGCCCGGCTGGCCATCGGCCCGGCCCCCCACCCCGTTCCGACGCCTGCGGCCGCGACGCTGCCCGGGGCGACGACCCTCGAGGGGACGACTCCCGAGGGGACGACTCCCGACGGGCCCGGACCGGCGTACCCGTCGTCACCGGCGACCGAGGTCCGCATCTCCTCGCGCCTCGTCGCCCGCAGCGCGCCGGTCCGCATGGCGTCGCGCCTCGTCCCGTGGGTCGCCCACCGGGGCCACGACTGGGTGTTCGCCACCGCCGCCCGGCAGTTCGGCGCCGCCCACGGGTGGCCGCCGGGGTGAGCAGGGCGGTGGGGCCAGCGCCGGGGTGAGGTAGCCGACGAGCACCTCCTTCAGCTCGACCAGGGCATCGGCCGACGACGTGCCCGGCGCCCGGCTGGGGTCGACGACGAGGCCCATCAGCGACTTCACCGTGGCCACCGACACCTCCGCCACCAGGCGCCGGCGCCGGGGCGTCACCCACGGGGCCCGGGCGGCGTAGAGCCCGTCGAGGCGATCCGCCAGGCGCTCGTCGAGCCGGCGGGCGGCCGCCCCCAGGGCTTCGGAAGTGGCCGAGCCGTGGAACAGGGCCCAGAACGCCGGGCGCTCGGCCTTGAACGCCACCACCGCGTCGACCACCCCGTCGACCACCTCGTCGATCGGGCGAGTAGCGGCCTCGGCAGTGAGCTGGGCCTCCCAGAAGGCGTCGAGCGAGGCCTCGTGCCGGGCGATGAGCCCGTCGAGCACCTCGGCCTTGTTGCCGAAGTACTGGTAGAGCGAACCCGGTGAGATGCCGGCCCGGGCGGCGAGGGCGTTCGTGGTCATCTCGTCGTAGCCGACGTCCGCCACGAGCTGCTCGGCGGCGTCGAGGATCGACTCGATGCGCGCCCGGCCGCGAGCCTGCCGGCGGACCGGCGCCGGGCGGCGCGGTGTCACGACGTCACGATCATCCGTTGACATATGCGAGCGATCACTTGTAAAACTCGGAACACGAGCACTTGATCGTATTCGATCGTCGCGACGGGAGCCCATCCATGACCACCACCGCCGACCTCTCCGGTCGCACCGCCGTCGTCACCGGCGCCTCCAGCGGCATCGGCCGGGCCATCGCCGAGCGCCTCGGTACGTCCGGCGCTCACGTGGTGCTCGCCGGTCGCACCGAGTCGACGATGAAGGAGTCGGCCGACCGCATCACCGAGGCCGGCGGGTCTGCGCAGGTCGTGACGACCGACGTGCGCGACCCCGAGGCCGTCCGCGGCCTCGTGGACAGGGCGGTCGAGTCCACCGGCGGGCTCGACATCATGGTGAACAACGCCGGCGTGTCGCACCCGGAGCCGATCCTCTCTGGTGATCCCGAGGGCTGGCGCTCGATGCTCGAGACCAACGTGCTGGCCCTGCTGGTCGGCTGCCAGGCCGCCGTGCAGGCCATGCGGGCCTGTGGCGCCCAGGGGCACGTGGTGAACATCTCGTCGGTCGCCGCGCTGCGCCCCGATCCGGGCGTCTACGGCGCCACGAAGCACGCCGTCAACGCCATCTCGAACTCCTTGCGTGGCGAGTTGGTCGACGACCCGATCCAGGTCGTGACCATCATGCCCGGCGCCGTGGCCACGAACTTCGCCCGCAACTACGACGCCGCGTTCCTCGAGGGGGTCGCGGCGATGAGCGGCGTCGAGGCCGAGGTCCGGCCGGGCGAGCACCTCCCCGAGCACGTCGTCGCCGCCGCCCAGGAGGCGCTCGCGGACATCTTGGCCAGCCCCGACGACGTGGCGGACGCCGTGCTCTACGCCATCAGTCAGCCGGCCAGAGTGCATGTGGCCGAGATCGTCGTGCGCCCGAACAAGGACCTGACGCTCTGAGGCTCGGCGGCGTGGGCCGCAGGACCGCCGGGCGACCCGGCGACCGCCGGGCGGAGCGGGCCCACACCGTTCACCCGCCACAATGGGTCGCATGGCCGACGGCGACGCCCCGGGGCGACCGGTGTTCCTCTTCGACGGCGACTGTGCGTTCTGCTCGCAGTGCGCCCGCTTCATCGAGCGGCGGATCCCGACCGGGGCCGACGTCGAGCCGTGGCAGTTCGCCGACCTGGCGGCCCTGGGTGTGACGCAGGCCGAGGCCGAGGAGGCCGTGCAGTGGATCGCCCCCGACGGCACCGTCGCCGCCGGCCCGGAGGCCATCGCCCGCCTGCTCGTCGACGCCGGCTCGTTCTGGCGCCCGCTCGGCCGGCTCCTCGACCTCCGGCCTATGCGGTGGGCGGCCTGGCCGGTCTACCGGCTGGTTTCCCGCAACCGCCACCGCCTGCCGGGCGGCACGCCGGCCTGCTTGCTATCGCAGGCCCAACGCGTCGCTCAGGGGGACGCGGAGCGCGCCACCCGGCGCGCATCGTGATCGCGAGCGGGCCGCGGAGCGTGCCGTCGACCGGGGCGCGTCGTGGCCGCCGAGCGGGCCGCGGAGCGCGCCGGCGCACGGCGCTCGTCGTGATCGGCTGGCGGGGGTGGGTTCCCTTCGGCGCTCCGCGGCCATAGCATGGACGGCTGCCGGGTTTGAGCGCCTTCCCGCTGGGGAGCGTTCACCGGTGCATTCCTCGCCCGCCGCCGCACTCGAGGAGAGTCGCCGCCGCCATGTCGCGCGCCGCCAGCCGTGCCCACCTCTGTGAGCACGTCCACGCCGCCCCGCCGGTCACCCCGGCGTCGCTCCTGTTGACCAGGCGGCGCCTGATCGTGGGTCTCGGCATGCTCCTGGTGGCCTTCGCCTTCGCCGCCGGGCTGCGCAACGGTCAGCTGCTGCTCACATGGGACGCCCCGATCCAGCGCCAGGTCGAGGCCAGCCGCACGTCGATGCTCGACACGACGTTCCTCACGATCTCGCGCTTGGGCTCGCAGATGCCGGTGCTGGTGCTGGGGACCCTGGCGGCCCTCGTCACCTGGCGCCGCTGCCGGGCCGTGTCGACGGCGCTGTTCGTGGCCACGTTCAGCCGGCCGCTCATCGAGTTCGTCATCAAGGCCGTCGTCGGGCGCGAGCGGCCCGACTTCGAGCGCCTCGTGGCCGGCAACGGCCCGTCGTTCCCGAGCGGTCACGTCATGGCGGCGATCGCCCTGTGGGGCCTGCTGCCGGTCGTCGTGTCGCTCTACACCCGCAGCCGCCGCGTGTGGTGGGGCTCGGTCTGGGTTTCGGTCGGCCTGATCGTGTCGATCGCCGCCAGCCGCGTCTACCTGGGCGTCCACTGGTTCTCGGACGTGACCATGGGCCTCGTCGTCGGCGCGTTCTTCCTGATCGGCGTCGAGGCGATCCTCCACCGCGAGCACCGGCGCCACCCGTGCCGGTTCCTGCCCGTCGAGGGGGACGAGCGCGACGCGCTCGGCGAGGTCGTGCCGGTCCGCGAGCCGGTGCTCAGCCGCTCCCGCTGAGGACGCCGACCCCCGGGGCGTCGTCGGGGGGATCCCGCGGGGCATCGCGCCGGAGCCACCCCGGTCGCTCCCGCGTGCGACCCGAGTTCACGATCCGCCCGAGGATGTGCAGGGGGCGGACCCGCTCGAGCGGCAGGAACGCCGCCAGCGCCACGAGGTGGGGGAAGAAGGCGATGCGCACGGCCGCGTAGACACCTACGTGGAAGGCGTAGAGACACGCCACGAGCCAGCACCGGACCCGCTCGGAGACCAACAGCACGATCGGGCTGCCCAGCTCGAAGAGCACGATGAACCATTGCGTGGCGACGAGCGCGCCGGGGATGTCCAGCAGCTCATGGGCGAACGGCGTGCCCCGACGGATCACGGCCCAGGTCAGCGTCGAGCTGTTCAGCCACGCGAGGCCGCCGTAGCGGTGCTTGGCCAGCGCCGAGAGGAAGTACGTGGCGATGACCGCCAGCTGCACGATGCGCAGTGCCCAGCCACCCCGCTCGGTGGGCGTGCGCTCGCCGTGGCGGGCTGGGCCGGCCGTGGCGAGGGCGAACAGCGCCACCACGAAGGCGAAGCGGTCGTGGTCGACCTTGCCGTACGACATGGCGACGACCATCCACTCGAAGTAGAGGATCGCCACGGTCCAGCCCAGCAGACGCGGCAGGCGGCCGGTGGCGGCCGCCACCGAGGTGACGAGCAGCGCCCAGAAGATGCCGTCGACCACCAGCTCGGTCGGTACTGGCAGGGGCAGCAGCCGGCCCACGAACAGCGGCCGATAGAGGGCGCCGGGCACGTGGTCGTGGAGCACCACCCACGGCGTCAGCTTCAGCAGGTCGAGCGGGATGTACAGGTAGGCGAGCGTGCGGAACGCCGCAACCCGGCCGGCGGGCACGGCGGCGAAGAACCAGCTGGCGAGGCGGCGGCCGGCCGACGAGGCGGCGGCGGGCACGGCGACGGAGCTCACGACCCGCCGCTCCGGTCCTCGCCCTCCGCCTCGGCCTCGGCGGCTTTGCGAGCGTCGTAGTCGGCGAGATCCTCGAAGCCGGGCTCGACCCAGTAGGCGATCTGGCGCTCGGTCACCTCGCCCGTGGGCTGACCGTCGACCAGGTGGTGCTGACGCTGCAAGATCTCGACGAGCACCAGATCCGGGTCGCCGGGGTGCCGGGCCTCGTAGGCCTCGGCCACGTCCTCGAGGCGCGATCCGTCCTCGCGGAACCGGGGCATCTGCCCCTCGATCTCGGCTCGGCGCAGGCCCGTGGCCTCGTCGGTCAGCTTGAAGCGGTCGCCCGCGGCGTCCACCGCCTCCAGGCGGGCCGACTTTACGAGGCCGTCGGGCTTGTTGGCGTTGGCGTACATCTTGAACGGCCCGAACGGGAAGTGGTCGTCGGAGCCCCAGAACGTGCCGTACAGCAGCGCCAGTGCGGCGAGCACGCTGACCACAACCCGGCCCCGCCGCGCGGCCCGGGACAGCCGCACGCCCGGGCCGCGGCCCCGCTCGTCGGGCGCGACGGGGGCGTCGGTCTCGGCGGGCGCGACGGTCACGACGGGAAAGTCTGTCACGCCGGGCCGGGCGCCCCGGGCGCTTCGGGTGCGCCGGTCGCCACGTCGAGGGTGGCGGCGAGGGGCAGGTGGTCCGACAGGGTGGCGAAGCGCGCGAATCCTTCGTCGCCCGGGCGGGGGACCACGACGCCGGCCACCGTCACGGCAGCCGGGATCATGAGGTAGTCCAGCCGCTGGGAGGGTGCGGCGCTGGTGCCGGCCTTCCAGCGGGGCCAGTACGTGGTCTTCTCCGCCTCGGGGACGCCGGGCCGGACGTCGTCCCAGGCGTCGCGCAACCCCGCGGCAGCGAAGCCCTCGAAGATGGCCCCGCCCGGCCGCTCGTTGAAGTCGCCGATCACGACGGGCAGGCCTGGACCGGACCGGACGGCGGCGAGCACGGCGGTCACCTCCCCCGCCCGGCGCTGCTCGTTGCGCCTGGTGCTGAGATGCACGTTGGCCAGCACGAGCGGTGTGGCGCCCTCACCGGACACGTCAGGGGCGAACGTCGCGAGCTGGAAGACGCGGCGGCGCGAGCTCCACGGGCGCCAGCGGGCGGACAGGGCGCGTGTCCGCACCCGGGCGGCGAAGGACACGCCGATCACGGCCATGCCCTCCGGCCAGGTGCGGACGGGCCAGTGCTTGAACCCCCAGCGCACCGAGCGCGCGTCGAGAGCCAAGCCGAGCGCCCGTGCCTGGTGACGCTGGACCTCCTGGAGGGCGACGATGTCGGCCCCGACGGCGCGGAGGTGGGCGGCGACCGCCGTCACGTCGAGACCCTTGCTGCCCTTCAGGTTCCACGTGGCGATCGTCAGCGGCACGGCTGCCGACCGTAGCGGGCGCCCACCGGCGCCCCGGCGGACCGGGTCAGGGCCGCCCCCGCCGGCCGCCCGGCCCTGCCTACGATCGGCGGCGTGGGGGACGAGAGCACCGACCTGCGCCGCGAGCTGGTCGATCGCCTCCGGGAGGCGGGGCACGTGACCGACGAGCGCGTCGCCGAAGCGTTCAGCGCCGTGCCGCGCGAGACGTTCCTGGCCGACCACGCCGCCCGCCGGGGCCTGGACGGGGTCTACCGCGACGAGGCGATCGTGATCCGGCGCGACCCGGCCACCCGCATGCCCACGTCGTCGTCGTCGCAGCCGGCGATCATGGCGCGGATGCTCGAGATGCTCGCGGTCGCCGAGGGGCACAGGGTGCTCGAGATCGGGGCCGGCACGGGCTACAACGCCGCGCTGCTCGCGCGCCTCGTCGGCCGGTCGGGCTCGGTCACCTCGGTCGAGCTCGACCGCGACCTCGCCGCCGCGGCCCGCGAGGCGCTGCTGGCCAGCCGGGCGGACGCTGCCGTGGTGCTGGGCGACGGGCGCCGCGGCGCCCCCGACGGGCCGCAGGTGGACCGCATCGTCGTGACGGCCAGCAGCGACCGCCTGCACCGGGCGTGGTTCGACCAGCTCGTGCCCGGGGGGCTCCTGGTCGTGCCGCTGAGGCTGAGCGCCGAGCTGTTCGCGGTGCAGGCCGTCGTCGCGTTCCGGAAGGTGGCGAGCGGGTTCGACAACGTGGGCATCACGCCCGGCGGGTTCATGGCGCTACGCGATCCCGGGGCAGCGGCGGTCCACCCGGCGGCCGTGGCGGTCACCGAGGCGACCGCGGCGGTCGACGATGGGGGCATGCCGCTCGTGCAGCTGTCCGGCTCGGCCGTGGCCGCCCTCGACAGCACGGCCCGTCAGCGCCTCGCCGTGGCGGCGCTCGGGTTCGGCCGCCGGCGCCCGCTCGACCTCGGCGGCGCGGGCAGCTGGTCGCTTGCGGCCTACGCCGCCCTGGCCCTGCCCGAGGAGCGCCTGGTCGAGTGCCTTGGCCGCCGTTGGGTGGAGGCGCACGAACACACGCTCGGCGTGCTCGACGCCGTCGACGGCAGCCTGGCGGTGCTGGTGGGCACTGGCACGGCGGCCCGCGTCGAGGCCTACGGCGGGCGGGGGGCGGAGCGGACGCTGCGCGGCGTGCACGACCGCTGGGTCACCGCCGACCGTCCGGGTGTGGACCGCCTCGCCCTGCGGGTCCGCTACGGATCCGAGCGTCCCCACGCCTGGCGGACGCTGCGCCGTGACGACCAGTGGATCGCCCTCGACTGGCGCCCCCCGTCCTGAGGCGCCGGTCCAGTGCCGGCGTCGCCCGGCCCGGCGTCGCCCGCCGGAGGGGCGCCGCTGCCCCGGGGCCGCCGTGCCTCCTCCCGCGGCCGCCGCTGCTCGGGCGGCGTCGCTGCTCCGGCGGCGGTCTGGCGCCGGGTCCCGTGCTCCGGAGGCGGACCCTACGGGCAGGTGCAGGGCAGGGCGCCGCACCGGGGGCAGCCGGTGGCGTAGCGGGCGGCGGCGTCCTCGAGGCTGATGTCCAGCTGGTTCGCGAGCGTGGCGAGCCACGCCAGCACGTCGCTCAGCTCGTGGAGCTGCTCGGCCGGGCCGTGCTTGCGGGTCGCCTGGGCGAGCTCGCCGAGCTCCTCGGCGAGCCACGCCACCGTTGCGGGGATGCCCCGAGCCCGGTCGCGCTCGCCGTAGGTCTCGTCGATCACCCGCTGGAACGCCGCCAGGTCCATCGGGCCAGGCTACGGGCCCGGCCCCGCGGCCAGCCCGCTTCTGCGGCGAGGCCCAGGAACACCCAGCGGGCGATCATGATCGCGGTCTGGGCGATGTAGATGGCGGCGGTGGTGGCGGGGCCGATCTTGGGTCCGGCGGCCCGACGGCCTCCACGGCGAGGCCCGCTCCTGCGGCCGGCGGCGCTGCGCCAGGCCGGTCTTGCGGTCGGGCCCGGTCCAGCGGCCAGGCCGGGCCTGCTAGAGGCGGTCGGCGACGAGCTCGGCGATCTGCACGGCGTTGAGGGCGGCGCCCTTGCGCAGGTTGTCGTTAGAGACGAACAGGGCCAGGCCGTGGGGCACGGTGGGGTCGCGGCGCACGCGCCCGACGTAGGACGGGTCGCGCCCGGCGGCGTCGAGCGGGGTCGGCACGTCGACGACCGCCACCCCGGGGGCCTCAGCGAGCAGCTTGAGCGCGGCCTCGGGGGTGAGCTCGCGGGCGAACTCGGCGTTGATCGACAGCGAGTGCCCGGTGAAGACCGGAACCCGCACGCAGGTGCCCGACACCGGCAGGTCGGGGATGCCGAGGATCTTGCGGCTCTCGTCGCGGAGCTTCTGCTCCTCGTTCGTCTCGCCGCTGCCGTCGTCGACGAGCGAACCGGCGAACGGCAGCACGTTGAACGCCACGGGCGCCGCGAACGCCTCGGGCTCGGGCAGGGCGACGGCCGTACCGTCGAAGGCGAGCCTGGACGCGTCGTCGCCGGCCGCCCGCAGCTGGCCGGCGAGCTCGTCGACGCCCACGCCGCCGGCGCCGGACACGGCCTGGTACGTGCTAACGACGAGCCGCCGCAGCCCAGCCTCGCGGTGCAGGGGAGCCAGCACCGGCATGGCCGCCATCGTCGTGCAGTTCGGGTTGGCGACGATGCCCTTGGGGAGGTCGCCGAGGGCGCCGGGGTTGACCTCGGACACGACGAGGGGCACGTCGGGGTCCATCCGCCAGGCCGAGGAGTTGTCGATCACGACGGCGCCTGTGGCGGCCACCCGGGGAGCGAGGGCGCGGGACGTGGCGGCGCCCGCGGAGAACAGCGCCAGGTCGAGGCCGGCGTAGTCGGCGGTGGCGGCGTCCTCGACGACGACCTCGCCGTCGCCCCACGGCAGCGGGCGCCCGGCCGACCGTGCCGAGGCGAAGAACCGCACCTGCTCGGCGGGGAACGAGCGCTCGGCCAACAGCCGACGCATCACCCCACCGACCTGCCCCGTCGCACCCACGACACCAACGCGCATGGAGGAACCCTAGGGACCGACCCACCCCCCACCCAACCGCGTTCCCAAGCGGCCCCACATGCACCCCAGGCCGAGGCCGGACGGGTGCCGCCGACAAACAACGTGTGCGCAGCCAAGTGGACCGGGCGCGACTCCGAGAACCGTCGTGCGCTCAGGAAGCGAGGCCCGGGCGGGTGGCGCTGAGGACGCCGGCCGCTGCCGGGGCGGGTCTCCGCGGCGGCGGTAGGCCGGCACGGCAGGCGACAGGACCCGCCTGGGCCGGTCACGGGAAGCGGTAGGCCGTCACCAGATGGGCACGATGTGGCGGTCGCACGCGCTCAGCTGTCGGCCACCTCCCGCATGTCCTTCTCGAACGCCGCGTGCAACGCCTGCACCGCGAGCTCGATCTGCGACTCGTCCACGACGCAGGACGTCCGGATCGCCGAGGTCGAGATCATGTCGATGTTGATCCCCCGCTGGGCCAGCGTCTCGAACATCGTGGCGGCGACGCCCGGGTTCGTCTTCATGCCGGCGCCGACGAGGGACACACGCCCGACGGCCCGGTCCGAGGACACCCCCGTGGCTCCGATCTCGCCGGAGAGCGAGGTGCACACCTCGGTGGCGACCTCGACGTCGGTCTTGGGCACGGTGAACGAGATGTCGGTGACGCCGTGGGACGACACGTTCTGCACGATCATGTCGACGTTGATGTCGCGCAGCGCCAGCTGCCGGAACAGCCGGGCGGCGATGCCGGGCTCGTCGGGCACGCCCGACACGGTGACCTTGGCCTCGCTGTCGTCGGACGTCACGGCCGAGACGATGGCGTGCTCCATGGTGGGGTCCTCCTCGATGACCCAGGTGCCGGGCTGCCAGGTGAAGGCGGAGCGGACGTGCAGCTCGACGCCCCAGCGGCGGGCGTACTCGACCGAGCGCATGGCGGGCTTCGGGCACCCGGTGGCGGTCATCTCGAGCAGCTCGTCGAAGGAGATGCGGGCCATGCGCCGGGCGGTGGGCACGAGCCGGGGGTCGGCGCTGTAGACACCGGACACGTCGGTGTAGAGCTCGCACACGTCGCCGTCGAGGGCGTGGCACAGGGCGACGGCCGTGGTGTCGGAACCGCCGCGGCCGAGGAACGTGACGTTCTTGTCGGTCGACACGCCTTGGGCGCCGCCGACGACCGGCACCCGGTCGGCCTCGAGGGCGGCCCGGATGCGGTCGGTGCGCATGTCGATGATCTTGGCGTTGCTGTGCGATGTGTCGGTGATGAAGCCGGCCTGGCTGCCGGTGAAGCTGTCGGCGCCCACGCCGAGGGAGTGCAGCGCCATGCAGAGCAGGGCCATGGCCTTGCGCTCGCCGGCCGTGATCAGCATGTCCATCTCGCGCCCGGGGCGCACGTCGGAGACGGCGTGGGCGAGTCGAATGAGTTCGTCGGTCTCGTTCCCCATGGCGCTCACGACGACGACCACGTCGTTGCCGCGGCGCTTCGTGCGGGCGACGTGGTCAGCCACGGCACGGATGCGTTCGGGATCGGCGACCGACGTGCCGCCGAACTTCATCACGATGAGGGGTCGGCGCTCTGCGGGATCGCTCGTGGACACGGAGCGCGAAGGCTACCGGCCAGCCCGGCCCCGATCGAACGAGATGCGAGGCGGCCGGTGGTTCGGCGTCGCGGACGATGACGCCACGTCGGTGGCGGGGCGATCAGAGGGCCGTGGGGCTCTCCACGATCGCTCCCCACTCGTCGAGCCGGCTGACGGCTCGGGGCGGATCGCATTGCAACAGAGCGGCGATCGCCCGTAGGTCGTCCCGGCGGATGGTCAGGACGCGGCCGTTGAAGTCGCCACGCTCGAGGATGATCGAGCGGATGAATCGCTGGACGGACGCCGCCTCGGGGATGCCGGACAGGGCTTCGAGGTCGAGCACGAGCTTCCGGGGCTCCTCGGTGCCGGGCGGCTGCTCACCGAGCAGCACGGAGACCGGGACGTCGTAGAAGCCGGCGAGCTCGTGGAGCCGAGGCAGGCTCAACGTACGGAAACCGCGTTCGTAGGCCCCGACTGCGGATGCGCTCCAGCGGCCGGAGGAGTGGCGCTCGACGTCGTCGAGCGAGAGGTGGCGTGCCTTGCGTAGTGCTCGCAGTCGGCGACCGACTTCGAGCGTCACGCTCATGGGTAGTTCATCGTCGTCGTTGTTGTCGCTCATCTGGTTCTCGTGATCTGGGGCTCACTGCGAACCGCCTCGTTGCGATTCTCGTCCGTTTTGCGCCGCGGAGTGCATTGGACACTCGTCAGCGTGGTCGCTTTACCTGGCGTATACCCCACTGTGTGGCAGATATCTAGAGCTATCTCGGTTTCCGGCCATTCGTTAGGACCCCTTACAGGTTATTTCCGACACCGCAAATGAGGAGCCCTACGTAGCTGCGGGAACGCGACGCGTGGCATTGCACCGACTCGGCGGGGGACGCCTGCCGGAGGTGGCGCCGGCCCGCTACTGTCACGCCCCCGTGGGTACCGACAAGCGCGAGCGGCAGAAGACCGGCCGCTACGAGAGGGCGGCCGCCGAGATGGCCGCGGCACGCAAGCAGCGCAGCCGGCGCACGGCCCTGCGGCTGGTACTGGGGATCGTCGTCGTGCTGGCGCTGCTGTTCGGGTGGTCGCTGCTGCAGGGCGACGACGACGAGACGGCGACCGACGACGCCCCGGCCGACACGACGGCGCCCGAGAGCACGACGACTGTCCCCGACTACGCCAACCCCGAACTGGCCGAGGAGGTGCTCGGGCGCGAGGCCCCCGATCCCGAGCCGCCGCCAGCGGACACGCCCGCCGACGCGCTCGAGTCGGAGACGCTGATCGACGGTGAAGGTGAGGGGATCGCCGCCGGCGACTCGGTCACCGCCCATTACATCGGCAAACTGGCCGACGGCACCGTGTTCGACCAGTCGTGGGAGCGTGGCGAGCCCATCGGGCCGATCGTGCTCGGCCAGGGCAACGTCATCCCCGGCTGGGACGAGGGCCTGATCGGCGCCAAGATCGGCGAGCGCCGCCACCTCGTCATCGGCTCGGAGAACGCGTACGGGGCCCAGGGTCAGGGCGAGATCCCCGCCGACGCACCGCTGAGCTTCGACGTCGACATCGTCGACATCCAGCCCGGCGGGACGGTTCCGAGCGACGGGTCGGGCGGGTCCGACGACCCGGCCACCGCCACCACGGCGCCCGCCCCCTGAGCGCCGGCCGCCGGTCGGCCGCCGCCGGATGGCCGGGCGGGCCGGGTCGTCAGCTCGGCAGGGCGGCAAGGGTCGCCTCCTCGCCGTCGAGCCACACCGTGACATCCCCCACGCCCTCCGAGCGCCAGGTGCCGTCGGGGTCGCGCAGCACGACCGTGCGCTGCTCGATCCCGACGACCGGCACGCCGGGCGGTGACAGCTGCAGCGTGCGGTGCAGCTTCTCCTCGGTCCAGGTGTCGAGCCGGGGAACGACGGCCATCGGGGACACGAGCCCGAGGCCGAGCGTGAAGGCCCCGCCCCGCGTGTCGACCTGCGGGTCGCACAGCACGCCGGCACCCTCGCCGGACCCCGCCAGCACGGCACCGCCGTTCCAGGCGTCGACCAGCGCGTCCCACAGCGGGCTGCGCACGAGCACCGAGCGCAGGTGCATCGGCGAGCCGCCCGACAGGTAGACGAAGCGGGCCGCCCGGACGGTGGCCACGTGGGCCTCGTCGTGGGCGCCGCGCCGGTCGACGGCCATCACCGGGCGGGTCTTCACGCCCAGCGCCTCGAACCAGGACGCGGCCGTGGCAGCCACGCGGTCGGGGTGCTCGTAGGCGGCGGCGGTCGGCAGCACCACGACCTCGTCCGCCCCGCTCGCTTCGACGAGGCCGGCGTCGAAGTCGCAGCCGGTGGTCCACTCAGCGCCGCCCACGAGGGCCAGGAGTCCACTCATGGCCATCGACGGTAACGAAGCGCGCAACACCTGCTCGCCACCGGGTCCAATGGACCTCTTAGTTACTGCTCAGTAGCCTGCCGGGAATGGCCATCACGCGCATCGGGATCGTCGGTTCGGGAATCATGGGATCGGGCATCGCCGAGGTGGCAGCCAAAGCCGGCATCGAGGTCGTGCTCCGCTCCCGCAAGCAGGAGACCGTCGACAGCATGCTGGCCGGGCTGGCGGCGTCGCTGGCCAAGCAGGTCGACCGGGGCAAGCTCGAGGGCGACGCCGCCGAGCAGGTCGAGGGGCGGGTCACCGCTACGAGCGACCTCGACGCGTTGGCCGACGCCGACCTGGTCATCGAGTCGGTCATCGAGGATCTCGCCGTCAAGAAGCAGCTCTTCGCCGAGCTCGACCGCATCGTCGAGGAGGGGGCGATCCTCGCCACGAACACCTCGACGCTGCCGGTCATCGAGATCGGCGCCGAGACCGACCGGCCCGACAAGGTCGTCGGCGTGCACTTCTTCAACCCGGCGCCGGCCATGAGCCTGGTCGAGATCATCCGCACGCTGGTCACGAGCGACGAGACCGTCGCCGAGGTGCGGGCGTTCGTCGAGGCGTGCGGCAAGGACGCCGTCGAGGTGGCCGACCGGGCCGGCTTCATCGTGAACGCCCTGCTGTTCCCGTACCTCAACAATGCCGTGCGCCTGCTCGAGAACGGCACCGCCAGCCGCGACGACATCGACACCGCCATGAAGGGCGGGTGCAACTTCCCTATGGGCCCGCTCGCGCTGCTCGACCTCGTCGGGCTCGACACGTCGCTCGCCATCCTCGATGCCCTCTACGCCGAGTTCCGCGACCCCAACTACGCGGCCGTGCCGCACCTGCGCCGCCTCGTGGCCGCCGGCCATCTGGGTCGCAAGTCGGGCCAGGGCTTCTACGACTACACGAAGCCCTAGCGACCGCACGGCGGGCGCCGGGCCGGCCGGGGACGGCGCCCGGCGCCGGTAGCGTCTCGGCATGGCCCAGGGAGACCTGGCGCTCGACGGCCCGGACCGGCGGGTGCTCATCGCCGAGCTGGCGGGGTCGGCCCGCACGGCCGGCCGGCGCGCCGTCGTGAGCGGCCGATGGCTCGGCGAGACGATCGTCGAGCTGGCCCCCAGGGTGCCCATCCGCGACACCGCCACGCTGTCGGCGCACCACGACGGCCAGACCGGCGCGGCGCTCGCGCGCTCGATGGTGCGCTCGGCCGGCCGCGTGAGCGCGGGCGTCGCGGCCGCCACGGGCACGGCCATCGCCGCCCAGCAGCTCTCGATCGCCGGCGTGGTCCTCGTGCCCTTCGAGCTGGCGGCCGAGACGGCGCTGGTCACCTTCGTCGAGCTCAAGCTGATCGTCGAGCTGCACGACGTCGCCGGGCGGCCCCTCCCCGGCGGGCCGCTGCCCCGCAGCCGCGCCGCGCTGCTGGCCTGGACCTCGGGCCACGCTCTCGCCCCGTCGGCTGGCCCCGGCGACATGCCGCTCGGCCCCGGCGCCCGCCGCGAGCTCGCCGCGGCGTTGCGCAGTCGCTTCACCCGGAACCTCACCACGCTGGCGCCCCTGCTCACCGGCGCGGCGGCGGCCGGCCTGCTGAACCGGCGGGCGACCGTGGTCATCGGCCACCGCATGGCGCGCGAGATGGGATTGCGCCGGTGAGCCGGCCCGCGTGTCCCGCCCCGCCCGTCGCCCGCACGAACGGAGGTGACCGGTGACCGTGCCCGTCGAGCCGCCCCCGACGCCGTGGGCGTTCCCGCCGGTCGACCAGGCCGACGACTCCGGGTTGGTCGGGGTGGGCGGCGACCTGGAACCGGGAACCGTTCTCGCCGCCTACCGCCACGGCCTGTTCCCCATGCCGGTCGGCGGCCGGCGCCCGCTCGGCTGGTGGTCGCCGGACCCCCGCGCCGTGATCCCCCTCGACGGGCTCGTCGTCACCCGGTCGCTGCGCCGTAGCGTGCGGCGCTACGAGCTGCGGGTCGACACCGCGTTCGAGGCGGTGATCGACGCCTGCGGCGACCCCCGGCGCCCGCACGGGTGGATCACGCCCGAGGTCCGGGCGGCCTACGTGCGCCTCCACGACCTCGGGTGGGTGCACTCCGTCGAGGCGTGGAGCCGGGAGGACGGCACGCTCGCCGGCGGCCTCTACGGCGTGGCGCTCGGCGGCCTGTTCGCCGGTGAGTCGATGTTCCACCGGCGTCCCGACGCCTCGAAGGTGGCGCTCGTGGGCCTCGTCGAGATGTTGCGGGAGGCCGGCGCGGCGGGACGCCTGCTCGACGTCCAGTGGTCCACCCCGCACCTCTCCTCGCTCGGAGCGGTCGAGGTGCCGCGCGCGGCCTACGTGCGTGACGTGCGGGCGGCGGTCGAGATGCCCCCGCCGCCGGCCTTTGCCCGTTGACCGCGGTCCGCTCGCCCCGTCGGGCCGGTCCCGCCGCCAGGCCTGTAGCACATCGGCGGACCGCTCGTGACCGTGTAGTTGTGACCAATCAGTAGCTTGCGGGACGATGGGGGACATGGACGAGGTGATGCTGCCCGAGAAGGACCGCCCGTGGCTCATGCGCACCTACTCCGGCCATTCGACGGCCAAGGCGAGCAACGCCCTGTACCGCACGAACCTGGCCAAGGGTCAGACCGGGCTGTCGATCGCCTTCGACCTGCCGACCCAGACCGGCTACGACCCCGACGACCCGCTCGCCAAGGGCGAGGTCGGCAAGGTCGGCGTGCCCGTGGCCCACCTCGGGCACATGGCCGAGCTGCTCGACGGCATCCCGCCGGGCGAGATGAACACGTCGATGACGATCAACGCCCCGGCGGCGTGGATGCTCGGGCTGTACGTGGCGAACGCCGAGCGCCAGGGCGTCGAGTCCAAGGCGCTGCGGGGCACGACGCAGAACGACATCGTGAAGGAGTACCTGTCGCGGGGCACGTACATCTTCCCGCCTCTGCCGTCGCGCCGGCTGATCGTCGACATGATCGCCTACTGCGCCAAGTGGGTCCCCAAGTGGAACCCCATGAACGTGTGCTCGTACCACCTGCAGGAGGCGGGGGCCACGCCCACCCAGGAGCTCGCCTACAGCCTCGCCACCGCGGTCGGCGTGCTCGACGCCGTGCGCGAGTCGGGCCAGGTCGATGCGGACCGGTTCCCGCAGGTGTTCGCCTCGATCAGCTTCTTCGTCAACTCGGGCATCCGCTTCGTGGAGGAGACCTGCAAGATGCGGGCCTTCACCCAGATGTGGGAGCGCATCGGCCGCGAGCGCTACGGCGTCACCGATCCGAAGGCGCTGCGGTTCCGCTACGGCGTGCAGGTGAACAGCCTCGGCCTCACCGAGGCCCAGCCCGAGAACAACGTCCAGCGCATCGTCCTCGAGATGCTCGGGGTCACCCTGTCCCGTGACGCGCGCGCCCGCTCGATCCAGCTGCCGGCGTGGAACGAGGCGCTCGGCCTGCCCCGCCCGTGGGACCAGCAGTGGGCCCTGCGCATGCAGCAGGTGCTGGCGTTCGAGAGCGACCTGCTCGAGTATCCCGACCTGTTCGAGGGATCGAAGGTCGTCGAGGGCCGCACGGCCGGGCTGGTCGAGTCCGCCTCGGCCGAGCTCGATGACGTGCTGGCGCTCGGCGGGGCCTTCGAGGCGATCGACGAGCTGAAGGGCCGGCTGGTTCGCAGCCACGCCGAGCGCATGCGCCACATCGAGGACGCCGAGCTGACCGTGGTCGGCGTCAACCGCTTCACCGAGACCGCGCCGTCGCCGCTGGCCCGCGACGACGAGGGGGCGATCCTCAGGGTCGACCCGGCGCTCGAGGCCCAGACGGTGGCCGAGGTGGTCGAGTGGCGCGCGACGCGTGACGCCGACGCGGTGAAGCGGTCGCTGGACCAGCTCCGCCAGGCCGCCGAGTCGGGCGAGAACATCATGGCCTCGACGATCGACCTCGCCCACGCCGGCGGCACGACCGGCGAGTGGGCCGGCGTCCTCCGCGACGTGTTCGGCGAGTACCGGGCGCCGACCGGCGTGGCCGCCGCCACGGGGGCGGGCGGCAGCTCGAGCGGCCTGCGGGGCATCGCCGAGCGGGTCCGGGCCCTGCCCGGGGGACCGCCCCGCCTGCTGGTGGCCAAGCCCGGCCTCGACGGCCACTCCAACGGCGCCGAGCAGATCGCCGTGGCCGCTCGAGACGCCGGGCTCGAGGTCATATACCAGGGCATCCGGTTGACGCCCCGGGAGATCGCCGCCGTGGCGGTCGAGGAGGACGTCGACGTGGTCGGCCTGTCGATCCTCTCGGGCTCGCACCTGGAGCTCGTGCCCGATGTCGTGCGGCTCGTGCGCCAGGGCGGCGTCGAGGCCCCGATCGTGGCCGGCGGCATCATCCCCGAGGAGGACCGCACGCCCCTGCTCGCCGGGGGCGTGGCCGCCGTCTACACGCCGAAGGACTTCGAGCTCGTCCGCATCATGGGCGAGATCGTCGACCTCGCCGTCGCCCATCGCGGCGGCTGAGGTCGGGCCGGTACGAGCCCGTCCGGGCCGGTGCCGGTCCAGCGGTGACCCGGCCGCGCTGCGTGGGATCGCCGGCGTTCGGGGTGGCCGATGCGGGTAGAAAGAGGGCGACCTGCGCCACGAGGGAGCCAGATGTCCACCACCGCCGCCCGCACCCCGCACAGCGACGGTCGAGGTCGGCGAACCCAGGTCGAACGGCGCGCGGCGTCCGAGAGCCGCCTGTTGGCCGCCAGCGCCCGGCTGATCGCCGAGCGGGGGACCACGGCCGTCGGCTTCGGCGAGATCGCCAAGGCCGCCGGCGTGAGCCACGGGCTGCCCAGCTATCTGTTCGGCACGAAGTCCGGGCTGCTGTGCGCCCTGGTCGACCGCTACACCGGCAGCATCCGCAGCGAGCTCGTCAGCTTGGGCCTCGATGACGCCTCGGGACTCGCCGCCATCGAGTCTGCGATGCGCCTCGTGTTGGGGACCCTGCGGGAACCGTGGCCCCAGGCCCGGGCACTGAACATCCTGCTCGGGGAGGCCCTCGGCCCCGACGCCAACCTGCGGTCGGCCGTGAACCGCTACCACGGCGAGGTGCGGACCATGGTCTCCGGCTGGATGCGCGAGGGCATCGAGGCCGGCGAGATCCGGCCCGACGTCCGCCCCGACGAGCAGGCCACGCTGTGGATCGCCGTCCTCCGCGGGGTCAGCTGCCAGGCGATGGCCGACCCCGAGACGCTCGACGTCGACGCCGTCGCCGACGAGCTGTCGTCCTCGATGCGCCGCGTCCTGGTGCAGGGTGGCACCGTCGACGGCGCCGCGCCCGTCCACATGGCGTAGGCGGTCCAGCGCTTCGTCGGCGCTCGGGCTCGGGTCTCGGAGCTCGGGGGCTCGGTGTGTGTGTGCGCGCGTGGGCGACGCGTGGGCGCGGCGGCGCGCCGGCGCTGGCCGCCGTAGCGTCGCCGCGGTGGAGACCGACGTGATGCGCCGCCGGGTGGCCGAGGCCCGCGTGGGCCGCCTGGCCACCGTCACGCCCGAGGGCCGCCCTCACGTCGTGCCCTGCTGCTTCGCCCTCGTACCCGGTCCGGGTGCCGGTGGGCTCGACGTGGGCGCGGGCGGCGGCCCGGGGGCCGGTGTCACCGGCGCGGCGGGCGTGACGGGGGGCGGCGGCGACACGCTGGTGTCGGCCGTGGACGCCAAGCCCAAATCGACCCTGGCCCTGCGCCGGCTCGCCAACCTCCGGGCCCACCCGGCGGCGTCGCTGCTCGTCGACCGCTACGACGAGGACTGGTCGGCCCTGTGGTGGGTGCGGGTCGACGGCACCGGCCGCGTGCTCGACGACGGTCCCGCGCGCGAGCGGGCCCTCGACGTGCTCGCCGCCAAGTACGCGCCGTATCGCGAGCGACGCCCGCCCGGTCCCGTCGTCGCCATCGCCGTCACGGCCTGGCGCGCCTGGCCCTGATCCCCGGCGGGGCCGCCGGCCCGATCGCTCGTCGTCCACGGCCGGCCGGGCGGTCCACTTGCCCGCCGTTGACCGGGCGCGGACTCACGGCGGCTCAGCGGGCGCCCGCGCTGGCGCCCGTGCCGGTTTCCTGGTCCTCGTTGAGCCACCGGGGCGGGTCGTCGGCGCCCAGCGCCCGTCCCGGCCACCGGACGGAGCCCGGCGTGCGCGACAGGCGGGCGACCAGGCCCTGCATCGGCACGTCGTCGACCTCGACGATCGACCCCCGGGCCCGGACGTGCGGGTCGGCGAATACGTCCGCCATGTCGTGGACGTGGCCGGCGGCGGCGTGCGCGGCCTCGAAGGCGGCGATCACCTCGCCGGCGGTACGGGCGGCGCAGAACTCGGCCATGCGGTCGTCGATCTCCTCGCGGGCGGCGATGCGCCCGCCGAACGTCAATAGGTCGGTCCGGTCGCCGAGTCCGAGCAACACCATGACCCGCCGGCCCACCGACTCGGCCGACGCCGAGATCGCCACCCACTCGCCGTCGGAGCAGCGCCAGGTGCCCCGGGGCACCGAGTAGGGCAGCGACGAGCCCATGCGGGGCTGCAGGAACCCCGTGGCGCCGTAGGCCGTGGGCAGCGGGCTCATGCACTGCAGGAGCGAGTCGAGCAGGTTCACGTCGACGACCTGGCCCACGCCCGAGCGCAGCGCCACCATCACCGCGAACGCCCCGGCGAGCGCCGACACCTCGTCGGTCAGGGCGATCGGCGGCAACAGCGGACCACCGTCCGGCTCGCCGTTGATGGCCGCGAAGCCCGACATCGCCTCCGCCAACGTGGCGAAGCCGGGCCGGGCGGCGTAGGGCCCGTCCTGGCCGAAGCCGGTCACCCGCAGCACCACGAGCGCCGGGTTGCGCTCCAGCAGCACGTCCGGGCCGAGCCCGAGCCGCTCCAGCGTGCCCGGGCGGAAGTTCTCGATGAGCACGTGGGCGTCCGTGACCAGTTCGAGCAGCGCCCTGCGGCCGTCGTCGGACTTGAGGTCCAGCGTGGCGCACCGCTTGTTGCGCCCGACCAGCTTCCAGTACGCCGAGGTGCCGTCGGGGTCGACGGGCAGACCCATGGTGCGGCACGAGTCGCCGCCGTCGGGTCGCTCGACCTTGAGCACGTCCGCGCCGAAGTCGGCCAGGTAGCGGGCGGCACCCGGTCCGGCGATCACGGTGGCGATGTCGAGCACCCGCAGGCCGGCCAGCGGGGCGGGAGGCGGAACCGCGTTCATGACCGCAGGTGCCTAGGCGATGGGCGGGCCGGTGCACAAGCGCGCCAGCCAGCACCCCGTGCGGTCAGCCGACGCGGGCTGGGATGGTGAAGCAGCGGTCGGCGATCTCCCCGAAGGCGTAGTCGGCGTAGAGCCCGCCGTACATGTCCCGGGTCTTCTCGCTCCAGGCCAGGGCGTCGGGCGCGGAGATGCGCCGGAAGACCTGGAGGATGCCTCCTTCGAACACCCGGTACTCGGCCCAGGCGCCGGGGAAGTCCTTCACGCACGCCACCTCCACCCAGGGAACCTGGCCCGTGGGGGCGAAGTGCCGCACCCGGTTCCGGTGGGTGTGGCCTGCGAAGTAGCCGGCGATGCGGGGCCGGCGGGCCACGAGCGCCACCAGCCGCTCGGAGTCGTCCGGGTTGATGCCGAAGTAGCCCTCGGGCCGGTCGGCCGAGCCCGGGTTCCACGGGTGATGGTGGCCGAACACGAGAACCGGCCGGTCGGCCTCGGAGGCGAGCTGGTCGAGCCAGTCCAGCGTGTCGGTCGACACCCCGCCGGAGGCCTTATAGGGGATCGACGTGTCGATCAGCGCCAGCGTGACGCCCCGCAGGTGGCGCGCCACCGGCGCGTCGGAGGCGAAGCGCTCGCCGTGGTAGGCGTCGTGGTTGCCGCGCACGTGCAGGAGGCGTTCGCCGAACGCCGGCTCGTAGGCGTCGAGGAAGTCCTGGTACTCGGCCTTCGTGCCCATTGACGTGAGGTCGCCCTTCACGACGACTGCGTCGGGTTCGATCGCCGCCATGTCTGCGATGGCGCCGCGGTTCATGAGCACGGGGTAGGGCTCGGCGCCGGGCTCGCTGCGGTAGATGGGTCCGCCCTCTAGCCCGTCGAGGTGACCGCACTCGACCTCGCCGTAGTGCACGTCGTTGACGGTGCACACGGTGGCGAGGCGCTCGCCGCGAGGCCGTGGCAGCGTGCGCACGGCCTCCCCGTCGAGCAGGTGGTCGGTGTCGGGCGCGAGCCCGGTGTGCCGGCGCACCACGACCCCGTCGTGCAGGACGACCTCGTCGTCGGCCACGGTGGTCACGTCCACGACATCAGCTCCATGACGACGAGTCTGGGGCGTCGGTCAGCTCTTGACGACGACCGAGCTCACGATCTTGTCGTGGAACGCCTGCTTCTGCTGGTCCCACAGCGGCCACAGGTAGCCGAGGTAGCACGGGATGGCCGACAGGATACGGGCGAACCAGCGGCCCACGCCCCGCCCGGTGCCGATGGGCTGGCCGGTGGTGACGTCGGCGACCCGGATGCCCAGCGCCTGCTTGCCGAGGGTGGCGCCCCTCTTGCCGTCCATGATGGCGAAGTAGGCGATGCCGGCGATGGCGCCTGCCACGCCCAGCACGATCGTCAGCGCGATCGTGCCGTTCGTGGGCACCTCGCAGATGGCGTTGTCGGGCTCACCGAACTGGATGTCGCCCGACTCGTCGACCGAGCAGGTCTCGATCTCGGTGGGGCCGGCGTTGATCGCGATCACGGCGGGGATCGAGAACAGGCCGATGATCACCCCGTCGATGAGCAGCGCCGCCAGGCGCGACCACCAGCCGGCCTTGGGCAGGTTGTAGCCCGAGCGGGGGGCGCCGTAGCCGTAGCCGCCCGCGGGCGGGGCGGCCCAGGGGCCCGACGCGGGAGCCTCCGGGGGCGCGGCGCCGCCCGGGGGTACGCTCGGCCAGGCGCCGGGGGAGGGTGGCGGGCCACCAGGCCCGGGTGGCGGGCCGCCGGGCGGCGGGTTCCATGGCTGACCGGGCGCCGGGCCGCTGGGCGGCGACCACGGTTCGCTCGGCCGCTGGCCGGGGGGTGGGCCGGGTGGGGGCGGAGGGCGGTCGTTGCTGGGAGGTTGTCCGGCCATGGCGGCGGAAGCTACCAGGGGCGGAAACCCAGCGTGGGGTAGCGGGCGCCCCCGCCGGACCGGGTCAATCCGGGCCGGGGCGCGGGTCTCCTGCGGGCCGCCGCCCCGGGCACAGGGGTGCGTCCTACCAGGGGCGGTTGCGGCGCAGCGGGACCGGCTTGGTCCACCAGCGGCCCGAGAACCGCCACCGCAGCGGGGCCTCGCGCTCCGCGGCCGCCGCGGCGCGGGGCCACGACAGCTCGATGGCGGCCACGATCGCCGCCACCTCCTCGTCGGTGGCCTCGCCACCGCCGGTGACCTGCACGTCGGGCGACGGGCCGGCCGGTGAGGACGGGGAAGAGGCGGTCACAGCGGGACGTTCCCGTGCTTGCGCTTGGGGAGCTCTTCGCGCTTCGAGCGCAACATGTCGAGCCCGGCGATCAGTATGATGCGGGTCTCGGACGGGTCGATCACGTCGTCGACGAAGCCGCGCTCGGCCGCCAGGTACGGGTTCGAGAACTTCTCGGTGTACTCCTCGACCAGCTCGGTCTTGCGGGTGGCCGGGTCGCTCGCCGCCTCGATCTCGCGGCGATAGGCGATCTCGACCGCGCCCTGGGGGCCCATGACCGCCAGCTCGGCCGACGGCCACGCCAGCGCCAGGTCGGCGCCGATCGACTTCGAGTTCATCACCACGTAGGCGCCGCCGTAGGCCTTGCGCGTGACGACCTGGATGCGGGGCACGGTGGCCTCGCAGAACGCGTAGAGCAGCTTGGCGCCGTGGCGGATGATGCCGCCGTGCTCCTGGTCGACGCCGGGGAGGAAGCCGGGGACGTCGACGAAGGTGACGAGCGGGATGTTGAACGCGTCGCAGGTGCGCACGAACCGGGCGGCCTTCTCGGACGCCTCGATGTCGAGGACGCCGGCCAGGTGCATCGGCTGGTTGCCCACGATGCCCACGACGTGGCCGTCGATGCGGGCGTACGCGCACAGCATGTTCGGGGCCCAGCGGCGGGCGTACTCGAAGTAGTCGCCGTCGTCGACGACCGCCTCGATCACCGCGTGCATGTCGTAGGGCTGGTTCGACGACGGCGGGATCAGGTCGCGTAGCTCGGGTGTCAGGCGGCCAGGATCGTCCTCGACCACGGTGACCGGCGGCTCCTCCAGGTTGTTGGAGGGCAGGAACCCGAGCAGGTAGCGGACGTCGTCGATGCAGGCCGCGTCGTCGCTCGAGGAGAACTGGCAGACGCCGGACTTGGAGGCGTGGGCGATGGCGCCGCCCAGCTCCTGCTGGGTGACGTTCTCGCCCGTCACGGTCTTCACCACGTCGGGGCCGGTGATGAACATGTACGACGTGTCCTCGACCATGAACACGAAGTCGGTCATGGCGGGGGAGTAGACGGCGCCGCCGGCACAGGGGCCCATGATCACGCTGATCTGGGGGACGACGCCGGAGGACTGCACGTTGCGGTAGAAGATGCCGCCGTAGCTGTCGAGGCTGACGACGCCCTCCTGGATGCGGGCACCCGCGCCGTCGTTGATGCCGACGACCGGAGCGCCCACCTTGAGGGCCATGTCCATCAGCTTGTGGATCTTGTCGGCGAAGACCTCGCCGAGCGCGCCGCCGAAGACCGTGAAGTCCTGGGAGAAGACGAACACCTTGCGGCCGTCGACCGTGCCCCAGCCGGTGATGACGCCGTCGGTGTAGGGACGGTCGTCGAAGCCGCTCTCGAGGGGCCGCCGCGCCAGCAGGTCGAGCTCGTGGAACGTGCCCGGGTCGAGCAGCAACTCGATGCGCTCGCGGGCGAGCAGCTTGCCGCGCTCGTGCTGGCGGTTGCGTGCCTTGTCGGTCCCGGGAGCGAGCGCTTCCTCCTTACGCTTCGCCAGGTCCGCGATGCGCTCGCTCATCGGATGGTCGGCCATGGCGCCAAGGTACCGGCGAGCCGTCGACGTCCCGAAATCGCACCGCCCGTGGTCACAGGGGGTGAGCCCCCAGGTGCACCGCGCCTCCGCCAGCGTTGGACTCGCCGGTCTCGCCTCGTCCGTGCCGCGCCCTTGCCCGGTCCGTGCCCCGCGGTGCCCCGCGGTGCCCTCGCCTCTTCGCCGCCCGTCGCCCGCCGCCCGCTCCGCGCCGTGCCGACGCCGTTCTGGCAGCGCTGGCTTCGCCATGTGCGATTGAGCGCTGCCAGAACACCGGTGGCTCGGCGGTGGAACTCAGGCCTCGCCGCCCAGCGACCCGCGGCCGCGCCGCTCCTCCGCCCGCCCGGCGCCGCTGCCCCCGCTCCGCATCGACGCCGTTCTGGCAGCGCTGGCTTCGCCATGCGCCGTTGAGCGCCGCCAGAACACCGGTGGCCGGCGGCGGAGTCCGGCTTTCCTGTGGACCGCCGTCTCGGGCGCCCCGCCACCGCCGCCGCCTCGGGGGCCCCGCCACCGCTGGCGCCCGGGCGCCCCCGCGCTCCGCCGCCCCGCACTGCCCCTCGGCGGACCGGCCGGTCAGCCGTCCGGGGTGCCGTAGGTGATGACGGCTTGGCGCTCGGTGACGGCGAGGTCCAGTGTGGCGGTGCGGCTGGCGTCGGCCAGGGTGCCGGTCTCCCCCGTGCTGGCGGTCCAGGTCACCGCCCAGGTTATGGTGGCGGAGGCGTGGTAGACGCCGTCGGGCTCATGGGCCGAGACCCATTGGTACGTGTAGGAGCAGTCGGTGCGCTGGCCGTCGTCGCCGGCCGGGTCCCACGGCGTTCCGGGGCCGGTGCAGGTGATCTCCTCGTCGTTGCCCATCTGCCAGACCACGTAACGGGGAGTGGCCGTGACCGTGACCGAGATGCCCGGCACCGTGGCCGTGGCAGTGAAGGACTGCCAGGCGGCCGGCTCGATCCAGAGCCAGGTGGGCAGCCCGACGAGCAACTCGCCACCCGGCGGGGGCGCGGTCTGAGGACGCGGTACGACGAGAGGCACCTGCTGCGATGCCTGGAGCGCGAGGACTTCGGCCGACGGCGGTGCCGGGGTTGGTGCTAAAGCGTCGGGCGCCTGGTACACGAAGCTGTCGAACTGCACCGGCCCCGGATCGGCGTCGTCGTAGACGCACCGGCTGGTGTAGGTCTCGCCCTCGACCCACGGCATCCCGTCGCCCCGCACCGGTGCCAGCACCCCGCCCCCGGTCGCGGTCGCAGCCGCCTGCCGCACCAGCCCGGACACCGATGTGTACACGCACCGCTGCGGTCGCGCTACTACGGGCTCCGCCGCCGTCTCCTCCTCCACCGTTACCGGTTCCGCCGGCTGTGTCCGTGTTTCCACCGCTGACTCGGCGTGTGCGGAGGGAGTGTCGCCGCCCGTAGCCCACGCCGAGCGCTGCTGGAACGCGCTTGCCGGCTGGTCCTCCGCTGGATTGGCGACTAGGGGCACACGCACGTGGTTCGCGGCCGCTGGTTCGAGATGCGTAGCTAGACAAAGGCCAATAGCGGCTATGGCGGCGAGAGCTAGTCGATCGCGCATCCTGCAACCCCGTCCCATGTCTCCTCTGCGTCTGGCGCTTCCGACACTCGCCACTGGTCTCCGTCATGCGTGAGTGTTACGGGGAATATGCCTGTGGCGAGACCCTCGGATATCACATCGCCTGTTGCGACGTCGATGACTTGGGAATCGTCCACGGCGCAGTCTCTGACGACGGCGGTGTTCTGATCGACGAGGTCGACAGATAGGACATTCGAACTGGTTCGATCACCCACCACGATCGCTCTACCACTGTTTTGGAGGCGGTTCAAAGTATTGATTAGCGCGTCTTTCACGTCTCCCGTGGCCACATCATCAATCTGTGGGTCTGTTGGGTCTGGATTTGCGGTCAACCGTTGAGACAGCTCAACAAAAGTTGTATAAGCCGCCTCGACCTCCGCCTTGGTTGCGTCCTCCGCCGACGTGGTGGACGGGGTCGTGGTCGACGAGGGCGGGCGATCGCCGTCGTCGTCTCCGCCGCAGGAGGGGAGCGCGGCGAGCGTCGCCGCGACGGCGAGGACCAGCGCGACGGCGAGGGCGACGAGGGGCGGGCGGGCCAGGGGTCCGGTGCGCACGAGAGCCGACGCTAACAACTCCTCGGCGGTACTTTCCGGTCCATCCATGCCATCTCACGCAGCGTGAAATTGCCCGGCGGGACCGCCACCGAGTGTCTCGGTAGCCTTCGCCCGTGAAGCTCCCCGTGATGCCACCCGTCAGCCCGATGCTCGCCAAGGCGGTCTACGACGTCCCGCGCGCCGAGGACCTCTGCTTCGAGCCCAAGTGGGACGGCTTCCGGTGCGTCGTGTTCCGCGACGGCGACGAGGTCGAGCTGGGTAGCCGCAACGACCGGCCGCTCACCCGCTACTTCCCCGAGATGGTCGAGCCCATCCGCCGCGCCCTGCCCGACCGCTGCGTGGTCGACGGCGAGGTCGTCCTTGTCGGCGCGCACGGGCTTGACTTCGACGCCCTGCAGCAGCGCATCCACCCGGCGAAGTCCCGCATCGACAAGCTTGCCGCGGAGACGCCGGCGAGCTTCGTCGCGTTCGACCTGCTCGCCCTCGGCGACCGGGACCTGACCGGCGAGCCGTTCGCCGAGCGCCGTCGCCTGCTCGAGGACGTCGTCGCCACCGTCGACGACGGCCCCCAGGGGTCCGATCGCTCCCGCGTGCACGTCACGCCGATCACGGGCGACCCCGACACGGCCGAGGACTGGTTCCGCCGCTTCGAGGGCGCCGGCTTCGACGGCGTCATGGCGAAGCACGCCGACGGCCCCTATCGCCAGGGCGAGCGGGCCATGTGGAAGGTGAAGCACCGGCGGAGCGCCGACTGCGTGGTCGCCGGCTTCCGCTGGCACAAGGATGGCAACGGCGTCGGCTCGCTTCTCCTCGGCCTCTACGACGCGAGCGGAACCCTCCACCACGTGGGCGTGGCGACGTCGTTCACGGCGGCGCGCCGACGTGAGCTGGTCGACGAGCTCGCACCCCTGCGGGAGGACGCGCTCGACGACCACCCGTGGCGCGACTGGGCCATGGCGGAGGCCCACGCGGAGGGCGAGAGCCGCAAGCCGGGTGCAGTCAGCCGGTGGAATGCCAAGAAGGACCTGTCCTGGGAGCCGCTGCGCCCGGACCGCGTCGCCGAGGTCGGCTACGAGCACCTCCAGGGTGACCGGTTCCGCCACGCCACGCGCCTCCTGCGCTGGCGCGAGGACAAGGCCCCGGCCGAGTGCACCTATGACCAGCTCGAGGCCATCGCCCCCGCCGAGCTGGCCACCATCTTCGGCGAGCGCGCCGCGGCCGCCGGAGACGCGTGACCCGCCGTCCGCCGGCTTGGCGGTACACCGAGGCGATCGGGGCAGCCCGGGCCGAGCTAATCGTCGAGACGGTGTCGCCGGCGACGAGAGCCGGGCGAAGGTGCCGTGGTTCGCCGCCCGCGGCGTGCGCGAGGTGCTGCTCGTCGATCGCGACGCCTCGCGGTCGAGCTGCTTGCCAACCGTGACGGCCTCCTCGTGCCGGTCGAGCCCGCCCGGACCGAGGTGCTGGGCTGCACCGTCGAGCGGGTCGCCGACGACCACCTGCGGGTGACGCCCGACGGGCCCGATAGCGAGCCCGTCGACATCCGGCTCTGAGCGCCTGCGCAGCGCCCGAGCGCCGGCGCGAGGCCGCAAACCGGACGACGTTCAGTCGGGCGTCCACACTCCGACGCACTACGAGGCGCCCGCAACTTGACCCGTCGGTCAAGACGTGGTGCGCTTACGTCGCTCGTCGTCCACAGCATCGAGGGGTAGGGACATGACGGACACCGTCGACCGCACCACGGCAGGCGACGCAGTCGCCCAGGTGAAGGCCTGGCTCGCCGAGAACTGGGATCCCGATCTCACCGTGGCGGAATGGTGGTCCAAGCTCGGTGATTCGGGGTGGGCGGTGCCCACCTGGCCGACCGAGTGGTTCGGCAAGGGTCTGAGCCGTGCCGAGGGCGTCCGCATCCAGCAGGCGATCTCCGACCACGGCGCCTTGCCGGCGCCCGGCGGCCTCGGCCTGATGCTCGCCGGCCCCACGATCGTGGCGCACGGCAACGACGAGCAGAAGCAGCGCTACCTGCGCGACATCGTCACCGGGCAGAAGGGGTGGTGCCAGCTCTTCAGCGAGCCGGGGGCCGGCTCCGACCTCGCCGGCCTCAACGCCCGGGCCGTCAAGGACGGTGACGAGTGGGTCGTCACCGGCCAGAAGGTGTGGACCTCGGGCGGTCACGCAGCCGACCTCGGCATGCTCATCGCTCGCACCGACCCCGACCAGCCGAAGCACGCGGGCATCACCTACTTCGTCATCGACATGCGCCAGCCCGGCGTCGAGGTCCGCCCGCTGCGCGAGATGACGGGCCGTGCCCTGTTCAACGAGGTTTTCCTCGAGGAGGCCCGGGTCCGCGACGACTCGATGATCGGCGGACTCAACAACGGCTGGCGGGTGGCGAACACCACGCTCATGTTCGAGCGGTCGAGCCTGGGCGCCGGCGGTGGCTCGTCGGCGGCGTCGCTGGCCACGGCCGGCACGGTGGCCGGCGACCTCGACAAGCGCGCCGGCGACTTCATCGCAACCGGCGGCCGCCGGGGCGGGGGTGGGGGCACGCTGTTCGGTGCCTCCTCGAAGGGCCTCGAACAGCTCGCCAAGGGCAGCGGCAAGAACACCGACCCGAACATTCGCCAGAAGCTCATGCAGCTGCACACGCTCGGCGAGGTCGCCCGGTACAACAACCTGCGCCTCAAGGCCGC
Source organism: Acidimicrobiales bacterium (assembly GCA_035296625.1). Classification (GTDB taxonomy): domain Bacteria; phylum Actinomycetota; class Acidimicrobiia; order Acidimicrobiales; family VFJN01; genus DATCLS01. The sequence continues at coordinate 26,641 of DATHAO010000069.1, read as the reverse complement.
CATGGCCGCCGGCCAGGACATCCCCGGCCTGCCGAACATCGCCAAGCTGACGATGAGCAACATGGTGCGCCAGTCCCGTGACCTCGGCCTCGAGATCGCCGGCGGCTACGGCATGCTGCACGCCTACGACAGCGGGTCGCGCAAGGCGCTCGACGAGGCGACCGGCATGCCGTGGCTGGCCGGCATCACCGAGGCGGCGCTGTTCGCCCAGGGCCCGCCCATCTACGGCGGCACCGACCAGATCCAGCGAAACATCATCGGCGAGCGCGTGCTCGGCCTCCCCAAGGAGCCCGGCTTCGACAAGGCCACGCCGTTCAAGGACCTGCCGAAGAACGGCTGAGCCGGTCCCGGCGCCCCCGCCCCCCGCATGCGCTGGCGGGTGAGGGCCGCCGAACCAACCAACGGTGGTCAAGAGGCGCCAACGCTCGTCGGGACCGCCAACGCAACGCCGGTCAGGACCGGCGAGCGCAACGCCGGTCAGGACCGGCTCGCCGCGAGGGCCGATGCCCGGTCGGCCAGGCGCGGTGCACCGAGGCGCTCGCACAGCGAGGCGAACGCCGCCTGATCATCGGGCCCGGTCCAGCGCAGCTCGTCGACGGTCTTCGACACCGGAGCGTCGGTCTCGACCGTGGCGATGCGGCGGAACAGCAGGGCCAGCTCGTACTCGGTCCGCAGGATGGCGGACAGCTTGGCGGCGCCTCGCACGCCCGCATCCCACGTGACGGGGTCGGCAGGGATGTCCTCGAGGTGACCCCAGCGCCGCAGCACGGCGGCCGCCGACCTGGTGCCCCAGCCGGCGAGCCCGGGGAAGCCGTCGGCGCTGTCGCCCACGAGCGCCAGCAGGTCGGGGATCGACGCCGGCGGCACGCCCATCTTCTCCTCGACCCCGGCGGCGTCCATCTCGAGCCGCTTGCGCCGGTCGAGCTGCACGATCTTGCCGCCCACGCACTGGCCCAGGTCCTTGTCCGGCGTGCAGATGATCACCTTCTCGACCCGGGCGTCGGCCGCCGCCATCAGGGCGCCGGCGGCCAGCCCGTCGTCGGCCTCGTGGGTGACCTGGGGCCACACCGTGAACCCCGCGATCTCCATGGCCGCCTCGACGAGTGGGAACTGGGCGAGCAGCTCGCGGGGCATGCCGGCCGAGGACTTGTAGCCCGGCCACAGGTCGTTGCGGAACGACTCGATGACGTGGTCCGTGGCGACGGCCACGTGCGTGGCCCCGTCGGCCACCAGCTGCAGCAGCGTGCCGAGCACCCCTACCGTCGCGCCGCGCTGGGGGTCGCGGTTGTTGGGTGCGAAGTGGTAGCGGAACAGCTCGTAGGTGCCGTCGACGAGGTGGACCTGCATGGTGGCGCCACCGTAGGCGGCCGGCGGGGGCGCGCCTACGTCGGCTCCACCAGACCAGCGTGGCGCAGGCGCGCCGAGGCCAGCTGGAGCAGGACGAGCGTGGCGCAGGCGCGCCTACGCCAGCTCCTTCAGGACGAGCGTGGCGCAGGCGCGCCTAGGCCAGCTCGACCAGGTCGAGCATGTCCTCGGACCAGTGGTCGATGTCGCCGTCGGGCATGAGCAGGGCCCGATCGGGCGCCAGGTCGCGCACGAAGCCGGCATCGTGGCTCACGATCACCATCGTGCCGGCCCAGCTGGCGAGCGCCGCGGCCACGGCCTCGCGCGACGGCGGGTCGAGGTTATTGGTCGGCTCGTCGAGCAGCAGCAGGTTGTGCTTGCCGGCCACCAGCAGCGCGAGGGCAAGCTTGGTCTTCTCGCCGCCCGAGAGCGTGGAGGCGTCCTGGTGGACCTTGTCGCCCGACAGGCCGAACGTGCCCAGCAGCCGCCGCCGCACCTGCTCGGTGAGCCCGGGCGCGGCCTCGGACATGTGCGCGAACAGCGACGCGCCGGCCCGGATGCCCTCGTGCTCCTGCGCGTAATAGCCCACCGACACCTGGTGCCCGAACGTCACGTCGCCGGCGTCGGCCTCGGACGTCCCGGCGAGGATGCGCAGAAGGCTCGTCTTGCCCGCGCCGTTGAGCCCGAGCACGAGCAGGCGCTCGCCCCGGCCCACGTCGAAGCTCACGTCCTTGAACACGGCGGGCCCGTCGCCGTAGGACTTGGCGAGCCCGCCCACGATCAGGGACGTCCGGCCGGAGGGCGGCGGGTCGGGGAGCTTGAGCCGCAGGCCGCGGCGGGCGCTGGGGGCGTCGACGGCCTCGTTGCGGATGCGCCCGATGCGGGTCTCGAGGGCGTTGGCGAACGACGCCTTGGACTGCTTGGCCCCCCACCGGTCGACGAGGGTCTGGAGCCGGGCGATCTCGGCCTGCTGGCGGGCGGCGACCTTGGCCCGGCGCTCCTCGTCGGCGGCGCGAGCGACCTTGTACTGCGAGTAGGTGCCCTTGTACTCGGTCAACTCGCCCACGTCGGACTCGCCGGGCCGGTCGAGGTGCAGCACCCGCGTGATCGACTCGTCGAGCAGCTCGAGGTCGTGGCTGACCACGATCAGGGCGCCGCGGTAGGTGCGCAGGAACCCGAGCAGCCACTCGCGGGCGTCGTTGTCGAGATGGTTCGTGGGCTCGTCGAGCAGCAGCAGGTCGTGGCCGGTGAACAGGATGCGGGCCAGCTCGACCCGTCGCCTCTCGCCGCCGGAGAGCACGGTGATCGGTTTGTGGGACCGGTCCGCCCGCAGGCCGAGGCCGGCCAGCAGCCGCAGCGCCTCGGACTCGGCGGCGTAGCCCCCGGCGTGCTCGAAACGGTCGTGCGCCTTGCTCCACTTCGCGACCAGGCGGTCGTCGCCTGGCTGGGCCTCCATCTTGAGGCGCAGCTCCTCCAGCCGGACGGCCAGCTCGTCGAGCCCCCGCCCGCCCAGCACGTGCGAGAGCGCCGTGCGGGTCGGCGGAATGGTCTCGAGGCGGGGGTCCTGCGGCAGGTACCCCCAGGTGTCGGGCCGCTGGATGATGCCCGACTTCGGGGCGTCCATGCCGCCGAGCACCTTGAGCAGCGTCGTCTTGCCGGCGCCGTTGCGCCCGACCAGACCCACGCTGTCGCCGGCGCGCACGCTGAAACCGGCCCCCTCGACCACGAGGGTGGCTCCGATCTCGACCGTCAGACCGCGTACCGACAACACGGCCGACAATCCTGGCAGGTCGCGGCGCCACCTCCACCGTGATATCGGGTGCCACCCCGGCGCCCGCTGGCGCCCGGGCGCCGGGCGGCTACTCCTGGACGAGCTCGATGAGCGTGCCGAACGCGGCCTTGGGGTGGACGAACGCGACCGTCGTGCCGCGGCTGCCGGGGCGGGGGGCCTCGTCGATGACGCGGCCGCCCGAGGCCTTTACGGCGTCGAGCGCCTCGCCGCAGTCGGCGACCCGGTAGCCGATGTGGTGCAGGCCCTCGCCCTTGCGCTCGAGGTACTTGGCCACGGGTGAGTCGGGGCGCGTGGGCGTGAGCAGCTGGATGTAGCTCTCGGCCACCTTGAGGAGGGCTTCCTCGACGCCGTCGGACTCGACCACCTCGCGGTGCTCGACCTCGGCGCCGAACGTGTCGTGGTAATAGCCGATGGCCGCCTCGAGGTCGTTGACGGCGATGGCGACGTGGTCGATCTCGGTGAGCAACACACCCCGAGGGTAGGCCGCGTCCTGGGCCCGGGGACAGCTCTCGCCGAGCGGCCGGTTCGGGCTCGCGCCCGGCGCATCCACCGGGGTCCCGATGGCGAAAGGAGGTGGACGGGCGCGTGCTCCCTCGACGCGCGTGTCGAGTAGGCGATGAGCGGGAAGGCCTTTGTCACCGTGCCTCGCGTCGAAGCCACCACCCTCGTTCCCCTGGATCAGGACCGCGCGTTCGCGCTGTCCCAGACCTACGGGGCGCTCCGCTACCGATGGGACCCGTTCGTGCGCGAGCAGCGGCTGCTCGACGGGGCGGCGGCCGCGAAGGCGGGCGTGCGGACCTGGACCCGGTCCCGGCACCGCCTCCAGATGGTGTCGCAGTACGTGGCGTTCCGGCCGCCCCGCCACGTGGGCATGCGCATGCTGAACGGGCCGTGGTTCTTCGAGACGTTCTCGGGCGGCTGGAACTTCACGCCCGACGAGAGCGGCGGCACCACGGCGACGTGGCGCTACAACTTCACCATCCGCCCGCGCTGGCTCGCCCCTATCGGCGACCGGATCGGCACCTGGCTGCTCCGCCACGACATCGAGCGGCGGCTCGACGCCTTCGCCCGGGCCTGCGCCGACCCCGAGATCGTGGCGGCCCTGGGCGGCGACAGCGCCACCTCCGGGTCCGTCACGTGACCACCGGAGCGGCGCGCCCTTCGACGAGCAGCGCGCAGCGCCCGGCCAAGCGCCAGGCGGCGCCGTTGGCGAGTTCGACCGGCGCCGCAGCGGCTGCCTAGAGCTCGCCCCGCGCGTAGCGCTGAAACAGCGTGATCTTGTCCTCGCCGATGCGCTCGCGCTTCTCCGGATCGACCACACCCTGGCCGGCCTCGGGCGCGAGGCACAGCACGCCGAGCTTGCCCTCGGCCTCGTTGCGGTGCACGGCGCGCGCAGCCTCACCGGTCTCGGTCAGCGGGTAGACGGCCGACATGACCGGCTGGATCGCACCCCGGTCGATGAGGCGGTTCATGTCCCACGCCTCCTGGTAGTTGGCGAAGTGGCTCGAGACGATGCGCTTCAGCTTCATCCACAGGTGGCGGTTGTCGTACTCGATCATGAAGCCGCTGGTGGCGGCGCAGGTCACGATCGTGCCGCCCCGGGCGGCCACGAAAACCGACGCTCCCATGGTCTGGCGCCCCGGGTGCTCGAACACGATGGCCGGGTCCTCGCCGATGAGGGAGCGGATCTTCTTGCCGAGCCGGCGCCACTCGTTCTCGTCCTGCGTGTGTTCGTCGGCCCAGAACCGGTAGCCCTCGGCGCTGCGGTCGATCACGTTGTCGCAGCCCATGGCGTGGAGCAGGTCGACGCGCTGCTCCTTCGAGGCGACGCCGACGGGGATGCCGCCACCGTTGAGCACGAGCTGGGTGGCGTAGCCGCCGATGCCACCGGTGGCCCCCCAGATCAGCACCGAGTCGCCCTGCTTCATGCGGGCGGCGTGCCGGCCGACGAGCATGCGGTAGCTCGTCGAGGCGCACAGCCCGTTGACCGCCGCCTCCTCCCAGGTGAGGTGCTGGGGCTTGGGCATGAGCTGGTTGGCCTTGACGATGGCCAGGTCGGCGAGGCCGCCGAAGTTCGACTCGAAGCCCCAGATGCGCTGGTTGGCGGCGAGCATCGAGTCGTCGTGGGCCGAGGGGTCCTGGTCGTCGACGAAGTTGCAGTGGACCGTGACGCGGTCGCCCGGCTTCCAGTTGCGCACGGCCGAGCCGACGCGCAGCACGACGCCCGAGGCGTCGGATCCGACCACGTGGTAGTCCTGCTTGTGGCGGGCCGCCCACTCGGACTCACGGGCCAGGCGGTCGAGGAAGCCGAATGTCGGCAGAGGCTCGAAGATCGAGGTCCAGACCGTGTTGAAGTTGATGGAGCTGGCCATGACCGCCAGGTACACCTCGTCGGGTGCGATCTCCGGCGTGGGCACCTCGCCGATGTGCAGCGACTTGCGCGGGTCCTTCGCCTCGGACGGCACCCCCTCCCACATGGTCTCCTCGGACCGCAGGACGTGGGCGGCGCGGTAGCTCTCGGGGATGGGGAGAGCGGCGATGTCCTCGCCTGAGGCTCCCCCCTGGATGGCCTCGAGGATGTGCTGCATGGGCGGCAACCTACTGTGTGGTAATCGCAGGGCTCCAGGTCGGCTCGGCTGTCGACGCGTGCGACGATTAAGGTGTTCACGCTCCGCTGTGGGGGCGGGGCCCCCGTCGTTCCCGTGGTCTCGCCCGCCGTCTCCGATATCCCGTGGCGACGAACACAGGGGCGGGTGTGGCCGAACGAACCTCCGACCTGAACGACGTGGGCGGACGCCGCCCGACCCGAGACGCTGATCGTGGGCTTACCGGTATGGCAGACACCGACACCGCCGACCGCACGCTGACCGACGTCCCTGGCGGGGGCGTGGGCGCCGACCGCGCCCCGGGCAACGGCCACGGCCCGGGTCCCACGACGGGCGAGTCGTCCGGTGACGGCACCCTCACCGGGGGCCGGCCGACCCGGTCCGGCTCGAAGCTGGCCTACAACCCCGCGCTCGACGGCATCCGGGGTCTGGCCGTGGGCGCCGTCCTGCTGTTCCACGGCGGCTACTCGTGGGCCCGCGGTGGCTACCTGGGGGTGTCGACGTTCTTCACGCTCTCCGGGTTCCTCATCACGTCGCTGCTCGTCGCCGAACGGGTCGACACCGGCAGCATCGCGCTGTCGCGGTTCTGGGCCCGGCGCCTGCGCCGCCTGTTCCCGGCCTCGGCGCTGACGCTGGCGGGCATCTCGCTCTCGGCGATCCTCCTCGACCAGGGCTGGGAGCGCGCACTGCGCGGCGACGTGCTGGGCGCCCTGCTCCAGGTAGCCAACTGGCGCTTTCTGTTCGACGACCGGGCCTACGCCGACCTGTTCGCGTCGCCGTCACCGGTGCTCCACTTCTGGAGCCTGGCGATCGAGGAGCAGTTCTACTGGGTCTTCCCGCTGCTTGCCGCGGGCGTGTTCGGCCTGGCCAAGGGCTCCCTCAAGGTGTTCGCGGCCGTGCTCGGCGGCCTGTTCGCCCTCTCGGCGGTACTCACGCTGGCCTACGGGCCCGACGACCCGACCGTCGTCTACTACGCCACGCCCATCCGCATGGGCGAGATCCTCGTCGGCGCGTTGCTGGCGGTGGGGCTCGCGCTGGGGTTCGCCCGGGCCGCGATCGTCCAGCGGGTGGCGGCGGCGGGCGGGGTCATGGCTCTGGCCGTGTCGGCCTACGCCTGGTGCAACGTCGGGCAGGACTCGCCGCGCCTCTACGAGGGCGGCCTCCTCGCCTACGCCCTCATCTCGGGCGCGCTGGTGCTGTCGGCGACCGTGCCTGGTCCCGTGCGCGCCGCGCTGTCGTTCGAGCCGCTTCGCCTGCTCGGCGTCATCTCCTACGGCGTCTACCTGTTCCACTGGCCCGTTTTCCTGGTGCTCGACGGCGAGCGCACGGGCCTGGGCGGCGAGCGGCTCTTCGCCGTGCGCCTGGCGGCCACGCTCGCCATCGCCATCGCCTCGTACTACCTGCTCGAGAAGCCCATCCGCCGCGGCTGGCGGCCGACCTGGCCTGCGAAGGTGCCGATGCCGGCGCTGGCCGGCGGGGCTTTCGCCCTCGTCGTGGCCGTCGCCGTCGTGGTGCCCGCCGTCTACGAGCCGCCCGAGGACCCCTTCGCGGCCTTCGCCGAGGGCGGGCAGGATCCGCGGCCCGAGTCGATCCCGCCCGGCTCGAAGCTCGGCCTGACGATCGGCGACTCGACGATGTTCCGCACGTCTTGGGGCCTCGGGGTGTGGGGCGGCGAGATGCACGAGTTCACGTTCGTGAGCGGCACCGGCGGCCTGGGCTGCTCGGTCGCCCGGGGCGGCGAGATCGACTACTCGGGCTCCGTCGGGGAGACGAAGGCCGAGTGCAACGCCTGGGCCGAACTGCTGCCCGACGCGATCACGCGTCGGCAGGAGCGTTACGGGCACCTGGACTTCGCGTTCGTGCAGTACGGCCCGTGGGACGTGGCCGACCGCAAGCTCGACGGCTCGGACCAGTGGCTGCACCCAGGCGACGAGGAGTACGACGGTTACCTCCGCAGCGAGATCGAAAAGATGACCGACCTCCTCCTCGCCCACGGGGTCATGGTCGTGTGGGCGACAGCCCCGCACCTCGACGTAGGGAAGCTCCTGGCCGAGCGGCCCGACGGCGGGTTCCCGGAGTCCGACCCGGCCCGCGTCGACCGATTCAACGAGATCGTGCGCCAGGTGATGGATGCCCGAGAGGGCGCCGTGGTGGTCGACCTGCAGGCCTACCTCGCCGGTCTGCCGGGCGGCGAGTTCGACGCCACGTACGTCGACGCCGAGGGCAACGAGCAACTGCTCCGCCCCGATGGCGTGCACTTCGAGGTCGAGTCGGCCATCCATGTGGCGGACGACTGGTTGGGGCCCGCGGTGATGCAGGCCCTGACATCGGAGACCCCTCCACCGGTGCCCGGTGGGACCGCCGAGGGGGATGGCACGCCGACGGCACAGAGCGGCTGACACGCCCGACGCTCGGGACAACCGGGGTGGGGGTCGCCGGCCCGGCTGGGAGGGTGACACCGTCCTCGAGCCCACCGCGAGCCAGAAGAGGCGGAATGAGCAGCGGTTTTCCCTGGTTCTGAAGGTGACGGGTACCCTGACGACATCCGCTCCGACCACCTCTTGGGGGGAAGCAGATGGCTGGATCCGTCATCCTCGCCGGCGCCCGGACGCCCATCGGCAAGCTGTCCGGCGCGCTCGCCGGCTTCAAGGCCACCGACCTCGGGGGCTTCGCCATCGAGGCGGCGCTCGACCGGGCGGGGGTGAGCGCCGACCAGGTCGACTACGTCTTCATGGGGCAGGTGCTCCAGGCCGGGACCGGGCAGATCACCGCCCGCCAGGCCGCCGTGAACGCCGGCGTGCCCATGTCCGTGCCCGCGACGACCATCAACAAGGTGTGCCTCTCGGGCCTCAACGCCATCTTCCTCGCCGACCTGCTCATCCAGTCGGGGGCGGCCGAGATCGTCGTGGCCGGCGGCATGGAGTCGATGACCCAGGCCCCCTACCTGCTGCCCGGCGCCCGGGCCGGCTACCGCCTGGGCGACCAGACCGTGGTCGACTCGATGATGTACGACGGGCTGTTCTGCGCCTTCGACTGCGTCGCCATGGGCGCCGGTACCGAGAAGTACGCGGCGTCGGCCGAGATCCTGCGGGTCCCGCAGGACGAGTTCGCCGCCAAGTCGCACGAGCGCGCCGCCGCCGCCATCAAGGAGGGACGCTTCGCCGACGAGATCGTCCCGGTCGAGGTGCCCCAGCGCAAGGGCGACCCGATCGTGATCGACACCGACGAGGGCGTCCGGCCAGGTACGACCGCCGAGTCGCTCGGCAAGCTGCGACCGGCGTTCGACAAGTCCGGCAACATCACTGCCGGCAACGCCTCGCAGATCTCCGACGGCGCCGCCGCCGTGATCGTGACGTCGAAGGCGATGGCCGAGCGCCTCGGCACCGAGCCGCTCGGTGAGGTGCTGGGCTACGGCCAGGTGGCCGGCCCCGACCCCTCGCTGCTCAACCAGCCGTCGCGGGCGATCATGGCCGCCGCCGAGGCGGCCGGGAAGGCCGTCACCGACATCGACCTGTTCGAGCTCAACGAGGCGTTCGCGGCCGTGGGCCTGGCCTCGATGGACGAGCTGGGCATCACCGACGAGGTGGCGAACGTCAACGGTGGGGCCATCGCCCTCGGTCACCCGGTAGGCATGTCGGGTACCCGCGTTGCGCTCACGCTGCTCCACGAGCTCAAGCGCAGCGGGGGCGGCCTGGGTGCGGCCGGCCTGTGCGGTGGCGGCGGCCAGGGCGACGCCATCCTGCTCTCGGTCTGACCGGGTCGGGCGGGGCGGCGGGTCGGCGCCGCTCCGCCCGCCGCCCCTGCCTCAACCGGTTACCGCCACTCCCCGACGGTACGGCGGGCTGCGTACAGCTCGCGTACAACAAACGGTCAGGAGCGGCGGGGCGCGGTCAGCCCGCAGTGGCCCACGCTGACGAGTCGGCCCTCGCAGGTGCGGAGCACGCACGGCGGCGCCGGGCGCGGCCCGCGGCCTCGCTGCCGTCGGGTGATGCGGACGCTACGCACGATCCGGCCGCACCCAGGCGGCGTCCGCCACCTCGCGCGATGACATCGGGCTCTCGGCCCGGCGCTGCCAGCGGCCGACGCGTTCTGCAGCGCCCGTCGCGTCTCGGACACGTCGGCCCCCGGCTGCAGGTCGAGACGTCCTCCAAGGTCGAAGCCCCGGGGCACGGGGACGCGACGTCACGCTAGGGAACGCGACGGCACCCAGCATCGGGGATGCCCGCGGGGGCACCCCCACCGGCCGGTTTACCGCCTGGTAGCGGGGCCTGCCGGGCTCGCGGCGGGCGAACGCGAACCGCTACCACAGATGGCGAGCCTGTTTGACAGTCGCTCGCCGGTGCACGTCAACTGTCGCCCAATGCCCACCTCGCTCGTGATCGTCGAGTCTCCGGCCAAGGCCCGGACCGTCGCCCGTTTCCTGGGCGACGATTTCGTGGTCGAGGCGTCGATCGGAGCCATCCGCGACCTCGATCCCAAGGGCCTGGCCGTCGACATCGACCACGACTTCAAGCCAACCTATGTGGTGCCGCCGTCGAAGCGCGACGTGGTGAAACGTCTGAGGGCCGCCTTGAAGAGCGCGGATGAGGTCTATCTCGCGACCGATGAGGATCGCGAGGGCGAGGCCATCGCCTGGCACCTGTCCGAGGTGCTCAAGCCGAGCGTGCCCACCCGGCGGATGGTGTTCCACGAGATCACCCGCCAGGCGATCGAGAACGCCGTGCGTGAGTCGCGCGACATCGACGCCGGCCTGGTCGACGCCCAAGAGGCCCGCCGCATCGTCGACCGGCTGTTCGGCTACCCGGTGTCCGAGGTGCTGTGGCGCAAGATCTCGACCGGCCTGTCCGCCGGCCGCGTGCAGAGCCCGGCCGTGCGCCTGGTTGTCGAACGGGAGCGCGAGCGCATGGCGTTCGTCGCCGCCGACTACTGGGACCTGTCCGCCGCCTTCCCGGCCGATCCGCGCTTCACGGCCACGCTCGTCGGCCTCGACGGCCGCCGTGTGGCCAGTGGCAAGGACTTCGACAGCCAGGGCCGGGTGGGCCGCGACGACGTGGCGGTCCTCGACGAGCCGGCGGCTACGCGCCTGGTCACGGCCCTCGACGGCTCGACGTTCACGGTCCGCTCGGTCGAGGAGAAGCCGTACCGGTCCTCGCCGAAGCCACCTTTCATCACCTCGACACTCCAGCAGGAGGGCGGTCGCAAGCTGGGCATGAGCTCGGGCCAGGTGATGCGCACGGCGCAGAGCCTCTACGAGCGGGGCTACATCACCTACATGCGGACCGACTCCGTCACGCTGTCGCAGGAGGCGATCGCCGCCGCCCGCACCCAGGTGGGCGAGCTCTACGGCTCGCGGTTCGTGCCCGACGCCCCACGGCAGTACCGGTCTAAGGTCAAGAACGCCCAGGAGGCCCACGAGGCCATCCGGCCCGCCGGTGATCGCTGGCGCACGCCGGACCGGCTCGCCAGCGAGCTGCGGGGCCCCGACCTGCGCGTCTACGACCTGATCTGGAAGCGCACGCTCGCCTCGCAGATGGCCGACGCGACCGGCAAGTCGGTGTCGGTGCGCATCCAGGCGCCGCTGGCAGGCGGCCCGGAGGCCGGCACGCCGACCGAGTGGGCGGCCTCCGGGCGCACGATCACGTTCCCCGGCTACCTGCGGGTCTACGTCGAGGGCTCCGATGACCCCGAGGCCGACCTCGACGACCGCGAGCGCCTGCTGCCGGAGCTGTCCGAGGGCCAGCGCCTGCCCGACCCGGCGATCGACCCGCACGGCCACACCACGCAGCCCCCGGCGCGCTTCACCGAGGCGTCGCTGGTCAAGAAGCTCGAGGAGCTGGGCATCGGACGCCCGTCCACGTACGCCTCGATCATGCAGACGATCCAGGATCGTGGCTACGTGTGGAAGAAGGGCCAGGCCCTCGTCCCCTCGTGGACGGCGTTCGCCGTGATCAACCTGCTCGAGGGCCACTTCACGGCCGAGGTCGACTACTCGTTCACGGCCCGCATGGAGAACGACCTCGACGAGATCGCCGCCGGCGGACGCGACCGGGTGCCGTTCCTGCGCTCGTTCTGGTTCGGTACGCAGGCCGGCATCGCCGCGGCCGGCGGGGCGTCGGGCAACGGCCACGGGATGCATGGCTCGGGCGGCGGCGGGGGCAACGGCCGTGGTGGCGGCAACGGGGACTCGCCCATCGAGGGGTCGCCGGGGCTCACCACACTCATCGAGTACGCCATGGCCAACGCGGATCCGGCCGTGGTCAACGCCATCCCGCTCGCCAAGGACGAGACCGGCGAGGAGGTGGTCGTGCGCAACGGGCGCTACGGCCCCTACGTGCGCCGCGGCGACGAGACGGCCACGGTCCCCGCCGAGATCGCCCCCGACGAGCTCACGCTCGAGCGGGCGCTCGAGCTGCTGGCCGCCCCGAAGGGCGACGAGCCGCTCGGCACCGATCCGGCCTCGGGCCTGCCCGTCTACGCGAAGACCGGCCGCTACGGCCCGTACGTGGCGCTCGGCGACGCGGACACGTTGCCCGCCGGCGAGAAGCCGAAGATGGCATCGCTTTTCACGACGATGAGCCCGTCGACGCTCACCGTCGACGACGCGCTCAAGCTGCTCAGCCTGCCCCGTGTCGTGGGCGAGGACCCCGAGACCGGCGAACCGATCGAGGCCCTGAACGGCCGCTACGGCCCCTACGTGCGCAAGGGAAGTGACACCCGCAGCCTTACCGACGAGGAGCAGCTGTTCACGGTCACCCTCGACGAGGCGCTGCGCCTGTTCGCCGAGCCGAAGCGGCGGGGCCGCCAGGCGGCCGCGCCGCCGCTGCGCGAGTTGGGCGACGACCCGGTCAGCCGCAAGCCGATCGTGGTCAAGAGCGGCCGGTACGGCTTCTACGTGACGGACGGTGAGACGAACGCCTCGCTGCGCGAGCGCGACGGCGACACGGTCGAGGGGCTGACCGTCGAGCGGGCGGCCGAGTTGCTGCAGGCCCGGCGCGACGCCGGCCCGGCCAAGAAGCGGCCGACGAAGAAGAAGGCGGCGGCGAAGAAGGGGGCGGCGAAGAAGGCGCCCGCCAAGAAGGCGAGTGGTACGAAGGCCGCCGCGAAGAAGGCGACGGGCACGACGGCCGCCGCGAAGAAGGCGAGTGGCACGAAGGCCCCGGCCAAGAAGGCGGCGGCGACGAAGGCATCCACGCCCGGGAGCGCCGCCGGCGACGGGTGAGGCCCGGGCCGCCCCGGCCCGGCGCTACGGGCCGGCCCGCGCACGGGTCGGCGGCCAGGCCGAACGGATGGCCGGCTCGACGCGGAGCGGCGGCGGCCAGCCTCTACGGTCGTGACCTGATGGCCCACGACGAGCACGAGGTCGCCGCCCCGGCCCCGCTCGCCGACCTGGCGCGCCTCGGCGAGGCTGCGATCCCGTCCGCCGTCCGCGATCAGGCCACGCTGGGCGCTCCCGGCGGACGCTTCGTCGACCGGGTCTTCGGCTCACCCGAGTTCTTCCACCTGTGGCTGGCCCAGGCGGTGTCTTCACTCGGCGACTGGCTCGGCTTCCTGGCCATCCTCATCCTGGCCAGCCGGCTCGGCGCCTCGGCCCCCGGCGCCTCGGTCGGCCTCGTCATGGCGGCCCGCATCATCCCCGGTTTCTTCCTGTCGGCCGGGGCGGGCGTGATCGTCGATCGCCTGGATCGTCGCCAGGTGATGGTCGTCACGATGGCGGTGCGGGCGATGGTCGTGGCCACCCTGCCGTTCGTGAACAGCGTGCTCGGCCTGGTCTTCGCCTCGCTGGTGCTCGAGCTGGCCACGCTGTTCTTCTCGCCGGCGAAGGAGGCGCTCGTCCCCAACGTGGTGCCCGCCGGCAAGCTCACCCAGGCGAACTCGCTCGGGCTCGCCGCCGCCTACGGGACCTTCCCGCTCGGTGCCGGGTTGTTCGCGGTGCTCGCCCAGGTGGCCGAGTGGTTGGGCTCGATCGATGCCCTCGACGCGTTGCGCACCAGCCAGGAAGCCGTGGCGTTCTACGCCAACGTCGTCTGCTACGTGATCTCGGCCGTCATCATCTACCGCCTGGACGTGCCGCCGACCCACGTGGACGCGGCCCAGGCGCGGCGCGACGAGGGCGAGGAGGAGGCGGCCAACCTCGGCCAGGTCTTCTCCGAGATCAAGGAGGGCTGGCACTACGCCTTCATCAACCCCGTGGTGCGGAGCGTGAACATCGGTCTGGCCTGCGGCCTGATCGGAGGCGGCATGCTCGTGCCGCTCGGCCAGACGTTCTCCGAGGAAGTGCTGGGGGCCGGGCCCAGCGGTTACGGCGTGTTCGTGTTCGCGCTCGGCCTCGGCGTCGCCGGCGGCGTGATCGGCGTGTCGACGCTGCAGCGGCGCCTGCCCAAGGTCCGGACGTTCGTGGTGTCGTGCTGGGGGGCAGGCGCCGCGCTGCTGCTCGGCGTGTCGATGTCGTCGCTGCTGCCGGCCGCCATCTGCGTGGCCGTCATGGGCGTGTTCGCCGGCAGCGTCTACGTGCTCGGCTTCACATTGCTCCACGAGAACGTCGAGGACGAGTTGCGGGGACGCATCTTCTCGGCGCTCTACACGCTCGTGCGGCTATGCGTGCTGCTGTCGATGGCGCTCGCGCCGATTCTGGCCGACGTGTTCGACGGGCTCTCCAGCTCGCTCGTCGACCGGCGGATCGACGTGGGCATCGAGATCGCCGTGCCCGGCGTGCGCATCACGCTGTGGCTGGCCGGGGCCATCATGCTGCTGGCCGGGAGTCTGGCGGCGCTGTCGTTGCGATCGTTGCCCGAGGGGCAGGAGGAGGGGGTGTGACCGCGCGCTTCGTCGTGTTCGAGGGTGGCGAGGCCGCCGGCAAGTCGACCCAGGCCGCACGGCTCGCCGCCCGCCTCGGCGCCGTGCTGACCCGCGAACCGGGAGGCACGGCGGTCGGCGCCGCGATCCGGGGCCTGCTGCTCGACCCGGCGAACGCCGGTTTCGACGACCGGGCCGAGGCGCTCCTGATGGCCGCGGACCGGGCCCAGCACGTGGCCGAGGTCGTGCGGCCGGCGCTGGCCGCCGGGCGCCACGTCGTGTCCGATCGTTACGTCGGCTCGTCGCTCGCCTACCAGGGCTACGGGCGCGGGCTACCGCTCGATGAGGTCCGGCGGCTGTCGGCCTGGGCGACCGGCGGGCTCGGGCCCGACGTTGTCGTGCTGCTGGACGTGCCCCGCCACGCCGCCACCGTCCGCATCGACGCCCGCCCCGACCGCATGGAGGCGGCCGGCGACGCGTTCCACCAGAGGGTGGCGGACGGCTACCACGCACTCGCCGCCGCGGAGCCGGACCGGTGGGTGGTCGTCGACGGCACGCCCGAGCCCGAGGTCGTGGAGGCGGCGGTGTGGGCGGCGGTCACCGCGCGCGTGCCGGCGCTGGCCAAGGCGGCACCGGTCCGGCCCTGAGCGGGGCCGCGGGCGGCGTGCCGGCGGGCGGCGTGCCGGCGAGCGGGCGGGCCACCGTTCCGTCGACGGGCGTGGCGGCGACCGGTGTGGCGGCGACGGACCGGTGTGCCGGCGACGGGCGTGGCGGAGACCGGTCCTGGGCACGCCATCATGGACGGGTGAGCGGACCCGCCCCCGCAGCTCCCATCGACCACGTCCCCCCGGCCGGCCCGGAGCCGGCCGACCCCTGGTCGGGCGTGGTTGGCCAGGAGGCCGCCATGCGGCAGCTGCTGGCGTCGGTGGCGGCGCCGGTCCACGCCTACCTGCTCGTGGGGCCGACCGGCTCGGGCAAGCGGGCGCTCGCCCGCGGGTTCGCCGGAGAGCTGCTGGGGGCCGGCACCGCCGGCGAGGCCCGTGACCGGCACGTGCGCCTCGCGCTCGCCGAGCAGCACCCCGACCTGCGGGTGGTCGAGCCCGAGGGCAACACGTTCCGGAAGGGCGACGCCGAGCGCCTCGTGCGCCACGCGACGCTCGCCCCGGTCGAAGGGCAGCGCAAGGTCGTCCTCGGCCTCGGCACCGAGGACATGGAGGACGAGGCGGCCGGCTACCTCCTCAAGACGATCGAGGAGCCGCCGGCGTCGACGGTGTTCGTGCTGCTCGCGACCGAGGTGGTCCCGGAGCTGGTCACGATCGCCAGCCGTTGCCTGCGGATCGAGCTGCCGGGCCTCACCCACGAGGCCGTGGCCGAACGGCTCGTGGCCGAAGGCGTCGACGCGGAGCGGGCCGGAGCCGCCGCCGTGGCGGCCGGTGGTGATCTCGAGCGCGCCCGCACGCTGGCCACCGACGACCGGCTGGCCCTGCGCCACCAGGCCTGGCGGGAGGTGCCGCGCCGGCTCGACGGCACCGGCCACAAGGCGGCCGAGCTGGTGGCCGAGCTGCAGGCGATGATCGGCGACGCGCTCGGACCGCTGCACGAGCGGCAGGCCGCCGAGCTCGAGGAGCTCGAGGCGCAGGTGGCGGCGTACGGCCTGCGGGGCTCCGGCAAGCGCGACCTCGAGACGCGGCACAAGCGCGAGGTCCGCCGGTTCCGGACCGCCGAGCTGCGCTTCGGCCTCGCGACGCTGATCGCGGCCTACCGCGACGCGCTGGTCGACGGTCGGCCACGGCGCGCCTTCGTCGAGGCCGCCGACCGAATCGACGCGGCCGCCCTGGCGCTGCCCCGCTACCCGAACGAGACGCTGCTGCTCCAGGCGCTCCTGGCCCAGCTTCCGCCGGTCACCCGCCTCTGAGGGCGCCCGGACGCGACAGCGCCCGTTCCCCGGTCGGGTGGGAACCGGGGAACGGGCGCGTCGATCGCGGGCGTGTCAGCGCTTGTCGACGAATCCCTTGACCTTGTTGGCGACCTGGTTGACCTTCGCCTTGAGGCCACCGGCGGCCTGGTCGGCCTGGCCCTCGCGCTCGAGGTCGCGGTCACCGGTCAGATCGCCGGCGGCTTCTTTGGCGCGGCCCTTGGCCTTGTCCATCTTGTCGTCTGCTGCCATCTGCGCATCCTCCTGATGCCGGCGTTTCCTGTCGGGCTCGCCGGACGCGTACGGACGATGTCTACCCGGGCGCCGGGCGCCTACACCGGCGATGCCGCGACGACGTCAGCCGACGCTGACGAGCACGACCGCCGCTCCGGCCAGAGCCACGCCCCCGAGCTGAGGCCGGGCCAGCCGCTCGCCCAGCACGCTGCGGGCCAGCAGCAGCGTGGTGGCCGGGTACAGAGAGCCGAGCACGGCTACGAGCGTGATCATGCCGTGGTGGGTGGCGAAGAGCAGCAGGGCGTTCGCCCAGGCGTCGAGCAGCCCGCAGGCGACGAGCATGGCGACCACCGGCCCGGTACGGGCACCGGAGCCGACCCGAGCCGCGGGGCTGACGAGTGCCACGAGGGCGAACAGCGTCACCGACGTGGTGCGTCCGGCGATGACCGGCCAGAGCCCGGCGGCGTCGCTGGCCATGTCGAGACCGATGATGAACACGCCGAAGCCGACGCCCGCCCCCAGCGCCTGGAGCGCCTGCCGCGGCGCCAGGCCGGTTCGCGTCGCCTCGCCGGGGTCGCGGGCCAGCAGCGTCACCGCGACGAGCGCGATCGGGATGCCGACGAGGCCGAACAGCGACGGCCGGTCGCCCGTGGCCAGCCCGTAAACGACGGGGATCACGGCCGTCAACACCGAGGTGATCGGCGCAACCAGGCTCATCGCGCCTTCGGCCATGGCCCGGTAGAACAGCAGGACGCCCAGGCCACCGGCTACCCCGCCCGCCGCCCCGACCACGATGTCGTGACCGCCCGGCGATGCCTCGACGAGCGGCAGCAGGACGACAAGACCGGCGAGCCCGGCCGCGTGCGTGCGCAGGACGACGGCCGACGACGGGAGTCGGCGGGCCGAGAGGCCCCCGAAGAAGTCGCCGACGCCGTAGGCGAGCGCGGAGAGGAGAGCGAGGAGAGCAGCCATGGTGGGTCGTGGCGGCGCACCAGGTGGGTGCACTGGAGTGACCGCACGTGTCACTGTAGTGGACCGGTGCAGCGCATTGCACCATTAGTTCCGTAGAGTGACCGCGTGTCCGTCCCGTCCGATGTGGTCGCCACCGTGGCGCAGAATGTCCGACGGCTCCGGACGGCGCGGGGATGGAGCCTCGACGCGTTCGCCGCCCGCTCGGGGGTGAGCAAGGGCATGCTCGTCCAGCTCGAGGCCGCCCGCACCAATCCGAGCCTGGGCACGCTGTGCCGGGTGTCCGAGGCGCTGTCGGTGACGGTCGCTGCGCTCATCGAGACGGCCGACGCCCCGCCCGTGCAGGTCGTGCCGGCCGACGGCGGCGTCACGCTGTGGACAGGCGCTGGCGGGGGAACGGGCCGGCTGCTGGTCGGCTCCGACGAGCGGGAGCACGTCGAGCTGTGGCGGTGGGAGATGGCCCCCGGCGACACCCATGCCAGCGAGGAGGGCCATGTCGAGGGCACGCTCGAGATGGTCCACGTGCTCGACGGCACGCTGACGCTGTGCGTCGACGGCGTCGACCACCTCGTGGGCCCAGGCTGCGCCGCGTCGTACCGGGCCGACCGGTCCCACGTCTACCGCAACGACGGGCGGGAGATCTGCCGGTTCGTGATGGTGCTGCTGCAGACCGACGCCGACCTGCAGGCCTGGGCGTCGAGCGGTCCCTAGAGCGGCACGGCGGCTGTGCGGTGCGCCAGGCCGCGCAGCTCGTCGGGAGCGTTGCGCCCCGCCAGTTGCAGTAGGTCGCGCACGGTCTCACGCACGAGCTCGTGACCCCGGACCTGCTCGGATGCGACCTTCTCGGCCTCGACGAGCGCGTCGGTGGCCGCCGCGAGGTGCCGGCGCTGGGTGTGCGCCCGGGCCAGGTCGACGAGGAAGCGGGCCCGGCGCTCGGGGGAGAGGGTCGACACGTCGAGGACCTCGGCGATCTCGAGCGCCTCGCCGGCGTCGCCAAGTTCGACGGCCACCGCCACGGCGTGCGCCTCGACGTTCGTGGGGCCGAACTCGGTGTCGTGGTCGTTGCGGTCGCCGCCCAGACGGGCGGCCAGCCGGCGGGCGGCGTCGACGTCGTCGCGGGCCGCACCCCGCCGACCCTCGCGAGCGGCGATCACGGCCCGGACCAGATGCATCGCGCCGGCCAGCGATAGGGCGGCCGGCGGGTCGACGGCCTCGGCGAGGCCGGTCGCGTCCGCGGCGGAGGCCTGCGTGGCGGCACCGCTGCCCGCCGAGCCGCTCGCCGCCGAGCCGCTCGCCGCGCCGCGGTCGCCCGATGGCTCCGGCCGGTGCGATGCACCCCATCCACCGGGTCGGTCCGGGACACCGGGGGCGACGAGCGGGTCGAGGGCGTCGAGCGCCGTCGTGGCGATGCGCTCAGCCTGGCCGTAGCGGCCGAGGCGCAGGAAGGCGTGGGCCATGCGGTACAGGCCGGCGACCACACCGAGGGGATCGCCCGCCTGCTCCGCGGCGGCGATGGCGCGATCCGCGGCCACCCAGGCCGCATCGGGCTCGTCCAACCGGGCGAAGGCTGCGGCTGCGGCCTGGTAGCCGCGGGCCCGGAGGCGGTGCAGGTCCCGCTCGGTCGCCGCGTCGGCTCCCTGGCGGACCGCCGCCTCCAGTTGCGGCAGCGCCTCGGCCAACACCCGGCCCAGCTCGGCCAGCTGCGCGCCGTGCGCCAGGGCCCAGGCCTCGCCGATCGCCCGGTCCAGCTCGTCGTGGTCGGCGTCGGTGCCCGGCACCGGCCCGCCGCCCGGACGCAGCACGCTTGGCAACGCGGGGTGGCCGGAGAGGACGGCACGGACGCCGTCGAGGTCCTCCGTCGGCGTGCGCTCGTCCTCGCGACCGGAGCGCGGCACCGAGGCCGTGCTGGGTTCGAGGTCGAACATGCTGCAGCCGAGGGCGTCGGCCAGGCGCTGCAGCACGGACAGCCGCTCGACCGGCAGCACGTCGCGCTCGACCTGGGACACCCAGCTCTCCGAGCGGTCGATGGCCGCGGCCAGCATGCGCTGGGACATGTCGCGACGCCGGCGCATGTAGGCGACGCGCTCGCCGAAGGTGAGGCCGGCGAGGGTGTTCACGACGTGCCGATCCCTGCGGCCGCCGTGAGGTCGAGCCGTTCGACGACGACGTCGTCGAGCAGGGGGGTGCGCTCGGTCAGGAACCGGCGAACGTGGGGTTGGGACTCGTGGACCTCGAAGGCCGTTCGGTCGCGGTAGAGCTCGTAGAACGTGCGCTGGCGTGGCGCGCCCTCGACCCGGTGGCAGGCGTAGACCAGCGTGCCCGGCTCGTTGGTGGCGATCTCGCGCACGGTCTCGGCGGCGAGCTCGTCGAAGGCGCTCTCGTGCCCAGCGGTGACGATGAAGCGCACCACCAGCCCGAACGCGCCCGTCATGTCGATCTCGGCTCCCCGTCTGCGGCGTTTGACCAGGATGTTTGCAGTCGGGTGGCAGGCTACCGGGCTGCGATCATAGCACGGTTGCTGTTGCAACCACAGAATTCCTGTGGCTACAGTCTCTTTGTCAGCGCTCGGCCATTCCGATCCGCCGCAATGTCGGTTCGGCCGGCCGCTCGTCGCCTTTCGCCGCCACACCGATCCACGGGCTCCCGGGGTCGGTGTGGCGGCTGGGCGACCGACAAGACGACGCCACGTGGGGTTGCGCGCGTCCCGTGCTCGGCTCGGGTGCGGCTGGTCCGTGCCGGTCCCGCACGGTCGGCGCGGTCACGACAGACGACGAATGGGGACACGGGGATGCACCAGAAAGTCCGGAGGATCGAGCGGTGAGCGCCATCAACGTGACCATCGAGATCACGGCCGGCCGGGGCCGGCGGCGTGACCGGCAGGTCGAGGTGCTGCTCGAGTGGCCCCCGTTGCCCACGTGGGCGGTGGCGCTGGACGACGCACGCGACCTGCACCGTGACCTCGGGCGCGTGCTCGAGGCCGTGCCCCGCCTGGCACCGTCGGTCGAGCGCTGGTCGGCCACGCCGGGGCGCATGCCGCCCACGGCAACGTTCGAGCCGTGGCTCGTGGGTCGTCCCGAGCCGGCTGGTGTGGCGTCGCCGGGGCCCGACGACCCGGCCGGAGCGGAGTCCACGGGCGCTCCGTCGGCAGGTCCGTCGTCCGCCGATCCGGCGATCGGTGACGTCACAGGACAGGGCGGGCCGGGCGCGGCCGTACTCGGCGGATCCAGCAGCACCGAGTCAGCGCCCGGCGTGGCGCGCCCGACGAGTCCGCCGGGGTCGTCCTCGGGCGTCTCGACCGCTTCGGGCCCGGGTCCGGGTGCCGGCGAGCACGCCACGGGAGGCGTCCTTGACGTCGCCGGCGCCTACAGCCGGGCGGTCTGGCTCCCGGTGATCGGGCCGACGGCCTGGCTGGTGTGGGGAACGGTGGTGGCGATGCTCACCGACGGCGAGCCGAAGGTCCTCGCGTCCGACGAGCTGGCCCACCTGCACGGTGTGGGCGCCCCGGCGCTCGTCCGGGCGCTCAGCCGCCTGCGTGCCTTCGGTCTTGCCGGCGGCTCCAGCGACGACCGGTGGTCGCTCCGTCTCACGTGCCCGCCCCTGTGGGACCGGCTCGCCGGTCGCATACCCGCAACGGCTCGCGCCCTCCACGATGAGATGTTCCCGTCGTCGCCGTGAGGAATCCGAGGCGTCCAGCGGCGACGGCGATCGGTCGCGCGGCGGGACGCAGGGACCGGCGCCCCCCTCATGGTCGCCGACGTGAGTCGTGGCGTTCCTCGCAATTGAGTACTACTCTCGGCGGTGCACCTAGCTGGCTGGGTGGTCGCCGACGAGCGGACGGAAGCTCGATCGGCGGTGGGACGGCGCTTCGGCGCCGAGCACGGACGGACAGGCGGGCGACATGGGCGACGGGCGGAACTGGCGCGCGTGGAGCGGCGGGTGGCGATACGGAACCCCGCCCTCCGACTGGTGGCAGGCGAAGGACGGACGTTGGTACCCCGGTGCGGTCGCGCGCCGGGACGGCCGGGCGAGTTGGCGGGGCTCGGCAGCCGAGCACAGCAGTCCGCCCCGCGACCGCCAGGCCGCGGTCCTGCTGGTCGACCCACCGTCTCCTCCCGAGGCCGGTGCGGACGCGGCATCCCGGTCGCGCTCGTTCGGCCGCCGCCCTCGATCCTCGGAGTCAGGAGCGACCGCGGTCCCGGACGTGGTGTGGTGGGCCCCGGACCGGACGGCGGCTCACCTGCTCGATGCGCTCGGCCCGCCGACCAGCGCGGCCATCGGCATCGACATCGACAGGGAGCGTGACGCGGTTTCGGTCCGCGGCCGAGGCCGGCGGCGCGGCGGCCCCACTTCTGCTCTCCACGGCGCCGGCGCCGGCGCAACACCGGCGCCGGACGACGATGCCGACTCGAACAGCCGGTTGCGCTTCGACACCGGGCCCGCTCGGCACCTCGCCTCTGACCGCCGTACGGCCGGGACGATCGTCGTGGCACCCGATTGGCGTGCGGTCACGACGATCGACGCCCCGTCCACTCGGCAGGTCGCCTTGGACGGCCGTACGGCGGGGACCACCGTCGTGGCACCCGGTCGGCGTGCGGTCACGACCATCGAGGCCGCCCCCGGCCGCGCCCGGTCCTTCCCCGAGATCGAGCTGCGATGCCACGGCCCCGGTCCGCTCCCGGCTGCGCCGCCGGGCCGATCCCCCCGTCACAGCCCTTCCGGGCGCGGGACCCGGGCCGTGACGCCCGCAGTGCGCGTTGGTCTCGCGCTCGGGGTTGCGCTAGTCGCCATCGGCCTGATCCAGTGGCGAACGGTCGGTCGGGACCCCGACCCGTCGGCCAAGGCCGGTGCCGAGCAGCCGACTGCCGCGGTGCCGGCGTCGGAGGCCCCGGCCCCGATTTCAGGGGTGCCCGCCACCGCTCCCTCGCCGTCGGCGCCCGCGCCCGGCCCCGTCCCGGGCTTCACGGGAGGCACGGACGCCGGCGCCACCGACACCGCTGCGCTGCCCCCGGCGCCCGCTGATGCCGGCACGATGGCCACCCCGGCTGACGCTGGAGCCACGTCCGGCGGCGTCGCCTCGATGGCGGAGCAGACGCTCGTGCCCGAGGACTCGACGGTCCAGTCCCCGGCACCGGGCTGCACCTCACCGGACGCCGAAACCGGAGCGTTCCCCCGCTCCGACGGCGACCGCGGCGCGAACACCTGCTCCTAAGGGCGCTCGGCCGCCACGGCGACGTGTCCCTGCGGCTCCCCCACCGTAGGGACACCGCCGCCGCCCTGAACCCGTCGTCGAGCCGCCCCAGCGCCGCGGGCGACCGCCGCACTCGAAGCTGGTGCTCGAGGTCCAGGGCGCTCACCGTGGAGCCTCCGATGGCCGGCGGCACCGCGCCATCTGGGTCGCCCTGGATGGCGATGTGCGAAGCATTGATGCTCGTCGCCCTGTCTCAGAGTTCGATGACGATCTTGCCGATGTTGCGGCCGGTGAACATCGCGTTCAATGCGTCGACGGCGGACTCGAGGCCTTCGAAGACCTCGATCCGGAACTTGAGGGCGCCGGAGGTCACCAGATCCTCGAGGATCGGTTGAATGTCCCCGAAGCGATCCCAGTGGTTGAGCGTGAGGAAGCCCTGCATCGACGCCTGCCGGTGGATGAGGTTGAGGTAGTTGGACGGTCCGGGAGGTCGGTGTTGGTCGTTGTACGAGCTGATGGCGCCGCAGAGCACGACTCTGCCGCTGTTGGCGATTCGGGCGAGGGCCAGGTCGAGGAGCGGGCCGCCGACATTGTCGAAGTAGACGTCGATGCCCTTCGGGAAATGACGCTTGAGGCTCGCCGGAACGTCGCCCGTTCGGTAGTTGACGGCGTCGTCGAGGCCGAGCTCGTCGACGAGCCACTGGCACTTCTTGTCGCTGCTGGCGAGGCCGATGACGGTGGCGCCCTGCAGCTTGGCCAGCTGGGCGGCGATGCTGCCCGTGGCCCCCGCCGCAGCGCTCACGAGGACCCGGTCGCCGCGCTTGGCCTGTCCGACCTCGAGCATGCCGATGTACGCGGTCATCCCCGCCGAGCCGTACACGGCCATGTGCGCTGGCTGATCGACCGTCTCGGGTCGACCGACGTTGGTCGAGAGGATGTCGTCGTTCAGCGCGACGTAGCGCTGCCAGCCGGTCAAGGCGGTGACGACATCGCCTTCCCGGAAGTTCGGGGAGTCCGTGGCGACGACGCGTCCGATGCCGGAGCTGCGGACGACCTCGCCGATCTCGACAGCCGGGAAGTACCCCTCGCCGGCCTGCAGCCAACTTCGCACGGTGGCGTCGATCCCGATCCGGTCCGTCCGCAGCACGAACCCGCCTGGCGGAGGTTCCGGGAGCGGGAGCGGGACGATCTCGACGTCCTCGTGGCGCAGCAGGCCGATCGGTCGTCGCCGGAGGACAACGCCCTCGTTGTCGCTCCGCTGCACGCTTGTCGACATCACGTGCCCTCTCAGATCGCGCGGCGGGGCGGTTCCGGGACGTTGCCGAAGGAGGCGGCGGCGCTCCTGTTGAAGACGCGGTCGGTCATCAGCGGCTCGGTCATCGGGCACCCGTCGGCGGGTTGGTCAACGGCCAATCCTGCCCGACAGCCGCGACTCGTTGGGGAACGGCCCCGTCATGGACGTCGAGATCGGCACGCCAGAGCCTGGCCGATGAGGCGCCGAGTCGGCGGATCCGGCGGCCGTTGGGGCCGCAGTCCGGGCCGCCGGCGGGGCCGCCGAGGCACCGCCACGGCGACGACGTGCCGCTCGTAGCCCGGCGGAGGCCGGCAGGGCCGCGGACCGAGTTTGCGTTTGCGCCGCTTCTGCCGGGCTAGAGAGAGCGACGGGGTGGAGACGCCCCCTAATGACGTTGAAAGGTGGTCGAGATGGACGACACCGTTGTCTGGATTCTCGTCATCGTCGCCGTCGTTCTGATCGCTGCGTTGGCCGCGTGGGCCCTGAACCGCAACCTGCAGAGCCGACGCCTCAGGCAGCGGTTCGGTCCCGAGTACGACCGGACGATCGAACGGACGAGCGGCGACCGCAAGCAGGCTGAATCGGTTCTCGGAGACCGGATCGCCCGCCGGGAGGAGTTCGAGCTGAGGCCGCTGAGCCCCGCGGCGCACGAGACGTACGCGCGCAGATGGGACCAGGTGCAGGCCCAGTTCGTCGATGAACCGGGAACGGCGGTCCAGGACGCACAGACGCTGCTGGAGGAGGTCATGGCGGAACGCGGCTACCCGGTCGGTAACGAGTTTGAGGAACGGGTCGACCTGCTCTCGGTCGACCATCCCGACGTCGTCGAGCATTACCGCGTCGCCAACCGCCTCCACCATGAGAGTGGCGAGTCCAGCGACGCGGCCGCTACCACCGAGGAGCGGCGCCAAGCGCTGGTGCACTACCGCGCCCTGTTCGCCGACCTGCTGGACACCGCGGACACGAGCCCGCGTCCCGACACCGACGGCTCAGACGACGAGGAGCTGGAGCGGGAGCGGGATCGGAGGATTCCGTGATGGCTGAGCACGAGCCGAGGGACGTCGGTCTCTGATCGCCGAGGACGAATTGCCGTTTCTCGATGGCGGCAACCAGTGGATGGGATCGCTGGAGCGCGATCCAGACCAGGTTCGTGGATGAGCCGCGGCAGTCGATCGAGGACGCCGACGCGTTCTTCGATCGCCTGCTCGCTGCCTGAAGCCTCCAACCGTGGGTGGGCGTTCCGCAATGCTCGGTCGGCACCCGGAGGTCCGAAGGCCCCAATGTGACCGACGCCGAGCGGCTACCCCGTTCATACTGGAGCGGTGCTGGGCTCGGCGACTTCCAGACGGCCTACGGCGGCGCTGCGATTCGGTGTCGCCCTCCTGGTCGTCTCGGCGTGGATGAACGGTTGCTCCGCCGATCACCAGTCCGGGCAGTCGGAGCCCGACGGCGAGACGTCACCGCTACGCCCGCGCGTCACCGCGCCGACGGTGGGCACGACCGTCGTCGCCGGGGAGGGGCCGAGCGGCTTGGCGGTCGCCGCCAGCGCCACGCTCTTCGAGCGCGCTCCCATCGTCCTTCTCGCCGCCGAGGGCGACCTCGCGGCTCAGGCCCGGGCAGCATCTGTGGCCGTCGCCACGGGCCTGCCGCTGCTGCTCCCGGCCGCCGACGAGGCCGGCGCCAGCTCCGCGGCCGTAGTCAGTGATGAGCTGGCACGACTCGACCCCGACGCCGTGCTCGCCTTCGGCGATCCGGCGATCGGCTGGGCGCAGGCCCGCACCGGCGAGGGGTCCGCGTTTCCGACCGTCGTCCCGGCGCCGACCGCCCCGGGAGAGCTCTCGGCGCTCACCGGCCGAGACCTGGGGTCGCCCGAAGCGGTCGGACCCGACGGCCTTACTGAGGCCGCTGCCGCGCTCGGCCGCGACCGGCCCCCGCTGCTGACGATCGACGCCGAGTCCGCCGCCCCTGCGGCCGGCACGGCCTCTGCGCCCGACGGAGGCACCTCGGGCGACCTGCCGGCGGTGGCCGCCGCCGGCCCCCTCGACTCCGTGCTGGTGCTGGTGGGCCGCGCCCCCTCGGACCTCGCGGCCGCCGCGACGGCGCGAGCCAGCGGGGCCGAGGTGATCGTCATGACCGGGGACGACCCCCGAGCCGACGCCGCCGTCATCGACGCCATGGCCGACGACCGGCCGGAGAGCGTCGTGGCGCTGGGGAGCCGGTTCGGGCCCACGGAGCGCCTGCGGCAGCGGCTCGATGTCGCAGCCACCGGCGTCCAGCTTCCGGGCGGTGGTCAGCTCCTGTTCCCCGGCCGGCGGATGACCGCGCTCTACGGCCACCCGGGGACCCCCGCGCTCGGCGTGCTCGGTGAGCAACCGCTGGGCGAGGCCATCGCCCGCGCCCAGCGTCTGGCGGCGGATTACCAAGACCTGGTCGACGAGCCGGTCGTGCCTGCGTTCGAGATCATCGCCACGGTTGCCTCCAGCGCTGCCGGCCCGGACGGCAACTA
>DATHAO010000068.1:0-16903 GCA_035296625.1 Acidimicrobiales bacterium | reverse complement strand
GTCGTACGCATGCCGAAGGCCTATCCGGTCTACGACGAGTCCTACAGCCGGAACGTCGACGTCCTGCGGGGCTGGCTCGCCGAGCACGCCGCCAACGTCCACCCCATCGGGCGCAACGGCATGCACAAGTACAACAACCAGGACCACTCGATGTACACCGCCATGCTCACGGTCGAGAACATCCTCGGCCGGGGTGAGCACGACATCTGGTCGGTGAACGTCGAGGAGGAGTACCACGAGGAGGGCTCCTCCGGCGAGACACCTCGAGGCACCGGCGGCACCGGCCGCGACGCCCCGATCCTGCCGAAGCGGGGCTGACCCGCGCACACGTCACCGCGCCGCCCCGGCGGGCGGCGCCGTCAGACCTCGTCGTGGGAGGGCGCGCGCCGCCGGCGCAGGCGGGCGCGGGCGGCGTCGAGCGGCGACACGTTCGACGGGAAGTGGGGGGCGGCCCCGCCGTCGGAGAACGTGGGATCGAACGCCGGCGGGTCCGGCACCGGGTTGATGATCGGGCCCGAGGGCCCGACCGGGTCCCCGATGAACGGCGAGAGCGTCTCCATGTCGACGCCCTCGGACGGCAGCAGCGCGTCCTGGGCGGCACCGGCCCGGCGGCGCAGCTCACGGGACTTGTACCAGGGTCGCAGCCGCACCCGCACCGGCGCCTTCTGCTCGTAGAGCAGCAGTGCCTCGTCGGCGGGCAGGTGGCGGGCCAGCTCGGGCGGCAGGGCGGCGAGCGGGTCGGCGGGACGGACACCGCCCTCGCCCTCGCCGGCCGCGGCGTCGGAGCCCAGCCGCCCGGCGAACGCCACGGCGTCGACCCCAGCGGTGCCGGGTAGCAGCAGTTTGGCCCGATGGTTCGCCAGCACCTTGGGGGCGTCCTCGCCGTGGCGCACCTCGATCTGGGTGAGGTCGCGGAACACCGTCACCATTTGCATGCCGGCCACCGCAGAGGTGGCGGCGAGCGTGGGCAGGTCCTCGATCGGGGCGATGTCGGCGGCGTCGTCGAGCACGAGCAGCAGCGGGGCGTCGAGCGGCCTCCGGCCGTGCTCGACCCGCTCGTGCACGGCCGTGAGCACCTGGCGGACCAGCGCGGCGTACAGCGGACGGACCCGGGCCTGCTCGTGGTGGGGGGCGACGATGTAGAGGGTGTGGGGGTCGCCGTCGAGCAACTCGGCCGGCTCGACCTCGTGACGGAGCGCCGAGGCGGCCACCGTCGGGTCGAGGTAGGCGCCGAGGATCTGCTGCATGACATGGAACAGCGAGGCCCGCGCCGCGTCTTCGCGGCGGAACGTGGCGGCGTGGGCGACGGCCGCGTCCGGTTCGAGCGGCCGGAGCAGGTTCAGGACCTCGTCGCGCTCCTCCGAGTCGATCCACCGGGCGACATCGCCCATGCTGTGGGCGGACTCGGCCGCCGCGAAGAGGTAGGGGGCCAACGACCGGGCGGCCGAGCTGAACCAGAACTCGCCGACGCCGGACGTGGTGCCGATCGACGCCTTGCCGGCCATGGCCAGGTCCCAGGCCGTGTGCTGGGCGCCGAGCCAGGTGCTGCACGTGGCCAGGGGCGACCACCCCGACGCCCGGTGCCGGGTGGTCGACAGCGGGTCGAACACGTGGACGTCGCCCATCCGGCTGCGCCAGCCGATCGTATGGTCGACCACGTCGCCGCCGGTGGAGGTGACCACCACCGGGCCGGGCCACTCGAGCAGCGCCGGGATCGTGACCGCGGTCGTCTTGCCCGAGCGGATGGGACCGAGCACGAGCAGGCTGCGCCGGTCCTTCACGGCGATCTCGTGGCCGCCCATCGTGCCGACGACCAGCTCGCCCTCATCCTCGCGGGTCAGCGCGAGCTTGCGAACCTCGCGCTGGCGCACCGGGGACACGGACGCGACGCCACCGCCCCCGTCGCGGGAGTCGGCGCGGCGCACGAGCAGGAACAGGGGCACGAGCACGATCGCCAGCAGCAGGACGAGGGTGAACCACCAGGCCACCGGCCCGGGCACGTCGGCCCCGGTGTTGACCGGGTCCCACCCCTCGGCCGGGTCGAGCGGATGGGTGATCGCCCGCCCGAGCACGCCCGGCACCTCGTCGAGGGGGTAGTGAGGCCACCCGCCGGAGAACAGGAGTGCAGAGACGTGGCCGGTTGCGAGGATGAGCAGGACGGCGCCGGCCAGGACGATCAGGACGATCGCCGCCGCCCGTTCCGCGGGGTCGTCGGCGCTCGGTCCCTGACCCCCGGTCAACATGGCAGTGGCCGGGGCTCGATCGCTGCGTCCACGTCAACTCCTATGCGGCTGGCGTCCGTCGAAAACGCAAGGTCCCCCCCGACGATCGCACGTCCGGCAACCGCGCACACACCCTCGAGGGGACGCGAGCCGCGAGCCCGCGCTCGGCGAACCGCGGGCGTGCCGAGCACCCCCCTGGCAACCTGGCGCCATGACGGAGACGTGGCGTGAGCTCAACCGGGCCTGGTGGGACGAGCGGGTGCCGATCCACACGGCGAGCGACTTCTACGGCCTCGACGCCTTCGTCGCCGACGCCACGGCCTCGACCCTGCGCCCGTTCGAGGTGGACGACGTGGGCGACGTGACCGGCGTCGAGCTCGTCCACCTCCAATGCCACTTCGGGCTCGACACGCTGTCGTGGGCCCGGCGTGGTGCGCGGGTGACCGGTCTCGACTTCTCGACGCCGGCGGTCGGGGCCGCGACCGACGCCGCGGCGCGGGCTGGACTCGACGCCCGGTTCGTCGCCGGCGACGTCTACGACGCCGCGGGTCTGGTCGGCGGCGCCAGGTTCGACCTCGTCTACACGGGCCTCGGCGCCCTCAACTGGCTGCCGGACGTCGAGCGGTGGGCGGCCGTCGTGGCGTCGCTCCTGCGGCCCGGTGGTCGGCTGTACCTGGCCGAGTTCCACCCGATCACGACCGTGTTCGCCGACGACGACCTGACCGTCGAGCATCCCTACTTCCACGACGCCCCGCTCCAATGGGACGACGGCGGCACCTACGCCGACCTCACCGCGGAGACGACGAACAACCGGACGATCGAGTGGAACCACGGGCTCGGCGCGGTGGTCACCGCCGTCGTGCGCGCCGGCCTCGTGGTCGACCGGCTCCGCGAGCTGGACCACACGCTGTTCGCACGCTGGCCGTTCCTCGTGCGCGACGCCGGCGAGCCCGGCACCTACCGGCTGCCCGAGGGTGTGCCGGCGCTGCCGCTGATGTACACGTTGTCGGCCCACCGGCCGGTTGGTACCCCGAACGGGGCTGGCCAGCCGTAACGTAGGCGCGAGCTGACGCACACAACCCGGGGGGACGCCGTGCCGTACGTCTACGCGTTCGACCACCGCCACAAGCGGCCGCCGAAGGACATGAAGGATCTCCTCGGCGGCAAGGGCGCCAACCTCGCCGAGATGATGTCCGTGCTGCGGCTGCCCGTGCCGCCGGGGTTCACGATCACCACGGACGCCTGCCGCGACTTCATGCGCTCGGGCTGGCCGACCGGCCTCACCGACGAGGTCGCCCGTCACACCGGGCGGCTCGAGCGGACGATGCGGCGCCGGCTGGGCGACGCCGCCGACCCGTTGCTGGTCAGCGTGCGGTCGGGCGCCAAGTTCTCGATGCCCGGCATGATGGACACGGTCCTCAACCTCGGCCTCAACGACCGCAGCGTGAAGGGCCTTGCCGCGGTCACGAGCGACGAGCGCTTCGCGTACGACTCGTACCGCCGCTTCATCGCCATGTACGGCCGCATCGTGCTCGGTCTCGACGGGGGGCCGTTCGACGCGGCCCTCGACGCCGCCAAGGCGGACGCCGGGGTGGGAAGCGACGCCGAGCTGCCGGCCGAGGCCCTGCGGGAGCTGTGCACGGCGTTCAAGGGCATCGTGAAGGACGCGACCCGCAAGCCGTTCCCGCAGGACCCGCAACGCCAGCTGCGGGGCGCCATCCAGGCCGTGTTCGCGTCGTGGGACGGTGCCCGCGCCCGGTCCTACCGGGAGCGCGAGAAGATCCCGCACGACCTTGGGACCGCCGTCAACGTCCAGTGCATGGTGTTCGGCAACCGCGACGAGACCTCGGGCACGGGCGTGGGCTTCACCCGCAACGCCGCAACCGGCGAGGACGCCCCCTACGGCGACTTCCTCGTCAACGCCCAGGGCGAGGACGTCGTCGCCGGCATCCGCAACACGCTCGACCTCGGTCAGCTGGGCGAGCGGTTCCCCGGGATCCATGACGAGCTGCTCGAGATCTTCGACCGCCTCGAGGCGCATTACCACGACATGTGCGACACGGAGTTCACGATCGAGCAGGGCAAGCTCTGGATGCTCCAGACCCGGGTCGGCAAGCGGACCGGGCGCGCCGCGCTCCGCATGGCCGTCGAGATGACGACGCAGAAGCGCCGCAAGGGCTGGTCGATCACGCGCAACGAGGCCCTCCTGCGCATCACCGAGAACCACCTCGACCAGGTGCTCCACCCGCAGTTCGGCGGGGGCGACCTCGACGTGCTGGCCACCGGGCTGGGGGCGTCGCCGGGAGCCGCGGTCGGCCGCGCCTACTTCACCGCCGAGGCGGCGGTCGAGGCTGCGCAGCGCGGCGAGAAGGTCGTGCTGGTCCGCACCGAGACCTCGCCGGAGGACGTGGCCGGCATGCAGGTGGCCGAGGGCATCCTCACGGCTCGCGGCGGCCTGGTGAGCCACGCGGCCGTGGTCGCCCGCGGCTGGGGCATCCCCGCCGTCGTGGGCGCCGAGGCGATCCACATCGACGGGGCGTCGTTCAGCGTGGGCGACACGAAGGTCGCCGAGGGCGACGTCGTCTCGCTCGACGGCGCCACCGGAGAGGTCGTGCTCGGCGAGGCCGAGCTCACGTCGTCCGAGGCCTCCGCCGAGCTCGACACGATCCTCGGCTGGGCCGACGCCGTGCGCTCGGGCCGCAACCCCCGCCGGGCCCGCCTGGGCGTGCGGGCGAACGCCGACACCGGCGCCGATGCCGCCACCGCCCGCGAGTTGGGCGCCGAGGGCATCGGCCTGTGCCGGACCGAGCACATGTTCCTGGGTGAGGACCGGCTGCCGATCGTGCGGGAGATGATCCTCGCGCACACGCCGGACGGAGAGGCCGCAGCCCTCGAGAAGCTGCGGGGCGCGCAGAAGGCCGACTTCGCCGCCATCCTCGAGGCGATGGACGGTCTGCCCGTCACCGTCCGCCTGCTCGACCCGCCGCTCCACGAGTTCCTGCCCAGCGCGGAGGACCTGCGGGTGCGCGACGCGTCCGGCGGGCTCGACGACGCCGAGCGCGAGCTGCTGTCCGCCGCCCTCGACTGGCGCGAGCAGAATCCCATGCTCGGTACGCGGGGCGTCCGGCTGGGCGTGCTCAAGCCGGGGCTGTACGCCATGCAGGTCCGGGCCCTCGTCGAGGCGGCGCTGGAGCGGGCGAAGGCCGGCGGCACGCCGGTCGTCGAGATCATGGTTCCGCTCACCGTCACCCGCGAGGAGATGGCCGAGGCTCGGCAGTGGATCACCGACGCCGTCGCCGAGACGCTGAAGGGCGTGCGCCGCAAGGTCGACATCACGATCGGCACGATGATCGAGACGCCTCGGGCGGCGCTGCGGGCCGACGAGATCGCCGACGTGGCCGACTTCTTCAGCTTCGGCACGAACGACCTGACCCAGATGACGTTCGGGTTCAGCCGCGACGACGTCGAGACGCGGGTCATGCCCGCGTACCTGGAGCGGGGGCTGCTGCGGCGCAACCCGTTCGAGACCATCGACACCGCCGGGGTCGGCGAGCTCGTCGAGCTGGCGGTCGAGCGCGGGCGCGCCACGAGGAAGGGCCTCAAGCTCGGCGTGTGCGGCGAGCACGGCGGCGACCCCGCATCCATCGCCTTCTTCCAGCAGGCCGGCGTCGACTACGTGTCGTGCTCGCCGTACCGGGTGCCGGTGGCGCGGCTGGCGGCCGGTCAGGCGATCATCGAGGCCCAGGCTGCGTCGATGCAGGGTGTGGGCGGTCGTCGCCGGTAGGGTGAACGCACCGAGGGGGAGTAGCCCCGACGTGCCACATCGTCACCACGGCCGCGGGCCCGGTGGGCACGGCCCGTGCGGCGGGCGAGACCTTCGGCTGGTCCCCGTGGTACGCAGCCGGAGGTAAGCCCCCAGTGTCGTTCGCCGTCCTCGCGTCGGAACAGTCGTCGTCCGACGGCAACTTCGCCAGCTTCGACGTGCCCGTGTGGGTGTGGGTGGTGTTCCTCGCCTTCGTCACGGTGCTGCTCGTCGGCGACCTGCTGCTCGTGCATCGCCGGCCCCACGTCCCGACGACGAAGGAAGCCGCCATCGAGTCGGCGGTGTGGATCAGCATCGGCGTGGCCTTCACCGGCGTCATCTTCGCCTGGCACGGCGGCCAGGCGGCCGGCGAGTACATCTCGGGCTACCTGATCGAGAAGAGCCTCAGCGTCGACAACGTCTTCGTGTGGGCGATCATCATGAGCTTCTTCGCCGTTCCTCGGGCGTATCAGTTCCGGGTGCTGTTCTGGGGCGTGTTCGGCGCGCTCGTGCTGCGCTTCGCGTTCATCTTCGCCGGCGTGGCGCTGCTCGAGAGCTTCGAGTGGCTGCTGTTCGTCTTCGGAGGGTTCCTCCTGTTCACCGCGTTTCGGCTCGTGCGGAGCGGTGGCGAGGAGGTCCACCCCGAGAACAACCCTGTGCTGAAGCTCGTCCGGCGGGTGGTGCCGTCGACGACCGAGTACAACGGTCAGCACCTGTTCGTGCGCCATGGCCACAAGCTGCTGGCCACGCCCCTGTTCGCCGTGCTCATCGTCATCGAGACGAGCGACGTGGTGTTCGCCGTCGACTCGATCCCGGCGATCCTGGCCGTGAGCCGCGAGCAGTTCATCGTGTTCAGCTCGAACGTCTTCGCGATCCTCGGCCTGCGCGCGCTCTACTTCCTGCTCGCCGACCTGCGCGACCGGTTCGCCTACCTGCAGCAGGGTCTTGCGGTCATCCTGGCGTTCGTCGGCGTCAAGATGATCGTGGCCGAGTGGTACCACATCCCCACCTTCGCCAGCCTGGCCGTGATCGCCCTGGTGCTGGCGGCGTCGATCTTCATCTCGATCAAGAGGACGGCACCCGACGAGGAGGAGAACGAGGTGGGCTCCGGCGCCGGCACCGAGCCGGGGAGCGAGCACGCGCTCGTCGAGCCCCGTCGGCCGAACGGCGTCGCCGAGGCGCCCGGGGCGTCCGTCGGGACGCGGGCGGACGAGCCCCGCAGGCCGTAGCCACGCCGCCCGGCAGCTTCGGCGTCTCGCGACCCGACGCGGCCCGGGGCGACCGACCGCAACGCTGTGCCACCGGCCGGGTCAGGCCGACTCAGGCTGTGGTGCGTTCGAGCAGGTGGAGCAGGCGGCGCTCGTCGGCCGTCAGGCCGTAGCCGTCGCGGCGGGGACCCTCGTCCCAGACCTTCGGCAGGGACCCCTCCTCGAACGCCTCGACCACCACCGGGTGCACGTACGAGCGCTTGCACACCGTCGGCGTGTTGCCCAGCACGTCCGACACGATGGACATCACCTCGTTGACCGCCCGCTGGCGCAGCCGCTGGCTCGCCGGTCGCTCGATCTCGACCAGTTCGCAGGCGGCGAGGAGCGTGCCACCCCAGGTGCGGAACGACTTGGCCGTCAGGTCGAGGCCGCTGCGCTCGCGCAGGTACGTGTTGACGTCGGTGGACGTGATCGGCGCGGGGTTCCCGTCGTCGTCGAGGTACTGGAACAGCACCTGTCCCGGCAGGTCCTGGCACGCCTTGACGAGGCGGGCCAGGCGGCGACTCTCCAAGCCGATCTCCCAGTCCTTCGCGCCCTTGCCCCGGAAGGAGAACGTGACCTCGGCGCCGTTGATCTCGGCGTGGTGGTCCCGCAGCGTGGTCAGTCCGAACGTGCGGTTCTGACGGGCGTACTCCTCGTTGCCGATGCGCACGAACGTCCGCTCCAGCAGCGAGACGACGAGCGCCGCCACCTTCTCGAGCGGCAGGCCTCGCAGGCCCAGATCCGACTCGACCTGCGTCCGGAGGTCGCCGCGCACGTGCCCGAACGGCAGCAGCTCGTCGAACTTGGCCTGCTCCCGCTGCTCACGGAACAGCGGGTGGTAGCGGTACACCTTGCGGCCCCGGGCGTCGCGCCCCGTGGCCTGGAGGTGGCCGATCGGGTTCGAGCAGATCCACACGTCCGTCCATGCCGGGGGCACGGCGAGGGACCGGATGCGCCGGATCTCGTCCGGGTCGCTCACCGGTTCCCCGGTGAGCTGGTCGATGTAGCGGAAGCGGCTCTTGCCGCGCCGGCGTATCCCCGGGCTGTCGTCCGACACGAATTGCAGGTCGCTCACGGGCCCTCCACTGCCCACGTGGAGGAGATCCACACACTGCGCAGGTTTGAGGCCACACCGTTGACGCCAAGACGCCCGGCCGGTGGCGATGCTCCCGACCCGCGACGTCCGCCGCCCGTCACCGGTGGCGCCGACGATCCCCACGTCGGTCGAGCCGGGGGGCGCCATCGGCGGCGAGGGTGTCGAGGAGGTCGGGCCCGGCGGTCGGCACGCCCCGGCCGCCGCAGCCGAGCGCTACCGGAGGACCGCCGGGCCCGACGGTCAGGCGGCCCGGCGGTAGCGCCGGACGGCGAGCGGGCCGAACACCGCCACGATGCCCAGGGACCAGGCGATCGACCCCAGGACCGACGATCCGACGGGCTGGTCGAGCACGAGGTGGCGGGCGGCGTCGACCGTGATCGTCACCGGCTGGTGCTCGGCGAAGGCCTGCAGCCAGCCAGGCATGCGGGACGGATCGACGAAGGCCGACGATGCGAACGTCAGCGGGAACAGCAGCGGGAAGATCGCCGCCTGGGCCGATTCGGCGTTCGACGCCCCGAGACCGACCGTCGCCGCCATCCACGACAACGCGTAGGCGAACAGCAGCACCAGGCCCAGCGCGGCCAGGTAGGCGAGGACCCCACCCTGTGGGCGGAAGCCGACGGCGGTCATGAGCAGGAGCACGAACACGTTGCGGGCCGCGTCAGCCAACGTGCGGCCGGCCAGCACCGCCGAGCGGGCCATCGGCAGCGAGCGGAACCGCTCGACGAGGCCCTTCTGCAGGTCCTCGGCGAGGCCGATGCCGGTGCCGGCGGCACCGAACACGGCGGTCTGCACGAAGATGCCGGGCATCAGGTAGTTCACGTAGTCGATCGACGGGTCGCCAAGCACGATCGAGTTGCCGAACACGTAGCGGAACAGCAGCACGAACATGATCGGCTGGATCGTCGAGAAGACGAGCAGCTGGGGCAGCCGGACATACGTGATCAGGTTCCGGCCGGTGACGGCCACGGCGTCGGCGACGGCGTGGCCGAGCTGCGAGCGGCTCGTGCCCAGCTCGTCGGCGGGCGGGGACGGCGGGCCCGTGGTAGTGGCCGGGCCGGCGGACAGGGTCGTGGCGGTCATCGGGCACCTCGATCGTGGTCGGGGCTGTCACCGTTGCCGGACGGGGCGGCCACCCCGGCCAGGGGTTGGTTGCGGGCGGAGCCGTCGGTGCCGGCCTCGCCGGGGGGCTCGTCGGCGCCGTGGCCCGTGAGGGTCAGAAACACGTCGTCGAGGCTGGGCTCACGCACCCCGACCGTGGTGGGGACCAGGCCGTCGGCGTCGACGGCGCGCAGCACCCGCACGAGCGTCCGCGCGCCGTCGACGACGGTCAGCTCGAGCGTCGCACCCTGGACGGCGGCCGTGCCCTCGCCACTGGCCCGCAACAGGTCGGCAGCCCGGGCGGCGGTCGCCGGGTCGTCGAAACCCATCTCGACGATCGTCGTGCCGAGGCCGGCCTTGAGCTCGTCGGGCGTGCCCTCGGCGATGACCCGGCCCTGATCGATGACGGCCACGGCATCGGCGAGGCGGTCGGCCTCCTCGAGGTACTGCGTGGTGAGCAGCACGGTGGCGCCCTCGGTGACCAGCTCGGAGATCACGTCCCACAGATCGCTGCGGCTGCCCGGGTCGAGGCCGGTCGTTGGCTCGTCGAGGAAGAGCACCGGCGGCCGGTGGACGAGGGCGGCGGCGAGGTCGAGGCGCCTGCGCATGCCGCCCGAGTAGGTGCGGACGGGCCGGTCGGCGGCATGGCCCAGGCCGAAGCGGTCGAGCAGCTCGCCGGCCCGCGGTCGCAGCCGGCCCCGGGGCAGGTGGGCCAGCCGGCCGACCAGCATGAGGTTCTCCCGGCCGGTGAGATTCTCGTCGACGGCCGCGAACTGGCCGGCCAGGCCGATGCGCTCGCGGACCGCCTGGGGGTGGCGGGCGACGTCGATGCCGAGCACCTCGGCGCGACCGGCGTCGGGCCGGAGGATCGTGGTGAGGATGCGCACGGCGGTCGTCTTGCCGGCTCCGTTCGGTCCGAGCAGGCCGAGCACGGTGCCGGCGGGGACGGACAGCTCGATGCCCGACAGGGCCTGCACGGCGCCGAAGGACTTGACGAGGCCCTCGGTCCGGATGGCGGATGGGGTCATGCGGGGCATGGTCACCCAGATCGTTGATCACGGTCAACCATATTTCCGGTAAAAAAGTTGTAACCCGTCAAGGAATGGTCTCACCCGGTACTCTTCGCCTCGTGGACCGCGCTGACGTCGCCCAGGAGATCTGGCGAGCGATCTGTGACCTGTTCTTCTCCGCCGAGAACCAGAGCCGCTTCATGGGCACCGCCGAGGAGGTGGGCCTGACCCCACCCATGCTGAAGGCGCTCCTCGAGCTCGACCCCGACGAGGCCAAGCCCATGCGGGCCCTGGCCGACGACTGGGGGTGCGACGCGTCGTTCGTCACCGTGGTCGTCGACGGCCTCGAGCACCGGGGCTACGCCCGGCGCCTGGTGGCGACCCATGACCGACGCGTGAAGACGGTCGAGCTGACCGACCAGGGCCGGGCCGTGCGCGCGCAGGCCGAGGAGGCCGTCTACGGCGCCCGCAGCGGCTTCTGGGAGCTCGAGTCCGACGAGCAGGTGACGCTCGCCCGGCTGCTCCGCAAGCTGGCCGACGCCCAGGCCGGCTATGACGAGAGCGTCCGGCGCGAGCACGGGGCGCGCTTCTGGGGCCGCAACGTGGCCGCCCCCCGGCGGGGCCCGCAGCCGGCGGTCGCTCGCGGCGGGGGTCGCGGGCGAGGACGCGAGGCATCCGGCGCGGCCCACGGCCACGGCCACGGGTGGGCGGCGGGCGGGGAACCGGAGGCCCGCACGGGGCCCGACGTCGAGGTCGGTGTCGATCCCGCCGTCGCCGGCCGGCTGGCCGGCGCGGCCGCGGCCGCCGTGGCCGCCACAGCTGCGGCCGCCCGTGGTGGCAACGGGGGCGACGAGCCCGCGGATGGCCCCGACGGCTGGCGGGCCCACCTGGCCGCCCACCGCGACGAGCTGCGCCGCGTCCACGACGAGCTCGCCCGTCTACGCGACGAGGTCGCCGCCCAGGCTCGCCGGCCGTTCGACGAGGCCCGCGCCGAGGTCAAGGCCGCGAAGGCGTCGGCGAAGGGGCGGGCCCGCCGCCCGGTCGACGAGCTCAAGGCCGCCAAGGCCGAGGTCGTCGGTGAGCTGCGAGCCGCCCGTGACGACATCACGGCCGAGGCCCGCGCCGCCGCCGGCGACGTCGGGCGGGCGATGCGCGGAAAGGGGCCCGGGAACCCCCCGGGCGAGGCCCGGCCCCGCCGGTAGCCTCCGGCGACGATGGGCATCAACGACGAGGACGTGGCTGCGGTCCGGGCCGCCTCCGACATCGTCGCCATCGTCAGCCAGTACGTGCCGCTCAGGAAGGTGGGCGCCCAGCACATGGGGCGCTGCCCTTTCCACAGCGACAACACCGCGTCGTTCTCGGTCAACGGCCAGACGAACGTGTACCACTGCTTCGGGTGCCAGGTCGGCGGCGACGTCATCGACTTCGTCCAGCGCCAGGAGAACCTGACGTTCCCCGACGCCGTCGAGTGGCTGGCCGCGCGGGCCAACGTGACGCTGCGCTACGACGATCCCCACCAGGGCGAGGGCCGCAGGAAGCGGGCTCGCCTGTACGACACGCTCGAGCGGGCCGTCGAGTGGTATCACCAGCGCCTGCTCACCGGGTCCGACGCCGGTGCCGCCCGCCGCTACCTGCGGGGGCGGGGCATGGACGGCGACACCGTGCGCGAGTTCCGCATCGGCTGGGCGCCCGATGGGCGGGACGAGTTGTGCCGGGCGCTGCGGCTCGACGAGGCCACCGCCCGCGACACCGGCCTGGGGCGCATCAGCCGGGGGCGGGTGCAGGACCACTTCCGCGCCCGCATCCTGTTCCCGATCGCCGACGACCAGGGCCGCACCATCAGCTTCGGCGGGCGGATCCTGCCCGGGGGCGAGGGGCCCGGCAACCGCGGCAAGTACTGGAACACGACGGAGACCCCGCTGTACGTGAAGAGCCGCGTGCTCTACGGCCTGGACCGGGCCAAGAAGGCGATGGTGTCGGCCGACACGGTCGTGGTGTGCGAGGGCTACACCGACGTGATCGGCTTCCACCGGGTGGGCGTGCCGCTCGCCGTCGCCCCGTGCGGCACGGCGTTGACCGACGACCACGTGAAGCTGCTGCGGCGCTTCGCCCGAAAGTTCGTCCTGGCCTTCGACGCCGACGGCGCCGGGCAGGCGGCCGCCGAGCGGTTCTACCGGTGGGAGCGCGAGCACGACCTCGAGGTGGGCGTGGCCGACCTGCCGCCCGGTCAGGACCCGGGCGACGTGGCCCAGACCGATCCCGAGCGCCTGCCGGCGTCCGTCGAGGCCGCCCGGCCGTTCATGCGGTTCCGGCTCGACCGGGCGTTCGCCGCCGCCGACCTGTCGACCCCCGAGGGGCGGGCCCGGATCGCCCAGCGGGCGATCGCCATCGTGGCCGAGCACCCCGACGAGCTGGTCCGCGACCAGTACGCCCTCGACGTGGCCGCCCGCTGCCGGGTGGACCCCGACCTGATGCGCCGCCGCCTCGCCGACGAGGTGCGCGCCGTGGCCCGCCGCCCGGCCGGCGGGTCCGCGTCGTCGCGGTCGGCCGTGTCGGGGCCATCGGGGTCGGCGGCGACCGGCTCGTCGGGTGGGAGGTTGGGCGGCGGATCGGGCACCCGTGGCCGCCGCGGCGGCGCCGGGCCGGGGCGGGGGAGGGGCGCGCCGTCCGACCGGACCCGCCCCGCCGGCAGCGACGGTCGACCGCCGGGGCGGAGCGACAGCGGTCCCGGCGACGGACGCCGCCCCCCCGCCGGTGGTCCGGCCGGCGGTGGGGGCCCGCCCGCCGGTGCGGCCCCCGGTGCCGGCGATCACGGGGAATCCGCGCCCGCCGGTGCTGGTGGTGGCGCAGGCGCCCCGGACGGCGCGGTGCCGCCGGCCGGTGGCCCGTCGACGCCCGCGCCGGGCGGCGACCCGCGCGGCAGCGGTCCCGGCCGGGCCGCCGGTGAGGCCCGCCGGGGCCCGCCGGACCGGGGCGCGGACACGCCGCCGCCCGGAGACCCCGGTGCGGTGCCCGTGCCCAACGCCCCCGAGGAGCTGCCCCCGGACTTCGGGGCCCGCGAGGACGGGCCACCCCCGGGCGACCCACGCGGCGCTCGGCCCGGCGGCCCGCAGTCCGGCCCGAGCGGCAGCGACACGCGTCCGGGGCTGCCCACGCCGCCGGCCGAGCGCCGGCGGTCGCCGGGGGCCTCGCAGGCCGCCCGCAGCGAGCGCCGGGCGTTCGCCGCGGACCGGAAG
Source organism: Acidimicrobiales bacterium (assembly GCA_035296625.1). Classification (GTDB taxonomy): domain Bacteria; phylum Actinomycetota; class Acidimicrobiia; order Acidimicrobiales; family VFJN01; genus DATCLS01. The sequence continues at coordinate 3,186 of DATHAO010000068.1, read as the reverse complement.
CGGCCGGCCCTCGAGGTGCTGCGCCACGCCCTGCACAACCCCGCCGGGGTGGGTGCGTGGCTCAGCGAGGCGGTCTTCGACGAGCCCGCGCACGTCGCCGTGTTCCGGCTCCTCGTTGAGCACGAGACCCACGAGGCGGCGAGGGCCGCGGCCCCGCCCGAGGCGGCGGCGCTGCTGTCCCGGCTGCTCGTCGAGGAGCCCACGCACGAGCCGCTCGACAGCCTCTGCCTTCTGCTCAGGGGCGTGGTGCAGCGGGAGATGCGCCTGCTCAACGCCACCAGCGCCGAGGACCCCGACGCGGTGCTGCGGGACACGATCGCCCTGCGGGAGATGCTGAGCGGGCTGGACCACAAGGATCCCCGGTCAGCGACCCAATCGGCGGACCGATTGCTAGCCTGGCTCGAACAACGGGTTGGAGACGGGGGATGACTGAGACGCCATCGACGCTCGACGCCTGGAACGGCTCGGTTGAGGCCCCTCTTGCCCGGCTCCTGGTTCAGGCTCGCCGCTCCGGTCGACTGACCCAACACGATCTCGTCCGCGCGCTGCCGCGCGTCGAGCTCACATCAGAAGTGCTGGCCACGATCCTGCGCCGTTGCGCCGAGGCCGGCATCACCGTCGAAGACATCGAGGTGGGCGACATGGACACGGTCGACGAGATCGAGGCTTCGGCCATAGGGTCGTCCAACGGCTCCGGCGTGGCGGCGTTCGACCCGCGCGGCCGCCGGCTGTCCAACATGCTCCGCCGCCGAGCCCGGCTCGACAACGGGCGGGCCGACGAGCGGGGCACCGGCACATCGGACCCCGTCCGCATGTACCTGCGCGAGATCGGCCGTGTGCGCCTGCTGGTCGCCTCCGAAGAGGTCGAGCTGGCCAAGCGCATCGAGTCCGGGGCCCTGGCCTCGATGCAGCTCGCAGAGGCCGAAGCCAGCGGCACGCTGGGCGCCCTGCCCGCCAACGAGTCGCAGGAGCTGCAGCGCCTGGCCGACGACGGTGACCTGGCCAAGAGCGCGCTGATCCAGGCGAACCTCCGCCTCGTCGTTTCCATCGCGAAGCGCTACGTGGGCCGCGGCATGCAACTCCTGGACCTGATCCAGGAGGGGAACATGGGCCTGATGCGTGCGGTCGAGAAGTTCGACTACACCAAGGGCTTCAAGTTCTCGACCTACGCCACGTGGTGGATCCGCCAGGCGATCACCCGGTCGATCGCCGACCAGGCCCGCACGATCCGCATACCGGTGCACATGGTCGAGTCGATCAACCGGGTGCACCGCATGCAGCGCCAGATGGTGCAGGAGCTCGAGCGCGAGCCCACGGTCGACGAGCTGGCCGAGCGCGTCGGCATGACGCCCGAGCGGGTGCGCGAGATCCAGCGCATATCCCTCGATCCCCTGTCGCTCGACTCGCCCGTCGGCGAGGAGGACGACTCCTACCTCGGCGACTTCATCAAGGACGAGAGCGCCGAGGAGCCGCTCGACGCCGCCACCCGCCAGATGCTGCAGGACGCCGTGCGTGACGTCCTCGACGAGCTCAACGACCGCGAGAAGCAGGTCGTGCGGTTGCGGTTCGGCCTCGACGACGAGCAGGCCCGCACGCTCGAGGAGGTGGGCCGCGAGTTCGGGGTCACCCGCGAGCGCATCCGCCAGATCGAGTCCAAGACGCTGGCCAAGCTGCGCCACCCGCACCGGTCGCAGAAGCTCCGCGACTACCTCGAATAGCAAGGCAAGCGGAAGCTCGTACCCGCCGGCTGGCCCTCCTCATGGGGAGTGGAGCGGCCAGGCCGCAAGGTGCGCTTCGCGCGATTGATTCAACGGCCTGTCCGCGATCTTGGCGGACCTGCGGTCCGCGCCGCCTGCAGTTGCTCAACCTCGACAGAGCCCGCTGGCGGTTTGCGACCGCGTGCCTCCAACGCCGCAAAATCCGTATTGACCACATTTATCAGGACGCATAGCGTCAGGGACCGACGCGTATCCCCTGAGGGATCGCAGCACAGGGAGGGTGGTGGTCGCCATGCGGCGACTGATCGTGCTGGTACCGTCGCGGCCCTGAGCATGCTAGGGCTGATAACCGTCGGTGGCGGAGCAGCCATCGCCACCACGCCCGGCAAGAACGGGCTCATCCTGTTCCACGCCGACACCGGCTCAGGCGCCCAGCTGTACACCATCAAGCCCAACGGCACCCATCTGCGCCAGCTCACCCACGTCACCGACGAGGCCGTGAACGCAGAGTGGTCGCCTGATGGCCGCCGGATCGCGTTCGAGCTCGCCGCGGAGACCCACGCCAGCGTCATGATCATGAATGCCGACGGCACTGGCATCCGCGATCTGACGCCGCCCCGCTTCCGGAGTGGCTTCCACCAGCCGGCCTTCACCCCCGACGGGCACCACCTGGTCGCCGAGGTGTGTATCGACCAGCCGACCGGAGACGGAATCTTCATCATGCGTGACGACGGCACCGGCCTCCGGCGCCTGACGAGCAACCCGTTCCCCGCCGAGTGCGACAGCGACCCCAACGTCTCCCCGGACGGCAAGACGGTCACCTTCGTCCGCCACAAGGTGGATGGGCTGCTGCAGGCGCTGTACGCCGTCAACATCGACGGCAGCCACCTGCGCAAGCTCGTTCCCTACCGGTACGAGGTGGCCATCAAGCACGACTGGGCGCCTGACGGCCGGCACATCCTCATTACCACCGACGCCGATTACCCCAACGGTCGCTCCCCGAATGTGGCCACCGTCCGCCCCGACGGCACCCATCTGCGGCTGCTGACCCACTACCGCGGTGGCGCATGGGGCGCCTTCGCCGGCTCGTATTCCCCGGACGGCCGCTGGATCGTCTTCCGGATCGAGAACCTGGAACGCGAGCAGTACAAGCTAATGAAGATGTATCCCGATGGCAGTCACCGCAAGGTGATCGCCGAGCTGCCGTTCCGTCCCCGCCACAGCGACTGGGGTCCCCGTCCAAGCCACCACTCCTGAACGGTCGCACCTTCGCCCTCATCCTGGGCTGGCCCCCCTCGGGGGGAGTGGAGCGGCCGCAACGTGTGGTGCGCTTCGCGCGATTGATCCAATGGCCTGTCACCATCTTGGTGGACCTACTTGGCGGACCTACGGTCGGCGCCGCCTGCGGCGGCAATCTGAACCTAACCCGGTTGCCACGCAGGGTGGTGCCGCATGGGACCGGGCAGGA